>CAYZOV010000017.1:0-31284 GCA_964480525.1 uncultured Ruminococcus sp.
TGAAAGATTTTCTTGAAGAAATGAAAAAGGTTGCGGCGGAAAGTTATCGTGTTCTGAAAAAGGACAAGTTCTGTGCTGTTCTTATGGGTGACACACGCCAAAAAGGTCATATGATACCGATGTCTTTTGATGTTATGAAAATCTTTCAAGACGCTGGTTTCACATTAAAAGAACTGATTATAAAAGAACAACATAACTGCAAAGCAACAGGTTATTGGAAAACAAATAGTGTGAAATATAACTTTTTGCTTATAGCGCACGAGTATTTATTTGTGTTTAGAAAATAGGAAATGAGGCTTAGAGATGTCAAAAGGATTAGTATATATACTTACAAACCCTTGCCTTGACAGATGGGTTAAAATAGGCATGACTGAACGAAATGATATTGAAAGACGGTTGCAGGAGTTAAATTCACCTACAAACATTCCGTTATCTTATCGTTGCTATGCAGTTTACGAGGTGGAAAACCCACTTGAAGTTGAAAAAAGAATACACAGCATCATTGATAGAGTTGATGATTCTTTACACGCAAGAGAGCAATTAAACAACGGTAGAATTAGAGAACGTGAGTTTTTTAAGATTTCTCCTGAAACAGCGTATGGCATTTTCAAGGATATCGCAAGCTTGCGTGGTGATACGAACAAGCTTAAGCTTTACGCACCTACTCTTGAACAATCGCAAGAACAAGAGATTGCAGAAAGAAAAACAAAGCGTTCTAACAATTCATTCAAACTGTTAAACATTGCTGTTGGAGAAGAAATTGTATTTTTATATGATGATGCAGTTACAGCAAAAGTAATAAATGATAAAAACCAAGTAGAGTACGAAGGCGAAAGTTATTCCGTGACTAAATTGGCGTGCAAACTGTTAATTGAAAGACACGGATGGTCAGATAATTTACACGTAAATGGTTGGATGTATTTCACAAAAGACGGAATTTCACTAAGCGATTTGCGTGATAGTATGGAAAGCCTTGAAGAAAATAATGATTAGTATATTTTGGCGTATATAATCAGAAGGTGTGAGAATATGAAGGTTAATGTTTTTAAAATTGAGAATGATAAAGTTGATGACTTGACAGTAGAATTAGAAAACAATGGGTTTGAATGAAGATGAAAATAGTTATACTGCTTTGTATCTAAGGAAAAAGCGTTCTGAGAACAAAGGGTGGTTAGGGTATTATCAGCAACTGTTATCAGATGATAAGTTTGCATACTATACTGAAAATATCGGTAGCGAAACTGTTTCAGGTCTTTTTCTAATACAAAAGAATGAATACTCATATGTGCTTTCCTATGGGCAAACACACTTCATTATTCGAAAATATTGTGATAAGGATTTTGGGTTAAATCTTGCGGAACGAATTCTCGATCCTCAAGGGTTGAAAATGAAACATTCACAAACATTTACTTCGGCAGGAAAGAAAGACATAACCTCATACATACGAAACAGAAAATTGGATGATTCTCGTGATTATGGAGAAGCATTTAGCTACGTAAAATGCAAAACGGCTAATAAAGATTTGTGGGGAGAAACAGTAGACTTTGGCGAATCAGTACGTTTTTCTTTTGGGAAATCCTTTAATTTAAAACCTACGGAACTTTTTTGTTTTACCGATGAGATAGAAAGAGCATTACAATCACAAGTAAAAATTAGACTGCCAAGATATCATAAAGTCGTTGACAAAGATATATTGACCAGCTTGAACGAGGAATTAGACAAACACTTCTTAGATTTTATTACAGAAGTAGATGTTAGCGATTATTGGCTGACGGGTGTTAGTTTTAATTTTTCAAATGATTATCGTTATTCTCTTAAGATTTACAGAACTGATTTATCTGAGATTAGCGATGCTTTAGATGCGAACTTTATTCGTGAAACAATTATAAATAACAAAGATAAAATCAAAAATAATTATAATGCTATTAATGTTATATTTTATGATGAAAATGATGAGACATTATTTTCAAAAAAATTGAAAGAATTATTGCAAATTACCATTGAGTTAAACGGAAAATACTATGTGTTCTTTCAAAATGAATGGGTTGAATTTAGCGAGTCTTATGTTAAATTCATCGAGGAACAAGTTGATAGTATAACTTATGAGATTAGACCATCGTCAAATCAAACAGAAACAGAACTGATTGATACACTGGTTACAAGCGGAAAATATACGCAACTCCATAAAGATAATGTCTATATTGGTGGGAAATATTGTATTGAAAAAGCGGATCTTATGGATGATGAAAGAGTTATAATGATAAAAGACCAACATCAACAAGCAGACTTAGTCTATTTGGTGAAACAGGCTACTACATCGTTACGATTATCTAATGCAGGCGAGATAGGAGAAAATGTATTTAGCGGTCGAAATGTTTGTTTATGGATGTTGACAAGTAGAAAAACTTTGAACAAACTTTCAGAGCTTAAATCATTTCATCTGCTTGATGCATTAAACGATTTTAAAAAATCAGCGGTTAATTTAAGTTTGACGCCAGAGATTTGGATAACGCTAGAAGAATAATTGCACTTGAAAGTAAAATAACCATTCAGTATAATAAGTGTGCTGATACGGATGCTTAAAAAGTGATAGCAAAATGATAGCAAAAGTTAGGACTACCTATGTATATAGGATAATCTAAGAAAAATCAAATCAATTTGTGCCACTGCATTAAAACAAAATCGTTTAAGGTTGGTTTTGTGGTTGCGAGTGGAAAAACAACTTAAACAATATAACCCGACAAATCGGAAATTCAATGCTGATTTGTCGGGCTTTTCTTTTTTAATTTTTTGATAGTTCAACTGCGATTTTTCCAATGATTTGGTAGTGTTCTGCAGTCATTTTATAAGACATCGATTCGCTTTTCTTTCTAAAAGCTTCAACCAATTCTTTTATAATAGAAATCTGTTCAGGATTCATACCGAAAGTGGAAATATTCGTATTTTTCTCCATTCCTGCAAGATAATCCATCGAAACGTTAAAAATAGCGGCAAATTCTTTTACCGTTTCAAAAGTAGGATTTTGCAATCCTTTTTCATATCGGCTTATTATTGAACTTTCTTTATGAATCAGTCGGGCAAGTTGTCCTTGAGTAAGTCCCTTTTCCTTTCGCAGTTTTTGAAGAATTGCTCCGAAATCATATATTTTATCCATATTGCACCTCGAAAATTTGTATTATAGTCAAATTATATCTCAAAATACTTGATAAATATGCAAATATATGCTATACTATTTGATATATAAACGATTTTTTGGCAAAAACCATGATATATAATCAAATTGAGAGGTATGTAAAATGGCAAACAAAAATGAAAATCTTTCTGCTGCCAAAAATGCAAAGAAAGATGAGTTCTATACTCAGTTAGTTGATATAGAAAATGAATTAAGGCATTATAAAGAACATTTCAAAGATAAGGTTGTTTTCTGCAATTGCGATGACCCTTATGAGAGCAATTTTGTAAAATATTTTGCGATGAATTTTAATGCTCTCGGATTAAAAAAGCTTATTGCAACTTGTTATGCCACTTCTCCTGTGATGTACACGCAACTCACTTTTTACGGTGAAGAAAAAGAATTTTCCGTTTTTGATAGTGGAAAGAAACCGTATGTAATCGAAATTACCGAGGTTACAGATGAAAACGGTGACGGTGCGGTTGACCTGACTGATTTTGAGTTGATTTTAAAGAATAATAAACCGAAAATATTAAAGGGGGACGGCGATTTTCGTTCTGCTGAGTGTATTGAATTTTTGAAAGAGGCTGATATTGTTGTAACAAATCCTCCATTTTCCCTTTTCAGAGAATACGTTGCACAGCTTATGGAGTATGAGAAAAAATTTATTATTATTGGAAATCAGAATGCCATTACATATAAGGAGGTTTTCCCACTAATCAAAGAAAATAGGTTGTGGTTAGGCTTTAAGTGCGGAGATATGGCATTTACGGTTCCAGAGTCATATGAAGCGAGAGAAACACGATTTTGGGTTGATGAGAGTGGGCAAAAATGGAGAAGTTTTGGAAATATTTGTTGGTATACAAATCTTGACCACAGCAAAAGACATGAAGATTTGATCCTTTATAAAAGCTATTCAGAAGAGGAATATCCTTCTTATGATAATTATAATGCGATTGAAGTAAGCAAAGTTTCAGAGATTCCATGTGATTATTATGGGATAATGGGAGTGCCTATTACATTTCTTGATAAATACAATCCAGAACAATTTGAAATTATCGGTCTTGACAGATATACGGTTCCAAAAGAGTTCCTTGTTGGTGGAAGAGTGGCAATTAGTGGCAAGCCTAAATATGCAAGAATTTTGATTAGAAAGAAGGAAAAATAATGGAAATCAGACTTGAAGAACACACAATCAGAGAAATATTCGACGGGTACAAATATAGTGCAGATAACGGAGTGGTTGCATTTGGTGGAAAACTTAACGTCAGACCTGCGTTTCAGCGAGAGTTTGTTTATAAAGAAAAGGAACGTAATGCGGTTATTGATACTGTGACAAAGGGTTTTCCTTTGAATGTGATGTATTGGTGCGAAGATGATAACGGAAACTATGAACTGCTTGACGGACAGCAACGAACCATCAGCATTTGTCAGTATTGCAGCGGAGATTTTTCAATCAATAACAGAACTTTTCATAACCTCACAAACACAGAAAAACAACAGATACTTGATTATAAACTTATGATTTACATATGCAAGGGAAATGACCTTGAAAAGCTGGAATGGTTTAAGACGATAAATATTGCAGGCGTAAAACTTGCCGACCAAGAATTGAGAAATGCGATTTATACAGGTTCATGGCTGACAGATGTTAAGAGATATTTTTCCAAGAATGGCTGTCCTGCATACCAAACAGGAAATAAATATCTCAGCGGAGAAATGATTCGTCAGGATTATCTTGAAAAGACAATAAAATGGATTGCTTCAAAGGATAACAAGAGCATTGAAGAATATATGTCACAACATCAGCATGATTCAAACGGTTCTGCATTATGGCTATATTTCCAGAATGTTATTTCATGGGTGCAAACAATTTTTCCTAAGTATCGCAAAGAAATGAAAGGGTTAGAATGGGGAGAATTTTTTAATAAGTTCGGAAATAATTCTTATGACCCTGCCTTTTTAGAAAAGAGAATAAATGAACTTATGGCAGATGATGATGTTACCTCTAAAAAAGGTATTTATGAGTATCTTTTAAGTGGGAAAGAAAAAGTTCTCAACATCAGAGATTTTACCGATAGTCAGAAAGCTACTGCGTATGCTAAACAAAACGGAATATGTCCGATTTGCAATAAACATTTTGAACAAGACAAAATGCACGGCGACCATATTACGCCGTGGCACGCAGGAGGTAAGACCGTTCCGGAAAACTTGCAAATGCTGTGCAGGGATTGTAATTTGAAAAAGTCGGGGCAGGAGTAACAGTATTTATTCAGTTTTGCTTTACCGCCCAAAACCTTGTACACCTAGCCGTTGACGATTGCAAACTAAAGCCGAATACTTAAAGCAGAATAAAAACCTTGATTGAATATCAGGAGAAAAAGAAAATGGGCATTGCCACGGGCAGAGTTAAAAACGGCTTTGACATTGCAAGGTTGGGAGCATACCGAGGTATGAAAGGCTTGTTTGACGATAAAAAATGTGCAATTTATATGATTTAAAGCTAACCGAAACAAAAATCGGTTAGCTTTTTTGTTGAAATCGGATTGCTTAAACTGAAAATGTTAAATTTATATTAAGGCTATTGACAAGGGCTATACTTCGTGATATGATGTATTATGTAAAAGGAGGTATAACATGGATATTCAGTTGAAACGTGGACTTTTGGACGTGTGCGTTTTGGCGGCGATAAAAAACGAGGATTCGTATGGATATAAGATTATAAAGGACATGAAACCTTATCTTGAACTGTCCGAATCCACGTTGTACACGATTCTGAAGCGATTAGAAAACGCAAAAATGCTGACCGTCCGCACCGCCGAACATGGTGGCAGACTTCGGAAGTATTATCACATTACCGACGAGGGGTTAAAACGTATTGAGGAGTTCAAGGTGGATTGGGAAGAAATTTTATCTATCTATCAATTTGTAACAAAGGGGGATAAAAATGAGTAAACAGGAATTTTTAACGCAGTTGCGTAAATGTTTGAAAGGTTTGCCAAGCGACGATGTGGAGGAGCGTTTGGCGTTTTACAGCGAAATAATCGACGACCGACTTGAAGAGGGGCTTTCGGAGGACGAAGCGGTTTCCTCGGTTGGCGGTGTGGAGGAAATAGCGTCGCAGATTGTGGGGGATATTCCTCTGACAAAAATCGCCAAAGAAAGAATTAAACCGAAAAGGCGTTTAAAAGCGTGGGAAATTGTGCTTTTGGTGTTGGGCAGTCCGATTTGGTTGTCGTTGGGCATAGCGGCGTTGTCGGTTATTCTGGCGTTTTACATTGCGGTGTGGTCGGTGATAATCGCATTTTGGGCGGTTTTCGGCTCGTTGGCAGGGTGCGCTCTGGGCGGAATTGTTTCGTGCGGATTCTTTGTTGCCTTTGGTAGCACTCTTACGGGGATTGCTATGCTAGGTGCGGGTCTTGTTTGTGCGGGACTGTCCGTTTTCATGTTTTACGGGTGCAAAATTGTCACAAAAGCCATTTTGATTTTCACAAAAACAGTTGTAAAAGCTGTTAAAAAATGCTTTATCAAAAAGGAGGAAGCAGAATGAAAAAAGTCACAAAAATTTGCTTAATCACGGCAGGTTCTCTTGTTTTGGCAGGCGGAATAATTTTCGTGGGGGCAATGTCAAAAATGGATTGGAATTTCAAAAAACTTTCTACGGTTAAACTTGAACGAAACACCTACGAAATCAGCGAAGATTTTGAAAATATAGAAATAGACACCGACACGGCAAATGTGGAATTTGCTCTGTCCGACGACGAAAAATGCCGTGTGGAATGTTACGAGGACGAAAAAGCAAAACATACCGTCACCGCCAAAAACGGAACTCTGTCGGTCAAAGTCGAAAACAAAAAGCATTGGTACGATTATATCAGCATAAATTTTGAAACCCAAAAAATAACGGTATTTCTGCCTAAATCGGATTATAATTCAGTTTCGGTGAAAGACGACGCAGGAAATATCAAGTTTTCTGAAAATTTTAATTTTGAAAATGTTGACGTTTCGTTGAGTACGGGAAACGTCGAAGTGCTTTCGGGTGATTATGAAAAATTCAAGGTAAAAACTGCGACAGGTGACATTTTGTGCAAAAATATCGCCGTGGGTTCGGCGGATTTTCAGCTTACGACAGGGGAAATGAACGTTTCGGAAGTGAATTGCAGGGAAAATTTGTCGGTTGAGGTGACTACGGGCGACGGAAAAATCCGTGACGTTTCGTGCCAAAACTTCACAGCAACAGCCACAACAGGGGATTTTTCTTTGAAAAATGTTGTTGCAACCGAAAAACTCACAGCCATAACCACCACAGGCAACGTGAAATTTGAAAAATGCGACGGCGGCGAAATTTTTCTTAAGGCGACCACGGGCGACATAAAGGGCAGTTTGCTTAGCGAAAAAGTGTTTATCGCTAATTCTTCCACAGGCGACGTTGAGGTGCCAAGCACAATTTCAGGCGGAAAATGCGAAGTTAAAACCACTACGGGCAACATTGAAATTACAATTGAATAAGGTGAAATTTTAAATCTGCCGTGGCTTTTTTGATGAAAAAACTTCCGAAAAGTCGTGGCGGATTTTTTTAAAAGCGATAATTGTAAACGTTTCCAAAAATTTTTAAAAACCTATTGACAAACCTTTTTTTGCGTGGTATATTTAACGCAAAGACTTGCTTTTGAGATAATTTTCAAAAGTGAGAGGGCGTTTTAAATGGAAAAAACAACGGTATTTATAAAATAATTACAAAAAAACGAAAGGGCGGTTTTATGAAAACTCAACAGCAAATTTCAGTAACGGATTATAAGTCAAGCGGATTTATCGGAGATTATCAAAGGCTTGTAAAGGACGTGGTTATTCCGTATCAGCACAGCGTTTTGTGGGACAGGGCGGAAAACATCGAAAAAAGCCACGTTGTGCAGAATTTTCTAAACGCAGGCAGAGCCTTGCGTGGCGAAGACGTGGGCGACGGCTTTTACGGAATGGCTTTTCAGGACAGCGACGCAGGAAAATGGCTTGAGGCTGCGGCGTATTCGTTGGCTGTTTGTCCTGATGAGGAGCTTGAGAAAAAGGCTGACGAGCTTATTGAAATTATCAAAAACGCACAGGACGAGGACGGCTATCTTAACACATATTTTACGGTTAAGGACAAGGACAAGCGTTGGACAAACCTTTTGGAGGCACACGAACTGTATTGTTCGGGGCATATGATTGAGGCGGGTGTTGCGTATTACGAGGCGACAGGCAAAAGAACGCTTTTGGACGTGGTAATTAAAAACGCCGAGCATATTTATAAACGATTTGTCACCGAGGACGTGGAGGGTTATTCGGGTCACCCTGAAATCGAACTTGCACTTTTAAGACTTTACGATTTAACGAAAAATTCACATTTTTTGGAGCTTGCACAAAGATTTGTTGACCAAAGAGGTGTTGACCCGTCGTTTTTTGCCAGAGAAAAGGAAAAACGTGACTGGACGGTGTGGGGGAGCGACCCGTGGGACAACGATTATCGCCAAAATTCTGCACCTGTTCGCAAACAAACCGAGGCAGTAGGTCACGCTGTGAGAGCTGTGTACTTGTATACCTCAATGGCACAGTTGTCGGCTTTGACAGATGACGCCGAACTTTTCGAGGCTTGTAAAAGGCTGTGGCAAAACATAATTCACAAAAAAATGTACCTGACGGGCGGAATCGGTTCAACAGTTATCGGCGAAGCGTTCACCGTAAATTATGATTTACCGCAAGACACGGCGTATGCCGAAACCTGTGCTTCAATCGGACTTATGTTTTTTGCAAGCAGAATGCTTGAAAACGAGATTTCAAACGAGTACGGCGACGTAATGGAGCTTGCGTTTTACAACACCGTTTTGGCAGGAATGCAACTTGACGGAAAACGCTTTTTCTATGTAAATCCTTTAGAGATAAATCCCGAAATTTCGGGCAAAACAGCCACCCACGGACATACTTTGCCACAAAGACCGAAGTGGTATGCCTGTGCGTGTTGTCCACCAAATGTGGCACGACTTGTCGAGTCGTTCGGCAAATATGCTTATGGCGAAAACGAAAAAACTGCATTTTGTCATATGTATGCGTCGGGCGAAGTTAATTTCAAAAACGGTTTAACTCTTAGCTGTGAAACAGGCTATCCATACGATATGACGGTGAAATATTCGGTTAAGGGAAATGGCGAAATTGCAATTCGTGTGCCGTGCTGGAGCAAAAAATACAGCTTGAAAATTAACGGAAAAGTTTCCGAAGCTAAGCCTGTGAACGGGTATTTGTGCATTGACGTAAACGAAAAAACAGATATTGAGCTTACGCTTGACGGAACACCGAGATTTGTCAGAGCTACAAATAAAATTCCACGTTTGTCGGGAATGAAGGCGTTGATGAGAGGTACTCTTGTGTACTGCTTTGAGGGTGCAGACAACGAAAATGTCAGAGCGTTAAAAATCGACCCTGCAAAGGAAATTTCCGTTGAAAAATGCCGTGATGAGATTTTAGGAAATGTTGTAAGGCTTGTGTGTAATGGTGAAATTTCAGATGACAGTGACGAAATTTATACAAGCGAGCCTGAACAGACCACGCCTTGTCGGGCTGTGGCAGTGCCGTATTATACATGGGGAAACCGTGGCGAAAATCAAATGCGTGTGTGGGTTAATTCAAAATAGCCTTTGATAAATTAAATGAAATGTGTTATACCAAACGTAAACCTGTCGGTTTGTGCAAAATAAAAACATACAAAACTGTTTAAGTTACGGTTTTCGGGAGCAAGTGGAAATATAATAAACACCCCCGTACTGACAAAAAAGTCGGTACGGGGTTATTTCAATTTATGTGGGGTTATTCCAGTTCTTTAAAGGCTTTAGCTTTTGAGAACAAAAGGCACACCAAAACACCTGCTATGCCGATTACAAAGAACAAAAGCGACGCTCCGGAGCCTTTTTGGCTGCCGAAAATTTTAGTTAAAACAAAAGAATCGGTGGTTTTCATAAACGGCTCAAAAACTTTGTCAACCAAAAATCCACCAAAAAAATACCCAACGGGAATTGTGAAAAACTGCAGAGAATTTCGCACAGAATAAACTCGTCCTTGCATTTCTTTTGGAACGTTTGTGCGGAAAATTACGTCGTAATTTGCACTCATAAGTGGAATAACTATCCACCCCAAAGTGGCGCCAACGCACCAAAGGGCGGTATGATTTGTGAAAGCTAAAAAGAAATTTTCCGTACTCATTGAAATAAGCAGACAGTTGCAGATAATCTTGATTCTGCTTTTGGGTTTTGGAAAAAACGTGGCGACAATGCTTCCGAGCAAAGTGGCGATTCCCACACAGCTGTTTACAAGCCCCAGTGCGGTTTCGTCGGCTTTTGACAAAACCATAGCAGGAAGTGCCGCTTCATAAATCGACGCTATCAGGTTTATTGCGGACAAAAACAGAATCAGCCACAAAATTCCTTTGTTTGATTTAAGATAGGTTATTCCGCTTTTTGCCGATTGTAAAAGACTTGTTTTTTCTTCTGCGGAAGTTTCGATTTTTGGAATTTTAATAAAAATCAGCAGTACCAAAAAAGCTATTGCGAAAGTTGTCAGGTCAAAAGCGATAACCGTTTCGATTCCCGCAAACGAAAACAAGGCGGTAGCAAAAACGGGGGTGAGAATTGATACAAGAGAATTTGAAAAATATCTCATGCCACTTGTTTTTTGGTAATGCTTTTCGGGGGTTAAAAGGGTAGTCGCCACGTCGCTGGCAGGCGACTGAACGGAATTCATCAAGCCGTTTAGGGCGTTTAAAATGTACAAATGCCATGTGCAAAGGTTTCCTGTTTTTAAAAGTACGAGGGTAATAACTGTACAAAATGCCGCAAAACTGTCGCAAATAAGCATTACAGCCTTTTTGTTCCATTTGTCGCTGATAACTCCTGCAAAAATGCTTGCGATTACATACGGAGAGTACGAGCAGACCGTTAAAAGTGCCGTAACAAGCGCCGAGCCTGTTTGCTTATAAAGCATAATTACAAGGGCAAAATTGGTCATTGCACTTCCAAGTGCGGAAAAAGATTGGGTAAGCCAGAGAATAATAAAATATTTAAGTTCCTTTAAGGTTTTCATAGTACCTTGCTCCTATTCTGAAATTTTTTTGTCAGAAAATGCAAGGCGTGACGAAAATCATTGCTCCATGCAATCCGTCATTCCTTGCATGGAGTGTTGTCAATGCACAATTTCATGTGAAGTCCCCCTTTTTATTTAAAACTGCTGTTTTAATTCTAGCACAAAAAGTTATGCTTGTCAAGGAAAATTTAAAACATTGACAAACTTTAAAAAGTGTGGTAAAATACCTTTGCGAGTGTGCTGTGTGACAGCGTATAACGTTTAATGTGTACGAGGAAAGTCCGAGCATCATAGAGCAGGATAGCTGATAACATCAGCCGAGGGCGACCTTAGGGCTAGTGCAACAGAGATATACCGCCATTTTTATGGTAAGGGTGGAAAGGCGAGGTAAAAGCTCACCGGCGTACAAGAGATTGTGCGGCCATGTAAACCCTATCCGATGCAACACCAATGGTTTGCGTAAGTCAATGTCTGCTCGGCAGGCTTGCGCTTATAGGTGGCTTGAACTTTACGGCGACGTAAAGGCTAGATAGATTGTCACACTCGACAAAACTCGGCTTATAGGCGCACTCGTTTTATTAAAAAAATACTGCCTACTCAAACTTTTTTCGAGTAGGCAATTTTACTATTTCGGTTTAGTCCAAAATATCTTTTACAACGTCCCCTGCGTCGTTCATTCCGTCGCTGACGTCCTCACCGACCTTGCTAACCTTTTCGCTGACTTTGTTTTCTCCATTAGTCGTGGTGGTGTGCGAGGTTGTGGTGGAATTTGACGAAACGTCGCTGTCGTTTGTGGTGGAACAGCCTGCAAAAGCAAGAACTGTAAAAATAGTCATTCCACAGATAAATAATTTTTTCATAAATCCATATCCTTTCGGTTTAAAATCGCAAAGGTAAAACCTTGCGCTTGTGTTTAGTATCTCACTTTCGGAAAAAATTATTCCTTTAAAAAACGGCGTTGTGATAATTTGATAATTAAAAACAGAAAGGATTTTTTTATGGAAAGAAAATATTTTTGCGAAAACGGAATAAATATCGTCCTTGAAATTAACGACGAAAATCAGGCGAAGCTGTTGCACTTTTCGGCATTGCCGTTTGACGAAAAAACTCTCACCTCACGAAGTGGGACTTTGGGCTTTAAGCTTGTGGAAGTTCAGTCGCCGGGCATTGACCGACCGGGCGAAAGACACGGCAACAAATACATTGTCACAGCACCGGGGTATAGACTGACGTTTAAAGAAATAAGAGATTTTAAAAATGATTTCGGCAGAAAAATCGAAATTGTCACCGAGGACAAGCCGACAGGTCTTGAAGTGGCGTCGAATTTCCAATTTTACAACGGAATTTCTGTAGTACGAAGCTGGACAACGTTAATTAACAACGGCAATGAGCCACTAGGCATAGAGTATGTTTCGTCATTTGCCTTGACGGGAATTGAAAAAGAGGGAATTAAAAATCAGGACGAAAAAATGCGTCTTAGAATACCTCACAATTCGTGGCAAAGAGAGCTTCAATGGCAGGAATACACCCTGCCACAGTTAGGTATAGGACTTTGCCAACCCACAGATTACCAGCACTCGTCAAAGGTCGCAGGTGCGACAAACGTGGGAAATTGGTCGGCAAAGGAATATATTCCTATGGGGTATCTTGAAAACACCGAAACAGGCTCGTCACTTATTTGGCAAATTGAAAACAACGGTTCGTGGCATTGGGAAATTTCCGACCAAGAGGGACATTTGTATTTGCAACTTTCAGGGCCTAGTGAGATTGAATCTCATTGGTACAAGGAATTAGAATGTGGCGAAACCTTTGAGAGCGTTTATACTGCCGTGGGTGCAACCACAGGCGGATTTGACAATGCGGTGGGTGAATTAACCAAATATCGCCGTGCTATCAGACGCAAAAACAAGGACAACGAAACCCTTGCTGTAATTTTTAACGACTATATGAACTGTCTTTGGGCAGACCCTACCACCGAAAAGGAGTTGCCACTTATTGACGCAGCGTCTGACGCAGGGTGCGAATATTTTTGCATTGACGCAGGTTGGTACGCTAAAGGCTTTTGGTGGGACTGGGTCGGCGAATGGCAGGAAAGCCGTGAAAGATTTCCAAACGGCTTGAAAGAGGTCACCGACTATATTCGCAAAAAGGGAATGATTCCCGGTGTGTGGCTAGAACTTGAAGTTATGGGAATAAAATGCCCTATGGTGGACGAAAAATGTGACGACAGCTGGTTCTTTATCCGTCACGGAAAGCGTATTCACGACCGTTCGAGGTATCAGCTTGACTTTAGAAACCCGAAGGTTATCGCACACGCAAACGAGGTTATCGACCGACTTGTGCGTGAGTACGGCGTGGGTTATATTAAAATGGACTACAACATCGAACCGGGTATCGGCACGGAGCTTAATGCCGACAGCGTGGGCGACGGACTTTTACAGCACGAAAGAGCATATCTTGCGTGGCTTGACGAAATTTTCAAAAAATATCCTGACCTTATTATCGAAAACTGTTCAAGTGGCGGTCTTAGAATGGACTATGCGCTTTTGTCAAGATATTCAATTCAGTCAACTTCCGACCAAGACGATTACAGAAGATATTGCACAATCGCCACAAATTCGCCTACTGCACTTTGTCCTGAACAGTCGGCTATCTGGAGCTATCCTATGACGCAGGGCGACAACGAAGAAGTTGTATTCAATATGGTAAACGCTATGCTTTTGCGTGTTCACCAAAGTGGGCATTTGGGTTACATTGACCCTGAAAGAAAGGCGCTTGTTAAGGAAGCTCTTGACGTTTACAAACAAATCCGTGAGGATATTAAAATCTCCCTGCCGATTTATCCGCTGGGACTTTCAAAATTTGCCGACGAGTGGGTGTGTTTGGGACTAAGGGCGGAAAACCGAGTTTACCTTGCTGTTTGGAAGCGTGAAAGCAGCCAATCCGTCAAGGAAATCCCACTTGATTTTCTTAAAAACAAAAACGTCAAGGCTAAGTGTATTTACCCTGCGTTTAACCAAAACAAATTTGCATTTAACAAGGGGTCGGGAACTTTTTCGGTGGAGCTTAAAGATAGCTTTACAGCAAGACTTTTCAAGCTTGAAGAAGAAATTTAACCTGAATTTTTAACTTAACAAAGGAGGTGCTTTTTGTGGAAATTCCGTCATATGTGAACAGGGCTGTTGAAATTTTACACAACGCAGGATTTGAGGCATATGCCGTGGGAGGGTGCGTTCGTGACAGTCTTTTGGGCAAAATTCCTAACGACTGGGATATGTGTACGGACGCTTTACCCGAAGAAATTTGCAAGGCTTTTGGCGATTTTCATGTTATCGAAACAGGCTTAAAGCACGGCACGGTCACGGTGCGTATTGAGCATAATTCCATAGAAATCACTACGTTTCGCACCGACGGTGAGTACCTAAAGCACCGAAAACCCGAACAGGTGAGGTTTGTAAAAAGCTTGTTCGAGGATTTGTCAAGACGTGATTTTACGATAAATTCCCTTGCGTTTTCCCCAACAAACGGAATAATCGACCTGTTTTGTGGGCAAAATGATTTACAAAACAAAATAATTCGGTGCGTTGGCGACCCCGAAAAACGATTTAACGAGGACGCATTGAGAATTTTGAGAGCGTTAAGGTTTTCTTCCGTGTTGGGTTTTGAAATTTCGCCCGAAACTTCCCAGGCTGTTCACAAAATGAAAGATTTGCTTTTGGAAATTTCATCTGAACGTATTCGTGAAGAACTTTTGAAAATAATTTGCGGACAAGACGCTTTTAGAATTTTGGACGAATACCGTGACGTGATTGTTACGGTTATTCCCGAACTTAGACCTTGTATCGGCTTTTTACAACATTCGCCCCACCACAAATATGATGTGTACGACCACATAATTCATTCGGTGGAAAAATTGGAAAATCGCCCTGATTTGCGATTGGTTATGCTTCTTCACGACATAGGAAAACCGAAAACGTTCACCATTGACGAAAAAGGCGTTGGGCATTTTAAAACCCACCCAGACGTCAGTTGCCAAATTGCAAGGGAAGTTCTCAATCGCCTTAAATTTGACAATTTAACGAAAAATTACGTTCTGGAGCAAATTTCGGAGCATGATAACCGCTTTAATGCCGACCGAAAATCTGTGCGCAGGTTTGTTTCAAAGCACGATTTTGGTTTTTTGGACGACCACTTAAAAGTGCGAAAAGCCGACACTTTGGCGCAATCGGAATACAACCGTGAGAAAAAACTGGCGGATATTGAGCAAAAGAAAACTATCGCCGCCGACCTTAAAGCCGAGGGTGACAGTTTGCAACGAAAGGATTTGAAGATAAACGGTACAGACCTTTTAAATGCAGGTTTTAAGGCGGGAAAAGACATGAAAACCATACTTGATTTTTGCCTTTTGGGGGTTGTGGAGGAGATTTTTCCAAACGAAAAAGAAGCGCTTTTGAGTGCTGTTGAAGAAAAATTTTCTTATTTAAAAAACTAAAACAGGAAGTGTAAATTTGAAAAAAGAAAGGCTATTTGACATAATTTTTTGGATTTTGACCATTTTGTGGTGCTGTGTGATTTTTTCCTTTTCAGCGGAAAAAGGCGTACAATCAAGCGGTACAAGCGGACGTGTGTGCCGAGTTGTCGCAAGCATTTTCGTCAGCGATTTTGATGATATGCCATTGTCACAACAGCAGGAAATCGTCGAAAATATGCAATTTTTCGTTCGCAAAACTGCACATTTTACAGCGTATGCCGTGCTGGGATTTTTAGTAAACCTTGCACTAAGGCGACAAAAATTTTTAAAACGTGCGGTCTTTTCTACCCTTTTTGTCAGCCTTTACGCCATAAGCGACGAAATCCACCAGTTGTTTGTTCCCGACCGTTCGGGCAGACCTTTGGACGTGCTTATCGACACGGCAGGGGGCGTTTGTGGGATTTTGTTCGGCTCAATTTTGCTGGTTGTTATTGCAAAACTGTCAGCGAAACCCCCGAAAAATAGTGCTTGATAATTTCTTCAAAACTTTTTCCTTGCTGTGCAAAAATGTTTGCTCCGTACTGCGAAAGTCCTACAAGATGACCGCCCCCACGACAGGTCAGTTTACAAATATTATCAGAAATTTCTATATCGAGATTGCAGGAATTAAGACCGAAAACGTCGCAAAATTCAGTTCCCGTAATCTCTTTTTTTGTGCCGTCGCAACAAACTTCCACCGCCAAAACCGTGCCGAGAGAGGTTTGTTTTGAAATGTTTACCGAAATATTTTCACCCTGTTCAATCTGACAAAAAGCGCAAAGTCGTGAAAAAAATTCCGTTTCGGAAAATTCCAGAATTTGTTCAAAACCCTCAACGGTTTTGTCCTGAGAACTTTCGACGGACGTTAAGTACGGGATTTTTTCGCCGAAAATATCTTGGGCGTTTTCCGTAAAACCGCAGGAAATAGGGTGAAAAGCCGTCACAATGGGAACGCCCCCGTATGTGATAATCACTCCGTCGGTCTGCAAAACCGCGCTATGTGTTTTTGAATATGCTTGGTCGAATTTTTCGCCGTAGTATTCTTTGGCTTTTTCTTCGGTGAAATATTTTTGCAAAGTGCCGAAATCAACGGTTTTTTCGGCGTTTTCCACGGCATAATAAACGCAGGTGCGACAGATTATCGCCTGTACTTTCAAGGCTTCGGGTTCAAAGGTGTACGGCATTTGCGCCAGTACGCAAAGGGTCAAATAATCGTCGAAACTCATCTCGGTTTGGCATAAACTTTCTTCGTCAAAAAGCTGTACAGTCGTGATTTTTTCATAAATATTCTCTGGCGTTTCGTCGAAAGATTCGCCGTTTTTTTGCTGTAAAAAAACACAGCACGGAATCAAAAGTGCAAGTGCGGAAAATATTAAAAAAAGTTTTACAAAAGATTTCATTTTACCACTCCCATTTTCGGTTAAAACTTGTCCTAAATATATGCGTTGAGGTCGGAATTTATGAATATTAACCAAAAATGCAAGTTCAGACCCCGAAAGTTGCAAAAAGCGAAAATTTCACTTGACTTTGGGGGCAAAATGGTGTATACTAAAATTTAAACTATATATTTTGACTATCGGAGAAAGGACGGATTAGTATGAGAAATAGTCCTGCAAAAGAAAAACTTTACAAAGAGTTTATGACAAATAATACCATTGATTCAAGAGCATATGAAAAATACGACGTAAAAAGAGGTTTGCGAAACGCAGACGGAACAGGCGTTGTTGCAGGTCTTACAAATATTTGTAACGTACACGGTTATGTGATTAACGAGGGCGAAAAACAGCCTATCGAGGGTGAGTTGATTTTCAGAGGGTACAACATCAAGGATTTGGTGGAAAACGCATGGAAAGAGGACAGATTCGGGTACGAAGAAATTGTGTATCTTCTTTTGATGGGCGAACTTCCGACAAGAGCCGAACTTGATTCGTTTACCGAAATTATCGCAAACAACCGTGAATTGCCGGATTCGTTTTTTGAGGACATGATTTTAAAAGCGCCGTCAAAGGACATTATGAACAAGCTTGCACGAAGCGTTCTGGCACTTTATTCTTACGACGACAACCCGGAGGACAGAAGCCCTGAATACGAAATGGCAACGGCTATTTCAATTATTTCAAAACTTCCGACAATTATGGTTGACGCTTATCAGGTAAAAAAGAGATGTTTTGACAACGAAACCATGTTTATGCACCCGCTTAATAAAAAGCATTCCACAGCGGAAATGATTTTGTCAACGCTTCGTGCCGACAGACAGTTTACCCATGAAGAAGCGAAAATGCTTGATTTGTTGATGATGTTGCACGTTGAACACGGCGGAGGAAACAACTCAACATTTGCTTGTCGTGTGCTTACGTCGTCGGGAACAGACGCTTACTCGGCATATTCGGCTGCAATCGGCTCTCTTAAAGGAACAAAACACGGCGGTGCGAACAAAAAAGTTGTGGAAATGCAGGAGTGCATTAAGCGTAACGTTAAAAACTGGTCGGACGAGGGCGAAGTTGCGGACTTTTTGAGAAAAATTCTGCGCAAAGAAGCGAACGACCATTCGGGACTTATTTACGGAATGGGACACGCTGTGTACACCCTTTCTGACCCTAGAGCGGTAATTCTTAAAGCAAACGCAAAAAGAATGGCAGAAGGCACAAAGTACGAAGCGGAATTTAAACTTTTGGAAACAATCGAAAAGCTCACCCCTGAACTTTTTGCGGAAATCAAGGGCGACACAAAGACCGTTTGTGCAAACGTGGATATGTATTCGGGTCTTTGTTACAGAATGTTGGGTGTGCCTGAAGATTTGGTGACGCCGATGTTTGCCGTTTCAAGAATGGCAGGCTGGGCAGCACACAGATTTGAAGAACTTGTTACGGGCAAACGAATTATCAGACCTGCGTACAAGGCTGTTTCAAAGCGTAAAAATTATGTGCCTATGAGCGAAAGAGACGCTATGAAAAATTAAATAAGTTACTAAACCTCTGCCTTTTGGCGGAGGTTTTTAATTTTTAGGTGAAAATCGGGGCAAAAATCCGAAAAAACTTTCAAAAAAAATCAAAAAAAGACTTTAAAAATTTAAACAGATGTGCTATAATAGTACATGTATGATTTTGTGACGAAATAATTGTGAGAAAGGGTGACTTTTGAGCTGTGAAAAAATTGAAAACAAAACTTTTTGCTGTGACAACGGCAGCCCTTAGTTGCCTTTTGATGACGGGGTGCGAATTTGGCGTGGCTGTGGGAATCGACGGTTTGGTGGCTTCGCCGAAATTGACGGACGAACAGTCTACGATTCACAAAACCCTTGTTGACAGTTTGGGCATGGACATTACGCTGAAATATCCGAAAAACGGCGTAAACCGTTCTGCGTATCTGGTTGCGGACGTTGACGCCGAATCCACGGACGAAGCATTGGTTTTTTACCAGATAACAAACGCTTCGGCAGGCGACGGCGGTGTGCGTGTGAATATTCTTGACAAGGACGAACAGGGAAACTGGCAGTCGGTTTTTGACCTTGCGGGAAAAGGAACGGACGTTGACAAGGCGTATGTTTCGGCATTGGGAAAAGGCAACAGAAAAAACATAATTATCGGTTATTCGTCCCTTTCAATGGACGGAAAAAGTTTGCAAATATCACGTTATGACGGCAAAAATTTCACCCCTGCAGTTTACGAGGACACCTATTCGGTTATGGAAATTCTGGATATTGACAAGGACGGTTATAAAGAAATTGTCACAATTAACAATTCAAATTCTACGACGGGCGCTTCGGCTTCCATAATCAAAGAGGTTGACGGCACGATTCAAAAAACTTCGTCTGTGGGATTGGGTGCGGACACGGTTTCGTTTTCAAAAAGCACGGTGGGACTTGTTGACGAAGAAACCCCTGCGGTGTTTGTGGACTGCGTAAAATCCACGGGCGAACTCACAACGGAAATTATTACTTATAAATATAACAAACTTCAGAATATGCTTTTGCAGATTCCTGATAAATTAAGCCTTAAAACAACACGTCCGGCAGGATATTATTCAAGGGATATAAACGGCGACGGCATAATCGAAATTCCCGTTACGGAACTTATGACAGGTCACGAAAATTTGCCCGACGAAGAAAAACTTTATATGACAAGCTGGCTTAATTATAAAGATTATTTTACACTTGAAAAGAATTTTACGGGGTATTATTCCATTTCGGACGGTTATCAGTTTGTTTTCCCGAAAAGGTGGCAGTTGGGAATGGTTACGGTGAAACTTGACGCCGCAACAAACGAAGCGGTTTTTTATAAGTACGAGGGGAATATTTCCGGATTTATGACCGAACTTATGCGAATTGCGGTTTGCCCTAAGACAAAAACGTCGGACTATCTTTACGAGGGGTACGAAACTGTCGGCTCCAACGGACAGCTTGATTATTTGGTAAAATTGCCGACAAACAGACGTGAGAAACTTATTTTGACTGTTGATGAAGTTAAAAACAGTCTGTATATTCTTTAATTTAAACAAGAAAGGAAGATGTGATATGTGTGCAAAAAGAATACTGGTGTGCGAGGACGAGGATTCTATCAGAGAATTTGTTGTAATTAACCTTATTCGTGTGGGTTACGAGGTGGTTGACGTTAATTGCGGTGAGGACGCTTTGAAAGAATTTGACCGTTCAAACGGAAGCTTTGACGTGGCTTTGCTTGACATAATGATGCCCGGAATCGACGGCTTTCAGGTTTGTAAAAAGCTTAGAGAAAGGTCGTCCACAATGGGGATAATTATACTTTCGGCTAAATCACAGGAAATGGACAAAGTGTCGTCGCTTATGTTGGGGGCGGACGATTATATCACAAAACCGTTTTCTATTTCGGAACTTATCGCCAGAGTTGACGCTGTGTGCCGTCGTGTAAACATGACCCACACCAAACCCGAAACTGCGTCCACTATCCAGTCGGGTCCATTTACTCTTAATTTAAAATCCAGAACTGTTTTGAAAAACGGTGTGCCTGTTGTTTTGACGCAGGTCGAATACCAGATTATGGAATATTTTTTCAAAAACCAAAATACGGCGCTTGACAGAATGAGTATTTTAACCCACATTTGGGGCGAAAGTTATTACGGCGACGAAAAAATCGTGGACGTAAATATAAGAAGAATCAGAATGAAAATCGAGGACGAACCGTCCAATCCTAAGTATATTCTGACAATTTGGGGATACGGATACAAGTGGAGTATGCCTAATTAAAAAAACGTGAAAAATTCTTGCGAAACGGAGGGTTACTGTGGCAAAAAAACACAAACAGAGTATTACACGCCGATGGTTTAAAAATACAGTTAGTATAGTTTTTGCTATTTTGCTTATCATCGCAGTAGCGCTCATTATTGCACTTAAACGCTATTATTACAGCGCTGTTGAACAGTATATGTCGTCGCAGATGGACATTGTTATAGGGTCGATTACACGGTATGCAGAGGACTTTGATTCAAATTTTTCAACCGAACTTCGCAGTATTGTGGAAAATTATGAAAAGAAAGAAAAAATCGAAATTATGGCGATTGACGTAAACGGTTATATTTCCGTTACGTCGTCGGGATTTTCTCCGTCTGCCGAAACTTCCACCGAGGATTATTTAAATGCTCAAGCTTCGTCAAACGGCTCTGCAAGTGCGGTTTTCAAACTGCCGACAGGGGAAAAGGTCATGGCTATGACGGTTATGATTCCAATCGGAAACACCGAATACGAAGCGGTGCGTATGTTTACGTCCATGAAAGAAGTGGATAAACAGATAATCTTTATTTCGGTGGTTATCGTGGGTATTGTGTTGGCGATTATGGCGTTTATTTACGCTACGGGACTGTTCTTTGTCAAGTCGATTATTTATCCGGTTATGGAAATCGGGGATTTTGCAAAGAAATTTGCAAAGGGGGATTTTTCCCAGAGAATCGAAAAAAAATCCGACGACGAAATCGGCGAACTTTGTGACGATATTAACAACATGGCGGACGAACTTTCTAACACCGAAGCAATCAAAAACGAATTTATTTCGTCGGTTTCTCACGAACTTAGAACCCCGCTGACGGCGATAAAAGGTTGGAGCGAAACCCTTTCGCAGATTGACGACAGGGCAATGTTTTTAAAAGGTATGAGGGTTATTTCAAGCGAAACCGAAAGACTTTCGCAAATGGTGGAAGAACTTCTTGACTTTTCCAGAATCCAAGACGGACGACTTGTTTTGCAATTTGACACAATAGATATTCTTGCGGAACTGGGCGAAACGGTGCTTATTTATCAGGAACGTGCCAAAATTATGGGTATTACGCTGAATTATTACGAACCTGAAATGCTCCCGTTTGTTCACGGGGATAAAAACCGCCTGAAACAGGTTTTTATAAATATTGTCGATAACGCAATTAAATATTCGGATAAGGGCGATACGGTGTCGGTTGAAGCATACGAAAAGGACGGTATGATTTGCGTTTCGGTGTCTGATACGGGACTGGGAATATCCGAAGAAGATTTGCCGAAAATTAAAACGAAATTTTTTAAGGCAAACCATACACGACGTGGAAGCGGTATCGGTCTTGCGGTTGCGGACGAAATTATTACAATGCACGGCGGAACTCTCACTTTGTACAGCGAACTGGGCGTGGGAACAACGGTGCTTATAACTTTGCCGACTGTTGAACCGATTAAGAAAAAGGACGAAACCGAAACGGTTAATGTTGAGGTTATTTCCACCGACAGCAATGTGGAAATTACGGAAAATGCAGAAAGGAACATAAATGAGTAATAAATCTTGCGAAAATGAGTGTAAATTCAAATCGAAAATCGGGGGACAAGCGCTTATTGAGGGCGTTATGATGAGGGGCGTTGATACGTCCGCAATGGCGGTGCGACTTCCAAACGGTGAAATCGACGTTGAAACGTGGGCGGCAAACAACGGCAAAAACGCTCCGTGGTATAAAAAAGTGCCGTTTGTCCGTGGCGTTTTTAACTTTGTTTCGTCGTTGGTTGAGGGGTATAAGTGCCTTTCAAAATCCGCCGACAAGGCAATGCTTGACGATGAAGAACCCGAAACAAAGTTTGAAAAATGGCTTACGGAAAAATTGGGGGATAAAATAACAGGCGTTGTGACGGGCGTGGCTCTGGTTTTGGGAGTGGCGCTTGCGTTGGTGCTTTTTATGTGGGTGCCGTCGGTGATTTCAAATTTGCTGGGTAAAATTATTCCTATGGGAAATTTTGCAAAAACCCTCACCGAGGGAATTGTAAAAATTGTGGTGTTTATCGTTTATTTGGCTCTCACGTCCCTTATGAAAGATATGCGCCGAACATACGAATATCACGGCGCCGAGCATAAAACTATCGCTTGCTACGAAGCGGGTCTTGAAATGAAAGTCGAAAATGTGAGAAAAATGACCCGTTTTCACCCACGTTGTGGTACAAGCTTTATTTTCATAATTCTGTTTTTGAGTATAATTATCTTTTCGGTGTTGCATTTGCCGTGGGATAACACCATTTTGCGTGTTGTGTGCAAGCTGGCGTTGTTGCCGTTTGTGGTTGGAATCGCTTATGAACTAATCCGACTTGCGGGAAGATACGACAATTTGTTTACAAAAATTATTTCATATCCGGGGTTAAAACTGCAAAAACTCACTACCCGTGAACCCGACGACAGCCAGATTGAAGTGGCTCTGGCGTCGTTTATGCCGTGTATTCCGGAGGACAAAGAGGACGACGTATGGTAAACGAAACTGTTGAACAGATTTACAAAAACGCTCTGAAAATTTTGGATAAAGGCGAAGTGGAAAACGCTTCGTTTGATTGCAGAGTGATGTTGGAAGAAGCTTTCGGCGTTGATTTTAACACTTTGAGATTGAGCGACGAATTTACGAACAAGGCTGACGAGAGCAAAAAGGCGAAATTTTTGCAAATGGTAAATATGCGCCTTGCGGGAAAACCGCTTCAGTATATTGTGGGCAAATGGGAATTTTTCGGTCTGGAATTTAAGGTGGGCGACGGGGTGCTTATCCCACGTCAGGACACTGAAACTCTGGTTGAATTTTTGATTAACAGATTTAAGGACAGGAAAAACCTTAAAATTTTGGATTTGTGTGCAGGTACGGGTTGTATCGGAATCGCACTTGAAAAGAATCTGCCTGATTGTGAAATTTACGCCGTGGAAATTTCTCCGCAGGCGATAAAATACTTGAAAGATAACGCAAAGATTAACAATTCTAAAGTTAAAATTTTTGAGGGCGACTGCCTTGACGAGGATTTTGTAAATTCATTTGGGCAGTTTGATTTGATTGTTTCAAATCCGCCGTATCTGACCGCAGAGGATATGAAAAATTTGCAAAAAGAGGTCGCTTTTGAACCCGAAAACGCACTTTTCGGGGGAGATGACGGACTGGATTTTTACCGTGGAATTGTCAGACTTTGGAAGAAAAAGCTTAAAGATAACGGTATGCTTGCTTTTGAAATCGGCATAAATCAAGAGGACGACGTGTCGTATATGATGATTCACGCAGGACTGAAAAATGTCCGTTTCAAGCCTGATTTATGCGGTGTAAACCGAATTGTGTACGGCGAAAACGTGTATTTGGAAAACGACTGACGTATTGTACAGATTTTTGTACAGATAATAGCGTATTATTGAATTGAAGAAAAAACCGTCCGTGAATTTTCGGACAGAAAGGGTGAAATAAATGGCAATTGATAAGAAAAAAACCGAGAAAAAAACAGTTGAAATGCCTAAAAACGAAGAAGAAAAAAAGAAAGCTCTGGAAACTGCCATTGCACAGATTGAGAAAAAATACGGTGCAGGCGCAGTAATGAAAATGGGGCAAAAGTCCGTTTTGAACGTTGCGACAGTACCGACAGGTTCCATGACCCTTGACATGGCGCTTGGAATCGGCGGTGCGCCAAAGGGCAGAATTGTGGAAATTTACGGACCTGAAAGCGGAGGTAAAACCACGGTTGCGTTGCATATTGCCGCCGAAACTCAAAAGCAGGGCGGAATTGTTGCGTTTATCGACGTTGAACACGCTCTTGACCCTGTGTATGCGGAAAATCTTGGGGTAAATATCAACGAAATGTTGGTTTCACAGCCTGACAGCGGCGAACAGGCATTGGAAATTGCCGAAGCTTTGGTTCGTTCGGGGTCGATTGACTGTATTATCGTGGATTCCGTTGCGGCAATGGTTACGAAAGCCGAAATCGACGGCGAAATGGGAGATACCCATGTCGGACAGCTTGCACGTCTTATGTCGCAGGCAATGAAAAAACTCACGTCGGTTATTTCAAAATCCAACTGTGTGGCTGTGTTTATAAATCAGGTTCGTGAAAAAATCGGCGTTATGTACGGAAATCCCGAAACTACGCCGGGGGGACGTGCGCTTAAATTTTACGCTTCGGTCAGAATCGAAGTCAGACGTGGCGAACAAATTAAAAACGGTTCGGAAGTTATCGGAAACAGAACAAGGTGTAAAGTTGTTAAAAACAAGCTTGCACCTCCGTTTAAAGAGTGCGAATTTGACATAATGTACGGCAAAGGAATTTCCCGTGTGGGCGAAGTTTTGGATTTGGCGGTGGATTTGAACGTCGTTAAAAAAGGCGGAGCGTGGTTTTCGTATGGCGACACAAAAATCGGTCAGGGACGTGACAACGCCAAAGAATGGCTTTTGTCAAATCCGGATATTATGAAAGAAATCGAAAAGCAGATTTTGGAGAAAAAAGAAGAAGTCGTTCTGACTTCCAAAAAGAGCAAAAAGACAAGTTCCGTAAAGGAAGAAGCGTCTAAGGCTGTTAAGGAAACAATGTCCGACAAAGATTTTGACGTGACAATAAACGCCGACGACGATTTTGAGGAATTTGCACCTGCCGAAGATTAAAATTATGCCGAAGATTGTTACGCTTGAAAAGTTCAAAGGGAATACCTATACGGTGGAAATGTCCGACGGCGACGAATTTTACATAAATTTCGATACGGTGATTAAATTTTGCCTGTCGGAGGACATGGAGGTTTCGGAGGACGAAATTCTGGAAATAAAACGCGCGGACGGTTTGCGAAAAGCAAGAGAAAGGGCGCTTTATCTGCTGGATTACAGGGATTATTCTTTTGTTGAACTTTATGAAAAATTGGAAAACAATTATGACGGGGATATTTGCCTTGAAGTTGTGCAGAATCTTGCGAAGATAGGGCTTGTGGACGACAGGCGTTTTGCCCAAAGACTGGGGGAAAAGCTTGTGGTTTCAAAGGGATTCGGGTATTACCGTGCCAAACAGGAAATGCTCCGAAAGGGGCTTGACCGTGATTTGGTGGAAGAAGTTTTGGCGGAATACGAAGATGATGTTTTGGAACGCCTTGAAGAACTTGTGGAGAAAAAATATTTGCACAAAATAACGGACGAAAAATCCCTTAATAGGGTGAAAAACGCCCTTGTACGGCAGGGGTATAGCTACGACGACATAAACGCCGTGCTGTCACAAATTGAATTTGACGAATAAAAAAACCGAGGAGCAAAATCCTCGGTTTTCTTGTTAAATAAGCGTAATCAAAAAAGGAATAAGGTAGGTTATTACGGACATAATCGCCGACGCCAGCAAAACGCCAAGTGCAATGGCAGGCACGGATTTTTTCAGTTTGATTCGCATAAGCGCCGCAATCAGCGCACCCGTCCATGCGCCTGTTCCCGGCAAAGGTATGCCCACAAACAGTACAAGCCCCAAAAATTCGTACTTTTTAATGGTGTCGCTTTTGCCCATTGCCTTGTCCTCCAACTTTAGAACAAGACCCTTTAAAATGTTGTGCTTTTTCATAAATTCAAAAATTTTGTTAATCAAAAGCAAAATGAAAGGTATGGGAATAATGTTTCCCACAATGCAGATTATCAGAGCCTTTGCATACGGGATTTTCAAAAGTGCCGCCGCAATAAGACCGCCCCTTAGCTCCAGAATCGGCACCATAGAAATAATAAATGCTACCGCTTCGGTAGGCAGCCAGCTTAGATTTGTTGTAAACCATTGAATGAGAGCTTCTTGCATATGTTTTAGTCTAACTCCTTTTTATGTTATTTTTTGTTTTTATTTAGCTCATTTTTAATATCTTTAAATGCGTTGACTATCGGAGAGATAAGTATATAAATAGTAAATCCGGCTACAAAACAGTATGCTGCCATTACTAGGTCAAGCTTTAAAGTGCGCAAAGTAAAAAGAGCGGTTCCGACCTTAATGAGGTTTTCTATGGTTGCCAATAAAACCGTACCCACCGCAAGAATTACACCAGTTATAATTGCGTGTAAAATAGTTTTTTTGTGTTTTTTGAAAAATTTCATAATTTAAGCTCCTGTTGTCTGTTCTTTAATAAGCCTTTGGAAAACTTCGCCTCGTTCTTCAAAATCACGGAAAATTCCGTAGCTTGCGGACGCAGGGGACATAACGCAGGCATAACCCTTTGGTGTAATTTTCTTTGCAAGCTTAACAGCGTCCTCTAGGGTTTGAACAAGCTTAAAACGTTCGGAAATTTTGCCAATTGCTTTAATTTCTCCGAAAATACGCTCACCCGAATTTGCCATAAAAATTACGTTTTCGACTGCCGACGGGTTTTCAATTAAAAATTTCTCCAACGGCGAATAATCAATACCTCTGTCCATACCGCCGATTAAAACGGTTTTGACGTTAGGCACGGATTTTATAGCGTTAATACAGGTTTCGCAAATGGTGGAAATTGAATCGTCGTAAAAATCTATTCCGCCGAAATTTCCGCAAAATTCAAGTCGGTGTTTTGGCGGGGTGTAGGTTTTTAAAGCGTTTATAAAATCCTCGTCACTTACCCCAAGCTCCTTTGAAATTCCGTAAACCGTACCGATGTTAAAGAAATTATGCTCCCCAATCAGATGAATTTCGGATACGGGGATTTTGAGTGCGTGGTTTTTGTAACGTATAATGCCGTGATTTACCACAATATCGGCATTTTCGCTGCCACCTGTTATAGTCAGACGTTTGCCTTTTATACCCTCTAGCATATCAGCACACTGAACCCCACAAAGCAAAAGGTCGTTTTCGTTTTGGTAGCGATAGATGTTTTTCTTTGCGTTAAAATAATTTTCAATAGTGCCATAGTGGTCAAGATGTTCTTCAAAAAGGTTAATGAGAACCGAGATGTGTGGGGATTTTTTTGCGTATTCAAGCTGGTGACAGGAAAATTCAAATACGATTTTTGTGTCGTCCTCAATTTCCTCTGCCTTGTCAAAGCACGGAATACCGATGTTTCCCACCATAACGGACGGCACGTTTGAGTTTGATAAAATGTGATACAAAAGCGTGGTTGTAGTGGATTTTCCCTTTGTGCCGGTGATACCGATTATCTGCTGTGAAAATCTCTCCAAAAACACATTTGTCTGACAGGTTATAAGGCACGGATATTCAAGCACGTCTTTTTCCAAAACAATCCCCGGACTTTTGAAAACTATGTCGTAATTCTTGCAAGCCTTTTGGTAATCTTCGCCCCAAAAGACCTTGACGCTTTCTTCGGGTGAGGAAATTTCCTTTGCGTCGGCTATGGCGATTGAGGTGTAACCCCCCACCTTTTTCAGGGCGTTCAGGGTGCTTTTTCCCTCACGTCCAAACCCAAGCAAAAGCACGCTTTTCCCGTTTACAAGATTTTTTAGAGTGTTAAGCATTTTTATCATCTCCTTGACGGCTGTCGTAACATTCCTTTAACAACAGTTGCTTGAATTTCTCAGGCAAAAGATTTTCCGAGTTGTAATAGTTGTCAAAAGGATTTTTTCTGTCCTTGTAAATTTCATATTGGTCTAGGTTTTTGTAAATTTCAAATAAATACGGCAACCTTTCGTTTTGGCTCTCAAGTCGCTTAATTGCCATACAAATTGCCGTGTTGATTTCGTCACGACTTCCCACACATTCAAAAGGCTTTTCGTCACCGATGCCCACAAGCTGGGTGAAATATTTCTCCATATCCTTTTGTTCAAGCATATTTTTGCCGAAAATTTCCCCGAGCTTTTCCATACTCAAAAACGGCGAAAGAATTATGGACACAAACAAGCACTTTGAACAATCAGCACACCACCTGTTTTCTTTACTACCCACGTTACAGCTTTGGAAAACCGAGTGATATTTTTCCTTTGTGGCAAAATATTTTGCAATCTGAAGCTCGCTCATCGGTCGCAAAAGTGAAAAATAAAACACACCGCTCTTGACAAAATCTCTTTCGTAATCGTTGAAGTCCTTTTCAAATTTAAAGCTTTTGGAGTATTGGTGGTTTACGTCGCTGTTTTTGACCGTGGATTCGTTTGCCGACGCTTCGTTTGACAAAACAACATTTTTAATGCCGAAAAGGTACGCACCAATCACCGACGAAAACGCAACTATCGCCGAAAACGGCGTGTGTCCGTTCAAATAGCCTTGTTTGTTAAGTTCAAGCATATTTTTGTCAAGGGTTCTTTTCATAGCGATTATGTGGCTGTCGTCATAGCCCGCTGTTTTTGCACAGTCGAGGGTTGCGCCACGGGGGTTAATTATAAAGCAGTAGTTGTTGTCGAAATTCGACCTAAGCACTTCAAGGCTGACAATGGAATCTTTGCCGCCACCCACGGCGATAAGGCATTTGTCGTTGTCGCCAATGGGCAAAAATTCGCCCGTCTGAGCGTTTCCGAAAGATTGAATGTTCATGAAAGAATCCATATCGGTTTTAATTTCGTTTTTGTAAAAAAATTCTCCCAAACCTGAATAATAAAGGCTTTTCCAAAATTCAATCTGACTGCTTTCAAGTTTTCCGCAAAGGACTTTTACGTTTTCGGGACAGCTGATTTTCCAATAGCTGACAAGTTCCACCATACCCAACGAAAAAACAAGCTCCTTAAAAATTTTGTCGTTTGATATGCTTTTTCCAAACGGTTTTGGAAATACCCACGTCGGGTGAAATTCAGCCAAACCCTCAATTTCAAAATCATATACCACGGAAATATCCTGCGGAGTTTGGGTTATTTCAAAATTTTTGTACACAAAATTTTTGTATGTATTTCTCAATTCGTTAAATGTATAACTCATTGTTCGTTCTCCTTTTTTATGATACTTTTTAAATATATCACACCAGTATATATTATAAAACAATATCACGGTAAAATCAAGGGGATTTTTGGCGTTTTGAATGTAAAATTTACGCAAAGAAAAAGTCCCGATTTTTTTTCGGGACTTTTCAAAGGACTACGCCGACAGTTCAAGCAGACCGAAAGCGTTTTTGTCCGAGGTGGCTGTTTCGTACATACTTTGGGCGAAAACCCCGTACCCCATTGTCACGTCATTTACAAAAACGTGCGTAACCGCCCCGACAAGCCGTCCGTTTTGGATAATCGGCGAACCTGACATACCCTGCAAAATCCCCCCTGTTTTGGCAATAAGTTCTTTGTCTGTCACCTGAATTACCATATTTTTCGACGATGATTCGCCATGTTTGATTTCCTTAATTTGGATTTCGTAAAGTTGTGGGGTTTTGCCGTCAACGGTGGTCAAAATCTGGGCTTTTCCCGTTTTGACTTCGTTTTTGTACCCTAGTTCCATAAGATTTTCGGTGAAATTTTCTGTTTTAATTTTCCCGAAAACGCCGTTTTGTTCGTTAAGATAAATTTCGCCCACGTCGCCTTTTGGCGTAAATCCGCCCAACAACGCACCCGGCGAACCGTTTTTTGATTTTTTAAAATCGCTTATCACAACGTCCGCAACTTTTCCGTCTTTTATGGGTATAATTTTGTTGGTGTCAATGTCGCAAACGGGGTGTCCAAGTCCCCCGAAAGTGCCGTCTTTTGTGAAAAAAGTCAGAGTTCCGATACCCGCCGAAGAATCTCTCACCCACATTCCGGCTCTGTAACTTCCGTCGCAAACGTCGGGGGTAACTTTTACGGTCTTAATTTCGCCGTTTCGCCTTATTTCAAATTCTATGGTCTGCCCGTCGCAGTTTTTTATAATATCTGAAATTTCGGCGTTTGAATCCACTTTGCAACCGTTTGCACAAAGAATAATATCCCCTGCTTTGATACCGCATTTTTTTGCGGCACAGTCGCCTTTTTGCAAATCCACAACCATCACGCCGTCGGACAAAAGTTTTATTCCAAAAGGTTCTCCGCTGACGTAAACTTGCGGTCTTTGGGCGTTTGCGCAAGGGGTTAAATCGTGAAAGACGGCAAAATTGTTGCCGTCGTTGACATAATTTTTAAGGGGCGGTCTATAATAGTAATAACTAAGACACAAAAAAGCCAACGCAAAAGCCACCCCGAAAAAAATACCGCCTAGCTTTGATGTTTTCATATAAATTTTTCCTTTTTTTAAAATTGCCGATTTTTTTATCGGTGATTTTATTTTTCGTCTTTTTTAATCTTAAATACCCGTTTGAAAATAAGTATTATTTTCATTGGAAGAATACTAAGAAAACACTTGAATTCTTAGTTTGTTTTTGGTATAATAAACGTAAAGCTTTCGCTTTACGTTTGGGTATTTTGCTTTGCCGTC
>CAYZOV010000018.1:0-29726 GCA_964480525.1 uncultured Ruminococcus sp.
TTTCGCCGTCTGCGGACGGCGACCAAAGGACTTCGTCCTTTGGAAACCTACAAGCCTTTGAAAAGGCTTGACCGAAACTTTTAGTTTTCTGACGAAGTTTTAAAGTTTGTGCGGATTCACGGCAGAGTTACAGCTAAAACAATCAAAGTGCGGTTATAACAAACTTTGAAAGAGTGGGTGGGAGAAAGTTCGGCTTACTTCAAAGTTGCGGTTTACAAGTGAATTTGGGCTATGAGTTGGGGTGGGGTTTTACAAAACGCCAAAGTGAAAAGGCGACGGGGGTTTCGTTTATCGACAGGCAACTTTCAAAACAAACTGGCGAAATACAAAAAAGGAGGAACTTTTATCAATCAGGACAACAAGAAAAACACGGACAACACAACACAAATCAAACATCTTTTTGCGCTTTTTTATGCGTCGGGAAAAAGCGTAAAGGAAGCGGGTATTCTTGCGGGGTTTGACAAGGACGAAGCGGAACAAGAGGGGTTAAACCTTTTGAAGCTTCGCAGCGTACAAAAGCTTGTCAAACGGTACGTTCAAAACGGACTTAACAACGCCGACGGGGTGAAAATCGGCTTAAAAAGGCTTGCTTTCGGTGAAATCAACGACATTATGGAGGTGGTTTTGTCCGAAGAACCAATTGGACTTAACAAGCTTTTCAAGATGAATTTTTACAACATAAGCGAAGTTAAGAAAGTGAAAGGCGGAGGAATTGAAGTGAAAATTTTCGACCGTCAAAAAGCTATGGAAAAGCTTTTGGAAATCTACAAAAGCGAGGATAACAAAACGGGTGCGGAGGAATTTTTAAACGCATTGACCTTATCGGGTGGCGGGGACAATGAGTAAAAACAATCCTTTGAAACCCTTTTCAAAAAAACAGCTCGAATCCATGCTTTGGTGGACTTATCCCAAGCTCAAAAGCCGTTGCGGAATCATATGCGACGGCGCAATACGAAGCGGAAAAACCTTTTCCATGTCAATGGGGTTTATTTTTTGGGCAATGAAAAATTTTGACAAAGGTTCGTTTGCCATTTGCGGAAAAACCATAAAATCCGTCAGGCGAAACGTTGTGAAGCCTTTATTTGACTTTTTGGACGGTCTTGATTTTCTCACCGTCAACGACTTTATTTCAAAAGGTTATTTTGAGGTTTCAACGGACAAAAGCGTCAACAGGTTTTACCTTTTCGGGGGCAAAGACGAATCAAGCGCAAGTTTGATTCAGGGGGTTACGCTGTGCGGAATTTTACTGGACGAAGTAGCTCTTATGCCCCGAAGTTTTGTTGAACAGGCTATTGCAAGATGTTCGGTTGAAGAATCAAGATTGTGGTTTAACTGCAACCCGGAAAACCCTTATCATTGGTTTAAAAAAGAGTGGGTGGACAAGGCAAAAGAGAAAAATTGTCATTACATTCACTTTGATTTAACGGACAACCCCGCACTTTCGCCGAAAATTATCAAGCGTTATCACGCACAATACAGCGGAAGTTTTTACCAGCGTTTTGTATTGGGAAAATGGGTGAGTGCCGAGGGGCTTGTTTATCCGTTTTTCAATCCCGAAAAGCACGTTTGCCAGACGCTTCCCCGAAATTTTTCAAAATTTGTAATAAGCGTAGATTACGGCACGGTGAACCCTACGTCCTGCGGTTTGTGGGGAAAATCGGGGGAAAAATGGTTCAGGGTTGCCGAATATTATTACGATTCAAAAATTGAGGGGGCGTTGAGGACGGACGAGGAGCATTACAGAGCATTGGAAGAACTTGCGCAAAAATGCGAAGAATACCACCTTGCTTTGTCGGCGATATGCTGTGACCCGTCGGCTGCCAGTTTTATGGAAGTTATACGGCGACACGGAAAATACAGCGTTATTCCTGCAAAAAATGATGTTCTGAGCGGTATCAGAAAAGTTTCGGACGCAATTAACCAGGGAAAAATCAGTTTTTACAAAGATTGTGCGGACGTGATTCGGGAATTTTCCCTTTATCGGTGGGACGAAAAGTCCGGTCACGACGCACCTATCAAAGAAAACGACCATTCCATGGACGACGTGAGATATTTCGTCACAACATTTTTAAACGACGTGGCTGATGATTTCTTCGTTTTGTCAGTTTCAAGAAATTAGCAGCAAAGAAAGGAGAATTATGGCTTTTAAATTTAAGAGCAGACAAAAAATTCAAAAACCGCCTTTGACACCGCCTGTGGCAAACGCTTCGCAACCTGCGGACGGATTCTTTCGTGTAACGACGGGCAGTCATTTTGAGCGTGAACAATACTCACAGGTCAGGGCGGATTTGCCCATTGTAGACGGGGCGATAAGCAAAATTATTCGTCTTGTCGGGGGATTTGAGGTTAAGTGTCACGACAAAAAGTATCAGGAACTTTTGAACAACTTCATTAAGGACGTACCTGTTAATTTAACGGGGTTTTCTTTGGGAAGTTTTTTAGAAAGTTATCTTGACAGCTTGCTGACATACGGAAAAGCCGTAGGCGAAATTCTGGTTGATGAAAAGCAAGGGGAAGTTGCGGGACTTTTGAACGCAGACAGCGAATTTTTCCATGTCAAAAGCGGCGCAACCCCCGTAGACAGGGTATATTTTACCACAAACGGCAAACGTGAAAAGGTTGTGGCGTATCCCGAACGAGTGCTTTTCACGGCGTTAAATCCAAGTCCGCAGAACCCGGAGGGGGTTTCGATTTTGCGTGGGATTCCGCCTTTGGCTGACATTCTGATGAAAATTTACGGGTGTATCGGGAAAAATTTCGACAGGGTTGGAAACGTGCGTTATGCGGTGACATACAAGCCGTCAAGCGAAAGCGACGGAGCGTTTTCAAGAGAACGTGCCGAAATGATAGCCAAAGAATGGGCAGACGGAATGTACAGCACAAAAAACGGCATTGTCAAGGATTTTGTGGCGGTTGGCGACATTGACATAAAAGTTATCGGTGCGGAAAACCAGATTCTTGACAGCGAAACACCTGCAAGGCAGATTGAGGAACAGATTTTGTCAAAACTTTCGATTCCGCCGTTTTTGTTGGGACTTTGTTGGAGTTCAACAGAAAGAATGAGTACACAGCAGGTTGACATTTTGACAAGCGAACTTGAATATTACAGACGGCTTTTAAACCCTGTTATAACAAAAATTATCAAGACGTATTTTGAAGTTCACCAAATCGGTTGCGGATTTGACATTGAGTGGGAAAACATCAATCTTCAGGACGAATGTGAATTGGCAAAAGCCAGATATTACAACGCTCAAGCGGTGGAATTGGAGATTGAGAACAGAGAAAAAGAAAGGAATGAGAGCAATCAGTCAGCAGGTTAATAAAGAATTTGCGGTTGATGATGAAATTATGGCTAAAATCAACCGTTTTACAAGGCGTGAATTTTCCGCAGACGAAGTGTACACATTTCCTGTGGTTTTGTGCGACAACGAAGTCGACCGTGACGGAGAAAGATTTTCTATAACGGCGCTTGAAAAGTTGGGGGAACTCTTTGTGGGAAAAACGGGTATTTTTGACCACAACCCAAAGGGCGAAAACCAGACAGCGAGAATTTTTGACACGAAAGTTATCAAAGACGGCACGAAAAAAACCTCGGTGGGCGAAGATTATACCTATTTAGAGGGAAAAGCGTACATTTTGAAGTCGGAAAAAAACAAGGAACTTATTTCGGAAATCGACGGCGGAATCAAAAAAGAGGTGTCGGTTTCGTGTTCGGTGAAAAAAGAAATTTGCTCTGTTTGTCACACGGACAGGCGACAGAAAATGTGCGCCCACGTCAAAGGAAAAGTTTACAAAAATCAGGTTTGTCACATTATTCTGGACGAACCCACGGACGCATACGAGTTTAGTTTTGTGGCTATTCCCGCCCAGAAAAACGCAGGGGTGACAAAAAGTTTTGTCAAAGACAGTCTTATAAAAGACGTGTGCGGTTTATATTATCTTTTCGACACGGTTTTGCCAAAAGAAAAGGTGGAAAAAATGCTTTCAAACCGCACGGACGAAGAACTTCTGAATCTTAAAACCACATTGGAAAACAAACTCAATAAAAGAGCATATCCGCAAATTGCAGCGGATTTTGCAAAAGAAAAACAGGCGCAAACGTCGCCTTATTCACTTAACTAATTTTTAAATTTAAAAAGGAGAATTTATTTATGTTTAACAATATCAGAATCGAAAAAGGACTTTACAACATCACAGGCAAAACATTTACGCAGGCATTGACAGACCTTGACCCTGACGAAGCATATATCGGCACAAACGTTGAGGGGCTTGACGCTTTTGAACGTCAGTTAAAGCGTTTTGACATCAAGGTTAAGGGCGAAAGTTGCGACAGGGTGGAAAAGTTTTTCACCACAACCGAAACAGCGGTTTTGTTCCCTGAATTTGTGAGAAGAACAATTAAGGCAGGTCTTGAAGAAGCGTCCATTTTGGGCAGCGTGGTTTGCGCAAAAAGTTACACGGACGGCATTGATTACAGAGGACTTACCGTTGAAAGCACAGGCACAACCGCAGGGGTAAACGAAGCGGGCGAAGTTCCCGTAACAACAGTCAGACTTTCTTCAAGTGCGTCACGCCTTACGAAGTACGCAAGACGTCTTTCGTGTTCTTTTGAATCTATTAGAAAACAGAGAATCGAAAGTTTTGCGGTTATTCTTAAAAATCTGGGCGGAGATATTTCAAGAGCAATCAACAAGGCGGCTTGCGAAGCGTTGGCAAACGGCGTATCTCAGGGAACAATCAACGGCGACGTTATGACATACGGCGAACTTTCGGATTTTTGGGGAAGCATGACCGCCCACGACATGACGACGATTATTACAACACCGTCGGCGGTGGCAAATCTGGTGGCTTTGGACGAAATGAAGTATGTAAACAACAACGACCGAATCAAAACGCCTTTTGGGGTGGAAATCGTAAAGTGCGGAAATCTTGACAGCAACATTGCAATCGGCATTGACAAGCTTTCGGCATTGGAAATGATTTACGGGTCTGACGTTGAAGTGAACTTTGACAAGCTTATTTCGACACAGTGCGACGAAATTTCAGCAAGCATTATTGTAGGTTTTTCAAAACTTTCAGACGACGCTGTTAAGGTTATCAAGACCGCAAGCAATTAAGAAAACAAAGTGGAGGGTGGGTGGGAAAAATTTTTTCGGGAGTGATTTTTATAAAAAAATACGAACTTAATCTTTCGTCCGTAACAAGGCGATTTTCGGCAATTTCGGGGTTGAGTGGCGAAGAACTATCCGATTTTGGGGATATTGTTATGTCGGCGAAAATTCAGGTTGAGCAGATGATAACAAAAGAACCCACAGCGGAAGATTATGCTTTGTGCGAATACTGCGCAGGGTGCATTGCGAATTATAATTATGTGTGCTGTTTGCTGTCAAAACCCACAAAAGTCGTTACGGCAAACGGTTTATACACCACGTCAAAGGCGGACGTAGAGCTTTTGGAAGCTGCGTTGACGTTGAAAAACAACGCCGTAAAACAGATAAGTCATTTGACGAAAGACAACGATTTTGTATTTATTCAAGCGTAGGTGCGTGACATGATTTGCAACATTATTAAAAATTTAATCAGCGAAAAATTGGAATTTTACAAAATAAACGTTTATAACAAATTTGAAAAAGTTCCCCACGACCTCAAAGGCGTATGCGCATTTTTTTCACCACGGGAAGTGAAAATTTCGGACACAATATGCACAGGCGACGGCAAAAGTCGTTGCGACAAAGTGGAATACACTTGCGAAGTTGAGATAATCGGCGACGGTTTGGGAGAAAATTTGTACCGAAACATTGCGGATTCTTTGGGGAAAATTTCGGCGTTCAGCGACGTTTCGTCGGGAAAACTAAGTCCGTCGAAAGTTTCAAGAATCCTAAGCGGGGTTATCACCTTTAAGTATCATTACAACGCCACCCACACATACGTCCAAAAAGGCGACGAAGTGGTTTTTTGTTTTGGCGAAACCCACGGATTTTGTGAAAATTTTGAAATCCGATACGAAATAAACCAACCGAAAGTTTTTCTGACAAACGGGGAAATTTATATGAAAAGTCCTGTTTTTTCGGGGAAAAAGTTTGAACTTAGGGGGAAAATTATAGCAAGCGAACTTGAAAATCTGACAGTTCAGGCAAAGGCGGTTCTGGCTGAAAAATCGGAAATTCTTATCGGTAGCAAAGTTTATGGATTAAGTTATTTAACGGATTTTGAAGTTTTGCAAAAGGACAATTTTTCGGCAGAATTTAAAATTTCGGGTTATGCAGAATAGGAGGTTTTTTTACGGATAGTGTAAAAGTTATGCTTTACAGCGCAAAGGACGGCAAAACTTATTTAGTTGACAAATGCGTTAGTTTTACCTTTGAAAAAGAGCGTTACACCCCTTTTACGTCAGTTTCGGGGATTTTTGTATGCAAGGCGGACGTGCCTTTTGTTTCAAAGGTCAGGTTTTACATTAACAACGCTTGCGTTCATTACGGACCTGTTGACAAGTACGAATATTTCACCGAGGGCGGAATAACGTATGCAAAGTTTTCTTCCAGAGGTTTTTCAATGGGACTTAGCCAGAATCAGCCTAAGCCGGGAATGAATTACAACGTAAATCTAACCTCTCTCATTGAAAACAACATAACCGTTCCCAACGTTGAGTACGAACAAGACACGGCGGTGGAAAATTATATTTTTGTAAAAGAAACTTCGTCTTTGTGGGACGCAATTGTGGCGTTGGGGCAAAAATCTCAAGGGCAATACCCGTACATTTACGGTGCAAACACGGTGCGTTTAACCAAAAAAGACAGCGGTACGGACTATGTTACCCTGTCAAACGCCCCTGTAATAAAGCGTGGCAGCGGAATGAATCTTTTGGGGGTTGTGTCAGATTATCACATGAAAGACACCGACGACGAATATTCGTATAATTTCACCAGCCAAAGTGCGACCGCATACGAAATTGTGCGACACAAATACATTTCTTTAGACAGGCAATGGCTTAGCAGTCCCGAAAGCGGTCTTGAACACAAAACCAAGTTTTCACAAAAAGGGATAAGATATGATTATGTAACCCTTTCGGGGATTTATTATGTTGACATACGCCAAAATGCCGTTTTTCAGGATTTGGGGTTAAAAGAAGTTTCAAAAGTTCGCATTGTGGCAAACCGAAGCGGTTTTACCACAACATTATGGTTTTACGACGATGAATACACACAATAAAAAAAGCTTCCGGCAAAAATGTCGGAAGCTTTTATTTTACTTATTTTAGCTAAATTATTCCTCAGTCTGGTTTTGGTCGGTGGTTTGGGAATCCGTTTCGTCGGAAATTTCGTCCTGAGAATCGGTTTCGTCCACAGAAAGTTCGCCGTTCATGAGTTTATAGAAATTATCGCCGTCGATTTTTTCATGTTTCATAAGGTACTTAGCCACAATGTGGAGCTGTTCCATATGGTCGTTAAGGATATCTTCGGTTTTGACGTAGGCGTCCTCAATAATACTGCGGATTTCGGCGTCAATTTCGGCGGCAACATTTTCGGAATAAGAATTTCCGTTGGTGTAATCTCTGCCCAAGAACACCTGATGTTGGTCGTTTCCGTACACAACAGGACCGAGTTTTTCCGAAAATCCGTAACGCATAACCATGTTTCTGGCGGTGCTTGTCGCACGTTCAAGGTCGTTTGAAGCGCCTGTTGAAATATCTTCAAGGATAAGTTTTTCAGCCACACGTCCGCCAAGAAGAACTACGATATTATCAAACATTTCGTTTTTGCTGACGTAAGATTTATCCTTTTCCGGAAGCGACATTGTAAATCCGCCTGCGTGACCTCGTGGAATAATCGAAACCTGATGAACCTTATCCTGAGTTTTACAGTAATAAGTACAGATTGCGTGGCCGCCCTCGTGGTAAGCCGTAAGGCGTTTTTCGTCGGGTGTAACCACTCTGGACTTCTTTTCAGGGCCTGCGATAACCTTAATCGAAGCTTCTTCAAGGTCTGCTTTAGTGATAGCTTTTTTGCTTTTTCTGGCAGCCAAAAGGCTTGCTTCGTTTACAAGGTTTTCAAGGTCGGCACCTGTAAATCCGACGGTTGCCTGTGCGATAGTTTTAAGGTTTACGTCGGGAGCGAGAGGTTTGTTTCGGGTGTGGACTTTGAGAATTTCTTCTCTGCCCTTAACGTCAGGATAGCTGACAAGAATCTGTCTGTCGAAACGTCCCGGTCTGAGAAGCGCCGAATCCAGAATATCCGAACGGTTTGTCGCCGCCATAACGATAATTCCCTCGTTGCCCGAAAAGCCGTCCATTTCAACAAGAAGCTGGTTAAGGGTTTGTTCACGTTCGTCATGACCGCCGCCAAGTCCTGCACCTCTCTGGCGACCTACGGCGTCGATTTCGTCAATAAAAATAATTGCGGGAGCGTTCTTTTTCGCCTGTTCAAAAAGGTCACGAACACGGGAAGCACCCACACCGACATACATTTCCACAAAGTCCGAACCTGAAATTGAGAAGAACGGAACGCCCGCTTCGCCTGCGACGGCACGAGCGAGAAGTGTTTTACCCGTACCCGGAGGGCCTTCAAGCAAAACGCCCTTTGGGATTCTTGCGCCGATTGAGTTATATTTTTTAGGATTTTTCAAAAAGTCAACGATTTCCTGAAGTTCTTCCTTTTCTTCGTCCGCACCTGCCACGTCGTCGAACGTAGCTTTTTTGCCCTGTGCAAGGTGTTGTTTGGCGTTTGCTTTACCGAAACCGCCGATTTTTCCGCCACCCGTGGATTTCATGGTGAACACAAAGAAGAAAATCATCAATCCGATAAGAATAACAGTCGGCAACATACTTATAAGCATGCTGTTGTCCTTAATCTTTATTAAGTTGTAATCAAGCGTGTCAGTCGGGTTTGCTTCGTTGTAGCGTTGTCTGTAATTTGCGCCGTCAACGCCCAAAACTTCCTCAACGAACAATGACACGTTCGGAACAGTATACTTGTTCTTTTTGTCCTCACCTTTGAGTTTATAAGTCAGTTCGCCCGTACCCAAGTCAAATTCGTATTCGGACACCTGCAAGTCGTCAAAATATTCCATAATTTGTGAATACTTAACGTCCTCGTTGCTTGACGTTAGGCTTGTGAGGGCGTACACAAGTCCGAAAATAATCACAGCCGAAATTACAAGGTAAATCAGCAAGCTTTTTCCTGCGTTTTTCTTCAATTAAACACAACCTTTCGTAAAATTTATGTTAAGCTTTAGTTAATTTTCTTCGTAAATCGCAACATAAGGCAAATTGCGATATTTTTCGTCAAAGTCAAGACCGAATCCCACCACAAACAAGTCGTCGATTTCAAAACATCTATAATCAGCCTGAAAGTCGTTAACACGGCGTGACGGTTTGTCAAGCATTACGACGGTTTTAACCGACAGAGCGTTTCGTGACAGAAATTCGTCACGGATTTTTGCCAAAGTTCTGCCCGTGTCCAAAATGTCCTCAACGATTACAACATGCCTGCCCTCAACGGGGTTTTTAATGTCCAAATTCATTTTCACGTTGCCTGTAGAGGTTGTACCCTCATAGCTTGAAGCTCTCAAAAAGTCCACCTGACACGGCAAATCGATATTGCGAACAAGGTCGGCAAAAAAAGCGTAAACCCCGTTCAGCACCCCCACGAAAGTAACAGGTTCGCCCTGATAGTCCTTTTCAATTTGTTTAGCAACTTCTTTAATTCTTGTTTCAAGCTGTTCTTTTGTGAACAAAACTTTACAATTTTGTGCATAACTCATAAAGCGTCAATCCCCTTTTCGGTATCACCGAATAAAAATTTTATCACCGAATTGTGATAATTAAATGATAACTAGTTATTATCAAGATGAATTTCCAGAATTTTTTGGGTAAAGCTGTCGATTTTAACCCTGTCCGCACACCCGAAGCCCTCAACAAACACCACGCCGTCGTCGTCGCACAGCAAAAGTCGGTTATCACGGAGATTTTGCGGGTATTTTTCGTTAAAAAGTTTTTTAACCGACGACGTAAAATTTCGGGAGCAGAGGGTTATTTTGTCACCGTCCTGACGGTTTCGCAGGAACAGAGTACCTTTTATTTTACCATAATCCAGCAGGTTTTTTGTAAAATTTCTATGAATTTTATCATATTCTATGAAAGAAAAGTTAATTTTACGGTTCAAAAAGTCATACTCACCCACGTTTCGGAACAAAACTTTGATTTTTTCAAATTGGGGTAAAGTTTTTTCGACTTTAAGTATGCCGTTTTGAGCGGTAAAAAACAGGTCTTTTCTCACATTTAATTTGCCGTTATGCAGGCAGATTTTTTCCAGACGGTTGATTTTGTCAAACGACGTTTCAACCTGATTTTCCTTAAGGATTTCCCCGAAAACACGGTGTTTAACGGCGTCAGGTCGGGTTAAAACGCAGGTCAAGTCGTAGGAATCGGTTCTATTTATTTTAGATTTATTAAAACAATCTTTAGCTAAAGTTTCCAAAAAATTCATATCGTCCCATAGGTTTTGGCGACAGGTTTTATAATTTTCCAGATAATTTGAGTTAATACTGCCCAGTTGGGGCAGGACAAAGTGGCGGATTTTATTACGGGCGTAGTCGTTTTGCAGGTTTGTGGAATCGGTGACGAAAGTCTGGTTTTGTTCTTTCAAAAAATTTTCGATTTCGTCACGGGAGATTTCCACCAGCGGACGGACAATATTGCCACGCACAGGCGGAACGCCGCACAGACCCTTAATTCCCGTACCACGGGCGATATTAAAAATGGCTGTTTCCAAACAGTCGTTAAGATTATGAGCCGTAGCGATTTTTGCGGTTTCGTTATATTTTTCAAAAATTTCATACCTAAGTTCACGGGCGGCGGTTTCGGTAGAAAGGTCGAATTTTTCGGCATATTCGACGACATTAACATGGTAAACGTCAAGTTTCACGTCCATATCTCGGCACAAATTTTGGCAAAAGAGCATATCCCCGTCGCTTTCTTCGTCACGCAGGTGGTGGTTGACATGGACAGCGCACACGTCATAGTCAAGCATTTTAAGCGCCGTCAGCAAGCACACGGAATCTGCGCCCCCTGACAGAGCCACGCAGACCTTTTCGCCGTCCCGGAGCATATTAAATTTTTTAATAGTATCGTAAATTTTTTTTTGCATATTAACATCTCCGCAGGCGGTTCAGGTTTAATTATTCAGGTGGCAAAGGGCGAATTAGCGCAAGGCGGTAATTCGGTCTATGAAGCGACGAGCGTTAGCGAGGAGCGAATCACACCCCTCGCAAGAGGGGTGTTTGCCACCGTATGCGCACTTAGGAAAAACGTTTAACAAACTCGTTAAGTGCGTCGTCGTTTTTAAAAGAAATAGTCATTTTCGGAGCGCCGTTTTTGGTTTTTGACACCTCAACTTTTTGTCCGATAGTTTCTTTAAGTGAAATTTCCACTTCGCTATAAAATGCAGGTTTCAAAAAGAAATTTTCGTCCTTAGCCTTGATTTTCTTTTCGTCGGAAGCTTCCTTAATCTTAGCCACCAAACTTTCGGTTTGGCGGACAGAAAGTTTTTTCTCCACGACTTCCCTTGCGATTTCACGTTGTTTTTCGTGGTTTTCAACAGACAGTAGAGCTTTACAATGCCCCGTTGTCAGTTCGCCGATTTCCAAAAGATTTTTCACTTCGTCGTCAAGTTCCAAAAGTCTGAGAGAATTTGTGACGGTTGAGCGAGATTTTCCCACAATTTCGGCAATTTCGCTTTGGGTCATTTCGTATTTTTCAGCAAGGCTTTGGTAACCCAGAGCTTCTTCCACAGGGTTCAAGTCCTCACGTTGCAAATTTTCCACCAGAGCAATCTGGGCGGTTTGTTTATCGTCAAGTTCTTTAATTGTCACGGGGATTTCCGAAAGTCCCGCCATACGAGCGGCACGCCAACGTCTTTCGCCTGCGACAATCTGGTATGTACCGTTGTCAAGTGGTCGAACGAGAATCGGTTGAAGCACGCCATGTTTTCTGACCGATTCAGCAAGTGCGACTATGGCGGATTCGTCAAAATTATTTCTAGGCTGATTTTTATTAGGTTCAACCGCCGAAACACGCACCGTCTGCACACCTTTTTCGCTAAGGGGTTCGCTATTATCTTCAAACAAATAGTTCATTCCCTGTCCTAATTTCTTTTTTGCCATTTTAGATTCCTTTCAAATTTATTCCTCACGACCTGATGTATCAAGGTTTGTAAACAAGGTATATTCGCCAATCCAAGACAATTTCACCGTACCCGATTCGCCGTGGCGGTTTTTTGCCACGATACATTCCGCCACCGAAGTTTTCTGATTAACGTCACGTTCATAATACGCGTCACGATAGAGAAACAGGATAATATCTGCGTCCTGTTCGATAGAACCCGATTCTCGCAAATCCGACAGCATAGGGCGTTTATCGTCACGTTTTTCCGACGCTCTCGCAAGCTGTGAAAGGGCGATAACAGGCACGTTAAGTTCTTTTGCCATAATTTTTATCTGACGTGTAATTTCGGAAACTTCGTTTACACGGTTTGAATGGCGGTTCGGGGATTCCATAAGCTGGATATAGTCGATAATAACCAGTCCGAGATTTTTAATTCTACGAAGTTTTGCTTTCATAGACGGCACGGTTATGCCCGTTGCGTCGTCGATATAGATAGGCAATTTCGCCAGCGAATCCGCACCCTCAGCAAGTCTTGTCCAATCCTCTGCGGACAAGTCGCCTGTTCTGAGAGAGTGGCTATTGACCATACTTTCAGACGAAAGCATACGGGTAACAAGCTGTTCTTTAGACATTTCCAGATTAAAAATAGCAACAGCTTTGCCGTTTGCCTTGCAAGCGTTTGCGGCGATATTCAGGGCAAAAGCGGATTTTCCCATACCCGGACGGGCACCCACGACAATCATATCCGAATTATTAAGTCCCGTAATAATCTTATCCAAAAAGGAAAAACCCGTAGGTGCGCCAAGATATTCTTCGGCGTGGGGTCCTGATTTTTTGCCGAGTTCGTTCATGGTGTCGATAAGCACCGAATCAATTCGTGAAATGGTACTTGAAACCCTGCCCTGTCTTATATCGAAAATTTTCTGTTCTGCGCTATCCAAAAGTTGCGTTGCGTTTGACGTTCCCTCGTTTGCCGACTGAATAATCTCGTTTGCGGCGTTAATGAGAGAACGCATATAGAATTTTTCCTCGACGATTTTGCAATAATCCTCGATATTTGAAACCGACGGAATAGCTTCCATAAGACCTTTGAGATAACTTTTTGCCATTGCGGAAGTTTCAAAAATACCGAGATTGACGGCTTCGTTAAGCACCGTAATCAAGTCGGCGGTTTTGCCGTTTGAAAACATACGCATAAACACCCCGAAAAGTTCACGGTGTTTATCGTTAAAAAAGCTTTCGGGTTTAAGGTATTCCATAACCGTCGGCATTGTCGACGGGTCAAGCAATATTCCGCCAAGGACGGTTTGTTCCGCTTCAAGGCTGAAGGGAAGTTCTCTTTGGGAATAATCCACGTTAGTTATTTCCATTTTTTATCCTTTCGTTTTTAAAAGGTACGAAACAATCTTTTTATTCCTCAACCACTTTAATTTTTATCGAACACGAAACGCCCTGTGACATTTTTACGGTTGCGGTAAAGTCGCCAAACGCCTTAATTTCGGTATTAAGCACGATTTTTTTCTTTTCGATTGTTATTCCGTACACTTCTTTAATTTTATCGGAAATATTTGCCGCTGTTACTGCGCCGAAAAGTTTTCCGCCCTGACCTGCTTTTGATTTTACGGTTACTTCTTTGCCGTCAAGTTTTGCGGCAATTTCCATATTCTGCTGTTTTTCAACGTCCAGTTTATGCTGGGCGGAATCCTTTTTGCCCTGCAAGTCGTTAAGGTTTTTTGCGGTTGCTTCAAGTCCAAAACCTCTAGCTATAAGATAGTTACGAGCATATCCGTCAGCCACATTGATAATATCTCCCGCTTTGCCTGAACCTTTCACGTCTTTCAACAAAATTACTTTCATATTCATTCTCCTTTACTTAGCGGATTTTTTCGATTTATCCGCCGGTATATTTTCAATATATTCGTCAACGGCTTTGAAAACCATTTCTTTAACATTTGTCAGCGTTGAGTTAAGTTGCGCACCTGCCATAGTTGCGTGACCGCCGCCGCCGAGGGCTTCCATAATAACCTGAACATTAAATTTACCCATACTTCGTGCGGAAACATAGACGGTTTTGCCCTCTTGATACATAACAAACGAAGCGTCCACCCCTTTGATTCCCAAAAGTTCGTCCGCTGCCTGCGGAGCTGCGATTCGCATAGCAGGCGACGACGCACGGGCGGTTGCAACAGCGCAATGCTTATAAATTTCGGAATTTGTAATAAGCATAGATTTTTGCTGGTAGGTATCAATTGAATTTGAAAACAGTTTTTTAACACGGATAGTGTCCGCACCCTGAAGTTTAAGAAAAGCCGCAGCCTCGAAAGTTCGGGAGCCTGTTTTCATAACAAAATTTTTTGTGTCAAGCATAATTCCCGCCAAAAGTCCCTCTGCCTGTGCCGACGAAAGTTTAACCTTATCCCCCAGATACTGGACAAGTTCGGCAACCATTTCGGACACCGACGACGCTTGGGGTTCGAGGTAAAACACCACGGCGTTATCGATATACTTAACCATTTTTCTATGGTGGTCCATAACAACCACTTTTTTAGCGGTTTTAAGCACCTCGTAACTATCCACAAAGTCGGGGTTATGGGTATCGACCACCACCAGCACGGAAGTTTCGTCCATAATCGAAAGAGCCTGCGTCGGGGTGATATAAATATCCAGACCGTCGTTTTCTTCGATATGTTTAATAAGAGGTTTTGCAAGATTCTTTTCCTTATCAACCACCACATAAGCCTGTGTTCCCAGACATCTCACGGCGCAGCACAAACCCGTTGCAGAGCCGATACTGTCCATATCCCCCATTTTGTGACCCATAATAAACACATTTGAGCCTGTGGAAACAAGGTCGGACACGGCGTTTGCGATAATACGGGTCTTGACTTTGGTTTGTTTACCCAGTCCCATAGAAACGCCGCCGTAAAAGTCAAATCCGCTTGAAGTTTTGACAGCCACTTGGTCGCCGCCACGTCCCAGACACATATCCAGTCCCTGACGTGCGAATTTTTCGCTTTCCGAAAGATTTTGTCCGCCGTGACCTACGCCTATGGACAAAGTTATATAACCTTTTTCGCCCACCTGAATTTCACGGGCTTTTTCAAGAAGCGTTGAAAACTTATCCCTAATGAGTTTTTGCAAATAGCGTTCTTCCAGAACAATCATAAATCTATCGGAAGAAACCTTTCGGGAAATACCTGTTGTAGATTCGACAAAATTTTCGATAAGTTTTTCGATTTCCACGACTGTATGAGATTTTTCCGATTCTTTTGCGTCCTGCAAAAGTTCGTCATAATTGTCGATAACCACCATCATTACGGTTTGGCGTGACTGTTCGTATTCAAATTCAAGTTCCACCATTTTTGTAATATCGTTAAGGTACAAAAGGGTGAGATTTCCGTCCTCGGTTTTGTTTACAAGCCCGTGAACGTTATAGAATTTTTCGTTAATACAAACTTTGCAACCCTCTTCGGTGAGAGATTTTTCCAAATCAATATCGAAAAGTTCAAAAATGCTTTTTCCAAAAGGTTCGGAATTTTCCACGACGTCCTTATCAAAGAGCATATTTGTCCAGATAACCTCTTTTTGTTCGTTAAAAATCACGGCAGGAGCAGGAAAATTATAGAGCGAATCCCTTTGGGAAGTGGTGAGATTTTTTGCAAGTCGTGACACATTTTTCACATAATTTCGGCTTGCAACAAAAAGCATAGCAATCAACGTCACAGCCGAAACGACCGACACCGCCAAAAACACAGCACCCAGAGTTTTTTCCTGCGGAACAGTATACAGCGCCCACGACGAAACGCCTGCACACACGCACACCACCGCAAAAAGCGAATAGATTATTACTGAATATTTCCCCTTCATATGTACTCTTTCCTTTCGCAAGCGGTCGCAGGGTAAATTTTCACATTACCCCAAGACCTCCATTATGATTGGCAGAATCATCGGACTACGTTTAGTTCTTGCATAGATAAAATCCGACAGATTATCTTTCATTTTTGTTTTAATTGTATTCCATTCACGGATATTGCTATCCAGAGATTTTTGCAGAGAATTGCGGATAATATCCCGTGCCTGTTCCATAAGTTCTTCGCTTTCACGCACATAAACAAACCCACGGGAAACAATATCCGGACCCGACAGAATTTCGCCTGTCTGTCTGTTTACGGTTGCAACGGCGATAATAAGACCGTCCTGAGCAAGGTGTTTTCGGTCACGCAAAACGATAGAACCCACGTCGCCAACGCCCAGTCCGTCAACAAGCACCGCTCCCGCCTGAACCTGCGAGGTGATTTTCATATCCACGCCGTCTGTTTCGATAACGCTTCCAAGACCTGCCAGAATAATATTATTCTCGTCGATACCGATTGACTGCGCCAGTTTTTTGCTTTTTGTGAGGTGTTTATATTCTCCATGCACGGGGATAAAATATTTCGGTTTAACAAGAGAAAGAATAAGTTTAAGTTCTTCCTGACAAGCGTGTCCCGAAACGTGAACGTCGTACATTGCTTCGTAAACCACGGTTGCGCCCGATTTCATAAGTTCGTTTACAACACGGGTGACGAATTTTTCATTGCCCGGAATCGGGGTTGCGGAAATGATAATAAAATCGTTTGGCGTAATAGACACTTTGCGGTGTTCGTTCATTGCCATACGGGTTAAAGCCGACATAGGTTCGCCCTGACTTCCCGTGGTAATAAGCACCACTTTTTCAGGGGGATAGCTGTCCGCAAGTTCAATGTCGATAAAAATATCCTGCGGTGCTTTAAGATAGCCCAGTTCAACGCCTTTGCCGATAACGTTCACCATACTTCGACCGCTTATGGCGATTTTTCTGCCTGTATGGACGGCGTTATCCACAATTTGCTGAACACGGTGGATATTTGAAGCAAAAGTTGCGATAATGATACGTTTGCCCTCTGCCTGAGAAAAAAGTTTTTCAAAACTTTCGCCCACTTTGCGTTCGCTCATTGTAAATCCCGGTCTTTCGGCGTTTGTAGAATCCGCCATAAGAGCAAGCACGCCACGGCTTCCCAATTGAGCAAATCTTGCAAGGTCGATAATTCCGCCCTCAATAGGGGTATAGTCCACCTTAAAGTCGCCCGTATGGACGATTACGCCTGCGGGAGTGTGAAAAGCCATACCCACAGCGTCGGGAATAGAGTGGTTTACACGGATAAATTCCACCGCCATACAGCCGAATTTTACGGTTTGGCGTGGAGTTACGACGTTAAGTTTTACACTTTGCAAAAGTCCGTGTTCCGCAAGTTTGCCCTCGATAAGTCCCACGGTCAGGCGTGTAGCATACACGGGAACGTTGATTTTTTTAAGAAAATACGGCAAACCGCCGATATGGTCCTCATGACCGTGGGTGATAACAACGCCACGGATTTTGTCTTTGTTGGCTTCGGCATAAGAATAGTCCGGAATAACAAGGTCAACGCCCAGCATTTCGGAATCCGGAAACGCAATACCGCAATCCACCACGATAATATCGTTTGCACATTCAATAAGCGTAAAGTTTTTACCGATTTCGTTAAGACCGCCCAGAGGGATAATTTTCACGGGGGTACGTCTTTGTTCGGCTCTGTCGTAGCGTCTGTAGGAATCTGTCTTTCGTGGTCTGAAATTATTATTCTGTCGTGAAGTTCCGTCGTTTTTGTCGTCGTTTGTTTTAAAATTATCATTTTGTACATATCTTCTCTGGGAAGAATAAGGGTATTTTCTGCCTGCTGTTGCGCCACGGACGGGGTTTAAGGTTTTTTGAGGGGCAGAATTTCTCTTTGGCTGGTTACTTTTGTCAATAGTAATCAAGTTAGTAAGCCCGTCGTTAGGGTTAAAATTCTTAGTATTTTTCATAGGTTTCAAGTTTTTCTTGAAAACCCTCCTTTCTTTTTTAAAATTAACGTACAATTCAAAATTTTTTCGGAATTATTTCATTAGTGCAAGAGTGAAGCGTCCGAAAACCATAGCAAAAAACGATATCTAACTTAGGCAAGATAACCCCCACCTCTAAGGTGGTGGGGGTTATTTACCATTCAGTTGAGGGATACAATCCCTTACTGAATGGCAGGTTGGCAAAGCCAACCCTTGCCACGTTGAATGACGGGGCAAGCCCCTTATTGAACAGATAATATTATTGTACTACTAAACGGGCAAAATGTCAAGGTTTAGAACGAGATGAAATTCTTTTGATAGCGGTTTCGATTTGGTCGCAAAAGGCGGTGGCGGTTTCGGGGGTGTTGGCGTTTGAGAAGATATAGACGCCTTTTTCATCCTTTGTGAGGCGCAACGAAGCGTGGGCGTTTATGTTTTCGTCGTAAATTTCTTCGTTTTTCAGGTCGCAATCAGGGGGCGTACAGACGAAGCGTTTTGTTTGGTAAAACGGGGGAATATCCTGCAAAAGTGCGGTGAGGGTGGCATTTTGTTTTTGCAAAAGGGAGATAATTTTAACCGCAAGAAACAGCGAATCTTTTACGAAAAGTGTTTCGTTTTTGAAAAAGATTTTGGGAGCAAGTCGCACGGGCGAAGCGGGTTGTCTGAAAAGTTCGCCGTTTGAATCTTGCAAAAGGCTGTCGCACACGTCGGGAAAAGTGTCGTCTATGCAGATTTTTTCCCCTTTTTGCAAAGAATCTTTCATCACGGCGATTAAGAGTTTTTCCCCGAAAACGTAGCCTGTTTTTTCGCTGTAGGCGGACAAACCGAAGTCGGAATTATTAAGGTGAAAGGTGATAATTTCGCCGCCGAGGTCGTTTTTGGGGGTGATAAGGCGGTCGCAGATTTTGGCGGTATCGGTATCTGCGGTTTTGAATTTCACGTTTAAGCCTTTAAATGATTTTGGCAGAAAATTTTCCAAAAACGACAAATACATTTTTTCAAAAGCCTGTCCGTTTACGGTTTGACCTAGAGAGGTGGGGTTATAGCGAAAAAGGGAAAAATTCAGGTTGGTTTCTATTTGTTTTACGGTGGTTGCGGTGGGTGAAAATCCGCCTTGAGAGGTGATTTTCACATAAGAATCGATTTTTGAACAGACTTCCACAGCAAGGGGTGAGCGTGTGATATTTTGGGAGAAATTCAAGCAACCCGAAGTCGAGTTTTCCAAAAGCCACACATTCACGCCTGAAAATTCAAGTCCACAGCAGATTGATTTTGCCAAAAGTCGGGCGGTTGGGTGGTCGTTGTGGCAAAGGCAAACGCTGTCGCCAATATTCAGGGCAGAACCCACCGCAAGACCGATTTCGGTTGCAAGTTGGGGGGTCAAAAGTGCGTTAAGGTCGGTGATTTTGCCCTCGTCGTCAAACAGAATTTCCCCGTCGGAGCGGGTTTTAACGTCGTTTGAAACGGTGCTGTGGGCGGAGATTTTTTTGTCGGGGAAAACATTTACGGATTTAAGCAAAGATTCTTTTCCCACCAAAGTTTTTGAGCCGATTGTTGTCATTTGTTTACACACTACTCCTTTTTGTAAAATTACGCCTTTGTCCAAAACAGACGATTCCACGTTTGCCTTGTCGCCCACAAAACACCCGTCGCCCAGCAGACTTTCACGGATATATGCGCCCACGCCCACGGTGACGTTTTGGGAGATGACTGTGCCTTTGTCAAGCACCGTGCCGTGACCTATGCGACAATTTTTTCCCACAAAAACAGGGGGAATAACGGTTACGCCGTGAAGCGGTTTGCCCGAAAGGTTGAAAAAGCCGTCGGAAGTCTGAAAATCTTTCAGCGAAGTTTGAGAAAGGTTTTCAAGAAAAAATCGGTTAGCTTTTGCAAGGTCTTGGGGGGTTTTGATTTCAAAACAGGGGGTTTGGTCGGGTACTGCGGTGGTGTTGGGGGTCAGCTGTGCAAGTTCCGAAACCGAAGAAATTTTGGTATCAACAGGCGTACAAGCCAAAAGTTCCTTAGATAAAATATACACTCCGTGGTGGGAAAATTTTGTCACATCAGGGATAGAAATGCAAAAAGGTGATTTTTCTTTGGAATTTACGGCAAAAGTCAGGGGCGAATTTTGGGAAATGTGAGAATTTACAAGTTTTTTAACATCACAAAGACGGCTGCGGTTACACTCAACGACCAACATATCCTCACCCAGCCAAAGGTGGCGCAAAATTTGCAAGTCGGAGCGGTCGGAAGAAAAAATTTTCAAGTCGAACCTATCTTTAAGATTTTGGCAAAGGGTGAGGATTTCGCCGGAAGATTTCGGGGTTACGACGGTGAAGTGTGAAAAATCCAAAGATTCAAGGGTTTTGAGGGTGTATTCCAGCAAAGTTTTGTCCAAAATCTGGGCGGTGGCGGGGGTTGAATCAACGCACAGCGGCGCAAGCGTAGGACAGGGGGTGTTACACAAAATGACAGTTTGCATACAAAAAACTCCTTTACTTTTTTTAGAAAGTATTGGAGCATTTTGAAAAAATATACACAAACAAAAAGCCCGCCAAAGCAAGCTTCGACGGACTTTTTGCGAAAGTATTATGATGATAAAAAAGATTATTTCACTTCATAACCGCCTCTGGTATAGAACAGCGTTCTGATAGCCAAAGCGCTTCCCGAAAGGAATTTGTTTTTGTCGTCGATAATGCTACGGTCGATAGAATCAGCCACAGCCTCACCGCCGATTTCCTTAACACGTTCAATGAGAGCGTTGTATTCTTCTTCGGAGAATTTAAAGTTATGCAAAACGATTTTCTGCGGGTTTGTTGAGAAGTAGAGGTTATTGAGAAGAACGGAAGCGTATGTAAGAATATTATCCCTGACAAGTGCCACGCCGTTGTCGCCCTGTTTATATGCTTCGACGATTTTATCAATGGTGATATTTTCAGAATTTGCCTCGCACAAAGCGAACAAAACAGGCGTATTTTCGGCAGAAAATACTTCCTTAACCTTTCTGACGATAGCTGACGGAGTGATTTCTGTTTTTGCGCAACCACGTCTGCCACAGTCGCAGTCGATTTCTTCGGCGTTTGGATTTATAATAATTTTATCCACAAAATCGGTACGGTTGTCGTAAGATTTAATCGGGTCGTTAAGGTTAGTTACGGCAAAATGCAAGGAATTTCCGTACTGCAAAAATGCCGTATTGATACGGTCGGGAGTACGGTTTTTCGCAAAGTCGATATTAGCCATAGCAGAGCCTTTAACCGAGTTATCAACAACCACAGGCAAAAGGGTTGCTTCGGCGATTTTCTTTGTCAAAGCGCTATAGTCAGGTTCGCCGTTTACCATTTTAACGTTAAGTTTTGAGTACATTGTCGGGAAAATGCCCAATCCAATGCCCAAAATATTAGACTTGTCAAGGCAATTATCCGCCAAAATCTGCAAAGTGGAATTTTTAACAAAATCGAAAATATGGTCAAAAGTTGTGTTTTCAAAAACTTCCATATTGCGTTTGTCAAGCACGGCGCCCGTAAGGGTCGAAAGTCCGACGGAAACAATATCTTCTTCCACGGTCACGCCGACCACAAATTTGAAGTTATAGTTAATGTCGATTAAGATTTTTTTACGGCCACGGGGAGCCTTTTCGGTGGTGTGTTTATATTCGCCCACTTCCTGAATAATTCCCTGTTCAATCATTTCGTTTGTAATAATCGTAACAGCCGCGCGAGTAAGTTCAAGCATATATGCAATGTCGATTCTGGACGTAGGGCCTTGCTGTTTTAAAATTTTAAGCACCTGCATACGGTTTTGTCTTTTAAGGTCAAGTTTACTGATTCCGTGTTCCATAATAATTCCTTTCTTTTAATAAAAATTTACAAAAAATGTTAGTTTCGTCTTTTGTAATTACATTATAACTTTTAATTATTGCCATATTATTAACTTGTTGAAAAGGATATTTAAGCGACCTCAAATTTACAATTTTGCAACATTTCAAATACTGTTTCAACAAAAAATCCCCCGCCAAAAGCGGAGGACTTTCTGTTTTTTTAAGGTCAAGCCAAATTATTCTTCTCTAATCTTTGCGAAACATTCGCTGCAGTAAACCGGCTTATCCTCTCTTGGTCTGAAAGGAATCTTAGCTTCGCCACCGCATGCTGCGCATGTAGCTGTGAAAAATTCTCTTGTTCCTCTTGCTGCGTTCTTGCGAGCGTCTCTGCAAGCCTTACATCTCTGTGGCTCGTTCTCGAAACCTTTTTCCGCATAGAACTCCTGTTCGCCTGCTGTGAATGTAAACTCGTTGCCACATTCTTTGCAAACTAATGTCTTGTCTTCGTACATGGTTAATAACCTCACTTAAAAATTGTGCCTAGTCGGATTTGCACCGACACCTTTGACTTTCGATTTCTCGTGTACAACGCTCTGTAAATTAAGCTACATGGCCGTATTTTCGGGGCTTAGTCGTTTGATTTTTCAAACATCGCCCTAAGTTTTTTCCTAACTCTCTGCATACCGTTATCCACATTTTTAACCCCCGTACCCATTTCCGTGGCGATTTGGTCATAAGATTTTCCACGCAGATACTTTTTAAAAATTTCGATTTCGGTTTTTGTGAGAACATCTCCCATAACTTTTTTTACCCCGTCAAACCAAACTCTGTCAACCGCAACGCTTTCGGTGTTATTGTTAAGGCTTTCGTCCTCAACGTCGTTGATTTCGTCGGTAGATTCAGGTTTTTTCCTAAGTGCCGACAGGATATTATTACGGATACAAACATTAGCATATGTGGTGAATTTTGTGCCTTTATTTTCGTCGTATGTTTTGACGGCACGGCAAAGACCCATCAAACCCTCTTGTGACAAATCGCTAACTTCGTCGGGAGAAGAAGCCATTGGCACAACCATTGCCTGAATACGTTTTGAATACATAACGATAAGTTCGGAAAATGCGTTTTTATCGTTTTTGGCTTTAACTGCGGTTTTTTGAACCTTATCCGAAAAATCGGCTGAAAATTTATCGCCCAAAGAAAATTTCACCACCTATAATACATCATAACACTTTTATCATTATTTGTCAAGTGAATTTACAATATTTTTCAGAAAAATGTTTAATAAAAATTCAGCTTTTTTGAAATTAACTATACAAATGCACCAATTTATGAAAAATCATCGTGCAAATTGTTTTCTGCCTTGAGAGAAAATGTCGCCACCGTGGCAGTCGTTAGCCACCACCAGAGGAAATTTTTCCACGAAAAGTTTTTTAACCGATTCGCAACCCAAATCTTCAAAAGCCACCACTTCGCAAGATTTAATGCACTTGCAAGCCAGCGCACCCGCACCGCCCACGGCGCACAAATACACCGCCTTATTACGCACCACGGCGTCACGCACCTGTTGGTTGCGTTCACCTTTGCCAATCATTGCCACCAGTCCCATATCCAGAAGTTTCGGGGCGAATTTATCCATACGACCGCTTGTAGTCGGGCCGCAGCTTCCGATAGGTTTTCCCTCCGGAGCGGGGGTCGGACCTGCGTAGTAGATTACGGCATTTTTAATATCAATTGGAAGATTTTCGCCTTTTTCCATAAGTTCAAAATAGCGTTTATGGGCGGCGTCACGGGAAGTGTAAACAAAACCTGTGAGCAAAATTTTGTCGCCGACATTGAGGGTCGGAGCGACCTTTGGCAAATCTTCGGTAAAAATCTCTTTAATTTCCGACAAAAAAATCACGCTTTCTTTGGTTAAATAAAGCTCCCCGACAAATCAGGGAGCGATATTTTATTTCTTTTTCCATTTTTCAAGGATTTCCTCGTCTGTCAGACTTCTATCGGCATCCTTGTTTGCCTCAATCTCCTTAGTGAGCGCTGAAAGCATATCAAGGTCAAAGCTTTTTGAGTATGTAGACTTTTTCTTTGCTTCGGCTTTCATTTTAGCCTCTTCTTCCAGTCTAGCCTGTTCCTCTGCAAGGCGGTTCAACTCTTCGAGTTCAGCCTGTTTTCTGGCTTCCTCTTCAAGTTTTGCCTGTTCTTCCGCAAGGCGTTTCATCTCTTCGAGTTCAGCCTGTTTTCTGGCTTCTTCTTCGAGTTTTGCCTGTTCTTCCGCAAGGCGTTTCATCTCTTCGAGTTCAGCTTTTTTTCTAGCTTCCTCTTCGAGTTTTGCCTTTTGAAGTTCCGCCTGTTTTTTAGCTTCGTCCTCTATTTTAGAATTTTTAAATTTATTCTCCGATAAATTCTTTTTTGTGTTGGTTGCTTTTTCCGCACCACTTCCTTTCAAGTTATTATTAAAATTTACGTTTACCAAACCAAGACCTTCTTCAACGAGTTCTTTGGTGTTATCAATCTTAACCATATTTTCGCCGAAGAGTTCTCTGAACGTATTAGAGAGTTTATCGATATTTGATTTAAGAGCCGTATATTCTGCCTGAACAGAATTTCTGAGGTCGGCAGATTTTGTTCTGATATTTTCAGCTTCGCTGTTTGCGTTAGCGATAGTTGTCTGAGCCTGTGCATTAGCCGAAGAAATTGTGCTTTCAGCCTGTGCGTTTGCGGAAGCAATAGTGGTATTTGCCTGTGTTTTTGCATTTTCCACGATATTGCTAGCCTGAGTATTAGCGTCCTCAAGAATCTGGTTCTGGAGTTCCTTAGCGTCGTCCTCCATTTTCTTAGCCGCCTTTTTAGCTTCGACAACAACCTTATCGGCAGATTCCTTAGCAGCCATAAAGAGTGCGCCCATATCAAATGCGGAGCTGTCGCCACCCGTAGCGGCGCTTGCTTCGGCATTGTCAAGCTTTTCTTTAAGGTCTGTGATTTCTTCTTCAAGTTTTGCGATTTTCTCATCTTTTTCGGTTACGTCGCTTTCAAAGTTTGCAACCTGCAATTTAAGAGTATCGTTTGAAGCCTGAAGTTCGGAAATTTTGCTCTTTCCTTCGTCAAGTTTTGCTTCAAGTTCTTCTTTTCCTGCGAAATTCTGAACTTCGCCCTTTTCAAGTGACGCAATAAGTTCGTCCTTTTCTTTAACTTCGGCTTCAAGTCGGTAGATATCCGACAAAAGCGTATCGATATAAGTAAGTGTTTCCTTCTTATCGAAGCCGCCGAAGTTGACCGTTTTCAAATAAACGTTTTCAGCCATTAGCCTAAACCTCCCAATCAAGATTATATTTTTTATACTTAATTATTGTATCACACTTTTACAAATTTTGCAATAGTAAAATACAATTATTTTAAAACTTTGTTAAAATCGTACAGATTTATTTTTTCTTTTTTAGCAAAAAGAACGCAACCACCCCTGTTATTGCAAGAGAAACAGCCGTCGGGAACCAAGTATGAGCCACGGGAAGTCCCGTAGTATTCATTCCGTAGAAGCTGAAAATCATTGTAGGAATTGACATAATAATAGTAACCAAAGTCAGTCGCCACATAACGATATTCTGGTTATTGGAAATTACGGATGCAAAAGCGTCCATCATGCCCGACAAAATTCCCGAATAGATATTCGCCATTTCGATTGCCTGTTTTAGTTCAATCAGCACGTCCTCCAGCAAGTCTTGGTCTTCCTCGTAGAGTTTAATAACACGACCACGGAGAATTTTTTCCAGCGTCACGTCGTCGGCTTTAAGCGAAGTAGAAAAATAGACCAGCGATTTTTCCAGACCCAAAAGCTGGATAAGTTCACGGTTTTGCATAGAGCCGTGGAGTTGTTGTTCAAGGCTGTTACTGATTTTATCGATTTGTTTAAGGCACATAAGGAATCTTGCGGTAATTCGCAAAAGAAGTTGCAGAACGAATCTTGTTTTAAGGTTTGTCTGCAAGCCTTTCACCACGCCTGACGACAAGTCGCCCAGCACGGGGTTATCCCTAAGTGAAATTGTAAAAACATAGCTTTCGGTTATAATTATACCTATCGGCAGGGTATAATACAAAATAGTATTTTCGGTTTGAGTTTCGGCATAAGGGGTATCGACGATAATAAGGGTTTGGTTATCCTCAATTTCCACACGGGAGCTTTCTTCTTCGTCGAGGGAAGATTTTACGAAACCCGTATCTAGTCCGAACTTATCAATAAGCATATCAATTTCGTCCTGCGTAGGTTCGACCACGGAAATCCAGCTTCCGATTTGGGGTTGGTCGATTACATTGACGGAATTTGCGCAAGTTTTGTAATAAGTTATCACTGCAATCTATCCTTTCTTTCACAGAAAAAAGGCGACTGCGTTGGTGTTTTCAATCAGCGTTTTTTCTGTGGATATTAAATTTTCCTCCCGACAGGGTCCGCTTTCATAAAAAGCACCAATCCTTTCAACGTAAAATTCACCTCAAAGTATGGGTGTACACTATCATTTTAGCACACCCAAAATGATTTGTCAACGCAAAACACAAACTTTGCAAAAAAGATTTATCCGCCCCGCCCACGTCAGGCAACGGGTCGGCGTTTACGCCGACCAACTAAACTTGCAAGCGTTTACGCTTGCAAGTTTTCGCACGTTGGCAAAAGCGACGCTTTTGTCAACGGTTGCCTGACGTGGCTTTTTTTGCGAAGCAAAAAAAGAACCCCGACGCACAGTCGAGGTTCGATAACAATTTTTTATTAGCTATTGAGAATACCGAAGATATTGTCGTAAATATCTGTATTTCCCGGTGCTTTAACGCCTGCGTTTGCAAGAGCCTCAGCCTGAGAATTGTCAGCAACAGCGCCCTTATCGAAGTCGATAAAGTCCGAAGCGATAACCGTAACGAAGATTTCGTCGTTTCCGTCCTCAATATAGTCAACACCGGTGATGATATTAGCGTTAGGGTCAGCTTCGTTTGTGAGCAAGTCTGTAAGTTCCGCAAGGTCAACGGTTGTAACGTCGTCTGACATAACAACGTTAAGGAGAAGTCTTCTTGCGCCCTTGATAGAAGTTTCGAGAAGCGGGCTTGTAATAACCTGCTTAGCAGCGTCCTTAGCCTTTTCTTTGCCCTGTCCGTGACCCATAGCCATATGAGCGTAGCCAGCGTTTTTCATAATCGAAGTTACGTCGGCGAAGTCAACGTTAATAAAGCCATCTCTGAGGATAAGGTCAGCGATAGATTTTACGCCTGTTTTAAGTACGTCGTCAGCCATTGCGTAAGCCTGACGCATTGTAATCTTAGCGTCGTTATCCATAAGTTTCTGGTTAGGGATAACGATAAGAGAATCCACGTTTTCAAGAAGCTTTTTAATTCCTCTTTCAGCCTGTTCCATCTTTCTTTTTCCTTCAAAAGCGAACGGCTTTGTAACTACTGCGACAGTAAGTTTTCCCAATTCCTTAGCGATTTCGGCAACAACCGGAGCAGCACCCGTACCTGTTCCGCCGCCCATACCTGCTGTAATAAACACCATATTACAATCTTTGAGAGCCTCTGCGATTTCTTCTTTTGTTTCCTGAGCCGACTGTTCGCCAACGTCAGGGTTTCCGCCTGCGCCAAGTCCCTGCGTAAGCTTCGGACCAATCTGAATTGTTTGTGTAGCCTGCGAGCGGTTCAATGCCTGTACGTCGGTATTTACGGCAATATAGTCGATATTGCCCTTTACCCCTTCGGCAACGATACAGTTAAGGGCGTTTCCGCCGCCTCCGCCGACACCTACTACGATAATTTTTGCGCCGTTGATGTTCATTTGGACATTCTGAAACATTTTAAAAAGCCTCCTATTTCTCATCTTGTGTATTAAATCTTAATTCTTCAAAAATTACACTATTAAAGATATTATTATATTAGCATATTTTATTTTAGTTTGCAAGTATTTTTTTGAAATTTATGCAGAAAATTTCTTATTTCCTAAAAATTTACCGAAAATTTACCGTTTTTGCAAAAAATTCTACACTATTTCTGACACAATTCTCAAAAAATCCTCTTAACCGTTGTGGGAATTTTCACCGTCGAGGGCGTTTTCCACCTTGTCGGGGGTAACAACCGTCTGGTTTTCGTCGCCCTTTGCAATTGCCGACATTCCGCTTGTTGCGGAGTGGTAGATAAGTTTGCCCTCAAAATCGTCGCCGTAGGTCTTTTTAACTGCGTCAAGCACCGCACGGGTATAGCTGAGTTTATACGGAATATCAAGAGAACTTCCGATACTTATTTCAATACGGTCGTCGTAGTAAAGTTTTATATCGGTTCGGTCGTAAATGTCAATTTTGTTCACGTTTTCAAAATTCATGCTTTCAAGTTTTTCCGTAATTTCGGACAGAATATTGGCTTTTAAGCTGTCGTTTGATTTAAGCACGGCGTTAGGTTTTGTGTCCTTAATATCAAAACCGCTGACGATAACAAGCCCCTCTTTCGGTTCAGAAAGGTTGGTTTCCAAAATTTTACCGCTTTCGGAAACGACGTAATATTTTCCGTTTTGCTCCAGATTAAACTTCGGAACGGCTTCGGTGACGGTTATTTCGATTTTTGACGGAAGTTTGCGCCGAACTTTCACCTCGTCGGCGTAGACCATAAGCATATTAAGGCGCTCTTCGATACCGTCTATGTCGGTTCTGAAAAGGTTGTCGCCCTCACGGAGGGTCGAAGCGGCGACAATGCTGTCCCTTGAATAATAGGTCGAACCTGTGATTACGATTTCGTCAAGACGGAAGAACACGAAGTTTGACAGGAAGTAAAATGCAAACGCAACGATAATCGCCACCATAACGTAGTAGAGGGACATATTGCTTTTGCGACGTTTTTTTCGGACGGTGCGGGTAGGTTGTGGACGTTGTGGCGGTCGATAATTCGACGACGGTTCGTGAACAATACGTCTTTGGTTGTGATAGTCATTCATATATATTCTCCTTTTTTGGGTAAAATTGCGTTTTGTGATTTGGAATAACTCTAACTAACAGCGAAAGCGCCGTGGATTTTCAGCGTGGGTTGTGATAAATAATTTTTTGAGGTTTGGTACGCAACGTGGTTTGTAATGTGTAGCTGGAAACGTGCCGTTTCATCGGTTCATAACGCAACGTGGTTTGTCGTTTGTAGCTGTAACAATGCCGTGAATCCCCACAAACTTTAAAACTTCGTCAGAACATAAAAGTTTCGGTCAAGCCTTTTCAAAGGCTTGCAGGGGTCTAGGGGACAGCGTCCCCTAGTCGCCGTCCGCAGACGGCGAAATGCCCCAATACCAATAAGCGTTTTTCAGGGAAGTCAAAACTAGAGCCATCTAGTTTTGACGAGGGGTGCTTTTCAAGTAAAAAGCACCCCTACCGACAAGGTTTAACAAACTTCCCTCGCAAAATAGTCCGGTGGACTATTTTGCGACGTACAAAGACGGGTCGGGAAAAGTGCAAGGGTTTTAAATGCGTGGCAAACTTTTAGAATTTATGTTTTGACTAAACTCACGCCAGTAACTAAAGTCCGCCAGTATGGGGCGTTGCCCCCTAAGTGACTTTGAAATGATTTAGAATTGGTTGTCAATCACCCAGTTACTTTTGTGAAGTAGTCAAAGTCTGTCCGTAGGAACTTCGTTCCTAGATTGGTTTGTGACCTACCCAACTACCCTTTTAAGGGGGGAAAACCAACTAGGAAACGGGAACTAAGAAAAACCTCCAAAATCGGGGGCATTTCCCTTTTCCTTTAGGTTTTCCCCCCTTGACCCCCTTTTCCTTAGCACCTTTTCCCATTACCCCCGATTTTACCAAGCAACAACTGCGAGCGTGCCTTTACTAATCATCTTGTTGCCAAAACAGTTTGCGGTTTAGA
>CAYZOV010000019.1:0-28944 GCA_964480525.1 uncultured Ruminococcus sp.
TTGGAAGGTCAGAAATGGAAGATTGAGAAAGCATTGGAACGATAGGCAAGAGGGGCATGTCGGTTGTCATGTCCTGTTTTTTATGGCAGTCGGGATGAGGGAAAAGTGCTACAAATAAAAGGGAGAATTTGTAGAGAAAATGAAACAGAGAGGGGAATGGATTTATGAATGGTTTTACAGATGCATTGGAACAAAGAAATCTGGAAGAATTAAGAAAGTATCCTAAGGCAGATTTGCACAATCATTTTGTGCTTGGCGGAAATAGACGGTTCATATATCAGGAAACTCGAAAAAAAATTGAGCCATTAGCTAATCCTTTGTCATCAATGGATGAGATGAATCAATGGAGTAAAAAATATATTAGTCAAGACTTTAATAGCACTGCGATGAGAAAATTTTTGATCAGAGCAACCTTTCAACAAGCCAGAGAGGATGGAGTAACTGTGCTTGAAATTGGTGAAGATGTGTGGGGCTTAAACGAATTTTTTAATAATGATATTGATGAGTTGGTTAATGCTTTTACAAGTGCTCAAAAAGAAATCGCTCCCGATATAGAATTAAGGCTTCAAATTGGATTATCAAGACATTGTTCGATCAGTTATTTAGAAGATTGTTTATCATATTTTTGGGAAAATAAGAATTTTTATTCTATTGATTTGTACGGTGATGAATTAGCACAACCTATCGAAAATTTTAAAGGAATTTATCGGCGTGCAAAAAAAGAAGGATTAAGGCTAAAAGCACATGTCGGAGAATGGGGGACTGCTAAAGACGTAAGAACAGCCGTAGAAGAATTAGAACTTGATGAGGTTCAACATGGGATAGTGGCAGTTAATGATGAATCAGTAATCCGTTTTTTGGCAGATAATAAAATTAGATTAAATATTACACCAACAAGTAATATTTTACTTGGAAGGGTAGCAGATATGTCTATGCATCCGATTGTAAAACTGTATCGTAGTGGTGTTGATGTTACTATAAATTCCGATGATGTATTAATATTTGATTCAGATGTATCCAAAGAATATCTACGGCTTTATGAGTCTCAGTGCTTAACAGCAGAAGAATTAGAAAACATAAGAAAAAATGGACTAAAACCTATAATTATATAGACAAATTGGAATTGCAGACTTTCTTATTGATCAGATCTAAACATGGTGCTAGCACCATGTAATAAAGGTAATTAAGGAGAAAATCGGTATTTTTGGAGTGGCTCTATTTTGGCTCTAAAATTATTTGTAATAACAAAAATAAAGAAAAAATGGAAATTGTGAATAAAAATATGCAGTAAAATCAACGAAAAACATTCCAACTTCATTTCCTAAAGCTCGTGAAGGTGGTAGAACAGTTGGTTCAGGCGTAGTTACAGCTACTAAGGACTAATTTTAAACCTTAATATATTAAAGCCATCCGTTTGGGTGGCTTTTTTATTTAAAAAATATTAACTTATTTTTCTATTTGTATGTAATAAATTTCGTCAAAAATGTGGTAAAATTAAAGAGTAATTGAAAGGGGTGACGCTGTTGAAAATTGATTTGGGTGAGTTTGAAAGGGAAGATTATACCCCCGACCAAAATTCGGATTATATTCTTGATGTTACAAAAACCTCGTCATACCAAAATCAAACCGAGGAATACTATCAAGAATACGGAAAATGGCGTTCAAAAGAAAAAAATCCTTTTGGATATTCCTATGTAAAGGACGTTCGGGAGCATACTTATGTGGACGGCAAAGGCTTTGTTTCGGACGGCCCTGACAAGGCGGAGCGAAAATCCTTGATTGCTTGCTTTAATTTTATCGGTCTGTTGTTGATTATTTCGCAAATATTCTCTTTTTTGGAAAATATTATAATTTCAAAATTAACCAATGTTTCGCTTTATTCTACAGACTTTTTTCAGGACGCAACAAGTATCGAAAACGTTAGCTTTTCGGTGGTTGCTGTTTCGTCTGTGATAAATGTGCTGAAATTGACTGTGCCAGCGGGCTTGTTTTTTCTGATAACAAAATTTCCGAAAAAAGTTGCGTTCCCGAAGCCGAAAAAACCTGATTATAAAATGTCAATCAGCGGTGTTTCGTTTATTCTTATGGCGACAATGCTGTGCCGAGCGGCAAATATAACGCTGAATTTATTTACGGAAAAGTTTGGGATAAATTTTTCAAATGTTGATTTTATCGACACTATGGATTTAAAGTCCATAATTTTGTACTGCTTTTGTGAATATTTTCTTGTTGGTATCCTCACCGAAATACTGTTTCGTGGGATAATTCTGCAATTTTTCAGACAATTCGGTGATTTGTTCGCAATTATAATTTCTTGTATTGCAAACGTCGTCTTTTGCGCCGATATTTCCCAACTGGGAGCGGTTGCTCTGACGTCGGTTGTGCTTGCACTTTTCACCATACGAACAGGCTCGATTTTAACGCCGATTTTTATGCGACTTGCTTCACGAATTGTGGAAATGATTGCGACTATCGGAGCTTCGACCGTCAGCGGCGACGTGAAAATTTTGGTCGAAAGTGCGCTGGCATTGGCGATAATCAGCTTCGCTTTGGTTGCGTACAGCCGTATTATTTCGTCACAAATGATAAATTTCAACGTGTCTGATTCCTATACCCACCTTTCTATGAAAGAAAAATTCGTGTTGATGATTTCGTCCGGTCCCGTGGTTGTCTGGCTTGTCGTGGCTTTGGTTTCCATAATTTTTAGTGTAAGGTTTGTTTAAATGTCAAATGATTTAATTTATATGAAAAGAGCTTTGGAACTGGCTGAAATCGCCTTTGAAATGGGCGAAGTTCCCGTTGGAGCGGTGGTTGTAAAGCGTTCGACAGGGGAAATTGTGGGTGAAGGTTTTAACAGACGTGAAACCGCAAAATCTCCTCTTGCTCATGCCGAAATTGAAGCGATTTCCACGGCTTCAAAAAAACTGGGCGGTTGGCGACTTGTTGACTGCGATTTGTATGTTACGCTGGAACCATGCCCAATGTGTAGCGGTGCAATTATAAATTCCCGTGTGGAGCGTGTCTTTTTCGGCGCTTTTGATAAAAAAGCGGGCTGTTGCGGTTCGGTTGTTGACCTTTTTTCAATGCCATTTAACCACTTTCCCGAAATACACGGGGGAATTATGCAAGACGAATGTAGCAAAATTTTGTCTGATTTTTTTGCAAAACTCAGACTTTCTCCAAAGAAAAAGTGGGTTAAACCCAACCAAAATGATAATTAGTTGTGGGTTAATATGCACAAAAAAGCACTTCTGTTTTTAGCAGAAGTGCTTTATTTTATTTGTTTGTGTACCATTCTTTCATTACTTTTTCCGCTTTTTTCATGTAAACGCAAAAATCTCTGTCAATCTTCGCTATGTCGTCCGACGGCAATTTTGCACGCCAATCCCACCAGAAAAAGCCCGAAAACCACGGCTCGTTCCAAAAACTTTCCATAGCTGTTTCGTAAAACAACGCCTGTTCGTCCTCGTCAATAGGGCGCTCTGGTCTGTTGTGAAAATCCCACGGGTACTCCGTGCAACCCTGCTCGCAACGAACGCCGATTTCGGCAAACATAATCGGTCTGCCGTAATGCCTGTGTGCCTTTTCAAGCACCTGTTTTTTCTCCGCCCAAACTTTCATCATCTGCTCTTTTGAGTGGTCGTCCGGGGTGGAAACAACGTAATATGCGGAAATTCCTATCACGTCAACCGCCGACAACCAGTCGTATTTCATCTCGTCGCCGTGGTTTATGTTGTGCATAACTGTTCCGTGGTAAATTTCTCGCACCTTTGAAATAAGTTTTCGACAACGTGCCGACTGCATATCCATTCCGTCCATTTCACAGCCGGTGCATAGCATTTCACAGCCTGTTTCTTCGGCGATTTGGGCGTAATAAGTCATGAAATTTGTGTAACTTTTGAACCATTCGTCCCAATAATAATCCGCTTCGGCAGGGAAGTTAATTTTCGCTCTCCAAGATTTGTCAATACAGTTTACCATTGGTTTTAGACACACTTTCATTCCCAAGTCGTGCGCCATTTTTACCGCAAATTTTAAATCGTCGTCTGACTGCGTAATGTTATAAAGTGGGAAAATTCTCGTTGACGCAAAGGTTTCCTGCCATGCGTTTACAGGAATACATATCCAATTAAGACCATTTGAGTGCAATCTTTCCATAGAATATTTTGCCTGCGGAGTTTGAAAATCACCTTTTTTAGCAAAAAATCCCCAAGTATATCCTTTACAGAATAGTTCGTTCATAAAATTAGCTCCTTAAATTTTACAATATTGTAATAAAAATCCACATCTATGTTTTTGCCTGAAAAACTGTCTTGTTTTGACAATTTAATATCAAGCAAAAGCTTTACGACTATTGTAACATAAATTTTCTGCCGTGCTGTTAAAAAAATGTGTATTTTAGATTTTATTTTTTCTAAGATAACGTTTAAGTTGAAAAAACTTTATAAAACCCCTTGAAATTTGAAATGAAATATGTTATAATAATCGTAATGAAATTTACAGGATTGTCAATCCGAGATATAGGTGTGTAGGTCCTGTGCAATGAAACGCTGTGAACCATGTCAGGCGGGGAACCGAGCAGCATTAAGCGGTTAGTTTTGTGTGACACAGTTTCGCCTGCACATCTGTATGTCGGATTGAATTTTTATGAATCAAAAAAGGGGTGGCAGAATTGTATCAGGCTTTGTATCGGAAATGGCGTCCGCTGAATTTCGACGACGTTGTGGGTCAAGCCCATATTAAAACTACGTTGCAAAATCAGATAGCAACGGGCAAAACTGCCCACGCATACCTTTTTACAGGTTCAAGAGGAACGGGAAAAACCACGTTTGCGCGAATTTTTGCAAAGACAATAAACTGCCTTAACAGCAAAGACGGTACCCCTTGTCTTGAATGTGAGATTTGCAAAAGTGCCGACGAGGGAACTCTCAGCGATATTTTGGAGATTGACGCTGCGTCAAATACAGGCGTTGACGACATTAGGGAACTTAAAGAATCAACCGCTTTTATGCCCGAACTTTGTCGGTATAAGGTTTATATAATCGACGAAGTGCATATGCTTTCAACAAACGCATTTAACGCACTTTTGAAAATTTTGGAAGAACCGCCTGCCCACGTCAAATTTATTTTGGCGACAACCGAGGTGCATAAAGTTCCTGCGACTATTGTTTCACGTTGCCAAAGGTTTGATTTCAGACGTTTTACAATCGGCGACATAGTTTCAAGGCTTATGTACATTGCCGACGCTGAAAAAATCAACCTTGACGAAAGTGCGGCTTCGCTTATTGCACGACTTTCCGACGGCGGTATGCGTGACGCTTTGTCGCTGCTTGACCAGTGCCTTTCTTATTCAAACGACGTTAACGTGGAAACTGTTTCAAATGCTGCGGGAATCGCCGGCAGAGATTATGTTTTCGACCTTATCGATTGCATTAAAAACAACGATTCCACAAAGGCAATTTCAATTATAGACAAGCTGTACGAAATGTCAAAAGACGTTCAAAGGCTTTGCGAAGAAATTTTGTCACAACTTAGAAACCTTATGATTTTAAAAACCGTTTCGGGCAAAGATGAACTTTTGACCTGCCTGCCGGAGGAAGTTTCAAGACTGAAAGAAATTGCAAACGGTATGGAACTTTCTACGATTTTGAACAAGCTGTCCATAATTCAGGACTGTAACGAACGGCTTCCGAAAGTTAATTCAAAACGTGTGGAAATTGAAATGTGTTTTGTTAAACTTTGCAGCGACGTTAGAAAATTTGAAACACCGCAAAAATCCTCTGCTTTGGATAATGACGTCGTTAAGCGGATTGAGGACAGAATTTTGAGAATCGAAAAGGCTCTTTCAAACGGTGCGACCGTTTCTGATTTTCAGAAAAACACCCCTGCCGAGCCACTTTTTCCGCAAAATCAATCACCTGTGCCAATGCCTGTCGTTGACGCTTCAAAAGTCACCACCGACACCCTTGTGCCTATCCGTGATTGGAACGAAATTGTGGACAGGGTTAGTGTGATTTCACGTCAGATTGGCGGATTTCTGGCTAAATCCGAAGGATTTGAATACAAAAACGCTTGTTTTATTATTGTTGACAACGATTTTTTCTTAGAAATGTTTAAAAAATCCGACGCCGCAAAAATTATACAGGACGTTTTGAAAGAATATTTGGGAAAAACCTATAATATCGGCGTAAAGTCGGCTAAGAACGTTTCGCCCGAAGATACGGACAACCCCGTAAACAAGCTGAAACGCAAGGCGAAAGCCGCTGATATAGAGGTTAATATAAAAAATTAGGTTATTAAGGAGATTTTACTATGAAAGCAAGATTACCGGCTGGAATGGGCAAAGGCCCATCAAACATGAATCAGATGATTAAACAGGCTCAGAAAATGCAGGAAGATATTACTGCACTTCAGGCTGATTTGGAAGAAAGAGAATTTACGGCTTCTGTTGGGGGCGGTGCTGTTGAAATTAAAATCAACGGCAAAAGAAACGTTCTTGACCTTAAAATCAAACCGGAAGTTGTTGACCCGGAGGACGTTGAAATGCTTCAGGACTTGATTATGAGTGCGTTTAACGAAGCAGTTAAGAATCTTGACGAAACAAGTGAAGCCGAAATGTCAAAACTCACAGGTGGCGTTTCGTTCCCTGGATTGTTCTAATATGGCTGAAACTAATGCTTTACCCCTTGTGGAGCTTGCTGAACATTTTGCAAAACTCCCCGGAATCGGTATGAAAACCGCTCAAAGACTTGCATATTTTGTTATGTCAATGTCCGAAAGCGACGCAAAGGCTTTTGCCGACGCAATTGTCAAGGCACACACGACTGTGCATTGCTGTAAAATTTGTCAGAATTTAACCGACAAGGAACTTTGTCCGATTTGCGACGACGACCGACGTGACCGCAGTATAATCTGCGTTGTAGAAAGTCCGAAAGATATTTCCGCATTTGAACGAACACGGGAATACAAGGGCGTTTACCACGTTTTGCACGGTCTTTTGTCGCCGATTGATAACGTTACTCCCGACAAGCTTAGAATTAAAGAACTTTTGGCTAGGGTAGGGGACGGTCAGGTTTCCGAAGTGATTATGGCGACGAACCCTACTGTTGAGGGCGAAGCGACGGCTATGTACATATCAAAACTTTTAAAACCGTTGGGAATCAAGGTTACACGTCTTGCGTTCGGGCTTCCGATTGGCGGAATTTTGGAATATGCAGACGAAGTAACCCTTTACAAGGCTTTAGAAAATCGAAACGAAATTTAAAACTTTTGCAACCCTGCTTTTGGCGGGGTTGTTTTTTGTGCAAAAAAACCGCCCCGATAAAGTGCGGTAGCCATAGAGAAGTTTTCAACCCAAATGGTTTAAGACACTCGGTGGCTGATGTAAAAACAAACAGAGCAGTATCGCTTAATTGCGGTACTGCTTTCGTTTTGCCTCAATGCTGTATTGAATTATACCCCGAATTATGTTATACTATTTTTATCAGTACGAAATTGAGGTGAACTTTATGCCGCTGACAATAGCAATATGCGATGACAACGAAAATCAAATAAAAGAGCTACTCCGACTGCTTGATGAATGGTCAGCGGATAAGCCTTTTGCTCTTGCAATAGATGAATACATAAGCGCAGAGAGTTTTCTTTTCAGCTATCCCGACAAGCCCTGCGACCTGCTCCTGCTTGACATAGAGATGAAGCAGCTCAACGGTATGGAGCTTGCGAAGAAGCTGCGTTCCGACGGAGATATGCTTCCTATTGTTTTCATAACAGGCTACTCGGATTATATCGGTGATGGCTACGAGGTTGAGGCACTACATTATCTTCTGAAACCTGTGGATAAGCATAAACTGTTTGCTGTTCTTGACCGTTACATAAAGCGGCACTCTCCCGAAAATGAAATTACAATCAAATGTGAGGATAAGATAATACACCTATCGCCCGATATGATAATGTACTGTGAGGCTGTGGGTAAGAAAACTCATATTCACACCAAAGAGCAGGTGCTGATATGCGAAATGGGTATCGGTAATTTAAGCGGTAACCTCGGCTCGGATTTTATTTCCTGTCATCGTTCTTATGTTGTAAATCTGCGATATGTAAGGAGTATCGGAAAGACGGAGATTGCGCTTGATAATGGTGAGAGTGTTCCTCTTTCAAGGCGGTTATATAAAGAAGTAAACGAGAAGTTTATTCAGTTCTACACGAAAGGATAAATTATGGAAATTGCAATAATAATTGGTGTAATAATACTCTTATCTGTCATCTGCATTATAGGATTTTTTCTACTTCGCCGCACACTCTACAATATGATAGACCGCCGCATTGAACGCTTTCAGAGTGAACTTATTGAAAAGCAGGTGCGTGAAATTCAGAATATGTACCGTCAAGTGCGTGGCTGGAGACACGATTACCGCAATCACATCAACAATATGAAAATCCAGCTTTCACAGGAGAATTACGACGGACTTTCCGACTATCTCAACGAACTTGCAGATGACCTTGACACTGTTGATACCGTAATCAAGACAGGAAATGTTATGGCTGACGCTATTCTCAACAGCAAGTTGACGGTAGCACAGAAGCTGAATGTTCAGCTTAACGTCAAGGCGAATGTTCCCGAAGCGCTCCCTATGAGCGATGTGGAGCTTTGCTCGGTGCTTGGAAATATGCTTGATAATGCAGTTGAAGCTTGTGGCACACTTCCCGAGGAAGAACGCTTTATGCGTGTCTATATTGGTAAGCTGAAAGGTCAGCTTTATCTTTCAGTTCAGAACTCGGCTGGCAAAGTACGCAAGGAAAAAGGCTCTTATCTTTCTACGAAAGAAGGCGAACACGGCTATGGTCTGTTCAGAATTGACAGAGTTGCCAAGAAATACGGCGGCTATGTCAATCGGCAGAACGAGGAGGGCATATTTGCTACCGAGATAATGATTCCATTGCAGACCGCCTGATTTACCATTCGTTCCGTATATTGACCGTTCGTTCCGAAATCAACACGAACGGTCGTTTTTATGCTATGCTTGAAGAGAGGTGAAATAAATATGGTTAAGGTAACAAAATGGGATAAGAAAAAGAAGAAAGAGGACTGGGCAAATTACCGAAAGGAGCAGGCAAAAATCAAGTATAAAACCTCTGAGAATATGCGGTATATTCTTGCGGAACTATGGAAAAGCCATCCGCTGATGCTTATTCTGATTTTTGTTCAGGTGATAGCACTTGTCGCTGAATCGCTTTTCACAACCTTTACAGGAAAATATGTTGTTGAGCTTGCCTTGGGAACATCATCAAGAGTTCAGCTTACGGTGATATGTCTTTTGCTTATTATCGGCGAGCGGATTACAAAATATATCACGAACGAAATTTATGATTACGGCGGATATTACGGAAATTATAAATTTGCCTGCCATACAACCCGAAAAATCATACGCAAAAATATGTCCACGGACTATGAAAACAATGAAAGCTGTAAAAACAGCGACGCCATACAAAAGGCGTGGGTAGGCTCTGATTATATATCGTATCAGACTGTAAACACAATAAAATTATTTCTGTCAGCGGTTTTGCGTGTTGCAGCATACGGTGGAATACTTTCGATGCTTAGTCCCGTTATGCTGTTAATTGTCGGAGTTCCTGCGATAGCAAGCTTCTATATCGAGCGGCATAAAATGATGTGGATATGGAATATGTCGGATAACTGGCAGAAATATGTCCGTGAGCTTAATTATATAAGCGATGCAGCAAGTGATTTTTCAGCCGCAAAGGACGTTCGTGTTTACGGTATGGATAAGTGGTTTTCAAAGCTGTTCTCAAGGGCGTTCAGTAACAGGCTTAACTGGTATGAACAGCAGGACGAATGGTCGTTCAGGCATGACCTCGCCCGTGTGCTGATGGTGTATTTGTCAAACTTTGCCGCTTATGCCTGTGTAATCTATATGGTTGTAAACGGGGATATCGGCGCAGGCGATTTTGTGCTGTACTTTAATTCGATATCCGATTTCAGCTGGGCGGTAAGAGAGGTTTTTGATAAGGCTTCGGGCTTTAACTGGCTTTCAGAAAACATTTCATTTTCAAGAGAATACCTTGATATTGTGGATAAAACAAATCGTGGAGTCGGTGAAAAATTGCCGACGGGAGAATGTGAAATTGAATTTAAAAATGTAAGCTATAAATACAGCAGTGCAGAAAAGCCTACAATTAATAATATTTCCTTTAAGCTTAATAAGGGAGAACGGCTTGCACTTGTGGGACTTAACGGTGCAGGAAAAACAACACTGATAAAGCTTATTTGCGGACTTTATGACCCTACTGAGGGCGAGATTTTACTGAACGGCAAGCCCGTGAACAGCTATAACAGAGATGAATATTTCAAACTTTTTAGTGCGGTTTTTCAGGATATCTGCGTTTTGCCCGTAACTATTGCCGAAAACATTTCGGGGGCAGAAACAGGTAAGTATAATCTTGAAAAAGTATATAGCTGTATGAAAAAGGCTGGTATTTATGAAAAAGTTATGAACCTTTCCGAGAAGGAAAATACTAAGCTTGTAAAATCTGTTTTTGAAAATGCAACCGAGCTTTCGGGAGGAGAAACGCAGAAGCTAGCACTTGCAAGGGCATTGTATAAGGACGCTCCTATACTTTTACTTGACGAGCCGACAGCGGCTCTCGACCCCGTTGCAGAGCAGAAAATGTATCTTAATTATGCTGATTTTTCAAGAGGAAAATCCTCCGTTTTTATTTCACACAGACTTGCTTCGACACGTTTCTGCGATAGAATAATTCTGATAGAAAACGGCACAATTGCCGAGTGCGGAAGCCATTCGGAGCTTATGGCACAGGGTGGAAAGTATGCAGAGCTTTTTGAGCTTCAGAGCAGCTATTACAATGATGAGGAGGTGCAGATAAATGAGTGACAGTAACGAAAAGCTTCTTACTCCAAAGGAGAAACGGGAGATAATACGGCGAACACTTAAGGCCGTTGGCAAGGCAGACAAAGGCTATATTGCGAGAGATACAATAAAATACTGCGTTGACCTTTCTGGCAATATATTTTCGGTTTTTCTGTCTGCACTTGTCATTGACGGAATTGCAGGGGCGAAACCTATTGAAACATTGCTGATTTATGTAGCGATAGTTGTTGGTATTCAGGCGTTACTTTCCGTGATACAAAGATTTCTTTTCAGACGCAATAATTATCATAGCTTCAGAAAAACCACAAATATGCAGAAAAGTCTTTGGCAAAAAGTTATGACTATGGATTTTGTTCATCTTGAAAGCACGGATACACAGAACAGGTATGCAAAAGCACAGCGTCAGCCCGAAAACAGAACCGCAGGAATTGAGGCTTTATGCAACTATTTCAGAAATACTGTCGGCGGAGCTTTTATGTTGGTATTGGGCGTTATTCTTATTATTCCAATTGCTTTCAAACAGCCAACCGAAACGACAGGTTTTATGGGTTTTGTGCAATCTGTATGGGGATTTGTTTCAGTGGCGGTAATTGTGACAGTGCTGGAGTTTATAAAATCCTTGGTGATAAATCCCAAAGCAATAGTAGGCTTTGAAAAAATACATAATGATAAAAATGTTATTATGGCAGACCGTGCCAACAACTTTTTTAATCATTATGTATTAAATAATTACCGCAACGGTAAAGAGATAAGAATGTATTCACAGCAGAGCCTTATTGAAAAGGAGCTTGACAAGGCAAAAAAACAAATTCTGAAGGCTGGCTTCGGGGATATAAAAATGCAATGCTTCCGAATTTTCTCTTTCAGCTTGTAAATATTCTGACCGAGATACTTATGTATGGTTTTGCGGTGTTAAGGGCAATGAGCGGAATGCTTACTCCTGGTGAGGTTATAGCTTTTGTGGGATATTTCAGTGAAATATCCGCAGGCGTTTCGGAAATTTCAGACGGGATGGGTCTGCTGAAAATAACGCCGACCTTCTGCAAGCAGTATTTCGATTTTCTCGACATTCCCGACGAAAAATACAAAGGTACAATCCCCACAGAAAAGCGTGATGATAACGAGTATGAGTTTGAGTTCAAACACGTTTATTTCAAATATCCCGACAGCGAGGATTATGTGCTGAAGGACGTAAATCTTAAATGGCGTATCGGTGAGAAAATGGCTCTTGTAGGCAAGAACGGCTGCGGAAAATCTACGCTTGTGAAGCTCCTTTGCCGACTTTACGACCCTACCGAGGGCGAAATTACCCTTAACGGCATTGACATCAGAAAATATAGGTATGAGGAATATGTGGCGCTGTTTTCGGTTGTATTTCAGGACAGTAAGCTGTTTTCTTTCAGCCTTGCGGAGAATGTTGCGGCGGATACGGAATATGACGCAGAGCGTGTTGAAAGCTGTGTCTGCAGAGCAGGTCTTTCAGAACGGCTTGATACAATGGAGAATGGCATAGAAACCTGTCTTTACAAGGATTTCGATGATAAGGGTGTAGAGATTTCGGGCGGTGAAATGCAGAAGCTGTGTCTTGCAAGAGCAATTTACAAAGGCTCACCCTTTATCGTCCTTGACGAGCCGACAGCGGCACTTGACCCTATCTCCGAACACGATATTTACACCAAGTTCAACGGAATAGTCGGCACAAGAACGGCGATATATATTTCACACCGACTTTCCTCTTGCCGTTTTTGTGATGAGATAACTGTTATGGAAAACGGACGAATTGCAGAGCGTGGCTCACACGATGAGCTTATTGGAAAGGGCGGAGTGTATAAAGAACTCTGGACGGCTCAGGCGGAGTATTATAAGGATACGGCTGGAGAGTTGTATGCATAAAATTAAGCAGAGTGGTTTTTGCCACTCTGCTATTTGTATAATTGGTTTTATTTCACCCGTACACACAGGCGGAGATAACTCAATCCCATTTCGTTACATACCCTCAGCCATAAACGCTGTGGAAGTTGACCCGTTCACAACGAGTCGGCATTTGAAAATGTGTATAATAACTCAGTTTTTATTATACCACAATACCTGTCGGATTTCAATATCTGAACAGGTTTTGCGAAAAATTTTGTCAAGGTGCAATCAGCGAATTTATAAGGTTTTGCAGGCTCTCGTTCTCTTGTATATGAAATTACCCTGCCATACATTTCACAGAGATTACAGCGCACATAAAAAGCCGTTTTTCTTCCCGAAACCGCACAGTAAAATTAAAACTGTCAGCGCACCCGAAAAAAGTTTTCAACTCACACGGAAATTACCATAATAGGAAAATATCCTGCACCGAAATATCGGCGTATTATATTCCACTGTGCAGAATTTCACGCAGGAAATACTACGGGAGATATTAAAGATATAGGTTGCTATCATCTAAAAACAAAAGAGCTATTATTAACCATCAATCCATCAATCTACGCAAACGGAAACCGCCGTAACAGGATTTATGCAGTATGGTACAATCGAATAAAACAGCTATTTCAGCACCGGGATGGTACAGTAAATCTGTATCTGAGCGGTGCTTTTTTATGCGCTGATGGTTGCCACTCTGTGATTTTTTCGGCTTATATATTAGAGGGACTTTTATAGTTAACACTCACTCGATTTTTTTACCTTTAAAAGTAGAGGGATAAATTTAAGGTTGCCACCCGTCCGATTTTTTACCTTTAAAAGTAGAGGGCATTATAAAATCCTCAGCTTATCTGAAATTTTTATTCTGAACAGTGCATTGACTATGTTATTTTTTCCTGCATATAGTAGAAGATTTTTTCGCCCACCTGCCCATTTTTTCGGCTTATAAAAGTAGAGGGATATATTATAACATCGCTTTTGAATTCCTACGAAATGTGAAAGTTTGATGAAACCTTTTGAAAACAGGTGATAAAATCGGCTTAAAAATGGCAATGAGTGAAGGAATAAAATTATTTTCGCTCACCTATATGATTTTTTACCTTTAAAAGTGAGAGGAATTTTATAAAATGATGCATTGCCCTGCGAATTTTTCGGCGTATAAAAGTGAGGGGATATTTAACCAAAGAATAAAGCGGTATTGCAGGTAGGGCGTGAAACACGACCTACCGCATTAGCAGCCTCCGCTAAAAAAACAATTTGGTACACATACCCGATTTTTTACCTTTAAAAGTAGAGAGTATTTACATATCCCGATAATCGGGAGAAATAAAACTGAAAGGATATGATACAATGCCAAAGTTAAAAGCAAAGCGGAACAGATTTGTTTCTATGGACAACGAATTTCTCACAAGAAAGGATTTATCGCTGAAAGCCAAAGGGTTGCTTGCGTGTATGCTGTGCCTGCCGCCCGACTGGAGATTTTCTATCGAGGGACTTGCCTACATCAATAAGGAGAGCGAGAGTGCCATTTCCTCTGCGCTACGGGAACTGGAGCAGTTCGATTATCTGCGGCGGAGCTATCCGAGGACAGAGGACGGAAAAATCGCAAATGCCGTTTATACGATTTGCGATATTCCAATCGTCGAATACGAAACGCTACACGGCGAAATAGATGACGCCCTGAATTAGGGCACTGGTTGCAGAGAAAGCACACACCCCGTTTCAGGGTGAGTGCTGGGAATGATTTCTTATGCCGTCGTGAAATTCAACGGCAGTGGTTGCAGGGAAAGTACACACCTCGTTTCAGGGTGAGTGCTGAGAATGATTTTTTATGCCGTCGTGAAATTCAACGGCAGTGGTTGCAGAGAAAGCACCCGCCCCGTTTCAGGGCGAGTGCAGTGGGCGGAATTATCTGCCGTCGTGAAATGCGACTCCATAGACACAGACCACCGTCGCAGATTGCGACAGTGGTTTATGAAAAATCAGATGTAAGGGAACGGCGTTTTACAGCGTCCCTTGAACCAAAAAGTATATCTGAACCAATCTTCCGATGAGGGGATAAAACATCCCTCCATCTCTGAAAGAAAAATGGTTGAAAGTCGTCATCAATTCGATGACCCCCTGAAATCCAACTTTAGAAATAACAACGAGGTGGTAATTCACCACCTCACAAGGATGTAACCGTTCGTTACTCCCTTACAATAAAAATGAAAGGAATTTTATTATGCCGAGAATGAGCAAGAAAAGAAAACTGGAATGGTCGCTGTTCCTGAACGAGCGTGGTCGGATAACCTGCAACGAATTATGTCGGCGGTGCTTTTGCGATTGCAAACAGAGCTACCGTGCAATTCTGATTGAATGTCCGAGGTATTTATCGAAGCGTTCTTCTGCGGTGGTACGACTGAAAGCACGATGAAGATTTTTCGCCGTGCCGTAAAAATTATAATAAACACTCCTCCGAATTTTACATAACGCAAAAGCGTATGTCGGCAGAAATCTGCTGAAATTTATTTTTATGGAGGAAAATCATTATGAAAAGAAAAATTCTCACAATCAAGGAAGCCGCACAGCTTATCGACGGACTCACCGAATATCGTATCCGTCAGATGTGTATTTCGGGACAGCTCCCGTGCTTTATGGCAGGGAAGAAATATCTTATTGCAGAGGAAAATCTGTACAGAGCTGTGTTCGGAGAAAATTATGACCGAAAGGACCGTGATGTAGCGTGAGTAATTATAACGAAAAGGAACTTATCCGTACCGAAACCGAAATCGAAAAAGTTCTTGCCGAGCGTGACAAGCTTCAAGCCGAACTTGACCGCCTGACAAAAAAGGAAACTCAGGAAGAACACAAACTTACAACTATGCAAAATCGTTACACGGAGCAGAAACGCAAGAGCCGTAATCACAGACTTATCGAGCGTGGTGCAATTCTGGAGAGCCTTATTCCCAACGCCGAAAGCTACACCAACGAGCAGATAAAGCACATCATCAAGATTGCTTTCGGCAACTTGCCCGGCGGATTACAGGGCATACACTTTCCCGAAAATCTGCGTGATAATTCTTGAAAAAGCTGTTTTGCAATTTCAGCAATACTGCTTCCATTGGTACAATGGCGCACTTATATACCACAAATGTGGTATGTGCGGTTTCTGCGGAAACGGGAAAATCGGCAATACTGCCGAAAGGAGGTTTTGACTATCGCAATCTATCATTGCTCCATCAAAATTATCAGTCGTGGCAAGGGCAAGTCTGCCGTTGCCGCCGCTGCTTATCGTTCGGGTGAGAAGCTTACGAACGATTATGACGGAACTACCCACGACTTTACACGAAAAGGCGGCGTAGTTCACACAGAAATATTGCTCCCTGACAACGCTCCGAGAAAATATGCAGACCGTTCTACGCTATGGAACGCTGTTGAGCAAGTGGAGAAATCCAAAAACGCACAGCTTTCACGGGAGATTGAAATTGCTCTACCGAATGAACTTTCTGAAGCGGAGTGTGTTGCTCTTGCGAAAGAATTTGCACAGCGGACTTTTGTTGATAAAGGTATGTGCGCTGATGTCTGTATTCATAATCCCAATCGTGAGCAGAAAAATATCCACGCTCATATTATGCTGACAATGCGCCCGTTCAACGAGGACGGAACGTGGGGAGATAAACAGCGTAAGGAGTATATTCTCGACAGCAATGGCAACAAAATTTATGATAAACGGAAGCGGACTTACAAGTGCCGTACTGTTCAGACAACTGACTGGAATAGTCGTGAAAAAGCTGAGGAGTGGAGAGCCGAGTGGGCGGAATTTCTGAATAACGCTTTGGAGCAACGTAATATTTCAGAAAAAGTAGATTATCGCTCATTTGAAAGGCAGGGTAAACTTGAAAAACCAACAGTCCATATGGGAGTCGCTGCAACGCAGATGGAGCGTAAGGGCATACGCACCGTCAAGGGTGATACCAACCGAGAAATCAAGTCCATAAATGCAAAAATTTCTGCTCTGTTGAAACGTATTGAAACGCTTGATGATGAACTTGCCAAGATGAAAGAAATTCCGAAAGAGGACAGCCTCGTTGAAATGCTTATGCGTTTTTATGATAACGGAATTAAGTTCAGCGAAGTACGTGGAGTTAATGTTTCCAATCTGAAAAAGATTGCAAAATTCAAGGATTTGACAAACCTTATTGCTTTCGTGCAGGGGCATAAAATCGGAACGCTCTCCGAGCTTGCGGAGAAGAATTCTGAAACAAAGGAAGCGTTAAAAAATCACAAAGCCAAGCTTATCGGCACACAGAAACGCATCAAGGAATTGAACGAACTCCTTGACAATCATCCTCGCTACAAAGAGAACAAGGCTGTTTATCTTGAATGGCAGTCTATTACAAATCCGAAGAAAAAAGAAAAGTTTTATGATAAGCACTACGGAGAAATTGCATTATTCAAGACGGCGAAAACTTTTTATGACAACAAGCTACAAGGTGTAAAGCTTACCCCGAAGGCTTGGCAGAGAGAACTGGACGAGCTGACGAAATCTGCTCAGATTGACCGTGCGAATGTTGAGAAGCTGGGCGATGATGTAGCTGTTATGGAAACGCTCATTTACAATGTTCAGCGGCTTACGAATTATGAGGAAAAGGATAAGGAAATTCAGCACAGGCGGTCTGCTGAATTGGAATAAAGCAAAGAAAGGACGGGATAGAATTATGATTTTCATATTTTTAAGAGGAAGGAGGCTTGCCTATATGCAGAATAATATCACATCTGCAACCGAATACAAAATCGGTAATACGACATATATCGTGAACGTGAAGTTCGCACCTGATTGTAAAGAAAATATTTCCGACGTAGTGCGTCGATTGATAGAGCGTGATATTGAGAAAAAATCAAAACAAGCGGCATAACCGTTTCACGACTTTATGAAAAAACAATATTTCATCACTTTAAAGTATTGATATTTTATGACAGTTATGGTATAATGTAATCACATTAGCCGCCGTAATTGTCGGAAAGGAATGGTTATGTTTACAGACAAGATTACGGCTCTTTACTGTCGTCTAAGTAACGACGATGATTTACAAGGTGAGAGTAATTCAATCACCAATCAGAAAGCAATTTTAAAGAAATATGCTGATGAAAACGGACTCGGAAACACACAGTTTTATGTTGACGACGGTTTCAGCGGAACGAACTTTAATCGACCTGATTTTATGAGAATGATGGAAGATGTGAAGTCGGGCAAAATCGGTACAATTATAACTAAGGATTTATCCCGTTTCGGCAGAGATTATCTTATGACGGGGCAGTATATTGAAATGGTACTGCCTGACTATGATGTTCGTTATATCGCAATCAACGATAACGTTGACACGCTCCGCAGCGAAAATGAAATGATGGTTTTCAAGAATGTTTTCAATGACTGGTACGCCCGTGACTGCTCGAAGAAGATTAAAGCCGTTTTCAAGGCGAAAGGACAGTCGGGTAAGCCACTTACAACAATTCCGCCATACGGCTACAAAAAGTCTGAGAAAGATAAGAATGTATGGGAGATTGACGAGGAAGCCGCAGAGGTAGTCCGCAGAATATTCCAGCTTTGCATTGACGGGTATGGTCCTCAGCAAATTGCAAAGAAGCTGACAGCTGATAAAATTCTTATCCCGACAGCTTACAGCAATATGAAAGGCTATGCAAACGTGAAAGTTCCAAAGGATACAACCTTCTGGTGCGACTCAACGGTTGTACGCATTCTTGAAAGAATGGAGTATGTAGGTCATACTGTGAATTTCAAGACAAGAAAGAAGTCCTACAAGAACAAAAAACAGGTGAAAAATCCGAAGTCCGAATGGCAGATTTTTGAGAACACTCACCCTGCAATTATTTCACAGCACGATTTTGATTTAGTGCAGGAACTTCGCAAGAACAAGCGTAGAATTCAGAAGTGCGAGGAAGTCAATCCATTTTCAGGTATTGTCTACTGTGCAGATTGCGGAAAGAAAATGTATCTTTGCAGGTCAACCTCACTCACAGCAGAACAGGAACATCTTAAATGCTCTACTTATGCAAAACGTAAGGACGAATGTTCAGCGCATTTTATCCGCACGGTGGTTTTGGAAGAACTTGTGCTGAAGGAGCTACGAAAGATAACGACCTATGTCAGAGAACACGAAGAAGAATTCGTTGAACTTGCAATGCAGAACTCAAAGCTGAAGCAGTCCGCAGAGCTGAAAGCGGCAAAGAAAAGACTCGCACAGTCAGAAAAGCGAGTTTCAGAACTGGACAAGCTGTTTACAAGGCTTTATGAGGATAACGTATCGGGCAAAATTTCTGATGAGCGTTTTGAAATGATGTCGAAAAATTATGAAGCTGAACAAAAGGAGCTTCGACCGATTGTTTCCGAACTGACAGCATTTGTACAAGCCAGCGAACAGAAAAACGCTGATACGGCTCAGTTTATCGGAATTGTACGCAAGTATTCAGAAATCCCGAAGCTCACTCCCGAAATTATGCACGAATTCATTGAAAAGATTGTCGTATATGCACCTGACAAATCAAGCGGACACAGAACAAAGCAGATTGATATTTGTTTTCGCTTCAATGTTCTGACAGCAACGGTTACTGCTGACAGCGTGGTTTACGACAAAAAGAGAAAGGCTGCGTAGCTCGTCGCTACGCAACCTTTCGTACATACGATAAAACTTCTTTATCGACCGCCCCGATAACGGAGCGGTAATGTTTTTATCATTTTATTTGTCTGTTGCGATTTCTTTAAGGCTTGCGGTAAGTCCTGCGAGATTCTGAATTTCGCTTGGAATAATAATTTTCGTAGCTTTTCCGTCGGCAACGTCTTTGAGAGCGTCAAGGCTCTTGAGTGCGATAACGTTCTGGTTCGGGTTAGCTTCGTTGAGTTTAACAATACTCTCTGCAAGGGCAGTTTGTACAAGTGAAATAGCCTCTGCTTCACCCGTAGCCTCACGGATTTTTTGTTCTCTGACAGCGTCAGCTCTCAAAATCATAGCCTCACGTTCTGCTTCGGCACGCAAAATTTCCGATTGTTTGTCAGCCTCGGCTTTGAGGATTTTAGAAGCCTTTTCACCCTCTGCAACAAGCACCTGTGATTTCTTTTCCGCTTCTGCCTGAATAACTTTTTCACGTCTTTCACGGTCAGCTTTCATCTGCTTTTCCATTGAATCCTGAATTTCAGGCGGTGGCAAAATGTTTTTAAGTTCAACTCTCTGAACCTTGATACCCCAACGGTCTGTTGCTTCGTCAAGAATAGCTGTGATTTTTGTGTTGATATAATCTCTTGAAGTAAGCGTTGCTTCAAGTTCAAGGTCGCCGATAATGTTACGCAAAGTTGTTGCCGTTAAATTTTCAATAGCCGAAAGTGGTCTTTCTACGCCGTATGCAAACTGTTTTGCGTCTGTAATCTGGAAAAATACAACCGTGTCGATTTGCATTGTAACGTTATCTTTTGTAATAACCGGTTGCGGTTTGAAGTCTACAACCTGTTCTTTGATTGAAACTTTTTTAGCAATGGAATCAATAATAGGTAGTTTGAAGTGAAGTCCCGTACCCCATGCTGCGTGAAATGCTCCCAAACGTTCAACAACGTAAACGCTTGCTTGCGGAACAACCTTGAAACAGCTTATGATTACCAAAACAAGAAAAATCAAAATGACCAATAAAATGTAAATTCCGATATTGTCGCCCATAAAATTACCTCCAAAATGTTATTTAATAAAAATTTGCCTAATCTCTGTCGTTGTCAACAATAAGTTTTGCACCGTCGATTTTTTTTACAACAACAATTTCCCCTTCCGGTATAATATCATTGTCAACTGTTTTTGCAGCCCAATGTACTCCGTTGAGGTTGACACGTCCTTTGCCTGTTTTGTTGTTGATTTCTTCAATAACAGTCGCAGTTTTGCCAATGTCAAGTTCCGAATTTGTCGGCTTGATTTCTTTTTGAAGCTTCTTTGCAAGAGGTCTTGTTGCAATAATAAAAATAGTTGAAGCAACAATGAATACAACAAGCTGTTTCCAGAATTCGCATTCAATCAAGCTTGCGAAAAGTCCTGCCAATGCACCCAATGCAATCCATATCGAAACCAAATCAAATGTGGAAATTTCGATTACAACAAAGATTACAAAGAAAATTGCCCATATGATAGAGTAAAGCATACCTGTGTATCTCCTTTCGTGAGATTAACAAAGAAAAACGTCGTTTTGTCCCTGTGATATTATATTAACACATTTTGAAAAAAATTTCAACTACTATTTTAGACGAATTTAAACAATTTTTGCTCGAATTTGTCTGTTTTTTCAATTCTTGTTGCTGAATCTTATCGGGTATAGTCCTTTCGGGGTGCTGTTCTTTCGGGGATTTTTGCAAGACTTTATCTTTTGCCCTAAGTTATATAAAACTACTTGAAGTTTTTCGGAAAATATGTTACAATAAAAGTTAAAGAATTTTCTGAAAGTGAAATGAAATTATGAAAAAATGGATTATAAATCAAGCCGACCGAAAGGCGGTTGATGAAATACTGAAAAAAACCGACCTTTCGACGATTTGTGCCGAAGTGATGGCGTCAAGGGGCGTTGACACCATCGACGGTCTTGCACGCTTTTTTAACGGCGTTGAACTGTCCGACCCTTTTGAAATTAAGGATATGGACAGGGCGGTTGATACGATTATGCAGGCGGTTGACGACAATATGCTTATATGCGTGTACGGCGATTATGACTGCGACGGCATAACCGCCACGGTGGTGCTTTATCACTATCTTGACTGTATGGGCGCAAATGTGATGTATTATATCCCCGAACGTGAAGCGGGGTATGGTCTTAACAACGACGCCGTTGAATTTTTGGCGCAAAACGGGGTTAAACTTATCGTAACCGTAGACAACGGAATATCCGCAAAAGACGAAGCGGAATATATTTACAAACTTGGAATGAAACTTGTCGTAACCGACCACCACCAGCCGTCGGAAGAACTTCCGAGAGCCGAAGCGGTGGTTGACCCACACCGAAAAGACTGCACTTCGACTTACAAAAATCTTGCAGGAGTGGGGGTTGCGTTGAAACTTTGTGCGGCTCTTGACGGTGGAGATTATACAATGGTGCTTGAACAGTACGCTGATTTTGCGGCAATCGGAACGGTTGCGGACGTTGTACCTCTTGACGGCGAAAACAGACAAATTGTTTCAACAGGTCTTGAACTTATTAAAAACACCGAAAATATGGGGCTTAGTTATCTTATAGAAAAATGTTCCCTCAAAAAGAACAGCATAACTTCGACGGCTGTTGCGTTCAGCATTGCTCCGAGAATCAACGCTTCGGGAAGATTCGGTTCGCCGATTACGGCTGTGAAAGGCTTTTTGGAGGAGGACGAGGACAGCGAAGTTCAGGTTGAACAGCTTATCGAACTTAACGCCAAACGCAAAAATACGGAAAACGAAATTTTGGAAAACATAAAAGAATATATCGCACAACACCCCGAAGAACTTAACCAACGTGTGCTTGTTTTGTGCGGAAAAGGTTGGCACCACGGTGTAATCGGTATCGTCAGCGCCAGAATTATGGAAATGTACGGAAAACCGAACTTTATTTTGTCGGTTGACGAAAACGGAACGGCACGGGGTTCAGCAAGAAGTATCAAAGGATTTCATATACATAAGTGCCTGACTTTTTGCGAGGATTTGCTGGAAAAATTCGGCGGTCATGAATGTGCGGGCGGTCTTTCTCTGAAAGAAGAAAATATTTCGGATTTTCGCAAGAGAGTTCAGCAGTACGCTTTTGAAAACAACCCGACAATGCCCGTTATTTCGATTACGGCGGACAAACTTCTCACCGGAAAAGACATGACCGTACAGTCGGTGCAAAGTTTGAATTTGCTTGAACCGTACGGTGAGGGCAACCCTAAACCTATTTTTGCGATTTTGGGAGCAAAACTTTTGAGGGTGGTGTCCCTTTCGCAGGGAAAACACACACGCCTTGAAATTGAGTACGACGGTGTGAAAATTTCGGCGTTGCTTTTTTCCGTCAGACCGCAGGATATTTTTCCGCAGGTGGGGGAATATGTGGATATGCTTGTTAATCTTGACGTTGACGAGTACAACGGTCAGAAAAAAATCAGCGTAAAAGTAATAGATTATCGCCTTTCAAAAACGCTTCAAAAACCGTATTTTACCGCAAAAGCCTGCTACGAAAGTTTTATGTTAAAAGAAGATTTGCCGAAAAAGTTCATTGAAAAAATTGTTCCGTCACGGGAAGATTTAGTGGAAATTTACAAGATAATTTCGGCGTACAAACGTATTTCTTTTGACAATCTTTTTATGCGTGTTCAGAATAAATTTAATTATGCAAAAATGCGAATTTGTATTGACATTTTTAACGAAGTCGGTCTTGTTTGGCGTGATGACGTGTCAGGTCAGGTTGAAATTTGCAAAGTAAACGAGAAAAAAGACGTTACTTCATCACAAACCTATAAAAAATTACATCAGATGATTTGATATTATTTACATTTTTAATCGGGAGGGAGAGATTTTATGGATAAACAACCTACGGTGTACACCATAGATATGCTCATTCAGAAAATTATAGACGGTGAAAAACAATACGACCTTTCTAAAATTGTTTCGGCATACGAAAAAGCGGAACATTATCACCACACCCAAAAAAGGGAATCGGGAGAGCCGTATATAACTCACCCCGTGGCGGTGGCTTATATTCTGTTGGAACTGGGCATGGACACGGACACAATTTGTGCGGCGCTTTTGCATGACGTGGTGGAAGACACCGATTGCACACTTGACGAAATTCGTAAAGATTTCGGTTCGGACGTTGCAATGCTTGTAAACGGCGTAACTAAGCTTAAAAAAATCCCCGACAGCTCAAAAGAAATGCAAAAAGCGGAAAATATCCGTAAAATCATTCTCGCAATGGCAGAGGATATCCGAGTTATAATTATTAAACTTTGCGACAGACTTCACAATATGCGAACTCTTGAATATCGCAGCGACGAGAAAAAACGTGCGGTTTCTCTTGAAACAATGAATATTTACGCGCCGATTGCCCACCGATTGGGAATCAGTTCCATAAAGGAAGAACTTGAAGATATTTCTTTCAGAAACCTTGACCCGTTTGCTTATGAAGAAATTGAACAGCAAATGAATATGCGCAAAGACGCACGGGAAATGTTTGTTGAAAAAATTAAGGAGAAAATCAAGGACAGACTTAAAGAGGATTTTGACCCTGTTCCGCAGGTTGAGGGCAGAGTAAAGAGCAATTACGGTATTTATAAAAAAGTTTACCGTGACGGCAAAGAAATTGACGAAATTTACGATAGATACGCAGTCAGAGTTATTGTAAATACAGTTACGGAATGTTATAACGTTTTGGGAATAATTCACGATATGTTCCGTCCTATTCCAAATAGATTTAAGGACTATATCTCTACGCCAAAGGCGAATATGTACCAGTCGCTTCACACCACGGTTATCGGACGTGAGGGTTTGCCGTTTGAAGTTCAAATCAGAACGTGGGATATGCACCACACGGCAGAGTACGGAATTGCCGCACATTGGAAATATAAAGAGGGAATTAAGGGCAAAGACAAAGACGACAACCGCCTTGCGTGGATAAGGCATATTATCGAAAACCAACAGGAAACCAACGACGCCGAGGAAATTGTGCGTACAATTAAAAACGACCTTGCACCGGAGGACGTTTTTGCGTTTACTCCAAAGGGCGATATGATTTCGCTTCCTGTGGGTTCAACCGTAATCGACTTTGCTTATGCAATTCATACTCAGGTCGGACACAAAATGTGCGGTGCAAAGGTCGATAAAAAAATGGTGTCCTACGATTATCAAATTAAAACAGGGGAAATTATCGAAATTCTAACTACTAATGTACCAAACCACGGACCGAGCAGGTCTTGGCTTGATATTTGTAAAACTAACGAAGCAAAGTCAAAAATTCGTTCGTGGTTTAAAAAAGAAAGACGTGAGGAGAATATTTTCGAGGGCAAAAACGAGCTTGAACGAGAGTTTAGGCGTAACCTTATTCGTGTGCCTGACGAGGATTTGGAAAAGTTTTTGGCTCTTGACTTAAAACGTCATAATTGCGATACTTTGGACGATTTTTATGCCGCAATCGGTTATGGCGGAATTGTTTTGTCAAAAATTCTGCCTAGATTAAAGGACGAATACACCAAAAAATACGTTAAGGAAAAGAATAACCAGCACCAAAATATTCCGAAAAAGAATGTTAAAACCACTTCGGGGGTTATCGTTGACGACATAGGCGACTGCGAAGTTAAGTTTTCACAATGCTGTAATCCGCTTCCGGGGGACGACATAATCGGATTTATTACCCGTGGTCACGGCGTGTCAATTCACAAAACCGACTGCCCGAATTATTTAAATTCCGTGAAAAATCCAAAGGACGCAGACAGGTGGATTACGGTTCATTGGGCGGAAGAAAGTCATTCAAGTTATTACAAAGTTACAATTGATATTGTGGCACACGACCGAATCGGCTTGCTTGCGGATATATCCACCACATTGGCGGAAGTGCGAATCCCAATGCACGAAGCTTCTGCCAGAGAACTTAAAAACGGCAACGCAAATATTATGGTTACAATAGGTATCGCAGGCGTAGAGCAGTTAAACGGCGTTATTAACAGGCTTAAAAAGATAAATTCAGTTATTTCAGTAGACAGAACAGGAAAATAAATTATGAAAATTGTTAGACTAAAACCCCTTAGTGCTTTTAGCACAAATTGTTATCTTGTTATCAGCGACCAAAACAATGCCGTGCTGATTGACGCACCATATGACGGCGAATATATTGTCGACGTGGCAAAAAATAATAATTGTCAAATTAAAAAAATTCTGCTAACCCACGGACATTGCGACCATATAGGTGCTGTGTCGGAAATTGTAAAGCTTACAAATTGCGATGTGTATATTCACGAAGCAGATGAAAACAAGCTTTCAAGCCCTGTGGGAAATTTAACGGCATTTTTCGGGCTTGCGCCTGTTGAGAGAATTAGAGAAGTTAAAACGGTTAAAGATGGCGACAAAATCACCCTTGACGAGCTTGAATTTAGCGTTTTGCATACACCCGGGCATACTTCGGGAAGCGTGTGCTATTTAATCGGCGACGTAATGTTTTCGGGGGATACGCTTTTTAACCTTTCTATCGGCAGAACGGATATGCCCGACGGAAGTTACTCAACCCTTGCAAGAAGTCTTAAAAAGTTGTGCGAACTTGAAAAAAATTATACGGTTTACGCAGGGCATATGGATATGACGACTCTTGAGTTTGAAAAGCAAAATAACCCTTATCTCTAAAAGGAAATGAAAAAATGACTTTAATTTTTAACGGACACGAATTTAAATACGAAATCGAATCGGTGGTAAAGCTTTTTATACCCGTGGTGCATTTTGACTTTTTGTACGACCACGACTGCGAAAATTTGGCGGACGATTATATTTTTACAAGTATAAAGCCGTATGAAAATCACGCTGAACTTTTTGTAAAATGTAAACTTAATAATGTTACGCAACAGCTATCTGACACCGTGCAAAATGACGTGGAAAACTTTCACGGCGAATGTGAAATAAAGCTGTGTGCGTCTGTGTTCAAATGCCTTGAAAAGCTTACGGGAAAAAGTGCAGGGTGGGGGACGCTCACGGGTGTTCGCCCTGTAAAGCGTGTTAATAAAATGCTTGACGATGGGTTTTCTAAGGACGAAATTTTTAAAATTTTAAAGGATAAATTTCTTGTAACCCACCAAAAGCTTGACATAGCGTATATGACGGCTCAAACCCAACAGGATATTGTGAAAAAAATTGATGACAAGGCTTGTGCACTTTATGTGTCAATTCCGTTTTGTCCGTCAAGGTGTTCGTATTGTTCTTTTATTTCCCAAGAAGTGGAAAAGTCGCTTAAACTTATTCCGCAGTACGTTTTTAATCTTTGTCGTGAAATTGAAAAAACAGGGGAAATCGCTAAAAAGCTGGGACTGAAATTACAGTCGGTTTACTTTGGCGGTGGAACTCCTACCTCTATCGAGCCTAGCCACTTAGAGGCGATAATGCAGAGCATTTCACGCTCGTTTGATATGTCAAATGTGCTTGAGTACACCGTTGAGGCAGGTCGTGCCGACACAATCACCGAGAGAAAGTTAGAGGTTATTAAGGAAAACGGAGCTGACCGAATTTCAATTAACCCACAGACACTTAACAACGACGTTCTTAGGGCAATCGGTCGCAAGCACACGGCAGAGGATTTTTACGAAAAGTACGAACTTGCACGAAAAATCGGTTTTAAAACAATTAACACAGACCTTATCGCAGGTTTGCCCACAGATACCGTTGACAGCTTTAAAAACACAATGGACGGCATAATTTCCATTGCACCTGAAAACATAACCGTGCATACCTTGTCGGTAAAAAGATGTTCAAATATTAACAAAAATGAAGAATATCAGGTGCTTGAAAATCCGGCAAAAAATATGGTTGACTACGCAACCGAACAGCTTTTGAACCAAAATTATCACCCATACTACCTTTATCGTCAAAAGAATATGCTTGATAATTTGGAAAATATCGGCTGGAGCCTTACTGGTCACGAAAGCCTTTACAACATTTATATAATGGAAGAGGTGCAGACGATTATTGCCGTTGGTGCAGGTGGTTCAACTAAGCTTGTGGACAACAAAAACAAGCGTTTAGAGAGGATTTTTAACTACAAACTGCCACTTGAATACATCAAAAATTTTGACCTTATGCTTGAAAAAAAGACAGATATAGAAAGGTTTTATGCTTGTGAATAAAAACGATATTGTACAAATTGAAATTACGTCAATTACTAACGAGGGAAACGGCGTTGGACGATATGAAAATATGGCGGTTTTCGTACCGTTTACTGCTGTTGGTGACGTTATCGAATGTAAAATTGTAAAAATAAAGAAAACTTACGCTTACGGAATAATTAACAAAATTATAACTCCGTCACAGCACAGAACCGAGCCTGAGTGCGATGTTTTTAAAAAATGTGGGGGCTGTGCGTTTTGCCATTTCACCTATGACGAGGAACTTAGAATAAAGCAGGAATTTGTTAAAGCGTCATTTGAGCGAATTGGAAAGCTTGACGTTAAATTTGACCCGATTTTGGGGTGCGAGAGTACAAAAGAATACCGAAATAAGGCTATGTATCCTGTTGGCGAAAACGAAAACGGACAGCTTGTATGTGGATTTTTTTCACGAAGAACCCACAGGGTAATTGCTCAAACTCAGTGCGATTTACAGCCGAAATTTTTTACCGAAATTTTGGAATTTATTCTCAAATGGTGCAATGAAAACGAGGTTAAAGCCTACAACGAGGAAACGCACAAGGGACTTTTGCGACACATTTACCTTAGAAAAGGTGAAAATTCCGGCGAAATTATGGTTTGCTTAGTTGTGACAAGTTTTGACAAGGTGGATTTTTCACCCCTTGCAAAGCTAATTTCTGACAGGTTTGAGTTGATAAAAAGTGTTGTTTTGAACCTAAATTCCAAAAACACAAACGTGATTTTGGGGCAGGAGTGCAAAACGATTTTCGGTGAGGACTTTATCACCGACCAAATGTGTGGAAAAACCTTTAGAATTTCGCCGTTGTCATTTTATCAGGTGAACACCAAGCAGGCTGAAAGACTTTACGAAATTGCGAAAGATTATGCGAATTTGCAAACGGGCGAAAGTATGTTTGACCTTTATTGTGGCGTGGGAACCATAGGCTTGTCGGTGTCGGGCGACAACAAGCTAGTGGGTGTTGAGATTATCCCGCAGGCGATTGAAAACGCTAAGGAAAATGCTAAACTCAACGGAAAAGATAACGCAGAATTTATTTGTGGTGACGCAGGAAAGGTCGCAGAAATTCTGATAAAGCGTGGCGAACGACCGGATGTGATTATTGCCGACCCAGCTAGAAAGGGTTGCGATAATTTTAGTTTGGAAAGTCTGCTAAAGCTGTCGCCAAAGCGTATTGTTATGATTTCGTGCAACCACGCAACGTGTGCCCGTGACTGCCGTTTTCTTGTTGACCACGGCTATGAAATTCAAAAAGCCCAAGCCGTCGACCT
>CAYZOV010000020.1:0-28465 GCA_964480525.1 uncultured Ruminococcus sp.
GTTGCTTGGTAAAATCGGGGGTAATGGGAAAAGGTGCTAAGGAAAAGGGGGTCAAGGGGGGAAAACCTAAAGGAAAAGGGAAATGCCCCGATTTTGGGGGATTTTTTTAGTTTTCCTTCCCCAATGAAGGTTTCCCCCTTTGAGAAAAAAGTGTTTGCTAACGCAAAACCAATCTAGGAACGAAGTTCCTACGGACGAACTTTGGTTACTGGCATAAGTTTAGTCAAACTTTAAAACCCTTGCACATTTCCCTGACCGACTTTGTTCGTCGCAAAATAGTCCACCGGACTATTTTGCGAGGGGAGTTTGTTAAACCTTGTCGGTAGGGGGACTTTTTACTTGAAAAGCACCCCTCGTCAAAACTAGATGGCTCTAGTTTTGACTACCCCGAAAAACGCTTATTGGTATTGGGGCATTTCGCCGTCTGCGGACGGCGACCAAAGGGCTTCGCCCTTTGGAAACCTACAAGCTTTTTGAAAAAAGCTTGACCAAAAACTTCTATATCCTGACGAAGTTTCAAAGTTAGCGAAAAACGAAAACTTTAAACTATTACAAACTTCGCCAGCGAGCAAAACAAAGTCGAACATATAACAAAAGAGTTGCGAACTGAATTGATGAAAACGGCACGTTTTCCGAAAACTTTTATTCTCTGGCGGACTTTGGGAGATAGTGGGGTTTAACGGCAATGTTACAGTTAAAACCTACAAAACTACAGCGGTCACAAACCGTGACAGAACGTTTGGCAGAAAGTTCAGTTTACTTCAAAGTTAGGTTTTACAGGTGAATTTGAGCTATGCGACTGGGTTCGGTTTTAAATTAAAACAGCCAAACCCCAGACCATGACAACCCTAAAAATCACACCACGTTTTCGCCAAAAAAGCCTTGAAAGACAACCCTTTCAAGGCTTAGTTTCTTAGATTTTTTAGGTTAAATCGCTGAAAAGGTTCTCGCTGTATTCGCCGTTTTCGATAAGCTTCTTAAAGCTCTCAACCACAAACGGCTTGTCCTCCTGATAGGTCACCCCAAACCACTTGTCGGTGGTTTCCAAAACTTTTACCGAAACTTCGCCCTTTCTCAGCAGTTCGCCAATGAAAATCGGCAAAAGATATTCCGCTTTCAAAGGATTTTCAGGCACGGTCTTTTGGAAAAATTCCACAAAACCCTCCTCCAAAGTTTTAACAAACTGCGGGCTAAGACCCCACATATTCATGGAAACATAAGAATTTGGGTCAATGTCAACGCCGTTTGCACTTGCTCCCTTTTCGGTCTTAACAATGTCCGAAGTTTCCACCACGTCGGTGAGATAATTTTCGCCATTGACTTTGCACACGCCACGGGTTACGCCACCGTTTTCCGAAAGAGTGTTTTTGAGGATAAACCCAGCCATGCAAAATTCGTTTTCGCCGTTATCTTCGGACAAAAAGTCGTGAAGTTTTACGAAAGCTTCTTTGCCGTAATAATCGTCCGCATTGATAACCGCAAACGGCATATCTATAAACTTTTTAGCTGACAAAACCGCCTGCCCTGTTCCCCACGGTTTGGTTCTTTGTGCAGGCAAATCACCCGGCACGTCGTCAAGGGACTGGAACGCATACTCAACCGCCACGTTGTTTTCGTGGCAAATTTTCTCAATTCTGTCGCCGATAACCTCTCTGAAATCCTTTTCTATGTCTTTGCGGATAACAAAAATAATCTTGTTAAACCCTGCCTTTATGGCGTCGTGGATTGAATAATCCATAATAATTTCGCCACATGGTCCAACGGGAGCGAGCTGTTTAACCCCGCCACCGAAACGGCTTCCTATACCTGCCGCCATAATCAAAAGTGCTGTTTTTTTCATGTGTTAATCTCCAAAATGTATTTTATATTGTATCATAGAATCTACCAAACGTAAACCGATAGGCTTACGTTTATTGTAACACATTTTTTTCGATAAATCAACCTATATTTGCGAAAATTTAAGAATTTTATCAAAACATAAAAATATTCGCAAAAAATATACCCCGACTTAGCAAAGTCGGGGTATATCTTCCGTTCAATCGAAACGATAAGGGTTAATCTTTATCCGTTTCTTCTGGCGTAGTGTAGCTAGCTATAATAATATCCTCAGATTCAAACTCTACAATATTCATTTCAGGTGAATTGTAAATTTCTTTCATTTCTTTTTACCTCCGTTTTTATGAATTTGCACCGTCATAAGCAACCGCTTTCAAATAGAACTCGTACATTGCTTTCATTGTGCCAACCAAATTTGCGTCTTTTGTTGCGCTGTTCTTAACAATCTGGCGTGCATACGTCAACGGCGAAACAACAGCTTCCGAATAAGGTTTTTCCGCCGTAGAATCTTTTAACGTAGCCACAATATACACTTTTTCACCCAGATTCTTAGCGTCAATGTTTTTAAACGTGAACAGGAATCTGCCGTCGTCCAAAACCTTAACAATATCCTTGACTTCATCTTCTGTTAATACCTTATTGCTAACCATAAACGAATAATCGTCAATAGTTTTGCCCTCGGCAGGCTTGAACGTAACGTTAAGATTTGTTGTTGAGTTAAGTGTGAGGTAGAACGTCTTAAATTCGCCCACTTCGTCAATGTTTTCATCAAAGTACGGCTTGTAATTCGCAAGGTCGTCAACAGCCACATCAGAAATAGCCTTATCAGTATCAGCAAGGATAGAGTTTGCAAGTTTATCCGTATTAACTTCAAAGTATTTCTGTGCCATTGTGCCGTAGTTTAAGAGTGCCTTAACAAGTGCTACTGTTTCAGCGCTATAGTCACCCTTATTGTCCAAAATGTACTTAGCGTAGTCCTGAACTGTGAACTTGTAAACCGTGGATTCAAAGTCACCGCTGAATACCTGTGCTGTGATTTCCTTTGTCATTTCAGGGGCAGGAACATAGCATGGGAAAACATAATAACCGCTATCTTTAGTAGCTTCGCTGACTTTAACAATCTGTTCTTTGCCGTTGACTTTGAATTTAACGTAGGAATCTGCGTCATTAACAATATCGTCCGACAAATCCATGTAGAAGTTTACACCGATTGAGCCGTCAAGAGTGAGGGTGTAACCCAAAAGCTGTGCAGAACCGCCGTCTATCTTTTTATGACACATCTCGCAATATCCGTCGCCGTCGTCGTCTTTGTGAACACAATCATTGCTTTCGTCATTTTCAACGGGTACGGCATACACACCATACAATGTAGTTTGGCTTGTTGCCTGAACAACAAAATTTCCTATATCGTTTATTGTCACATTATTTTCATCTAAAACTTTTGAAAAATCTTCGTAATCATAATAGGCGATATTTACTCCCGTTTGAGATTTTTCCACCGAATACCAAGCATAATCGTATGCGTTTTCCAAAACTGCTCTCGGCGAATTTTCTCCGCTATAAACCACGCAAATATTGTAATTATCATTTAAATAAGTTAAATCCGTGGTGACTTTTTCACCGCTCCATTGAGTTAAAGCCTTTCCGCTTGAATATTTTTTAATTTCAATCCAAGAGTTGTCCACAGTAAAACTATCCCAAAAGTTATCCGTCACGCTACTGTCGCTTTCGTCTTTTTCAACAGGCACAGCATACACACCATACAATGTGGTTTGGCTTGTTGCCTGAACAACAAAACTTCCTATATCGTTTATTGTCACATTATTTTCATCTAAAACTTTTGAAAAATCTTCGTAATCATAATAGGCGATATTTACTCCCGTTTGAGATTTTTCCACCGAATACCAAGCATAATCGTATGCGTTTTCCAAAACTGCTCTCGGCGAATTTTCTCCGCTATAAACCACGCAAATATTGTAATTATCATTTAAATAAGTTAAATCCGTGGTGACTTTTTCACCGCTCCATTGAGTTAAAGCCTTTCCGCTTGAATATTTTTTAATTTCAATCCAAGAGTTATCCACAGTAAAACTATCCCAAAAGTTATCCGTCACGCTACTGTTTACAATCTCCATAATAGCGTCTATAACGGGTTTTCCGCTTTCGTACAAACTATAGTCGGAGCGGTTAATGTAGCCGTGGTTTTCTCCGCCTGCGTTAGAGCCGTTGTAAACTGCGTTGTTATCCCACAAAACGCACACAAAACCGTATTTTTTCGCAAGTTTGATATAATCTTTTGCCCAGTCCGCCCTGTCTTGAGTATTACCGAAATCCGACGCTCCAAACTCACCGATAATTATAGGCACTTTTTTTGAATCCGAAACGGTTTTCAGGTCGCTCATGGTGTTTTCCAAAAGCGTTTGATAAGACGCCTGATAACCACTCCAATCGGCATACCCACCACTCCAAACCTTGCTCTGGCTTGTATCCATTGTAAAAGGATAAGGCTCGTAGGCATGAACTGAAATTGCCACATTTCCCGAATTTTCGGGAATTACAAGTTCCATAAGCGGTGACTTACTTGCTGTTGCGTGATATGACGGAATCATCAAAAGTCTTTCGCTGTTTTGAGTTGAACCGTTTGCTCTGACAGTTTTTATGAACGTTTCGTTAAGCTGATTTAGATAATTATAGGTGTAACCGCCGTCCTCATTGCCGTCGCCCCACTCTGCAACATTAGAATTTCCCGTCTGTCTAGGCTCGTTCATTCCCTCAAAAATCAGGTGTTGGTCGTAATTTTTAAACTCTTCCGCAATTTGCTGCCAAACGTCCTCCAACCATGTTTTAGCCACCGAAAGAGTGCCGTCGTTAAATTCGCTGACGTTGATAATTCCCTCTTCGTGATGAACGTTCAGAATCACGAACATATCCATTTCATAAGCATAGTCCACAAATTTTTTAACATAATTCAGCCATTCGTCATCAATAACGTAATTTTCACCGTCGTAATAAACGTGCTGATACCATGTTGTCGGAATACGAATCGTGTTAAATCCGCTGTTTTTCACCGCTTTAATTAGGTCGTAGGTCGGTTCGGGGTTGCCCCAAGATTTTGCAAAATCCGACGGAGAATTGCTGTACATATTCAACCAACTTGCGGAACAGTCAAGGGAATTTCCTAAATTCCAACCGACTGTCATTTTCTGCGTAATTTGCCACGAATCAAGACCGCTTAGTGCGTCGGCGCTTGCTACGTCAGGCGTAGAAAAATTCGCTAAGTTGCTTACCGCCAAAGCCATGCAAACAAGGGCGGAAAATACACGTTTTGCTTTAAAACCTCTCATGAAAATACCTCCTCTTTCACATCAATAATATTCATACTTAACAATAAATTTACGAAATTTTTTCAAAAAATCAGCTTTATCCTCGTTGTTGTAAATTTTCGCCACCAATGGGACAACTTTTCCAATCCCCAGTTCCAGCAAAATAATAAGCGATTTGGGGTTAAAGGCTTGAACGCCTTTGTAAATCGCCATTTTGTAATCGCATAACGACGAAACTTTGTTAATTTCCAAAATGTCGTCAAGACTGTTTATCCGCAAGTATGCTTTTAACATTTTCCCACCTCCGTTTGTTTTTTTAGGTATTTGACTTCTATTTTAAAAGCCGATTTTGTGATATTTTTTTAATTGCCAAAACACAAAATCAGACTGTTAATTTACAAGAAAGATAAATCAAACTTTTTGTGTCTATATTAACTAAACTGTGTAAACTACTTTGTCCGCACATAGAATGTTGCGTTTTATACTCTTGTTGTGTAATCGTTTGCACATTAGGTAGCACTACCCCCACAGTTGAGTGAAAAGCGTTCTACTTTTAAAATAAGAGAAAGTGACTAAGTAGTCTTTCTCCTGCAACCGCTCTTTTAGAAAATCAGCGTGTAATTGTTTACGCATTTGACGAATACATACCTCTGACCGTTAATCAATTTGCTTCGTTTAACCGTGCTATGCGGTGTTTTTACTGCTGTCGTGTAATCGTTTACATACAAGCAAGACTTCCCTACAGGTGAGTGAAAACGCACATGAAGTCCACTAGCATACTGGTAATAAAATCAGTCAAATGAAAAATTTATTTACTGTAGTGTAATCGATTACGCAACTGGTGAAACTTCCCGACAAGTGAGTGAAAATGCTCTACTTTTAAAGCTCACAACCATACTTTTGTACGATAGTGTGTAATCGTTCACATACAAGCAAGACTTCCCTACGGGTGAGTGAAAATGCTTCATTTTGAAACTACACTACATTTATCCTACCGCTACATTTTTTGAAAGAGCGTGTAATCTTTTTCACAATAAGCTGTATTGCACTATTGAAAAAAGAGAAATTGGCTAGAAACTTTTTACTGCCACCAAACACGAAAAGATTAGATGTAATTGATTACATACCGTGTTATATTACGCTATTGACATACAAACAATTAACTAGAAACTTTTTTCTTCCACCGCTCTTTTAGAAAATTAGCGTGTAGTTGTTTACGCATTTGACGAATACATACCCCTGACCGTTACTCAATTTGCTTCACCCAACCATGTTATATGACGTTGGGTACCGCTATTGTGTAATCGTTTACACGATAAACAGCACTACCCCAAAGGTGAGTTTCAAAACGCATATGAAGTTCACTAGCACACTGATAATTAAATTATTCAACTGAAAGATTTATATACTGTAGTGTAATCGTTTACATTCTAGGCGAAATCAATCCCACATACTTCTATTCCGGTGTGGCTTGAAAACTTAATAATTAGAGTTTCAAATCGAAATTGGATGTAATCGTTTACAGGTGCGATATGATACGCACTATATGAACGAAAATCATTAAGCAACCTCTATACTACCCTTTTTAGTATATAGGGGCGTGTAATCTTTTTTCACGATAAGCCTTATCACGCTATTGAAAAAAGAGAAATTGGCTAGAAACTTTTTACTGCCACCAAACTTCAAAAATTAAAGTGTAAGCGTACAAATAACAAGCGGAATTAGTCCCACATATTTCTATTATGGCATGATTTGAAAGTTGAAAATGTTTAATTGAAAATTCAAACTGGTGTGTAATCGTTTACAGTAATTAGTATAAAATATAAACGTAATAAAGTCAATAGGCAAAACAAACAAATAATCACCTGATTTATTTACAACTATTGTCTGATTTTACATTGAAAAATTAACAAACAATAAACATCACACAAATACCGTGGTAGTCTTTCTCGGATTCAAATATGAAATTTATCTTTTCAGCAAAAAAATTCAATTACAGAACTCAACAAAAAGTCGCACAGTCATTCTAAAGCGGTTTAGTCGCATACGGAAACGTTTAACGGGCGATTACAGGCCTAAAATAATGATTCAATACGTTTCAACTGCAAACCAGCGGGATTAGCATGAGTATGAAATCCGTTGCCTACGAGCCAACCGACAACACAGCAGATAGTTATTCCTAAGTTATGTAATTATCAATAATATTTTGGTTAGATTTACGCAAACTACTGATGAATAATTGGTTATATTAAAAACAAAACCGAGGAATCTGAAACCCCTCGGAATGTATACATTTAAGTATTTTCGTTAATTAAAGTTAGTCTAAATATTCATAGTAATTTTACTTAATAATTGTATAAATATTACTCTCTGTCTTTATTTTCAATCAGTTCAGCGCCACATTTGCAAAACATCGAAACAAGAATAAACGCTATTCCGATAGCCACACTTTCAAATCCCACAATGTCAAGTTTTTCCGCATTTTTAGTGATTTCCCCGATTATCCCCTCGGCAATTTCAGCCACCATAATGCTTGCAAGTGGAATCCAAATTGTCGAAATTCCAAGGTGCAATAATTCCTTTGAACCCTCAACGGTAAACGGCGTTCCCGCCTTGATTTCATTGTCAAAATAGCGGTATGCCATACGAGCGATAACAAACTCGGCGGCACAAAAAATCATGCCAACCGCTATTGCCGTCCAAATAGTTCCGACGTTCACATCTGCTTCGGTTTGAAGAATTTTAGTCAAACTTTCGCCTGTACTTTTTACCGCTTCCGCACCAATAATCATAGCAAAAATACCCACAATACAACCCACAAATCCAACAACACAGCAAACATAAATCACCCTGCAAAATTCTTTACCTATTTTTGATAATTTCTGAATATTTTCTAAACTTTTCATAGTATCAACCTTTCTGTATCTTAATGTTTTTGTAAATATAATATGTAGACAACAACAGCGAATCTCCATTGCCGTCTGAAATTCATTTGTTAGAAAATCTGACTGTCAAGTTTTAGTTTGATTTTAGGCGGAAAAGTCTTGTCAAATTCTTCCGCTTCGTTCTCGTCAACCATATAGCAGTCAGGGGGCGAATATTCCCCGAAAACGCCGTCTAAACAACCTTTTTCCAGTTCTTTGCACAAAAAGAACGAATCGTCCACGTCCTGTGGTAAACCGTGATAACGAATACCGAATTTGCTGGCATAATCAAACCCACTTTTGCTGTAAAAATTATAATTTCCCTCAATGCAAACCGCCTTAACGCCGTATTTTCGGGCTTTTTCAAGGGAATAATCAAGCAACATTTTGCCCAACCCCTGCCCTTGAAACAGGGGTACAATGCAAATCGGACCCATAGTCGAAATGGGAATCTCTCTGCCGTCGTCAGACTTTATAACCGCACGAACAAAAACAATCTGTCCGATAATTTTGCCATTCATTTCCATAACAAAATTCAATTCCGTAATAAAATCTGAACAAAATCTTAACTTATTTAGCACAAAATGTTCTAAACAACCCGGTCGGTAAACGTTCCAAAAAGTTTCACGAACCAAATTTTCAACCTCACGGCGTTCTTCTATTTTCTCCAAACGAATTTTTATGTCATTTTTATTCATTGTTTTTCCTCCTGAAAATTGTTGACTTCAACCATTGTACACTAAACGTAAACCTGTCTGTTTACGTTTGGGTATTTTGTTCTACCGTCAACACCGACGGCAATTTCGCTGTGCGAAACCACAAAAGTACCCGGTTTGTGTGGAATTTACGCTACGCTAAAGTAAACCTGTCGGTTTACGTTTGGGTATTTTGTTCTACCGTCAACACCGACGGCAATTTCGCTGTGCGAAACCACAAAAGTACCCGGTTTGTGTGGAATTTACGCTACGCTAAAGTAAACCTGTCGGTTTACGTTTGGGTATTTTGTTTTGCCGTCAACACCGACGGCAATTTCGCTGTGCGAAACCACAAAAAGTACCTAATTTGTGCAAATTCATGGTACAATATGGGAGGTTTTGCGTGAAAATTGCGTGCAAAAGCCTCCCTTTACGCCACAATCTCCAATCTTTTCATTGATTTCTTCAAAAAGCAATCTCCTTAATCATTATTTAATCAAACCTTTCGGCAGATTATAAAATTTGTAAAAAATTCTCCCAAACTTTTAAAAAAGCTTGTTGTGTAATGTTTGTTGTACAACTACTATTTTATTATATCAAATTGATTTTTAAAGTCAATAGTCTTAAAAGAAAAGTTACAATTAAAACAAAAAAGCCACCAAATCAGGCGACTTTTTATTGTTTTATTCTATTATATATAATTTTTTTAAATTGGAACAACGTTTTCGTTGAAAAGTTTATACTCCAAACTGTCCTCCAACGCTTTTACAGACGCATTGAGAATGTCGGTTGAAGAACCAACCGTTGTCCAAACTTCGTTTCCGTCGGTGGATTCAATCAAAACCCGTACCGCTGCAGCCGTTGCCGAAGTCGTGTCCACAACTCTTACTTTATAATCGATAAGTTTTACACTTTTAAGCACAGGATAAAACTCGCTGAGAGCGTTTCGCAACGCCATATCCAACGCATTTACAGGACCGTTGCCCTCACCTGCGGAAATTTTATAGCTGTTGCCCACTCTGATTTTCACCAAACCGCAAGCAGGCGTATCCACCGAGCTATCCTGTTCGCAGATGATTTTAAAATACACAATTTCAAAAAACGACTGAAATTTTCCCAAAAATTTTCTCACCAGAAGTTCAAACGAAGCCGACGCAGCCTCATACTGGTACCCCTTTTTTTCCTGAAGTTTCAACATTTCCAGAATATCCGAAAGTTCGGGACTGTCCTTTGAAATTTTAGGGAAAAATTTTTCCACTTTGGACAAAACCGCAGTTTTGCCGCTGACTTCGCTTATCAAAAACTGGCGGTGATTTCCCACGCTTTCGGGGGTTATGTGTTCAAAAGATTTCGGCAATTTAGTCACACCGTCGATATGCATACCCCCCTTATGTGCAAAGGCAGACTTACCAACATATGGCAAATTATCTTCGAGTGACAAATTTGAAACCTCAGAAACAAACCTCGCACATTCGGACAGCTTTTTCAAACTGTCCTGCGGAACAATGTCATAACCCAGTTTAAGCTGGAGATTGGGAATAACCGTCGCAAGGCAGGTGTTTCCACACCTTTCGCCTATGCCGATAAAAGTTCCGTGAATCTGCTCTGCCCCTGATTTAACCGCCGAAATTGTGTTTGCCACAGCGCAGCCTGTGTCGTTATGGCAATGAATACCGATTTTTGCGGACAAAATTTCTTTTGCCTGTCTTGTAAAATCGCCGATTTCGTCGGGAAAACACCCGCCGTTTGTGTCGCACAAAATCACATATTCCGCCCCTGATTTTTCAGCGGATTTAATCACTTCAAAAGCGTATTCCGGGTTGTTTTTTGCGCCGTCGAAAAAGTGTTCGGCATAGAAAAACACTCTTTTTCCGCACTTTTTCAGATATTCTATGGTGTCGCAAATCATAGCGATATTTTCTTCCAAAGTTGTGTGCAAAATCTGTTCGACGTGCAAATCCCAGCTTTTTCCAAAAATAGCCACAACGTCCACGTCCACCTGCGCCACGGCTCTGACCGACTTATCGTCTTCGACTTTTGCGCCAACTCGTCTTGTTGAACCAAACGCCACAACCTGTGCGTTTTTCAGTTTAACATTCTTGATTTTTTCAAAAAATTCCACGTCTTTGGGGTTAGAAAACGGATTTCCCGCTTCGATATAATGCACCCCGAACTCGTCCAGAGCCTTAACAATGTTAATCTTATCAATCACCGAAAAGTTCACATTTTCCCCCTGCGCTCCGTCACGCAAGGTCGAATCGAACACACAAAGTTTTTTCAAATTTTCCATACCCGTTTTCCACACCTTTCATAAACAAAAACACCTCTTATCCGTCAAGGACAAGAGGTGAAAATTTTTCCACGATACCACTCTTATTGACCTGCAAAAGCAAGCCCACTCGTTTAAACGGCACGTCTGACAACGCACCTCTCTGTAACGGGAGAACCCGAATCTGTCTACTTGCTTTTTGGGCTTTAAACAGTCTGCTCAGAGGTGATACGCCAACGGTTTTTTGTACTGTTTTTCATCAACCAACAGCTTTCTGAAACAAAATTTTGCCACGGCACGTCCTCATCAACGCATTTTTATTATTTAAGACAATTATAAACGCAACTTCCCGTTTTGTCAAGTGTTTTTTATGAATTTATGGGGATAATCTACGCAGTCACGCTGTAGACCTTTTTTGTTTTGAGAACCTTTTCAAAATCTTCCAGAGGCAAAGGCTTGTCAAACAAAAATCCCTGCACCTTCAGGCAGTTGATTTTCTTTAAAAATTCCGCCTGCATAACGTTTTCCACGCCCTCTGCGATAACTTCCATATCAAGTTCGTTGACCATGTTTACGATATTTTTAATAACAATCTCGTCGGTTTTACTTTGTTGAGAATTTTTCTCATCAATGTTAATCAAAAACGACCTGTCAAGCTTGATAATGTCCGCATTAAGGTCCTTAATCAGGTTAAAACTGGAATAACCCGTGCCAAAATCGTCAATGGAAGTTTTGATACCGCACTTTTTCATGTTTTCCACGAACACGCACAACGCTTCGTAGTCCTCATAACCCGACATTTCCGTGAGTTCAATTTCGATATACTTATTTTCGATTTTGTACTTATCCATAATCGCCAAAATTTCTTCGGTGAGATGGCGGTTATAGAGATTAAGTTTTGAAAAATTCACCGAAATTCGCACCATATCGAAGCCCTTGTCAAGCCATTCCCTGATATTTTTACAAACACATTCCAAAACATAAAAATCAATACTGCAAATTTTCCCCTCACGTTCAAGCACGGGGATAAAGTCGCCCGGCGGAATAATCGCATTGTCCTTAACCCAGCGCACCAACGCTTCCGCACCGCAAACTCTGTTGTCCTCCAGATCAACTTTCGGTTGGTAAAACACCTTAAATTCCATATCTTCAAGAGCTTTTGGGAAAATGGACGTAATTTCTTTTTCCATCATAATTCGCTTAACCATGTACGGGTCAAGTTTTACAAAATCGTTCGTACCCTTGCTTCGGGCAACGTTAAGCGCCACCGACGCAGAATTAACAATATCCTCCGCCTTGTCGCCCTGCACAATTTCGTAAAAACCGCCCCTGACGGAAATTTCGGTTAAAACAATACCGTCGTCGGCTTTAAGCGGGACGGTGATTTTTGACAAATAATCCACAAACCCGTCGTATCTTTCGTTTTTAAAAAGCACCTGAAAATTATCTCCGCCAACTCTGGCGATAATTTCGCCGTCGATAAGATAATTGCTGACGATTTTTCCGAAACGTTTCAAAATATCAATGGCTTTCACATTTCCGCTTTTTTGCAAAACATATCTGAAATTTTTAATATTAAGATACCCTACGGTATACTGCGACGCACAGTTATTCTTAATAATATTTTCCAAAAAAACGTTAAAACTTTCGGTGTTCGGCAACCCCGTTCTGGTGTCGGTGTACACGGCTTTTTTAAGCATTGTTTCAAGGTGAGAATTTTTCACGCTTAAAAAAATCATCTGCATAATAAATTTGACTGTTTCTTTGTCGGCGTTGTCCCACGCAAAACCTGCTTTTGGGTAAAATCTGCACACAGCCATGCCGATACCCATTATAGGATAGCTTTCTTCCACAAAATTTTCCTTATCAAACGCCTGTCCGTCGGAATAGCAAATTTCCGCACCGTTTTTGTCGTCTGTAAAAACAGCGCCTTTTTTAACGCAATATTCAATTTCCGCCCGTGAAAGGCAAAGTTTGTCCGCCACAGCCGACAATTTCTCGTTTATGTACTCAAAAAATGATTTTTCGTTGTTTGAAAATCGGGAAATATCCTTTAAAAATTCGCCCAAATTTTCGTCCAAAACTATTTGTCCCACAAAACTTCACCCCTTTTGTCTGTGTTACGTCCTGCCTTATGACTGCGTTTTTGCTCGTACATTCTGCTGTCGGCAATACGCATTTTTTCGTAAACGTCCTCTTGGTCGTTGCACCTAGCCGACACCCAACCGCAACTTATTTTCACCTTGTACGGACGGTTTTCGTCGGAATTGTTAAACTTTTCAATTTCTTCGCAAACTCTCTTTGCATAATCGGAAGAATAATTTTCTGAAAGTTCTTCACCCACAACGACAAATTCGTCACCGCCGAATCTTGCGACAATTTCCCCTTGCGTAGCACAGTTTTTCAACGCCGTTGCCACCGCCACAATAGCTCTGTCGCCCTCGTTGTGACCGTATGTATTGTTAATAATATTCATGCTGTCCATATCAATGGAGAACATCACAACATTCTTTTCGTCGGTTTTGCATTTTTTGATTAAACCGCTCATAAGCGCATAAAATCCCTGTCTGTTATAAACCCCCGTCAAATAGTCCTTAACGCACATTTCTTCCAGTTTTTTCGTGGTTTTTTGCACAATAAAACGGTTACGCATACTTTCGATAATATTATCCGTATTCTTGATAAATCTTCTTGTATTTGAAAAATCTTTTGCGTTAATATCAAACGCCATAATGTAATATCCCATTACGTTCTGCTGGTGGTGAATAGGCATAAACAAAAAGCAGTCGTGGTTTTCAAATTCCGTTTCCATATCCGGAATAAGTTGTGAGGTGTTAAAAATTCTGGAGCCTATGAACTCTTTGCTGTGCCTTGTCAAAATGTTGTTCATTTTTGCGGTAAAGAATTTTTTGTACCTATATTTTTCTCTTTGTTCGTCAAAACAGTCTGTGTTAAGGCAAACCCACGAATTATGGTCGGCAAAACGCCACATCTGTTCTCCGATTTTTTCCACGTCGTCGCAATGTCCCATGGTTGACGCATAAGTGAACATATACGATTCGTGACCTTCCGACCAACCGATTGTATCGCTTAGTTCCAAAACCTTTTCCAAAACGTCCGCCGGATTTGAATTTTTACAACCGCAAGATTCCGATATTCTCACAAAATATGATACTTCGGATTTTTGCGGTACTTCTTCGCCTGCCACCGCCTTGTCTACAAGTTCTATCATCAATCTTCCCAGTTCTTCGTAATCGGGTTCGGCAGTAGTCAATCTCGGAGAAGTGTATTTTTCCATTTCCGCTCCGTCAAAACCCGTCACAATAACATCTTCGGGAATCCTATATCCGTGGTTTCTTAGTTCCTGACAAACCGTAATCGCCATTATGTCGTTGGCGCAAACAATAGCCTCAGGCATAACCGTGGCGGTTTTGAAAAGTTCTTCCATTGCCATTTTTGCGGGAATCGACCAAAAAGAACCGTACATAACTTTGTTTTCGTCATACTCAATACCGTTTTCTTCCAAAACCTTTTTATATGTGTCGATTCTCTCCTGAGAAAAGCTGTTGTTTCTCATGCCCGCCATCATGTACACGTTTTTGCAACCGTGGTCTTTAACAACGTGGCTGACGATTTTTTCAAAATTATCCGCATATTTCAGATGAACGCTTTTACAACTTTCAAATTCCTGGTCAAAAGAAAACACCGGAATACCCGATTCTTTGGCGTCGCTGACAATTTCCGAAACAGCGTCGTCACGTTCAATGGTTGCGGGCATTACAATCAAGGCGTCGATAAGGTCGTGGTTTACAAGCTTGTAAACGCTTCGTTCGCCAATTTCAAAATTCAAATCGCTGTACATATCCCCGAACGTGTTAAACAGCATTACTTTATATCCGTGTTGGTTTGCGTATTTTGAAATTGAAAAAATAACCTTTTTTTCAATTTCACGCTGAATTTCCGCCGAACATATTCCTAATATTTTGTAATTTTTCTTTTTTCCCTTAAACATAAAAAATTCCTTCCGTTATGACTTTTTAATCTGTTAAAATCTCAAAACATACCATGAAATCGTTTTCTAATTTTTAAACACCTTTTCAGTTTAATTTTACTACATCAAGTACAAAAAGTCAAGGTGAGGGGGATTTTTCTTTTACAATTTGTACAAATTAGCTAAAATCATTTGTGAATTTGTGGTGGTTCTTAAATCGTGTTTACATTTTGTCAAAAAACAGTCTGATTTTTTGTTTAACAGTTTTTGCGAAAATTCAGACAAACCCACTAAACTGTCTATTGACTTTTAAGCAAAACTGGGGTAAAATTAAAGTAATTAACGACATTAAGGAGATTTTGCGGACAATGAAAAAATTACTTTTTGTTTTTAACCCAAACGCAGGAAAAGGCACAATTAAAGAAAGTCTTTGTGATATTATAGATATTTTTACCAAAGGCGGGTACGAAGTCACCGCATATCCTACGCAGGCAAAACTTGACGGTTATCAAAAAATTTTAGAGGACGCACACAATTATGACATTGTGGTTTCGTCGGGCGGCGACGGAACAATGAGCGAATCTATCAAAGGAATTATGGGAAGTTCCACCAAAGTGCCTTTGGGATATATCCCCGCAGGCACGGTAAACGATTTTGCCCGAAGCATGGACATTCCGAAAAACATGGTCGAAGCCGCAAAAAACGTGGTTTCGGGAGTGCCGTTTGCTTATGACGTAGGGTCGTTTAACGGAGATTATTTCTGTTATGTGGCGGCTTTCGGAGCGTTTACGGACGTATCATACGAAACACCGCAGTCCACCAAAAACATTCTCGGTCACACGGCTTATCTCATTGAGGGGGTTAAGCGCATAAAAACTCTTGAAGCCTTTGATATAACCGTAGAACACGACGGCGAAATTTACCGTGATGATTTTATTGTGGGGCTTATCTCAAACACCGTTTCCATAGGCGGTTTGTCAAATTTGGTTGCTAAGGGAGTTGTGTTTGACGACGGACTTTTTGAAGTTACGCTTATCAAAACGCCTAATTCTCTTATTGAACTTAACAAAATTCTCAACTGTCTGCTTATGAAAAATCTTGATTCCGAATATTTTTACACTTTCAAAACCTCCCGTGTGCGTTTTACTTCCGACCAAGAAATCAAATGGACGCTGGACGGCGAAAGCGGCGGAAGTTATAACGTTGTGGATATTGAAAATTTAAAACAGGCTGTGCAGGTTATTATCAAAGACCAACCGCCGAAAAATTCCGACGCCGCAAACCCACAACCGCAAATTTAATAAAAAAATTCCCGATTGCGACGAAAAAAGTTACAATCGGGATTTTGTTTTATTAACGCTATTCTTCAATCTGTTTTCCCAAAAACATAGCCGCCGCCTGCGCCAGCATTAGCTGTTGTTCGGTTGGTTTTTGCGACTGTTCACTTTGCATAATCGCCACCGCACCGGATATGTCCCCTGCGGAAATAATCGGCGAAATAGCCAGCGCTTGCTTTTGAATACCCTCCACGGGCATTATCGGCGTGGGATTTTCAGCCGAATAAAGGTACGGAACCCTGCTTTCAAGAATTTCTTCAAGCGCAGGAGAAAGTCGCCTTTGGCTGTATTCTTTTTTCTGCGCTCCCGCAACCGCCACAACGTGGTCACGGTCAAACACCACCACGGGCGACCCCGACAGCTTTTGCACAACCTCCGCACATTGGCTTGCTCCGTCCGACAGTTCGTTTATGGGGGAATATTTTTTAAAAATCACTTCTCCGTCGTTGCTTGTATAAATCTCCAACGGGTCGCCTTCACGGATACGCATAGTGCGTCGAATTTCTTTTGGAATAACCACCCTCCCCAAGTCGTCAATGCGACGAACAATCCCTGTTGCTTTCATATTATCAATCCTTTCTTTTGCTTAAAACTTCAAAATTGCAGTAATATTATTTGCAAAGAAATCTGTTTTATGCAAAATTTTCACTCCCGAAAACGCAAAAAAAGGTTGCAAAGAATCACGCTATTTAGCTATTTCAAAAAAAAATCCTACAAATCACTTACAAAATCATTTAGACTGAAGTTTGTTTGCAGTATTCATATCAAATTCTTGTTCATCTTCAGTGACACAATTGGTGCTTGAAGAACATAGATATATCATAAGTTTCAAGTTAACAACTTATTTCACGCATTTTTTTACCTTCCACAACACTTCTTATATTTCTTTCCGCTGCCACACGGACAAAGCTCATTCCTACCGATTTTTTTTGTTCTGATAGGCTCAGTATAAATATCAAAATTGCCAAAATCATCGTTCGACAAAACTTTAATTAACTTAGATTCGTTCAAATAACGACTACCGATTATATCACCAGTTCTTTGAAGCATTTCCTTCGGAGTAAAACCGTTGTTATACGGATTACGGGTGTTGTTATGCAGATCAATATAAAGCTTAGAAAACTCTTTAAACTGTTTTTCTGAAAGATCTGCTTTCAAACCACATTTTGTTAAGAAATTGATTGCCTCTATAGGACTTGATTTCTCGCCTTTTATGATAAACAATATCTCGCTCATAACATCTTCAACGTATTCGGAGCGACATTCAATATTATTGAGTACATATTCTGCCATAGCTGTGTATTGTGGACTTTTAAATTCATAAAATTCGTCCTCATACATCAACAGCTCGTCTTTCGGTGGAACATAGTAAGGCTTATTGCATTTTGCTTCAGCCATTTCGTAAAGCAAATCAAATTCCACCAAACTCTCGTGGATAAGATATTTTTCAAAAGGCTCACCAACAGGCTCGTTATCATAAAACTCGTCTTTTCCGAGAATACTGTAAAAATGACGTTCATTACAAGCAATCTCTGCAAAAGTTAAAAAATCTTCTTCGGAATACTGTTGTGTATTTTGACTGTTGATTATTTGGAAAATCCTCTTCAACTGAATAATCTGATAAAAATTATTTACTGCGTCAAAATATCTACGCAGCAGCTCTATCCTCTCTTCAGACAATGTAAGTTTTAATTTTTCATACATCTTATCAAGTGTTTTCCGGTCATATTCTTCATTAAAATCATTCATTTTATTACCTCCCAAAGAACAATTCAAAAAGGAAATTGTACATATTTGCTGAACGGAAATAGTCCTCCACATTGGAGATATCCAAAGTGTCATCAGATATAACATATTTGCCATTATCCAAGATATATTATACACCATAGTTGTGAATATCACAAGGGTTTTTCGTCAATTGACAAAATAAAAAATTGTTCACTTGTCAATGATAGTTGACACTTACTCCTAAAAAATATAATGTTAAGCGATATGTTGCAAATTTTCATTTTGTAAAAGCCGTAGGCGATGAAAAACGAAAATTTGCAATCGGCTCACATTACTGCAAGATAATCATTCAAAACCTCTTTCGGAGTTCTGAAATTTAGGCATACCTTGGGTATATTATTTGATTTCTTATTGTATTTCGCAAGCTGGGCTCTGCCGTCCTCAAGACTGTACATACGCATTTTTCTGTAAAATCTTTTTTCATCGGTTCTATGCTGACGTTCAACCTTGCCATTATGTCTTGGGGTTGCCACCCTTATCCTGTGATAGAGAATATCCATGTCCTCCAGTGCCTTTTCAAACATCGTTTTGCTTGTTTTATCCTTTACAATCAATGCCGTTGTCCACTCCGTTCCGTTATCAGTCTGAACCTCTCGTATCGGAAACGGAAAGGCTTTTATCAACTTCATCAAAAAATCCTTCGAGCTGTATGTACTGTGTTCGTCATACATTTCTCTAAAACAATATCTTGTACATTCGTCTATTGCCGTGTATTGATAATATTTCTTCCCACTTGATACGCAATAGCTTGGCACAAATTTTACATCTATCTGTATTTTCTGTCCCGGATATTCTGCCCTCTCATACGGCTTTGGCTTGTGGGGCTTTCGCTTTGCAATTTCAGGGGTTACCCATTTTTTTAATACTCGTATCAAGCTTGTATACGACCTTGTATATCCGCTTTTCCTCAGACTGTCCCACAGCATTATCATATCGTCCTTGTAACGTGGATAACGGCGTAATATCATTTCTTTTTCTTTCGGCGTATGCTCTTTCGGGTGATGATGAGGTCTGTGGCTTCGCTCTACCAGGCTTTTCCATGTTCCGTCATAACGATTTATCCAGTTGTATATTGCTTGTCTGCTTATATGGAATCGCCTTGACGCTTCGGTTACCCCTTTTTTCATTGAATATTTTACTACCCGTTGACGAAACCGTGCTTCTTGTGCTATACTATTCATCAGAACAACTCCTTTTTTTGATACTTTGTTTTGGTGGTACTTAACATTATATCATATTGGGAGTTGTTTTTCTATTCTTTCTGTCAACTATCTATTGTAGCATAACAACTCGCCGAGAGGCTTGAGATACATTACACGCCAAAGCATGGCAGCTGGCTGGATATTGCTGAGATAGAGCTTTCTGCTCTCGGGCGTCAATGTATTGCGAACAGCAGGATACCTGACCTGCCTACACTCAGAGCATTGCTTGTGCCATGGGTTTCGGCAAGAAACAAATTGCAGAAAGGCGTTGATTGGCAGTTTACTACTGACGATGCCAGAACCAAGCTCAAACATTTGTATCCCGTTATTAAGATTTAGGGTTTACAGAGTATTAGGCAATATTTTATATTATTCAGTTAGACTGAAGTTTTTCATGTATTTCTTTATCAAATTCCGAGGTTCTTACCTGTGCTATCAGTTTTGCATAATCAGCTTCATCAATAGTAAATACTTTATTGCAGTGTGGACACTTTATTTCGCTCATAATAATAAATCTCCTTTATAGTTTTGATTCTCAGAATTTAAGGCAACATCATACAAATTCCGCCTTTCGGCTTTGCGCGCGATCTGCTTGCAGAGTTTTCGGAATATCACGCCAAAAATTCCTTGCCATATGACAAGTATGCCTGCGGATTTCTTTCTTGTCTTCAGCAAAATTATGTTTGAAAATTCGCACATAAAAAGATACTGAACAGATTCCAAAAAATTATATCATGTGATCTGAAAAAAATCAAGCGGATCTACGAATAAAAACATGGTATTCAACCCGTTTATCCTGATATAGCTCCCAGTTTATTCAGAATCTTGCCATAATCGCCGACCATAAACTTAGCCCCGCTGAAATCACAGTTTCTGAAATGCGGTAGCTGTGAAAATATCTTAAGTTTAAGCGCACCACTGAGAATCATTCTGTTTGAAAAGCAGTATTCATGGGATTTTTCATGACTGCAATCAATGACTTTTCCGTTGCGAGGCTCTATAGTGACCTTACAGATATCGGGGAATAGTCCTGCATAAAGAATGATTTTGCTTTCATCAGGCGAGGATTCAGCATAATTAATAATCTCGTTATTGCTGTCATATCCCGACAGATCTGAATCCCACGAAATTTTTTCTGATCGGGTATCCCAAAGAAAAACGTAGTTGTTATCCATGATCACGAGTATTTTATTTCCCTCGTTGGAAATTACCGCAAACTTTTCCCATATCCACTCCGGATCAGTAGATTTCTTCGCATTTTCGCATATTCCCAAGCGATAGATAATGCTGTTTCTGAAAGAGCACGGATATTTTCCGTTCTGACTGAATTTAACATTGCACGGTATATTGTAAGGCATCGGAATATTGCTGAGATCAACACTGCATACAGTGCCGTTTCTCGATTTGCTCATGACATTTATAATGTTTTTCGCTATATGGAAGCGGTCTTGTTTTTCATCAAATCCACGGTACATATCAAGCATTTCATCGAGAATTGTTCTGTTGTACCACAACATAGGGTCATTATCGTCGGGAATGTTTTTGTAGTCTCCGCAAATTTCACCGATAAGATCGTACTCCTCTGAATCATTGTAATTAAACCAGATCCGGTCGAGTTCCAATTTTTTTAATTGCTCCTTCTGCTCGGTGATACTGCTGTTTTTATATGAAATATCCATGATATCCAACAGATTCAATATGTGTCTTGCAGCAAAGTAATCCCTGAAATACTGATGTGTGAAATGAAGCTTTTGTGAATTACTTTCAGAGACTTCCATTAATCCGATATTTTCGGTTATCAACTCAATAAAGTCAAACTTTTTCCTGCTTTCGAGCAGGATTTTTTTTCTTAATCCTTTTGGTGCAATGCAGCTTTGATAGACAAATTCGTCTGTAATATAGGTGCTGTACGCGTTTTCTATTGCTTTTAAAAGATCACATCTGTCTATTTCAAAACAGGTTCTGCCGCATGACAGATACTCGACAAAATTGTATTTGTCGAACATGGCTTTTGCTGTATACGGCAATATATATTGTATCATGAAACGAGCAGTAATATCGTCAGGTCCATGCGCAAGGCCTGCGGAAGACTTTACCTTCCGATCTGTTATATACAGATCAAGAATCTCCCCACGGGTATTCAGTGGCTTTTCGGCATTGCGGCTTTCAATGTACATATTCAGAAACATCGGTATCTTCAGAATATCCATAAGCTTTTTATTATCGGATATTCCGCTGAAAGCCGATAGTGCAGCATCTCTTTCGGAGTCTGTAATGCCGCATACTTCAATATGCTGAAATCCATCAAAAACGTCATATTTCGGGACAGTTCGCCCCGTGATCATTATTCGCACGTTTTTTCGGGTACGACAGAGTGTTTCAAGTTCCTGTACGAGAGCGTACTGCGTATCCGCTGTCATTTCGTTCATTCCGTCGAGGAGAAGCGTGTATTCAGAGTGACCGTTTACAGGGGTGTCGCTCAGCAACTTATCAAGCTCTGTCAATTGCTGCAAAACAATATTTTCTCCCTCATTAGCAGTTAGAGTATCATAAGTTTCATACTCGTACTGATAGTGATATTTCAGCAGAATATTCAGCAATATCCAGCAGCTTGACATTTGAAAATTTTCATGAAATTCTTTCTTATACCGATAAAGAGGAAAATAAAAGTTTATTGTGCTTTCGCCGTTTATCATATCCATAATCAATGCTGTTTTGCCTGCACCACCGGTTCCGTATAGAAAAACGTTATCATTTTCAGGCAGTTTGTCTATGACAATATTGTTATGTTTCAGCTCAGGCTTGTATTTCGGTTTCTCGTCTCTCTGACGTTTGGCATTTCTTCGGATACTTTCATAAAGACTTATTTCAAGTTTCGGATCGAGTGAACTTTTATCAGCATATCTCGTTACGTTAAAGGAAAGTTTGTCGGGAATTTCCAACACTCCGATACTTATGCTTTCAGCGGGATTTTTGTGAACATGGTAGAGCAATCCTGTCATCAAGGCTTCAATGCAGATCTTCTTGGGATGAGCATAGCTGCCGAACAGATCTTTCTTTGCAATAAGATCCGAGCCGTATAAAATGCAGCTTATGGATCTGTCCTGCCTTAAAACTTCAAGCAGAGTATATGCAAGCTGTTCGAGTTTATTTTCATCAAGAGCCAAATTACAGAACTTTCTCATTTTAATGAGGTAATGCTCAGAAGTCTGATAGCTGCCTATGCTTTTCTCAAATCTTTCAAAACTGAAAAGGGAGTAGGGGTAGGTGGTTTCGCTGCGCAGGAGTCTGAAAAGAAATCGGTCGATACTTCCGCCGAAACAATAGGAAATATCTTTGTTATCAGCTATGGTCTGCATAAATTCCGTGTATACTTTCCCTCTGCCTATTCGTCCTTTGCCTGTTTTCTTGGCTTCAAAAACTGCTCCGAGCAGCGTTTCTATACTTAATTTCACCCTATTCACTTCCCCCAAAAATGGAATAAACTTTTCAATATCCGGAATAAACTTGTCCTCCGGTTGTGATACAATTAAGTTTACCGGAAATATTTGATTAATTCTACCACACTGACAGCAGATTGTCAAGAAATAAAAATTGCCGAAATTTCGGCTATTACAGTCATTATTGTGAAAATCACCGCAATATAGCCGTTTTAAGGCTTAGGCTAACGATATATCTAACGGTAAATAGAATTCATGCAGCAAGGCTGGGCAGGTTCATTCGCTCCATTGAGGGGTGAACATAGCGGTTAAGCATAGTCTCAGCTGAAGCATGACCGAGTATTTCCGATAGAGTCTTTACATCAAAACTTGCGCGAATGCAGTTCGTTGCGAACATATGACGCAGACTGTGAAAGTTTATTGACGGTAAACTTGCTTTTTTCAGAATTGACTTAAATTTGCGCTGCATAGTGCGAGGTTCAGTGATTTTTTCACTTCCCGACAAAATATAAGAATAGTCACATTTGCGGAATTTCCGCAGTATATCCATAATAAACGCAGGAATCGGAATTGCTCGTTGAGATGAATGGCTTTTCGGAGTATCTACTATCAGCTTTGTACCGTGTACACCTGTGCGAATGCGCTGAACTGTTCTTCTGACGGTAATAGTCCTCTTGGCAAAATCAATATCGCTCCACCTAAGGCCACATATTTCACCCACACGCATACCCGTGTACAGGCTCAGGAGGACACAGAGTGAAGTGTTATTGAGATCATTTGTCAGATATTTACAAAGCTTCTTTTGCTGAATATCGTTAAAAAGCTTCCATTCGCGCTTTGCATCTCTGGGCAAAACAACCTCTTCAAGTGGATTTCTGAATCTGTGAGCCCTCGAAATATATTTCGCCATTGACTTGAAAACGATGACGATATCGGAAACATACTTCACAGAAAGGCCTGCTTTCAGCTTCATTTCGATGAAGCTGTGAACTAACTGCACTGTCAGATTTCCGTAACGCAAGCTGCCAAATTCAGGAATAAGATGCTTGTCCGCTTTCATTCTGTAATTGGAGTAGGTTGACTCCTTGACCTTTAATTTCACCGCTGACAGCCATTCCTCAAAAAGCTCTTTGACCGTCAGGCGTCCCGAAGAAACAACTTCTTTCGGAGCCGATTTCAATGCAATCAGTTTGAGTTTGACTTCCTGATAGGAATTTCCGTAAATCGAACGGTATCTGCTTTTGCCAGATTCCTTGAATCCGACCTTGTATCGTCCCTCCCAGCGGTTATCTTTTCTTTTGTAAATGTTTTCTCCCTTGCGCGGCATAGTCACCCTCCCAAAACGACCATAATTTTGACGACTAATATTTTTGACATACAGCATATTTGACAAATAACAACATTTGTCATTGTATAAATACACGAAATTCATTTCTGCTTTGGCAAAATCAATAAAAAGGTGTTGCGTTTTAACGTTAAATATGGTATTATATACTCAAACAACTGTCGCAAATTGTAGAAATTTGCGACAGCCTATAATAAGAATTATAACACTTTTGAAGAGAAAAGTCATCGGAAGGAAGAGGCTTATGCTTAAATGCTTAAAATGTCCGTATAAACTTGGACTTATAAAGTGCATTCAAAACCCTTGTCCTGAGTGCAAGGCAAGCAAAAGTAAGAAGCATCCCTTTCCGGTGGCTAGGATAAAGGAGAATAAGAATGCCACTAATTCCAAATTCAAATAATGACAGCTCAAACAATCAAAAAACAGCTCCTCCAAAACAGGAATTGCAATTTAATAAATCTGCCCCGATTTATACATTTGCTGATCTTATTCTTTCTGAAAACACGATGGACGAGCTAAAAACCGTTGTAAGTGCTCAGAAGAATTGGAAAAAAGTTTTCGTCGATTGGGGACTTGGAACGGTAATGAAGGAGCGTAATAATTTATTCGTCAATCTATACGGCGAAAGCGGAACAGGCAAAAGTATGTCTGCCCACGCCATAGCTGCTACGCTTAATAAGAAACTTATCTGCGTCAATTACGCTGATATCGAATCGAAATACGTCGGTGAGACTAGTAAGAATCTCTCCAGACTTTTCAACGATCCTTCCAACAAAGATGATATTATTTTCTTTGATGAAGCTGATGCCTTGCTCAGCAAGCGTGTTACGGATATGAGCAGTGCAACAGATGTCAGCGTAAATCAGACCCGTTCTGTTCTACTGACACTGCTTAACTCTTATGAAGGTATGGTCATATTCGCAACTAACTTTATCAGCAATTATGATTCAGCATTTATGCGACGAATCCATTATCATATACGATTTGAGCTGCCAAATGAAGAACTTCGTGAGAAACTCTGGAAACACTACATACCTTCTCAGATGCCCGTCGAAGCTGACATTCATAAAATGGCAAAGGACTACACAGGATTGAGTGGAAGCGATATATCTACTGCCGTTATGAAAGCTGCTCTTAATGCAGCAAAAAACGATGCTAATATAGTATCAGACAAGGATCTCAGATTTGCTGTTGAAAGTATTATTGCCAGTAAAAAAGCAAATACTGGTTTAGCTAAGCAAGTAATAACGAAAAGCGAAATAGTAGACGAAAAAGACGTCCCGCAGTCAATAAGAGAAAAAACTAATAAAACCGAGGTGAGTATTAAATGATACTGTTCAGCATTGTAAAAAAATTTGTTAAACAAACTGTTGTTCAAGGAATACAAACAATGATTGAAGAATTCCGTATGTCGTTTATTAAATGGCTCCAACAAATACCCGATATGATACAGGATAAGGTTGACGGTGTAGTATACGGATGCAAAACTTTTGTTGGAGAAAAACTCGGAGTGAACAATGAAATCTCAGATAATTATTCCTATAACGGAAAGCAATGGCAGAAAACTACGGTTTCAAGAGAGATCAGCTCGTCTGAGATTCCTGACGAAATAAAGGAACAAATGACCCCCGAAACGCCACTTGATGTGACCGAAGAATTAGAACTCGCGCTTAAATAAAGGAGAAATAAAATGGGATTGAAAAAAATAGATAAGAAAACTTCGGAACAGTTTACATGGACTTCTTTCATTGAATATTACAATAGCCTGATAGATCATGAAATACTATCTTTCTGCAAAGATAAAAAGCATAGCTACTACGGCGGAAAATGTACTATATCCTCAACAATAAATGAAGATGAATTTACAAGGAATACATTCCTGATCGTAGTATCTGTTCTGTATTATAATGAAGAAGGAAATGAAAAGGTAGTTGAACGAAAAATAAAAAGCCGATTCAATTACCGTGAATTTGTTCAAGAAAGATCAACTCTTTCAATGCTGAGAAAGTTACTGAAAGAAAGCATTGAATTCAGTATTGAATCACCGATAAAAGGAGGAGAAAAATGAGTATTCTAACACTTGTCGGAACCGGAGCAGCTGTAGTTGGTGCCTTGACCTTCCTGTATAAAAAAGGAAAAGTAGCAGAACAGACTCCAATCACCTATACACAATTCACTGAGCAACTCGGCAGGCAAATAGATAATTATATGCTGGAAGAAGAAAAGAAAAAAGGTGTTATTATGGTTGGCGGAGATTGTGAGATAAGCATTCCTGAAATCGATCCTGATAACGTTGTAATGAGCATCGTTTTGTACAGTAAAAAAAGCCGTGATGACGAGACATGGATCAAAAGTAAAATAACTCAAAAACTCCCAGTTTCTGAATTTGCAAATGATTCAGAAACACAAGCTAGACTTGAAAAGCTAAAAAAAGAAACTGAAAAATTTAAAGTCACAAAACCAGAAAAGGAGTAAATAATTATGTTAGGAACCTTATTAATTGTGGGCGTTCTTGGCGCTCTTGCAGGAGCAGCTATTCATGCATATTGGAAAAACATTATCCAATGGCTTGCAAAAGCAGCTGAAAAAATCAAGTCTGTTCTCAATGTCGCTGTAGAAGGCTCAGAAACTTTCATTAAGCGCGTCGGAGCCGGATTCAAAAATATGTCAGAAAACTATTCTAAGCTTCCCGGTGGAAAATGGCGTAAAGATACAGTTATAGAGCAGAATTATATCAACGAAAATGATGTTCCAGAAGAAATAAGAAACGCAATGCTTGCTGCGCAAGGCTTTGATGGTGAAAAAATAGAGATTACATCTTATGTTGAAAAACAGGTATTAACTCTACAAAAAAGTTAGTATAGTAGTAGAGTATGGCATTATAATACGTACAGGAGAAATTGAAATGGATGATTTACTATTTTGTGAACTTTCTGATAAGCCTTTCTTAATAAACTATATATTTGCCGTGGTAATATGGATCGGTGTGGATGTGTTTATTGGTAAGATTAGTGAAACAGCAGGAGGTATTTTTTTAATATGTATAGCGATCACATATCTTTCAGCAATGACGAACGAATTCAAAGCAGGTGACACATTACACGGTATCATTGCATTGTTAGGAGTTATTCTATTCATCCTTGTAATAATTTTCGGATGTATAGAACTTGCCAAGGAAAAAAAGATAAGAAATACAGAAATACCATTGATACCAGGAAGAGTAGAGAGATTTATAGCTGCTCACGGATATACGTCACCACAGGAGTTTATCAAATATTCAAATGAAGCTCCTGAATTTCAGAAAGCAAGAAGCGTTCAGTATATAAATCCTCTATATAAAAAGCAGGTCGAGAATAACGAACAGCGTAAGAACAATAAATTAGAACCATTACCAATAACTGAACCGGAATGGATTAGCTATGGTGATTTCGCATCTTTCAAATATAAGGAGATTGTTCTTACATATTTTATGAAAGAATTGCCGAATGCGATAAAAAATATTTATATGTTTAATTATGAAAACCTATATGATTGTAAAGAAATGGCAAGTTTTAAAGCGTTTTACATCAAAGATGATGGTTCGGTTGATATGATTTATTTTCAGCAAGCTTGTATAGGAATAATTAAGCAGTCTATTGCTGAAGGTTTAATCGAAACAGTAGGCAGAAGCAACAACTTATTCAGATCAAAAATAATTCCTGAAGATGAGGGTAATATTGTTTTTGGGGAAACGCTTGAATTAAGCTTTGATGATTGATATCAAACACAATGACGCATTAGAATTAGTAGGTCTAAACCAATGTTTATGTTTCGTTGACAAATAATACGTTTTATCATTTTTAAAGGAGGTTTGTTTATGGGATTTTTTAATAAGAATAAGTTTAATATGAAAGATCAATTAGCTCGAAATATAAGTTCAAACTTGTCGAGTTGTAGAACTTGTAGGTATTTTGATAATAACCGTGGAGTTTGTGTTAATAGCAGAGAAAGTGGTGTTACATACATATCAGCACAATCGCCGAAATGTCGAGCTTGGAAATTAAGATGATTAGTAAATAAGTATTATATGCTCAGATGTCAATGGTTCCAAAAAATTCAAATAAGTAGTCTTTCAATTTTCAGTATCATTAGGTACAAAACAATTATCAAACAGTCGGTCTCCCCATAATGGGGAGACTATATTTTTTGACTGTTTGAAGGTCATGTTTACCTTCTGGATTGTCAACCCAAAATTGTACAAAAATTATTTAGCCGGGTGTAATTTTTTAAACTGTACGGGAGAGAGATAACCAAGAGAGCCGTGGATACGGATATT
>CAYZOV010000021.1:0-27661 GCA_964480525.1 uncultured Ruminococcus sp.
CAAAACAAAGTCGGACACATAACAAAAGTGTTGCGAGCTGAACCGATGAAAACGGTACGTTTTCAAAAATCTTATAATTATTCACCGAAAATTTACACTTTACAATTATAACTACAATTACAAAGGAGAATCCCTATGAACGATACTATGCGTCTTGACAAATTTGTGTCCTCTCAACGCACCGATTTATCCAGAAAAGACGTCAAAGACCTTTGCAAACGTGGGCGGATTACCGTAAACGGACAGGTCTGCAAGGCTTTTGACAAAAAAATTTGCCCCGATTCCCACATTGTCGCCGTGGACGGGCAGGAAATTGTCTACCAAAAGCACATTTACATCATGCTTAACAAACCTAAAGGCGTGGTTTGTTCCACCCGTGACGGTGCTTCGCCAACCGTGCTTTCGCTTGTTCCCGACGAGTGGCGGCGTGACGGACTTTTCCCTGCGGGTCGTCTTGACAAGGACACCGAGGGTTTTGTCCTTATCACCGACGACGGCGAACTTGCGCACCGAATCCTTTCGCCAAAAAGTCACGTTCCGAAAAAATATTATGTTGAACTTGAAAAACCCGTGGGTGAAAATTACGCCGAAATTTTTCAGTCGGGTATGAAAATCGACGGCGGAGATGTTTGCAAACCCGCAGGTCTGTTTCCCGTTGCCGACAACCCAAACGCCTGCCATGTGGTTTTGCACGAAGGTATGTTTCACCAGATAAAAAGAATGTTTGAAGCCCTGGGCAACAAGGTCACATATTTAAAGAGAATTTCAATCGGCGGACTTGTTTTGGACGAAAAATTGGCGCTTGGTGAGTGTTTGTTAATTTTGCACAAAGATGTTGAAAAATTTTTGTAACAGGTCTTTTTTTAAAACCTAAATTTTAGAAATTCTTGTTAATATTCGTCAATATAAATAAATGAAGATTTTAAAGTTTAGTTAAAAATACACTTGCGAAAATGAAAAATATCTGTTATTATTATATCATAGCTAATTTGAATACAATTAGTATAAACTAAAAATACAAGGAGGCTCTTTTTAAATGGCAAGCGTATCATTAAGAGAAATTTACAAAAAGTATCCTGGCGGCGTTATCGCTGTATCTGATTTCAACATTGAAATTAAGGATAAGGAATTTATCATTCTCGTTGGACCATCAGGTTGTGGTAAATCAACAACACTTAGAATGATTGCTGGTTTGGAAGAAATCAGTGAAGGTGAACTTTATATCGGTGACAGATTGGTAAACGATATTGCACCAAAGGACAGAGACATCGCAATGGTATTCCAGAACTATGCTCTTTATCCACATATGACAGTATTTGAAAACATGGCGTTCGGTCTTAAACTCCGTAAAGTTCCAAAGGACGAAATCGCTAGAAAAGTAGAAGAAGCTGCAAGAATCCTTGACATCTCACACCTTCTCGACAGAAAGCCAAAGGCTCTTTCGGGTGGTCAAAGACAGAGAGTTGCTCTTGGTAGAGCTATCGTTCGTGAACCACAGGTATTCCTTCTCGACGAACCTCTTTCAAACCTTGACGCTAAACTCAGAGCGCAGATGAGAACTGAAATTTCTAAGCTCCACAAAAAGCTCGGTACTACATTTATCTATGTAACACACGACCAGACAGAAGCTATGACAATGGGTGACAGAATCGTAGTTATGAAGGACGGTTATATCCAGCAGATTGACAGCCCTACAAACCTCTACCAGAACCCTGTAAACCAGTTCGTTGCAGGATTTATCGGTTCACCACAGATGAACTTTATCGACGCTAAACTTCTGAAGATTGACGGCAAATATACTGTTGAATTCGGTTCGGAAGATACCAAGACATCAAGAGGTAAGAAGTTCTACGTTGAAATTCCTGAAGCTAAGGTTGACGAAGAAGTTCTCGAACCGTTGGTAGACCAGGAAGTTGTTCTCGGTGTTCGTCCTGAATGTATCCACGACGAAGAAATGTTCATTTCAAACGCTACAACAGGTATCCTCGAAGCTACTGTTGAAGTAACAGAAATGATGGGTGCTGAAACATACCTCTACATTAACTGCGAGGGTATTCCGCTCACCGCAAGAGTTTCACCACGTTCAACAGCAAGACCACAGGACGTTATCAAGGTTGCTATCGACCCTAACAGAATCCACATCTTCGATAAGGAAACAGAAAAGTCACTTATCAACTAATTTTAAACCATTTAAGGGGTTATCCGAGGATAGCCCCTTTTGTTTTCCAAAGAGGTAAATTATTATGAAATTTAATAAAATTTTGGCACTTGCAACGGCTCTGTGCCTTTGCGTTGGCTGTTTTGTAGGTTGCGGAAATTCCGACGGTTCCGAAAGCTCTGCGACAACTACGCAGGCAGAAGTTGAAAAAACTCCTCAAACAGACGAAGAATGGACGCAGGCAATGCTGAAAAAATCCTTGTATTCCTACGGAAATACTACAAGAATTATGAACAAAATCAAGCAGGCGCAAAACGGCGAAAAAACCACCGTTGCGTACATTGGCGGTTCTATTACAGAGGGCGTGGGTGCCGATTCGGAAACCTGTTATGCAAAACTAAGTTATAACTATTTTGCGGAAAAATTCGGCACAGGCGATAACGTGCAGTACGTCAACGCAGGTCTTAGCGGTACGCCGTCCAAACTGGGGGTTTTGCGTCTTAGTCGTGACGTTCTAAGCTATGACCCCGATATTGTTTTTATCGAATTTGCCGTAAATGACGGCAACGACGCACTTTACCAGAGCGCTTATGAAAGTATGGTTCGCCGTCTTTTACAGCTTGACAACGACGTGGCGGTTGTGCTTTTGATGTCTATTGCCGAAAACGGTCACACAGCGCAGGATTATATGAAACAGATTGGCGATTATTATAAATTGCCTATAATCAGCTATGCTGACGCATTGACATATCTTTTTGAGAATAACAGAATGACTTGGCAGGATTTTTCCGACGACCAGTCCCACCCGAACAAAACAGGACACCAACTTGTTTGCGACATGATTGCGTACTATTTTGACACCGTGGGCGACCAAACGCAGGAAGAAGAACCGACAATGCCGAAACAACCTTATTATACCAGCCGTCAGGAATCCGCCGAACTTTTTGAAAACACAAACCTCACCCCTGCGGACGTGGGAAGCTTTACAAAAGCGACAACAACAGCAGGCTTTAAAAACGGTTGGAAATACGAATTTGACGGAACAAATTCACCGGCGGTGTTTAATGTTACGGGAAAACTTGTTTACATGATTTTCCGTGAACAGCCAAGCGGAACGTTGGGCGTTGTTGACGTGACGGTTAAATGCGGCGACGAAATTGTGACAACCACCCAAGTAAACGGCATACAGACCGACGCATGGGGTGACCCCGGAATCGCTTCTATCGTTTTGGACACGCAAGTGCGTGATTATACTATCGAAGTAAAAATGGCTGACGGCTCCGAGGACAAGGACTTTGAGATTCTTGCGTTCGCAACCACAACCGACTGAATAATGCACTCAAAAGGCTTTGCTTAACGGCAGAGCCTTTTTAATTTGTAATTTCCACCTGTGCCGAAACGTTGAAACGACAAGCCGAAATAACTTTTTCAAAATCATTTTCGTATTGCCTGAAAATTTGCGGTTTGTAAAATTTCAGAAGTTTTTCAATTCGCAAAACGTCCGTACCCATTTCGTTTACGGTTTTGTCAACTGCGCTTTGGCAACACGAAAGTATTTTTTCCTGACACTCCCGACAAATTTCCCGCTTTGTCTGGTCGTCAAGTTCTTCCACAACTTTGGCGGTCGCCTTGATTTTTACGGAAATTTCCACAACCCCGTCTGAAATATCAAGGCTTGCTTTGGTGCGTTGGTTTTCAACTTCCACGTTCAGAAGCCTGCCGTTGCACCAAACGGTCAGCATATTTTTCTCCATTTCGCCCCTAAGCCACACCACGCCCGACATTTCGTCCGATTCAAGATAACCCACCATTTTTCGGTTTTTCAAAACAGCCGTTTTGTAAATTTTTAAATAACCCGACGGTTGGTTGTCACCCGTGGATTCTTGATTTTGCTCTTGCTCCACAACCGAAAAAATCGGCAAAAGACCGCTTCCCGAACAGCTTCGCAAACTGTTGTAAAGCAAAAGCAAATCGCCTTTTGCGGTTATGCCGTACTCCGAAGCGTATTTTTGCACGTTTTCCATGCTCTCAACGGACGACGCTCCGTCGGTGAGTTTAACGTTCAGAATCTCTTTGGCACTTTTTTGTGCGTAACCCACCGTCACGCCTAAATAATTTTCGTTTTCCTTTCTGAACCAGTCCAAAAGTTTCAGCAAATCTTCGTCGTAAAGGGAACTTCCGAAAATTATAAACTTGTTATGCCCCATAAAAATTTCGCCGCCCAAAAGATATTCACAGTTTTTCACCGCTTGGTAAACAGTTTCTCCCGTTGCCGAAATAACTTGGGTGTTTGCCGAACTTATGCTTATGGGGGTATCCGACCCGTTTTCGGTGGGGGAAAAAATCTGCAACGACACTTCGTACCCCACGTCCGCCTTGTCAACCCCCACAGCGTGAACTATGGAACGTCGGTTGATTTCTGTTGTGGACGAACAGCCCCCCAGCGTCAGAAAAAAAATCCCCGCCAAAACCAAACTTAAAACTTTTTTCGTGATTTTTCCCTCCTGTCAGGTAGAATTTGAAGAACCAAAGGCACAGCCGAACACAGAATTATAACTATGATTGTGGCAGGCGGGCGAAAAAATATGCTGTCGTAACTGTTTTTCAGGCACAAAAACGTTGCGAAAACCGTCGGAATAACCCACGCCGTAAACAAAGAGGTTTTCGGGTGATTTGGCAAAATGTTTTTCAGGCAAACCCACGCAAGATATATTAAAACAGCGGTTTTCATCACGGCGCTTATCGTCCACACCAGCATATAAATTGAATCATAACGTTCTATAACAGATGTTTTTGCGTAGGTTGACAAGGTATAAAAAGGCAAATTAAGGTCAATGGCGTATTCTCCCAAAATCAGCGTTGAGAAAAAAACGGTCACTTCCATAACCGCAAATTTTGTTGCGAAATAACCGAAAGTTGCCTTTTTGTGGGATTTTTCGGTGTAACTTAGAAGAAACGGCAAACATACAAGTTCGTCGCTTCGTCCGATTTTTTGAAAAACGTCCGTAAAAAACGCCGTGGGGAGATTTTTCGGGTACGGCGTGGCGGTTTGAATGTTGTAAATGTCGTATTTGCCCGTCACACCCAAAATTATTACAAAAAACAAAACCAAAAAAATCACACCGCCAACGCACGAAGCACGGCAAATTCCGCAAATTCCACGGCTTGCACCGTACAAAGACGCCGCCGAAAGTATAATTATAAGCAAAAAAGCAGGCATTATTTCGGGAAATTCCGTTTTTATAAAATAAGAAAAAACACCCAACTGGCGTGATATTTCGTAGATAAAAAATCCTGCGTAAACACACGCTGTCACCGTTCCCAAAGTTTTTGATTTTTCAAAGGCATATGTGAGAAAATTTTTGTCGGGGTGGGATTTTGCAAAAAGAATGGGCGGAATAACCAACAAGCATTGCACCCCCACCGACACCATAATCGAAAGCATACACAACACAACGCTTAGGTGGTTTTCGTTTGCGCCGTAGGTTACGGACAAAAAGGCACGGGTTATGAAAAGAGTGAAAAAAAGCTGTAGAGGCGAAATTTTTCTCATACAAAAACTCCTTAGTCCTGTTTAAGATTTTTGATTGTGGAATGTCCTTTTTCAAGCTCTTTAAAATCCGCCCGCACAAAGGTGTGCAACAACGCCTTTGGAAAAAGGGGCGTGAACGGGGCAGTATACGGCACTTTGAAATCGTCCATTGCGCAAATGTTGAAGATAAGCACACCGAAAGCCACGCCCAGTCCGAACAACCCCGAAATTCCCCCTGCGAGAATAAAAACAAGACGCAAAATCGTTGTTTGTTCGTTGAGATTAGGCACAACAAAGGACGCTGTGGCGGTTATGCCGATAATTATTAAAATCGCTCCCGACACCAGACCGCTTTTTACGGCTGCGTCACCGATAATAAGCCCACCCATGATTGACACCGCACCGCCCACCGCCCGTGGAAGTCGTATGCCCGCTTCACGCATAATTTCATAAAAAATCATCATTATGAAAACCTCGATATACAAAGGGTAGGGGGTGGCTTCTTCCGAAGCGGACAGATTCAGAAGAAGTTTGTGGGAAAATGTTTCGGGGTGGTATGTGGCTAGGGCGACGTACACTCCGGGCAGGGCAACTGTTACGAAAAAGCAAATGTATTTTAAAATCCTAAGATAAGTTGCGTAAAAAGGCTTGGAAGCATAGTCGTCCATAGTGTAAAAATTTTCCGCAAAAACGCACGGGCAAACTATGGCATAAGGAGTTCCGTCAATTAAAATTCCAACTCTGCCTTCGTTTAGTTTAGCGCACAAAACGTCGGGGCGTTCGGTGGTGTAAAGGGAAGAAAAAATGCTTTTTTTGTCCTGTTCCAAAAATCCCGAAACATAACTGCTTGTCAAAACGGTGTCAAGTTTAATGCTTTTTAAACTTTTGCGAACTTTGTCCACCACTTCGCTGTCAGCTCTGCCTTCAACATAGGCGATTGCAACGTCGGTTTTTGACAGTTTTCCCACCTGAAAAAGTTCAAATCTAAGGGCGGGGGATTTAAATTTTCGTCTGACAAGAGATATGTTTGTTCGCACAACTTCGATAAATCCCTCTTTTGAACCCTTGACATTTACGTCGCTGGTGGGTTCCGAAACCGACCGCTTGTCGTAACCCTGAACCCCGAAAACCACGCCTTTGTTAAGGTTGTCGGCTAAAATTACGCCAAAACCTGAAAAAGCAAACCGCAAAAGGTCGCCGTAGGTGAAAACCGTGCTTCGTTCCGTAGAAAGCAGACTTTGGGTGGTTAAATATCGGTAAATCGTTTCTCCGTCGCAGTTTTCGGCACGAAAAGCCATAAGATATTTAAAAATTTCTTGGGAAATGCATAGGGTCGACAGCATATTTTCAATGGTCACAACGGCGCATTTCACCCCTTGAATTTCCACTTCCATAATGTTTAAATCGGCGGTGTTTCCGCAAATGGTCTTTATGTCCAATATTTTGTCGCTCAGGGACGCAGCAAGAGGGGCGGTTTCGTAATTTTCGTAGGTTATCATTTTAAAATTCTCCAAAAATTTTTTCCTTAAAAGTATTTGCCGAAAGAAATTTTTTATTCAAAGAATTATTTTAAAACGTCGGGGGAAAATATTCAAAAGAAAACTTTGCGAAAGGATTTTTGGTATGTTTATAATATTTTTTCGTTCCGTAATTTTGTATGTTTTAATTATTTTTGCCATAAGACTTATGGGAAAACGCCAGCTCGGAGAACTTTCGCCAAACGAATTTGTTGTGGCGATTTTAATTTCAAACATTGCGACTTTGCCGGCGGAGGACAGCGAAATCCCTCTTATCCGTGGGGTTGTGCCGATTTTGACGCTGGTGTGCCTTGACGTGATTTTTTCCTATCTTTCTATGAAATCCCGTGGACTAAGGCGGGTTATGTCGGGCAGTCCAAAGGTGATTATTTCTCACGGAAAACTTGAACAAAAAACCCTCAAAAGCATACGTTTTACGGTTGACGACGTAACCGAAGCCTTGCGAGGGCAGGGATATTTTGATATTTCGGAAATAGAGTTTGCGGTGGTGGAAACCACGGGGAAAATCAGCGTTTATCCCAAACCAATGTACCAACCTCTCACACCGCAAACCCTCAAACACACAAAACCCACGCAAAATCCGCCCCAAACAATTATTGACGACGGCAAAATCTTAAAGCCGTCTTTGGAAGTTTTGGGCATGAACGAAAAACAGCTTGAAAATATTCTTTCAAAGGAAAACCTAACCCCAAAGGACGTTTTTTTGATGATGTCCGACGGCAAAGGCAACAACACCATTGTAAAAAAGGAGATTTAAAATGAAACGAATTTTAATTTGTATTCTGATTTTGTCGGGAATTGTGGGTTTTTCGCTGTGGGGAATTTGTCAGACAAAAAATTTCAAAGAGGATTTTTCCCGTGAAATTATGCAGGCAATGGAATTTAAAAACAACAACCAAACCGACCTTGCTGTGGAAAAAACAAAAAAGGCAATCGCCGTTTGGGAAAAATACGAAAAGAAAATTTCCTATGCCGTTGACAATGTGGATTTGAAAGATTTGGGGGAAATTATCGCACAACTTGAATATGCGGTGGAAAACGACAAAGAAAGTTTTTGCTATTTGTGCCTTATCGCCAACGAAAGCGTTAGGCACCTTTTGGAAGAAGAAACCCCGAATTTTTCGGGAATAGTTTGACCGACAGAAGAAAAAATAAATTTTTGTTGGTAATAAATAACCATTTTTCGCCTTTATTGAGGGTTTATTTGTTGCAAATCCCGAATTTTTTGCAAGTTTTATCAAAACCACTTGCAAAATTTTGCTTGGTGGTATACAATAGATAGTGGACTAAAGTAAAATTTTTGGGAGGATTTTATGCAACTTAACGAAATGACGCAACAACAGCTTCTTGAATTTAAAGAAGCAACTCTTAAAGAATATGAAGAATTTAAGGCAAAGGGTTTGAAGCTTGATATGTCAAGAGGAAAACCTGACGCAAAACAGCTTGACACCGCAATGGGTCTTTTGGACGCTGTTAATTCGTCAAGCGATATGAAAGACATCACAGGCCTTGACACCAGAAACTACGGCGGACTTGACGGACTTGCAGAAGCGAAAAAGCTCTTTTCACAGATGATTGGCGTAGGCGAAAACGAGATTTTCGTGGGCGGAAATTCCAGCCTTAACCTTATGTACGATACAATTTCAAAAAACATGATTTTCGGCGTAAACGAAAAGGCTACTCCGTGGGGCAAACAGGGAAAATTAAAGTGGCTTTGCCCTTGTCCGGGATACGACAGACATTTTGCAATCACCGAAATGTTCGGATTTGAGATGATTAACGTTCCTATGAAGTCAGACGGTCCGGATATGGATATGGTGGAAAAGCTTGTTAGCGAGGACGAAAGCATAAAGGGTATTTGGTGCGTACCAATGTACTCAAACCCGACGGGAATTACGTTCTCCGACGAGGTTGTAAAGAGATTTGCAAACCTTAAACCAAAGGCAAATGATTTCAGAATTTTCTGGGATAACGCATACTGTGTTCACCATTTGGGTGAAAAACACGACAAACTTCTTAACATTTTGGACGAATGTAAAAAGTGCGGAAACGCCGACATGGTTTACATTTTCGGTTCGACTTCAAAAATCAGCTTTGCAGGTGCGGGCGTTGCGGTTATGGGAGCAAGCGAAGAAAATCTTGCATATTACAAAAAACTTATCGGCGTTCAGACAATCGGTTATGACAAAATAAATATGCTTCGTCATGTCAGATTTTTCAAGGATTTTGACGGGCTTATGGCACAAATGAAAACTTTGGGCGATTTGATTGCGCCGAAGTTTGAAACCGTCCTTAACGCTTTTGAATCCCAGCTTAAACCTTTGGGTATCGGCTCATGGCACAAACCGAACGGCGGTTATTTCATCAGTTTTGACGCTCCGAAAGGTTGCGCAAAGAGAATTGCCCAACTTTGCAAAGAGGGCGGAGTTGTTCTCACAGGCGCAGGGGCTACGTTCCCATACGGAAAAGACCCTGACGATTCAAATTTGAGAATTGCACCGACCTATCCGCCTGTTGAAGAACTTGAACTTGCGGTAAATCTTTTCTGCATTTGTGCAAAACTTGCGTATGCTGAAAAACTTTTGGAAAAATAAATTTTAAAACTAAAACAGACCGTGTTTGTTTAATTTAACAAATGCGGTCTTAATTTTTTCGTATTGACTTATGAAAATTTTGTTGCTATACTTAGTTTAACAAAATTTTTAAGGAGAATTTCTATGGCAAAACAGGATTATAAAATCAGAGAATACCGACACACCGACAAGGAAAATTTGCGTAATATTTGCAAGGAAACGGCTTGGGATAGCTATAAATCCGACCCCAACAAGCTGGAAGTTGTGCCGATTCTTTTTAACGATTATTTCACCGAACAAGAACCTGAATACGTTTTTGTCATTGCCGACAAGGACGACGTGGCAAAGGGGTATATAATTTGCTCTGCGGATTACGAAAAATTTAAAGAAAAAATGTACGGGGAATACCTTGACCGCATGAACAAATATGCTCCCGAAGAAAAAGCATTGCTCGACGGCTTTATGAATAATCTTGAAAAAATCAAGGATAAGCCTGTGCATTTTCATATGGATATGCTCCCTGAATGTCAGCATATGGGTTTTGGCACACGGCTTATTTACACCCTTTGCAACCGACTTTGGCAGGACGGCTACGACAGCCTTTCTGCTTGCTGTATAAAAGAGGGGGCAGCAAGCTTTAATTTGTCCGTAAAACTCGGATTTGAAAAAATCTATGATTATGGCGACGGCGTTTTTTCTCTGAATTTTCCGTTTGAAAAGCATATGGATAAAATTAAACCCGCTACTCTTAACACAATGCGAAAAAGAATTTCGGACGGAAAACTTTTCACAGACTACTGCGAGGGACTGCCACAGGACAGGTTAAACGCAAAAAAGCTTATGAAAAAGCTTAACGACCTTGAACCTGACCAATTTGAACAGCGTGCAAAGGTTTTGGACGAAATTTTCAAAAAGCCTACAAAAGCGTGGATTGAACCGCCGTTTTATTTCTGCTACGGGTATAACATAAATCTGGGTGAGAATGTTTATATAAATTTCAACTGCAATTTTGTTGACGACGGCAAAATTATCATAGGAAACAACGTTCTGTTTGCCCCGAACGTCACCATTGCAACCGTCGGACACCCTCTTGACCCTACAATGCGTGAGTATATGTACACTGCACCTGTTAAAATCGGCAACGACGTGTGGATTGGTGCGTCGGTGACAATTTGCCCCGGTGTAACTATCGGCGACGGCTCGGTTATCGGTGCGGGAAGCGTGGTTACTTCCGATATTCCGAAAAACTGTATTGCCGTGGGAAATCCGTGCAAAGTTTTGCGTGAAATCAGCGACCACGATAAAGAATATTATTTCCGTGACCGCAAAATTTTGCAGGAAGATTTGGAACAGGAAAAGAATTTAAGATAAATAAAAACCGCAAAAGCGTAATGCTCTTGCGGTTTTTTGTATAGAAAAGGGGGATAATCAGCACGATTAGTACATTCCGCCGGCAGGCATTTGCGGAACAGCAGGTGTTTCTTCCTTGATGTCCGTAACAAGGCTTTCGGTTGTCAAAACCATAGCGGCAACCGAGGCTGCGTTTTGGAGTGCCGAACGTGTTACCTTTGTAGGGTCAACAATTCCGGCAGGAATCATATCAACGTACTGTTCGTTGTATGCGTCAAATCCGTAGCCGACCTTTCTTGAACGAACAATCTTGTCGATAATAACGCTACCCTCAAGACCTGCGTTTGTTGCAATCTGACGTACAGGTTCTTCAAGTGCTTTAAGAACGATTTTTGCACCTGTCTTTTCGTCACCGTCAAGTGTAGGGATAAGCTTGTTTACAGCAGGCATTGCGTTTATAAACGCTGTTCCGCCACCTGCAACAATACCCTCTTCAACAGCAGCCTTTGTTGCAGCCAAAGCGTCCTCAATTCTAAGCTTCTTTTCTTTCATTTCAACTTCCGTTGCTGCGCCAACCTTGATAACAGCTACGCCACCTGAAAGTTTTGCAAGTCTTTCCTGAAGCTTTTCTCTGTCGAAATCTGATGTTGTGGTTTCAATCTGAGCCTTAATCTGTGCAATTCTTGATTTAATTTCGTCGCTGTTGCCTGCACCGTCAACAATGATGGTGTTTTCTTTCTGAACAACAACCTGTCTTGCACGACCGAGCATTGACATATCAGCGTCTTTAAGTTCGTAACCCAATTCTTCGCTGATAACCTGACCGCCTGTGAGGATAGCAATATCTCTGAGCATTTCTTTTCTTCTGTCGCCAAATCCAGGAGCCTTAACGGCAACAACAGTAAATGTTCCTCTGAGCTTGTTTACGATAAGCGTCGAAAGTGCTTCGCCCTCAATGTCCTCTGCGATAATAAGGAGCTTTCTGCCTGACTGAACAATCTGTTCGAGAAGTGGCAAAATTTCCTGAATGTTTGAAATTTTCTTGTCTGTGATGAGAATTAAAGCGTCGTCAATAACAGCTTCCATTTTGTCGGTGTCTGTTACCATGTATGGTGTGATGTAGCCACGGTCAAACTGCATACCCTCAACAACCTCGCTGTATGTTTCGGCTGTCTTTGATTCTTCAATAGTGATTACGCCGTCGGCAGAAACTTTTTCCATAGCCTCGGCAATGAGAGTTCCCACGTTTTCGTCAGCCGATGAGTTAGCCGCAACCTTTGCGATTTCTTCAAATCCCTCAACAACCTTTGAGTTGTTCTTAACTGCGTCAACAGCCACGTCAACAGCCTTTTGCATACCTTTTCTCACAATCATAGGATTAGCTCCTGCTGTGATGTTTTTCATACCCTCTCTAACGAGAGCCTGTGCCAAAAGTGTGGCTGTGGTTGTGCCGTCGCCTGCTGCGTCGTTTGTCTTTGTGGCAACTTCCTTAACAAGCTGTGCGCCCATGTTTTCAAATGCGTCCTCAAGTTCGATTTCCTTAGCAATTGTCACACCGTCGTTTGTGATAAGCGGTGCGCCGAATTTCTTGTCTAAAACAACGTTTCTGCCCTTTGGTCCAAGTGTGATTTTAACTGTGTCAGCAAGCTTGTCAATACCTGCCTGTAATGCTTTTCTGGCGTCTTCGCCGTAAATAATATCTTTTGCCATAATTAAGTTACCTCCGTTTATCTAAATTACTTTACAATAGCAAGAATTTCGTCCATTTTAACAATGATGTATTCTTCGCCCTCAAGCTTTACGTTTGTGCCTGCGTATTTTGAAATAAGAACCTTGTCGCCCTTTTTAACAGTCATCTCAACGTCAGCTTTGCCTGCGCCGACTTCGATAACTTCGGCGATTTCAGGCTTTTCCTTTGCCGAACCCGTGAGAATAATTCCACTCTGGGTGGTTTCTTCCGCCTTTGTCATTTTAACTACTACTCTGTCCTGTAATGGTGTGATTGTCATAATAGTTTCCTCCTTGTATAGAAATGTATTTGTTTGTCGAATTAGCACTCTCGCTCTTTGAGTGCTAAGTATATTATATCACCTTTTTTCAAAATTGCAAGCGTATTTGGAAATTTTTTGATTTTTGTTAAATATGCACAAAACATACCCCTGTGCAATACGCCAAATATGTTGAAAAGTGTCGTATTTTGCTTTAATGCTTTAATTTGACAGAGCTGTGTAACTTGTAGCTAATTAAATTTTTGTAAATGGATAAAATTATTAACAGTTTTAAATTATAAATTTTTGATAAATCTTATGAATTTTTTAAAACGATAAAATTCACGAAAAACGAAAATTATAAAAATATTTAAGAAAACATAACTAAAAGTTCACACATATACCTGTGAATTTGTTATAATGAGAGTATCAATTTAAGATTTGTAATGCGGTTCTTAATATTTTTAAGAACGGTGTATTTTCCACAAAAAACTCTGCGGATTTTTTGACGAATTGCACAAAGGTACGAATCGTTTTTTAAGGATTTTATTTAACAGAAAGGATTGAATAATTATGTCACTGGGAAAAGTATTAGTTGTTGACGACGACAAGAACATTTGCGAATTGTTAAGACTTTACCTTGAAAAGGAAGGTTATAACGTAATTCTTTCGCACGACGGTGAGGAGGCTGTTGTTAAGTTCAACGCTCTCAAACCTGACATTGTGTTGCTTGACATTATGTTGCCGGGTATGGACGGCTGGCAGGTTTGCCGTGAAATCAGAAAGAAGTCAAATGTTCCGATTATTATGATTACCGCAAAGGGCGAAACATTTGATAAGGTATTGGGTCTTGAACTCGGTGCTGACGACTATGTTGTTAAGCCGTTTGACACAAAGGAAATTATCGCAAGAATCAAGGCTGTTTACAGACGTGCAGGTCAGACAACTGCCGAAGCTGAAATTAAGGAAGTTAAGTACGACAAACTCAGCGTTAATATGACAAGATATGAACTCAGAGTAGACGGCAAAGTTCTTGACACACCTCCAAAGGAACTGGAGCTTTTGTTCCATTTGGCTTCAAACCCTAACAGAGTTTATACAAGAGACCAGCTTCTTGACGAAGTATGGGGATTTGAATATTATGGCGATTCCAGAACAATTGACGTTCACGTTAAAAGACTTCGTGAAAAACTCGAAGGCGTATCCGACAAGTGGGCTTTGAAAACCGTATGGGGCGTAGGATACAAATTTGAAGTTGAAGAAGAATAATGCGACGTACAAAAAGCATTTTTTTTAAATACTTTTACATCTGTTCAGCAGTAATACTCACTAGCTTTGTATGTCTAGGCGCAGTATTACTGCTTGTTTCTTCACAGTATTTTACAGGCGAAAAGCGGGATTTGCTTTCGTCCAATGTTGAAAAAGCCGTTCCGGAAGCCCGATTGGCTTTTCAACAGGCTGATGAATGGGACGACAGAATCGCCAACGTAAACGAAGTTTTGAAAACATACTCAAAAGCCAGTAATTCCCAATTTTACGTTTGCGACGAAATGGGGAATATTCTTGTTACGGGGGACGTGGTTTTTTCGGGCGTTAAGGACGGCGAAAAGTTTTCTTTGGATTATCTGAAACAACTTTCTAAAGAACCTAGGTACGAAAAATCCACTTTGTACGGCTTTTTTGAGGACGAACACCACATTGTGGGGGTTTCGTTTGAGGACAAAATCGGCACTCATTTGTATATGGTTGCAACATCTCCCGTGGCACAACAAGAGGGTTCCATAAGCAATATGCTCCGAATGTTCGTAATTTCGGCGGTAATCGTTCTTATTATATGCGTGATTTTGGTGTATGTTGCCACTTTGCGACTGACTGCGCCTATTAAAGAAATGGCAAAAACCGCCAAAAGAATAGGCGAAGGGGACTTTTCCACACAACTTCCCGAATACGAAATAACCGAATTTCAAGAACTTGGGACTGCCATTAACGAAATGGCGGCGTCAATTGCAAGTTATGACAAAATGCGTACAAGTTTTGTGGCGAACGTTTCCCACGAACTGCGAACGCCAATGACTTCCATAGGCGGATTTGTGGACGGAATTTTGGACGGAACTATTCCTCAAACACAGCACAGAAAGTATCTGGGTCTTGTTTCCACCGAAATAAAACGTCTTACAAGGCTTGTAAAATCCATGCTGAATCTGGCAAAAATCGAATCAGGCACAATGAAAGCCGACTTTAAGATGATAAACGTTATTGAACCGATTGCTAATTCCCTGTTTTCTTTTGAGGACAGAATCAACGAAAAACAGCTTGACATAAGAGGTCTTGACGTGGACAGAACGCTTATTTATGCGGACGAAGATTTGGTTCATCAGGTTATGTACAACCTTATCGAAAATGCAATAAAGTTTGCGGAAAAAGGCGGTTATATCCAGTTTGGGTTTGAAAAACACGATAAATTCACCGAAGTAACCGTTGCAAACAGCGGAAAAGGTCTTAGCGAGGACGAATTGCCTTTGGTGTTTGACAGATTTTACAAAACCGACGCTTCACGCAGCAACGACGCTACGGGGGTGGGATTGGGTCTTAATATTGTTAAGTCCATTGTAAAACTTCACGGCGGAACAATTCGTGTAACAAGCGTTCCCGACGAATATACTAAGTTTATTATTGAGTTCAGAAACTCACCTGACGACGCCCAGAACGGCGAAAACGACGGAGTGCAAAGTCAGGAAAACGAAAATTAACAAAACAAAAGCGTTTCAACTTTTTTTAGCTGAAACGCTTTATTTTTTTGAAAAATGATTAGTTAAACGTACATTGAAATTATTGCCAAAACGTAAATGTGCAACGGATAGTAAACGTAGAAGAATTTTTTCCAACCTTTGCCACGTTTTCCGTTGTAGAGCAAAATTAACGGCAGAGAAAAAATCATCATCCATTGAAAATGCCAAAAGAACGCTGACTTAAACAGGGAATCCGTTGTGAGGTGGGTTTCAAGTTTTAACAGTTCAAAGGGAAGTTTGACAAAATCGCCCAATACGTTACTGAAAGAGGAAACGCCGTTGCAAATTTTTTGCGGAATTTGAAAAACCGTCAAAAACCCGTACCCTAAGCAATAGGTTGTGTACCCGACAGCAAGTTTTTTCTTTGAGTTTCGGCAAAAATAGAATACAAGCATTGCATTTGTCAGCAAAATACTTCCCTCGGTGTAGTAATAACACCCCAACAGCACCCCTAAACTTCGGGTGCCAACGCCGATTGTTCTTTGGTAAAGGGTTAAAATCGCCGTCGCAACAAGCTGGTAAAAGCAGTAGTATTTAATATTAAGCCGTTTGTCGCCGTCGGGTTTCTTTTGCTCCTCTAAAATATGGATAACAACCACGCCTTGAAGTATGCTGGAAAAAATGTTGTTTCCCACTCTTAGCATTTCAACGCCAAACACCGAAAGTATAATTGGCACAAATTTATTCATAAAACACATTAAAACACTCATTAAGTACAGTCTTTTAATGTACTTTTTTCTGTCCCTTGTATGAATTGCACCTTGCGTTGCACAAAAGAAGAAAATCTGTGCCGAAAGTCTGCCGATATATCTAAGAAAAAGCGGTGTTCCCGAAATTTTACTTCCGATATGGTCTATGGTCATCAAAATGACGGCTATGATTTTCAAAGAAAAGGTTGTCATAAAGCTGTCCTTTCACAAAAAACTCCCCTTACAAATTTTGCAAGGGGAGTAATTTTATAATTTCAGAAAACTATTTCAGTTTGTGAAAATTACTTTTCTTCTGTGTTGTAAAGCTTTGAAAGTCTTACGAGGTAATCGTATCTATCAGCAGCGTTCTTAACAGCACTGTCGAAAAGCTTTTCAGCTCTTTCAGGATTCTGACGAGCAAGAGCGTTGTAACGAACTTCGCCCATAAGGAAGTCCTTATAATCCTTTGTAGGAGCCTTAGAATCAAGAATGAATGGGTTTTTGCCTTCGTTCTTGAGAGCCGGGTTGTATCTGTACAAGTGCCAGTAGCCTGATTCAACAGCCTTCTTTTCTTCTGTCTGAGCAATTGACATACCGCCCTTGATACCGTGGTTGATACATGGAGCGTATGCAATTACGAGAGATGGACCGTTGTATGCTTCAGCTTCGGCAATAGCCTTAATACACTGGTTCATATCAGCACCCATAGCAATGTGTGCAACATAAACGTAGCCGTAAGACATAGCGATACCAGCGAGGTCCTTCTTCTTAACTTCCTTACCGGCTGCTGCAAACTGTGCGATAGCGCCTGTTGGAGTTGACTTAGATGACTGTCCGCCTGTATTTGAGTAAACTTCTGTGTCGAATACAAAGATGTTTACGTCTTCGCCTGAAGCGATAACGTGGTCAAGACCTGAGAAACCGATGTCGTAAGCCCAACCGTCGCCACCGAATACCCACATAGACTTCTTTCTGAGGAAGTCAGCGTCCTTGAGGATTTCTTCGCTAGCCTTTGTCTTAGCCTTCTTGAGTGCAGCGATAAGTGTATCTGTTGCAGCCGAGTTAGCCTTGCCGTCGTTTACAGTTGAGAGGTAACCTTCGATAGCTTCCTTAACAGGAGCAGACTTAGTTGTCTTTTGGAGTTCAAGAAGTTTTCCGATTGTTCTCTGTCTGATTGTATTCTGAGCGAGGAACATACCGTAGCCGTATTCAGCGTTATCTTCAAAGAGTGAGTTAGCCCAAGCAGGACCCTTGCCGTCCTTATTAGTTGTGTAAGGAGTTGAAGGTGCAGAACCACCCCAGATTGAAGAACAACCTGTTGCGTTAGCGATATACATTCTGTCGCCGAAGAGCTGAGTGATAAGCTTAGCGTAAGGTGTTTCACCACAACCGGCACAAGCGCCTGAGAATTCGAGGAGTGGCTGTTTGAACTGTGAACCCTTAACGGTTGTTTCCTTGAACTTTTCAAGAACTTCTTTCTTTTCAGGAAGTTTAACAGCATAGTTGAAGATTTCCTGTTCAGCAAGCTGAGTTTCGAGAGGCATCATGTTGAGAGCCTTGTTACCCTTCTTACCAGGACATACATTTACACATGAGCCACAACCTGTACAGTCAAGAGCTGACATTGTCATTACGAAGTAGTAGCCAGGCATACCTGTGCAAGCGATAGCCTTTTCCTTAGCACCTGCAGGAGCCTTGTTAAGCTCGTCCTCTGTCATAACAACAGGACGGATAACGGCGTGTGGACAAACGTATGAACAGAAGTTACACTGGATACAGTTTGCGCTGTTCCACTGTGGAACGTCAATAGCGATTCCTCTCTTTTCAAATGCAGCAGAACCCTGTGGGAATGTACCGTCAGCCATATCAACGAATGTTGAAACAGGGAGCTTGTCGCCTTCCTGAGCGTTACATGGAATCTGGATTTCGTTTACATACTTTTCGAGAACCTTGTTGTCGCACTTAACCTTTGGCATACCCATTGCTGAGTCCTTAGCCTTAGCCCAAGCAGCAGGAATCTTAACTTCGTGAATCTGCTGGTAACCTGCGTCGATTGCGTCGTGGTTCATCTTAACGATTGCGTCACCCTTCTTTGAGTAAGAAGCAGTAGCAGCGTCCTTCATGAACTTAACAGCGTCGTCAATCGGAATAATGTTAGCAAGCTTGAAGAATGCAGACTGGAGAACTGTGTTAATTCTTGAACCAAGACCGATTTCTTTACCAATCTTTACACCGTTGATTGTGTAGAACTTGATGTTATTTTCAGCGATATATCTCTTAACCTGACCTGGGAGGTGCTTGTCAAGTTCCTTGTCTGTCCACTGACAGTTGAGGAGGAATGTTCCGCCCGGCTTAACGTCAGAAACCATATCGTACTTTGTGATATAGCTTTCGTTATGGCAAGCTACGAAGTCAGCCTGATTGATGAGGTAGGTTGACTTAATAGGAGTTTTACCGAATCTGAGGTGAGAAACAGTTACACCGCCTGACTTCTTTGAGTCATATGCAAAGTAAGCCTGAGCGTACATATCTGTGTGGTCACCGATAATCTTAATAGAGTTCTTGTTTGCACCAACTGTACCGTCAGCACCAAGACCCCAGAATTTACAAGCTGTTGTTCCTGCTGGTGCAGAGTCAAGTTTGCCTTCGGTTGGAAGTGAGAGGTTTGTAACGTCGTCTTCGATACCGATTGTAAATTCTTCCTTATAAATGTCGTTGTGGAAGAAGAATGAGTTCCAGTAAACAGCCTTAATCTGTGCAGGAGTTGTGTCCTTAGAACCAAGACCGTATCTACCGTGAGCGATAACCATTTCAGGTCTGAACTTCTTCATTGTTGCAGCAACGTCAAGGTAAAGTGGTTCACCAAGTGAGCCAGGTTCCTTTGTTCTGTCAAGAACAGAAATCTGCTTACAAGTTGCAGGAATAGCTTCGTTGAACTTTTCAGCAACCCACGGTCTGTAAAGTCTGACCTTAACAAGACCGAGTTTTGTGCCTTCGTTAGCGTTGAGGTAGTCGATTGTTTCTTCGATTGTGTCGCAAACTGAACCCATAGCAACGATAACGTGGTCAGCGTCAGGTGCGCCGTAGTAGTTGAAAAGCTTGTAATCTGTACCAATCTTTTCGTTTACCTTAGCCATATATTCTTCAACTACGCCAGGAATAGCATTGTAGTAGTTGTTGCAAGCTTCTCTAGCCTGGAAGAAGATGTCGCCGTTCTGTGCTGTACCCTTGAGAATTGGGTGTTCAGGGTTTACAGCTCTGCTTCTGAATTCTTCGATAGCGTCCATATCTACCATTGACTTAACGTCTTCTTTGTCCCAAACTTCGATTTTCTGAATTTCGTGTGAAGTTCTGAAACCGTCGAAGAAGTGAAGGAATGGAACTCTGCCCTTGATTGTTGCAAGGTGAGCAACAGTACCGAGGTCCATAACTTCCTGTGGGTTTGATGAACAGAGCATAGCAAAACCTGTCTGACGACAAGCGTATACGTCTGAATGGTCACCGAAAATGTTAAGAGCGTGTGATGCAACACATCTTGCTGAAACGTGAATTACGCAAGGGAGAAGCTCACCGGCAATCTTGTACATATTAGGAATCATCAAAAGAAGTCCCTGTGACGCAGTATAAGTTGTTGTGAGAGCACCGGCTGAAAGCGAGCCGTGTACTGTACCTGACGCACCTGCTTCCGACTGCATTTCTGCAACCTTAACAGGCGTATCAAAAATGTTTGTCTGTCCCTTTGCAGACCACTGGTCTGTAACTTCAGCCATTACTGAAGATGGGGTGATAGGATAGATAGCAGCAACTTCTGTAAATGGGTATGACGCCCAAGCAGCAGCGTTGTTTCCGTCCATGGTTTTCATTTTTCTTGCCATTTTTTATCCTCCTAAAAAAATATTTAAGTTTGAAAAACCTTAGCAATGATACATTTTAATTCTTGCGGTTCGTTGTTCGCAAAAATATACATTACTTCAACTATATATTCTACCACACAACATTAAATTTGTAAATAGTAAAATTTTAATTTTTTGATTCTTCGGAAAATTTACACATTGTTAAAATTATAACAGAAAGTTTTTTTGGCAATTTCTCCAAAAACAAGGCGCATAAATTGTCACAAAATACAGATTCAAGGTGGTTGCACATCTTAAAAAAATATGTTATTATGATAATACATAAATTGTGAAAGGATAATTTTTATGAATACATCTGAAATTTTGTGGTATAAAAACGTTGCCCAAAACTGGGACGAGGCGTTGCCTGTGGGAAACGGTCGTCTTGGCGGAATGGTTTTCGGTGGAGTGAAATATGAAAAAATTCAGCTCAACGAGGATTCTATCTGGTCGGGGAAAAAGCGTGACCGAAACAATTTGTCGGCATTGCCGAATTTGGATAAGGTGAGAAATTTGCTGTTTAACGAGCAAATTGAAGAAGCCGAAAAAATCGTAATGGACGCATTTTGCGGAACGCCGTGTAACCAGCGTCACTATATGCCGTTGGGGAACCTTATTATCGAAACTCAAAATATTTCCGACGAAACCGTCTACAAGCGTAGCCTTGATTTGAAAAACGCCGTAAACACAACAGAATTTGAAACAGAACAAGGTCATTTTACCCGTGAGGTTATTGCTTCAAACCCTAGCGAAGTGATATTTGTAAACTACAAAACCGACTGTGAAAACGGTATGGATTTGAAAATTTACATTGACGACGGACGAGATGATTATTACGATTTTTTAGCTCCTATCAGCGATGATACAATCCTTTATACCGGCGGAATGGGTGGATTGGATTTTGCAAGCGCCGTTATGGTTAAATCTGTTGGCGGAAAATGCGAAAAATACGGGCTTTCTCTTGTTTGCATGGGTGTAAGCGAAGTAACTGTAGCTATTTCGTGCAGAACAAATTATCGCTATGAAAATTACAAGGAAATGTGCGTTGAGGACGTTAAAAACGCACTTAAAAAGGATTATGAAGCGTTAAAGTCAGAGCATATTGCCGATTATCAAAAATATTACGACAGGTGTTCTTTGTCACTTGCGGATAATTCCGACGGCAACAGCGAACTTTGTACAAACGAAAGAATTTTAAACATAAAAAACGGCGGCAGCGACAACAAGCTTATCGAACTTTACTTTAATTTCGGAAGATATTTGATGATTTCGGGTAGCCGTGAGGGAACATTGCCACTTAATTTGCAGGGCATTTGGAACAAGGATATGTGGCCTGCGTGGGGTTGTAAATACACCATAAATATCAACACCGAGATGAACTACTGGGGTGTTGAGGTAACGAATTTGTCCGAACTTCACACACCGCTTTTCGACCTTATCGAAAAAATGCGTCCAAACGGCAGAGAAACAGCCAAAGTTATGTACAACTGCAACGGGTTTGTATGCCACCACAACACCGACCTTTGGGGTGACACAGCACCACAGGATTTGTGGATTCCTGCGACCCAATGGCCAATGGGTGCTGCGTGGTTGTGCTTGCACATTTGGGAGCATTACAAATTCACGCAGGACAAGGAATTTTTAGCGGAAAAATTCGATACATTAAAAGAATGTGCCGAATTTTTCGTGGACTTCTTAATTGAAGATAAACAGGGACGACTTGTTACCTGTCCGTCCGTTTCCCCTGAAAACACCTATTTAACAAAAATCGGAACTAAGGGTTCGGTTTGCGTAGCTCCGTCAATGGACAGCCAGATTTTGTTTGAACTTTTCTCGGCAATTATCACAGCAGGCGAAATTCTTGACCGTGACGAGGATTTTTGCGAACAGCTTAATTACATTCGTGAACGACTTCCGAAACCTGAAATAGGAAAATACGGTCAGATAAAGGAATGGGCAGAGGACTATGACGAGGTAGAGCCGGGACACAGACACATTTCCCAGCTTTTTGCACTTTACCCTGCGGATATGATTTCGCCAAAGAAAACTCCGTCACTTGCAAAGGGTGCAAGAGCAACCCTCGAACGCAGACTTGCTCACGGCGGAGGACACACCGGCTGGTCAAGAGCGTGGATTATTAACCATTGGGCTAGACTTTTGGACGGCGAAAAGGTTTTGGAAAACATAAACGCACTTATTTCAAATTCCACAAATCCGAATATGTTCGATTCCCACCCGCCGTTCCAGATTGACGGAAATTTCGGCGCTACAGCAGGTATTGCCGAAGCTGTTTTGCAAAGTCACAGCGACGAAATTTCGCTTATTCCTGCAATTCCGTCAGCGTGGAGCGAGGGCAGTTTTGAAAACCTAAAGGCTCGTGGCGGATTTACCGTTAGTGCAAAATGGTCTGACGGTGAAATTGTCACTGCGTCAATCGTCAGCGACAAGGGTGGAATTTGCAAAATCGCAAGCGAAAATCAGCTTAAAATTTTTGCGGGCGGAGAAAAAATTTCCACTGCCTACGAGGACGGCTGTACTGTTTTTGAAACCGTCGCAGGAACAAAATACGATATTGATTTTTAAAAATAATCGGGGAACAATTTTTGTTTCCCGAAATTTTTTTGAATAATTTTTCAAAAAACGCCCAAACTAGTGTTGTACAAAATCAGAAAGGAATGATAATATGCTTGACAAAATAGCCTTGTTGCTTTTGATAATCGGAGGTTTAAACTGGGGTCTTGTGGGTATTTTTCAGTTTGACCTTGTGGCGTGGGCGTTTGGCGGTTCGGCAGGCGTAATAAGCCGTATTGTTTATGTGCTTGTGGCAATTTCGGCGGTGTGGTGCATTTCGCTTTTCTTCAGAAACAACCGCCTTGTAGACAACAATTAAGATTTCTGAAAAACGAAAGGGAGCTTTGTTTTAATAAAGCCGTGTTGAATTTTTAGGGTTTGCAAGTGGCTTTTTTAAGAAAACTCCCTTTCTTTTTTGGGGGTGTTTTGTCGAAAAAACATGGTTTTTGTAGGATTTTATCATTAAAATAGCCTAAATTTACATAGCGTTTATTGTACAAAATGCCAAAATTTTCACTTTTTCCACCAAAAAGCCTTTGCGAACCTTGACTTTGTGTAAAATATGGTATATAATACAAGAGATGTCAGAACTGACGTTCTGATATTCGTTTTGTTGTCTCCTTTCTTTTGTTCTACACATAATTTGTTTTGTTTTTCTATGCAGAGCGACGTTGCTCTGCTATTTTTTTACCCTTTTGTGATTTTTGTAGAAATTTCGCTTTAAAATTCTATGGAATAATCAACAAAAAACACTTGCTATTTTCAGGCGGTTATGGTATAATGTTCTTGATTAAACGTTTAAGTTTTTTGAAAACTATTTTTTAAGCAAGGTGAATCATCATGAAAAATACTGCGACAAAGGATTTCCTTTTTAAAGGTATACCGTGCGTACAGCTTAAAACCCAAAGATATACCGCTGTTATTGCGGATTCTATGGGAAGTGCCGTTTTGCGACTTCACGACGACCTTAATAAAATGGAAATTTTCAGATACAAAGAAAATGTGACAATTGAAGAAATCGACAGCGCAAGAGAAATCTGGGGACTTCCGACGCTGTTTTTGCCGAACAGATTCGACCACGGCGTTTTGAAAACTTCCGACGGGGTTTACCAACTCCCTGTAAACGAAACCCTTTTCGACAACCACTTGCACGGTTGGGTGCATAAACGTCCTCACAAAGTAGAGGAAATTTTTGCCGACGATAAAAAGGCGTTAGTTAAAACAAGCTTTACGTTTGACAAAAATGACGAAATGTATGAGTGTTTTCCTGTGGATTTTAAGATTACATATACATTTACCCTTTCGGACGAAAAGGGTCTTTTGCAGGAAATTTGTCTTGAAAACCTAAGCGACAAAAAGCTCCCTGTTTCCATTTGCACGCACACTTGCATTAACGCACCTGTTTGCGACGGCGGAAAAGAGGACGGAATGTTGCTGAATGTTCCGATTGTTAAAAAATGCCAGCTTAACGACAGACATTTGCCGACGGAAAAGCTTCTTGACTTGACCGATTGGGACAACGAATATCTTGTTGGCAAAAAGCCGACAGGTCAGGTTATCTGCAACGATATGTACACGGCTAAGATGAACAGACTTAACGGCGAAGATTTTTACGGCACGATTGTTACGGACACGCTGACTGGAAAACGCCTTTGCAACGAGGTTTCAAAGGAATTTAAGTTCTGGAATATGTGGAATCACGACGGCGACAAGGGTTATTTCTGCCCTGAACCTATGACGGCTATGATAAATGCGGCAAACCTTTCTCTTGACGAAGAAATTTCGGGAGCGCACGAACTTTCAAAAGGTGAAAAGTTTAATTGTTGGCAGAGATTTTTCACTCTGTAAAACTTTTTTGAATTTAATTTATTAAATTATGAATAAAAATATAATCTGAAAGGTGGATTTTTAATGAAATTTGGTTTCTTCGATGACGTAAATAAGGAATACGTCATCACCAACCCAAAAACTCCGTACCCGTGGATTAACTACCTCGGAACACAGGAGTTTTTCTCACTCATTTCAAACACAGCAGGAGGTTATCACTTCTTCAAGGACGCACGTTTAAGAAGAATTACAAGATACCGTTATAACAACGTACCTGTAGACATGGGCGGAAGATATTTCTATGTAAACGACGGCGAAACTGTTTGGTCGCCGGGCTGGAGCCCTGTAAAGACCGAACTTGACGCTTATTCGTGCCGTCACGGTATGGGTTATACAATTATCAAGGGCGAAAAGAACGGTCTTGAAGCAGAGGTTACGTTCTTTGTTCCTCAAAACGTAAATGCCGAAGTTCAGAAAGTCGTTCTCAAAAACAAGTCTGACAAGGCAAAGAATTTCAAGCTTTTCTCATTCCTCGAATGGTGTTTGTGGAACGCACAGGACGATTCAACAAACTTCCAGAGAAACTTTAACACAGGCGAAGTTGAAATTGAGGGTTCAACAATTTACCACAAAACAGAATACAAGGAAAGACGTGACCATTTTGCATTCTACACAGTAAACGCTGACATCTGCGGTTATGACACAGACAGAGAAAGCTTTATGGGTCTTTACAACGGATTTGAAAATCCACAGACAGTTATGGCAGGTGCGCCGTCAAACTCTGTTGCAGACGGTTGGTCGCCTATCGCTTCACATTGCCTTGACATTACGCTTAACGCAGGCGAAGAAAAGACTTTGGTATTTATGCTCGGTTATGTTGAAAACGGCGACAACAAGTGGAATGCAGACGGCTCAATGAACAAGTCTAAGGCTTATGAAATGATTGAGGCTCTTAACACAGCAGAAAAGGCTGACAAGGCTTTGGAAGAACTTAAAGAAACTTGGAACGCTTTGCTTTCAAAGTACACCGTAAATACATCAGACGACAAACTCAACAGAATGGTAAACATTTGGAACCAGTACCAGTGTATGGTTACATTTAATATGTCACGTTCGGCGTCATACTTTGAATCAGGTATCGGACGTGGTATGGGCTTTAGAGATTCTAACCAGGACCTTTTGGGGTTTGTTCACCAAATTCCTGAAAGAGCAAGAGAAAGAATTCTTGACCTTGCTGCTACACAGCTTGAGGACGGTGGTTGTTACCACCAGTACCAGCCACTCACAAAGAAGGGTAACGACGAAATCGGCGGAGATTTCTCCGACGACCCATTGTGGATGATTTTGTCAACAGCACAGTACATCAAGGAAACAGGCGACTACTCAATTCTTGACGAGATGGTTCCTTACGATAACGATATTAACAAGGCTCAGACAATGATGCACCACCTCAAACAGTCATTCTGGCACGTTGCAAGACTCGTAGGCCCTCACGGACTTCCACTCGCAATGAGAGCTGACTGGAACGACTGCTTAAACCTTAGCTGTCATTCAGACATCCCAGGTGAATCATTCCAGACATACACTTCGCCTAAGTACGGCGAGGACAAATTCAGCCGTGTTGCCGAATCTGTAATGGTTGCGTGTATGATGGCATTTATCGGACCTGAATACGTTGCACTTTGCAACTACAAGGGTGACGAGGAAGAGGCTAAGAAGGCTCAGGACGCTATCGACACAATGAACAAGAACACTATGGAATACGGCTTTGACGGCGAATGGTTCCTCAGAGCATACGACGACTTCGGCAACAAGGTTGGTTCACACGAATGTGAAGAGGGTAAAATCTTTATCGAACCACAGGGCTTTGCTGTTATGGCAGGTCTTGGTAAGGAGTCCGGCAAGGATATTCTCACAATGAACAGCGTTAAGAAGTACCTTGATACACAGTACGGTCTTGTTCTCAACAATCCTGCTTTCACAAGATACTACAAGGAATACGGCGAAATTTCCACATATCCGGGCGGATACAAGGAAAACGCAGGTATTTTCTGTCACAACAACGCTTGGATTATTTGTGCTGAGGCTAAAATCGGCAGAGGCGACAACGCATTTGAATACTATTCAAAGATTGCACCAGCATACCTCGAAGAAATTTCAGACCTCCACAGAACCGAGCCTTACGTTTACGCACAGATGATTGCCGGCAAGGACGCTAAGCGTCACGGTGAGGCTAAGAACTCTTGGCTCACAGGTACGGCTGCGTGGAACTTTGTAGCTGTTTCACAGTACATTCTCGGAATTATCCCTGACTATGACGGCTTGAAGATTGACCCATCTATCCCTGAAAAGTGGGACGGATTTACTCTCACAAGAAAGTTCAGAGATAATACATACAACATCACAGTTAAGAACCCAGACCACATTTCAAAGGGAATTAAGTCGGTAGTTTGCGATGGTGTAAAGGTAAACGGAAATGTTCTTCCTGTATTTGAGGCAGGCTCAACTCACGAAGTTGAAGTAATTATGGGATAACTTAAATAAGCGATATGCTTATTTAAGTTGGATATTTTGCTCGCCTTGTGAAACTCGGTGTTTCGCTGTGCGAAAACGCAAAGGTATCCGCCTTGATGAAAATTTAAATATAGTTTTCCAAATTACTTTAAAAATCTATAAAATACAGTAAAAGCACCCCTGCCCCGACCCCCAAAAGTTAGACCAAAAAACTAACGATTGGGAGGTCGGTTTTTTAT
>CAYZOV010000022.1:0-25647 GCA_964480525.1 uncultured Ruminococcus sp.
CTTTAAAACTTCGTCAGAAAACTAAAAGTTTCGGTCAAGCCTTTTCAAAGGCTTGCAGTGGGTTAAGTGGGGACAGCGTCCCCCTTATCGCCGTCCGCAGACGGCGAAATACTCTATACAACTAAGCGTTTTTCGGGGTAGTCAAAACTAGAGCCATCTAGTTTTGACGAGGGGTGCTTTTCAAGTAAAAAGCACCCCTACCGACAAGGTTTAACAAACTCCCCTCGTAAAATAGTCCGGTGGACTATTTTGCGATAGACAAAGTTAGCAAAAGTTTTTTGAAAGTTTGAAAACATAAAATATTACGTTATTTCAACAAATTTGTAACCCTAAAAAGTTCTACCTAAGCGGTTTCCTATCTTCCCCACCTGTCAAAGTACACGCTCTAAACCGCAAACTGTTTTGGCAACAAGATGATTGGTAAAGGCACGCTCGCAGTTGTTGCTTTTTAAAAATCGGGGCATTGGGTTGGGGTTTGCGGGAGGAGGGTTCCCCCTTTGAGAAAAAAGTGTTTGCTAACGCAAAACCAATCTAGGAACGAAGTTCCTACGGACGAACTTTGATTACTTTATAAAAGTAACTGGGGGTTATCAAAAACTTTTAGTCTAAACAAAGTCACTTAGGGGGCAACGCCCCTACGGGCAAACTTTGGCTTTTAACACGAAATTTGCCAAACTTTTAAGTCCTTGTACATTTTCCCACCCGACTTTGTACGTCGCAAAATAGTCCACCGGACTATTTTGCGAGGGGAGTTTGCAAAACCTTGCAAGTAGGGGGACTTTTTACTTGAAAAGTCCCCCTCGTCAAAACTAGATGGCTCTAGTTTTGACTACCCCGAAAAACGCTTAATGGAATAGGGGCGTTTCGCCGTCTGCGGACGGCGACCAAAGGGCTTCGCCCTTTGGAAACCTACAAGCCTTTGAAAAGGCTTGACCGAAACTTTTATTCTCTGGCGGACTTTCGGGGATAGTGGGGATTCACGGCAATGTTATAGCTACAACCGTCAAAGTGCGGTTATCACAAACTATGAAAGAGTTGGTGGCAGAAAGTACGGTGGGGACAGAGTTGGTTTTATTAACAAAGTTCATTATAACGCAATAGTGTGGTTTTAAAATATTTATTAAACATTGATAAAAAAATTACAGAAAGGCGGGCTTTTTATGAAGCTTATTTATGCTATTGTCAACAACGACGACAGCCACGGCGTTTTGGACGCTATCACCGAATCGGGTTTTCAAGCAACAAAACTTGCTACGACAGGCGGTTTTTTGAGAGCGGGAAACACCACGTTCATGCTTGCCGTTGAGGACGGAAAAGTCGATGAATGCGTGGAAATCATCAAAAAACATTCAAGAAAAAGGACGCAAATTATGCCCACAACGCCACTAATCGCAGGCAGTTCGTACACCACATTTCCTGCGGAAATTTCCATAGGCGGTGCGACGATAATTGTTACGAACATAGACAGGTTTGAAAAAGTATAATGGGAAATTTTAAGCTTTACGGAAACGAAAAATTTAAAAAATCTGTGTCCTTAATGTTAAGTAGCGACAAAATCCCCCACTCCATAGTGATAACAGGCGACAAAGGAGCGGGCAAAAAGCGCATGGCAAAGTATCTGGGCATGAGTGTTTTGTGCGTAAATCCCGTGGGCGGAGCGCCGTGCATGGCGTGTCAGAGCTGTTTAATGTCGGCACACGGCGGACACCCTGACTTTATTCAGGTGAAATCCAGCGGAAAAAACGGGATTTACCGTTTGGACGACGATTTGCGACCTTTGGTGAGCCAAGCGTACATCAAACCCAGTCAGAGCAAATACAAGGTGATTTTGATTAGCGACATGGACAAAACTCAGTCGTCAAACCAGAATGTTCTTCTCAAACTGGTGGAAGAACCGCCGTTACATTGCATAATTATCATGACGGCGTGTGCCAGAGAGTATTTTTTACCGACGATTTTGTCAAGAGTGGCGCATTTCAAGGCTTGTGAGCTTGAAAAGGGAGAACTTTTGCAAGCGGTCAGGGAAAACTGTGAAAATTTCGACATGGAAAAATTTGAACAAGGTTATGAAGCTCTGGGTGGAAACTGTGGCAGGATTCTGGAATATATTGACAAAAGCGATTTGTCGTTGGCGGTAAAAATCACCCAAAGTGTGTGCATGAGCGTTTGTCAAAAGGACGAATACGCAATGTTAAAGGCGTTTAACAAGGCGGACGGCGACAAAAATGTATTTGTAAACGTTTTGGAATTTTTGTCAAAGGCAATGAGGGATTGTGTTGTGGTGCGAAACGGCGGTGCAGACTTGAGCATGATAAGTGTTTGCAAGGAACAGACGGAAGAACTTGCGTTAAAGTTGGGCGTAAAAAAGGCAATGGACATTTACGAACTTTGCGAAGAATATATTGGCAGAATCAACGGCAATGCAAATGTCAGCTTGTCCATTGCGTCGATTTGTGCGCAAATTATGGATATATTATAAGAAAGGTGGAAAATTATGACTGAAATTATCGGAGTTAGATTTAAAAGCGTGGGAAAAGTTTATTATTTTAACCCTGAAAAACTTAACATAAAAGAGGGAGATTATGTAATCGTGGAAACCGCAAGGGGCGTTGAGTGCGGTGAAGTGTGCGTTTCAAGGCGTGAAATTGACGAAAACGAACTTTCGTCGCCTTTGAAGTCGGTTATAAGAATCGCCACGGAAAAGGATTTTCGGACGATTGAACAGAACAAAGTCAAGGAGCAGGAAGCCTTTAAGATTTGCGAAGAAAAAATTGCGGAACACGGACTTAAAATGAACCTTGTAGACGTGGAATGTACCTTTGACAACAACAAGTTGTTGTTTTATTTTACGGCGGAAAGCAGGGTTGACTTTAGAGAACTTGTAAAAGATTTGGCGGCGGTTTTCAGAACCAGAATTGAACTTAGGCAGATAGGCGTTCGTGACGAAGCGAAAATGCTAGGCGGTTTGGGAATATGCGGTCAGCCGTTTTGCTGTGCAAGATTTATGGGCGAATTTCAGCCGGTGTCCATAAAAATGGCGAAAGAGCAAGGTTTATCCCTTAATCCGACGAAAATTTCGGGAACTTGCGGTCGTCTTATGTGCTGTTTGAAATACGAACAGGACAGTTACGAAGAACTTTTGAGAACCACTCCGAAAGTGGGCGCAATTGTGAAAACTCCGGACGGCAAAGGAATTGTTGAGGACGTAAACCTTTTGACGGGAAAACTAAGGGTAAAGATTGACGCAACCGAAGCTGTAAACACATTTGACAAAAACGACATTACGGTTATAAAAGACGCTGTGATTCGTGTTGACAAAGACGAATTCAGAGCGTTAAAGGGTCTTGAGGGCAAATAATTTTTGAAAAAGCTTATTTTCAGGTGACAAAAAAGCAACACTTTTTGGGTGTTGTTTTTTATTGTTGCGGAGAAAAATGCACCTCAAAAGTGGTTTTCGGGGTGCATAGGTTTTTTAGTTATTTAGCGTGGATATTTATATATTCGTTTTTAAGTTTTGAATAGACGATTTTTTGGCTGGCGTAAAGTCCGTAATATCCCGACAAAACGTAGGAAACACCGCAAGCGAGGGCGAAAAAAAGTACACTTTGGGGTGTTTGAAAAAGTTCGACGCTTAGAATTATGGAAGCCACGGGGCAGTTTACCACGCCACAAAACATAGCCACCAGTCCGATTGCCGCTCCGAAAGCGGGGTCAAGACCCAAAAGACCGCCCACAACACAACCGAAAGTAGAACCGATAAAAAACGTCGGGACAATTTCTCCGCCTTTGTATCCGCTTGAAATTGTAATGCAAGTGAGTATGAGTTTTAAGGCGAAAGCAAAGGGTTTTGCCTGTCCGCAAAGGGCGTTTTCCACAATGTCCATGCCTGCGCCGTTGTAATCCTGTGTGCCGATTAGGAACGTTATTGCGACGATTAAACCGCCACCGAAAAGGATTCGCAAATAGCTGTTTTTTATAAATTTTTTAAGATATTTTGCGGAATATTCAAGTCCTAAGCAAAAAACAATACTCAAAATCGCCACGGCAATTGCAAGAACAGTAACCTTTAAAAGAGGAACAAAGGAAAATTTCGGCAAACCTACAAGTTCAAAACGTTCGGGAGAAATGCAGAATTTTAGGGTGATAGCATACGCCGAAAGTGCCGAAACAACGCTTGGAACAAGCGAGGAATAATAGAAAACGCCTACGCTGGTGACTTCGATTGAAAACATAACGGCGGTTATGGGCGTACCGAAAAGCGCAGAGAAAAGTCCTGCCATTCCGCACACAACAAGGGTGCCTTTGTCTTTGCCGTCAAGGCGAAAAAGTCTGCCCACCTGAAAACCGATTGAACCGCCCAGTTGGAGCGCAGCCCCCTCACGTCCTGCCGAACCGCCGAAAAGATGAGTGAGAGTTGCGGAAACAAAAATCAGCGGTGCAAGCATAAACGGGACTTTTTCCTGTGACGAAACAGAGTTCAAAATGGTGTTTGTGCCTGCGTTTTCGTCAACTTTGAAAATGCGGTAAAGTCCAACAATCAAAAGTCCTGCCAAAGGCAAAAACCAGATTATGTAATCGTGCGCCTTGCGAAAACCCGTGACGTATGAAATGGATTTGTTAAAAAGCGTTCCCACAAGACCCGTGAGAAGCCCAATTATGCCTGCAATAACAAGCCAACGCACAAACGTGAAAAAATAAACCACCGTCGAAGTCAGTCGTTCTTTAAATGTATGAATAATATTCTCCCCCTTGAATACAAAATTCTTCTAAGAACAGTTTATCACGGTTATGTTAAATTTTCAATAGAAATTATGTTAATGATTGAGGGAAAATGTGGGTTAATGAATTGGTTTAAGCTTGTGACGATTTAAATATTTTTTCGGGAATTAGTTGAAAAAATATTGGTAAAATTGTTGCAATTGTCAATTAAAAGGTGTATAATATATTAAGTTGAATTTTGAGTGCCGAAAGAGGTGGTTAGCATGAAGGTTAAATACAAGATTTTGACGGTGGCGGTTATTGTTTTACTTATACCTTTTTTGGTTATAACTTTTTTTGTAACGGACAAATTTGAAGATTATCACATATTTAATAAAAATCTTCATGCGCAAAAAATCCTTAGCATTGCCCAAAAAGAGGTGGGCGACGTTTTTGAGGACGTAATCGACGTTTCACGGGATTTTTCAAGTTGCGAAAGCGTAAAGCAATATTTGGGCGGCGAAAAACAGAACGAAACCCAGGCAAAAAGCATTGTTGACGGATTGATTCATTCGGGGCATAATCTTTTGCAGGTGGCTGTTTACGACGCAGAAGGGAATTTGTCGCCGATTTCTTCAAGTTATGAGGACTATATTTATCCGAGTTTGACTGCGCAGGACATTGACAACGAAATTGTGGAAAATTTCGGATTTTCACAGATTAACAAATTTGTTTTGTCAAACAAAACGAAGAATAATTTTACATATTCCTTTAAAATTTTCAACGGAGATATTCTGGTGGGGTATGCTATGTTTTATTATAACCTTGAAATGTTTGAGGATATAATTTACAACATTAACGAATCCACGGAATACACGGTGGCTATTGTGGATAACGGCGGAAACGTCATAAAAGCGCCGTTTAGCGGCGTGAACAAGTTTACGGCATACGCCGAATTTGACGGGATTCAGGACAAGTTTGAAAAAGCCATAAAAAATAATCAAGTCAGCCCCGACGAGTATGTTTATGACAACAAAAAGCAGGTTGTTTTGGGCGGTGCGGTAGAAGAAACCGCAAATGACAAAGGTTTTACTTGGGCGGTTATTGCCACGATTCCGAAAGAAACATACCTTGAAAGCGTAAACAAGCTTAACAGTCAGACGGTTATGTTTGTGCTGATTTTTACAGGCGTTGTAATTTTTGTGGCGGGTATGATAATTTTAAAATATTTAAAACCTCTTGACAGCATTTACACAATTTTTGAAAAAAGAGCGTCGGGGGACAAAACCGTCAGGTTTGAATACGAGGGCAAAGGCGACATTGTTAAGATTGGAAATTCCATAAATCTTTTGCTTGACATGATTAACGAACGTGACGAGTGCTATGACAATCTTGTAAACATGACGGACAATATAATTTTTGAGTACAATATACCGAAGAATATTATTACGTTTAGTGATAATTTCAATTCAAAGTTCAGTTTCAGAGCTAATTCGTTGAAATTTGAGGACAGCTTTTTCGCAAACGGCATTGTTTTGCGAAGCCAAAAGGCTGATTTTGAAAACTTTGTTGACAGATTTTTGTCGGGCGAAGCGTGTCAGGGCGAATTTAGTTTTAAAACGATTTATAACGACTATGCGTGGTATATTGTGCGTTGCGCCCCGATTAAGGACAGCGACGACAACATAATTAAAATTGTGGGTGCTATGATTGACATTAACCGTGCTAAACTTCGTGAAGAAAGCTTGCTCAAAAAAGCAAGTTACGATTCGTTGACGCAGATTTTCAACAGACACACCTTTGAAGTCAGTCTGATGAACGAATACGATTTGTCCCAGATGAGAAAATCCAGAGTGGCGGTTTTGTTTATCGACATTGACGATTTTAAACATTACAACAACAATTATTCCCACGCTTTGGGGGACGAAGCCCTTGCTTTTGTGGGCAAAACCCTTAAAGAAGTGGTTGGAAACAACGGATTTGCGGGACGTTACGGCGGTGACGAATTTGTAATCTGTTACAGCGAAACGTCGTCGATTATGCCGGCGGGCGACCTTGCAAAAGAGATTATCGAACGTCTTGGAAACGGTTTTGACGGTCAGAGCGTAAACGAACATTTTGAGGTTAAGTGCAGTATAGGTATTGCATATTTTACCGACCAGTCTATTGACGCAGATTCGGTTATCAAAGACGCTGATACGGCTATGTATACGGTTAAGAAAAACGGAAAATCCGATTATTCTTATTATTCAAAACCTAGACGCTAGTTATTTAAAAGTGCTTTTCGGACAGCCGAAAGGCACTTTTTCGGTGATAATATGACGAATTTTTTAACATTCGGTAATGCTCTTGCATTTATTTAAAAATAGGTATATAATACTAAAAGGGTATATTTTTAAGTCGCATATTTAGAAAGGATTGATATAGATGGAAAAACGCTTTGTATATGCCGATAATGCGGCAACAACAAAGGTTTCGCAGAACGCTTTGCAGGCAGGTTTGCCGTACTTCACCGAGGGGTACGGGAACGCTTCCAGTATATATATGATGGGGCAGGACGCTGCAAAGGCTGTTTTGAACGCAAGGGAAAAGGTTGCAAACGCAATCGGTGCGAAAATCAACGAGATTTATTTTACTTCGGGCGGTTCTGAAGCCGACAACTGGGCTATCAAGGGCGTGGCTGACGCAGGAGAAAAGAAAGGCAAAAAGCACATTATTACATCATGCATTGAACACCACGCCGTACTTCACACCTGCGAATTTCTTGAAAAAAAGGGCTTTGAGGTGACATATCTTCCTGTTGACGAAAAGGGTATGGTCAGCGTTGAGGACGTTAAAAATGCCATTCGTGAGGATACTTGTCTTGTATCAATTATGTTTGCAAACAACGAAATCGGTACAATTCAGCCGATTAAGGAAATCGGTGCAATTTGCCGTGAGAAAAAGGTTTTGTTCCATACGGACGCTGTTCAGGCAGTGGGCAATGTGGAAATTAACGTTAAGGAAATGAACATCGACCTTTTGTCGCTGTCGGGACACAAAATTCATGCAATGAAAGGCATTGGCGCAATGTATATGCGTGCGGGAATTGCTATTCCTAATCTTGTACACGGTGGAGCGCAGGAGCGTTCAAAGAGAGCGGGTACGGAAAATGTTCCTGCCATTGTATCTTTGGGTGTGGCGATTGAGGACGCTTGCAGAGATATTCCGCAAAAGCAGGCTAAAGTTTCGGCTATGAGGGACAAGCTTATTACTGAACTTTTGAAAATTAAGCAAACAAGACTTAACGGTCACGAAACACAGCGTTTATGCGGTAATGTGAACATTTCCGTAAGAGGAATTGAGGGCGAATCGCTTCTTTTAATGCTTGACCTTAACGGAATTTGCGCTTCGTCGGGAAGTGCTTGCACGTCGGGTTCTCTTGACCCGTCACACGTTTTGTTGGCTATAGGATTGCCCCACGAAATAGCACACGGTTCGCTAAGACTTTCAATTAACGAGGAAACAACAGACGAAGATATTGATTATATTCTGGAAGTTGTGCCAAAGGTTGTGGACAGGCTTAGAAGTATGTCGCCGCTTTGGGACAGAATTTGTCGTGAAGAGGGCATTACGGGCGGAAATATTTAGGATTTGAAAGGATTGATATAAATGATTTACAGCGAAAAGGTTATGGACCATTTTGCAAACCCAAGAAATGTCGGTGTAATTGAAAATGCTGACGGGGTAGGCGAAGTCGGAAACGCAAAATGCGGAGATATTATGAAAATGTATCTCAAAATCAAAGACGGAATTATTGAGGACGTAAAGTTTCAGACATTCGGTTGCGGTGCTGCGGTTGCAACTTCCTCAATGGCTACGGAACTTATCAAGGGAAAATCCATTGACGAAGCTTTGAAGCTTACAAACAAGGCTGTTGTCGAAGCTTTGGACGGACTTCCGCCTGCAAAACTCCATTGTTCGGTTTTGGCTGAACAGGCTATGAAGGCTGCAATTTCCGATTATTACACAAAACAGGGAATTGACCCGTTGCCAATCGTGGGAGAATGTGGTGGCTGTGCTGATTGTGAAGGTTGTCACTAGGTTAAAATTTTAAATGGATAAAGATAGGCAGAAGTTTTTTCTGCCTATTGTTGTATGAAAAGGATTTGGGGAATTTTAATGGAAAATTCAAAAAAGAAAAAAGTTCTTGTTGCCATGAGTGGCGGGGTGGATTCGTCAACGGCGGTTAAACTTTTGTTGGAGCAGGGCTACGAGGTGGCAGGTGCTACGATGAAGCTGTATTCCAACGAGGATTTGGGCGAACCAAAGGGAAAAACCTGTTGTGCGTTGAATGACGTTGAGGACGCAAGGCACGTTGCGTTCAAGCTTGGGATTCCGTTTTACGTTTTTAATTTTCAAAAGGACTTTTTTGAAAACGTTATGGACGTTTTTGTTAAAACCTATTTAGAGGGCGGAACGCCGAACCCGTGCATTGATTGTAACAAAAAGCTGAAATTTGACCGCTTTTTACACAGAGCGTTGGAGCTTGGATTTGATTATATCGCCACGGGGCATTATGTGGTTAAGGAATTTGACGAGGAAAGCGGTAGGTGGCTTTTGAAACGCTCGGGTGACGCAAAAAAAGACCAGAGCTATGTTTTGTACGGCTTAACTCAAAAACAGCTTGCACACACGCTTTTTCCGTGCGGAAAAATGCCGAAAGAGGAAATCAGGCGAATTGCCGAAGAAAATAATCTCATTAACGCCGACAAGCCAGACAGTCAGGACATTTGCTTTGTGCCGGACGGAGATTATGCGTCATTTATCGAAAATCGCACAGGTGAGGTTTCGCCAAAGGGAGAATTTGTGCTGACAGACGGCAGGGTTTTGGGTGAGCATAACGGCTTAATCAGGTACACAATCGGACAGCGAAAGGGATTGGGGATTTCTTATTCCGAACCGCTTTTTGTTGTGGAAAAGGACGTGGAGCAAAACCGTGTGGTTTTGGGAACAAAGGACGAGATTTTCTCCACAAAACTTTACGCAAAGGACGTGAATTTCATTTCCTTTGACGTGGAAAAACTTGACAAGCCGTTCAGGACGTTTGCACAGACGAGATACCACCAGTCGGCAGAAAGCTGTGTTGTCACATATTTGGGCGACAGCAGGGTTGAGGTTGTGTTTGACCAGCCGAAAAAGGCAATTTCAAAGGGGCAGGCTGTTGTGTTCTATGACGGAGATTACGTTGTGGGCGGCGGAACAATAGAATAATAAGCGTGACGGTTGACATTTATTAAACATAAAAACAGCAGAAAGTTTTTAAACTCTCTGCTGTTATTTTTTATGAATTAAGTTCGTCGAAAATCTCGTCAGACGTCTTTTCGTCCTTTGCAAGGTCGCTTATGGATACGCTTTCCATTTCCTTTGGCTGTGCGTATGGAATAGGTTTTGGCATAGCGTCCTGTGGAATTTCCTCGCTGAAAACATTCATAGGGTCGTATTTTTCCTCGGTGTTTTTCGGGGTTTCAACGTTAGAGTACATTGCACGGTCGTACTCAAACGGCGGAACTTGCTGACAATGTAGGTAAAATCTGGTGATGAAATCCTTATCGACAGCAACGTATTTTGCCACGCAAGACTTTCTTAGCTGTGGTTTTGAACGCTTGTTAGCCTGTACAAGCTGTGTTAAGAAAAGGCTCATATAACATTCATCGTAGAATTTAGAGTGGTAAAGCTCAACCGAAATATATTGGGTCTGCCCTGCCGGTCGGCTTAGCAAATGTTCGTACTGGAAAATGCTGTTCGGGTTGTTTTGAAACATTTTTCCTACTGTGTTCGGGTTAATAGGTGCTTTAAGCAAGAATCCGTCGCTTGCATTTTTCGTTGCCCACTCGTTTTCGCTTTCGATAAACGGCAATTCGGCACGCTGACAAGTGATAATAATTGCAGGCAAACAAATAGTGAAAATTTCGCCAATCCATACCACCCAGAGAACAAATCCCTTGTAGTTGTCGTTTTGTGCAGCTCCTGTTGCTGAATAGTAGCTTGACGAATGGTTGTTAATTGTCCAACGTCCTACTTCGTTTACGTCTTTAATCTTTTTCCAAAAATCAGACGGGTGGGTTATGTATGACATAACGCTATGCTCGGACGGGAGATATTTTCCGAAATACTCCTCGCTGTCCATATCGTATGATTTTTTGATACACTCAACTTCTTTGCCCGGAATTACTTTATATTTATAAAAACTGTCAAAAGCGTTTAAGTTTTTAAGGTCGTCTGTGGTGTACTTCGTACCGTTTACATAGTTGTAATACGCAACATAAGACGTAGCGCCACCGTCGAAATTATCTTCCGTATATCGGTACAAAGACGTGGATTTTAATTTGTCAACGGCTTTTTCAAGTTCTTTGTCCGAAAGAATTTCCAAATTGTCATCGCTGAAATCGTAATAAAACTCCGTGTACAAAAAGGCATTGTAAGAATAATCGTCATCGTCCTGTGCGTAATATTCCCAGTAGTATTTTTCCGTGTCCCACTTTGCGTACAATGCCCATTTGAAAATTGTAAAAATAAGACAGCCGATAATTACACCGATAAGTGCAGAAGATTTGCTGTGAATTTTCATAGCCTTAATAAGCACATACGCAATATAGCCCATAGCACAGCCAAAGCCTGCCGCCAATGCGATACACAAATAAGCACTTGGTGATATTTCGTTGATTTTAAGGTAAACAAAGCTCAAAAGCGAGCCTGCCACGCCAACCGCAAGAGCAATTGCAATAACCCCCAAAGGCATTAAGCCTTTTTTGGATTTGTAAGTTTGATTCATAAATAGTCCCCCTAAAAATTTTTTGAATTTTCAAAAAATTAAGAATTGTTAATTTGTTTGCAAAATTCACTCTTAAATTATATCATATTTTTTGTAGGATTAAAAGGTTAATTTTTACTAAATTTCGTAGATTTTAATTATATATTATTGATAAATTTTACATACCATGATTTTGAGGATTTTCATTTGCATTTTTGAGAACGCACAATATACAATTTAAATAGTATAAAAGGAAATAAGTTGTTAAATTTATACGAAAATCCAAAAAAATAATTGCAATTTTAAGAAAAGTGAGTTATAATAAAAAAGTAAACAAAGTGAAGTCTTTTCACTTCAAATTTAATTAAAACGGAGGACGTTAAAATGTTAGTTTCAGCTAAGGAAATGCTTACAAAAGCAAGAGAAGGAAAGTACGCTGTTGGTCAGTTCAACATCAACAACCTTGAATGGACAAAGGCTATTCTCCTCACAGCACAGGAAAACAATTCACCTGTAATTCTCGGTGTATCTGAGGGTGCTGGAAAGTATATGTGTGGTTATACAACAATCGTTGGTATGGTAAAGGGTATGATTGAGGAACTCAATATCACAGTTCCTGTTGCACTTCACCTTGACCACGGTTCATACGAAGGTGCAAAGGCTTGCATTAACGCAGGTTTTTCATCAATTATGTTCGACGGTTCACATTACCCAATCGAAGAAAACATCGCTAAGACAACTGAACTTGTAAACGCTTGCAACATTCTCGGACTTTCACTCGAGGCTGAGGTTGGTTCAATCGGTGGCGAAGAGGACGGCGTTATCGGTGCAGGCGAATGTGCTGACCCAGACGAATGTAAGGCTGTTGCTGACCTCGGCGTAACAATGCTCGCTGCAGGTATCGGTAACATTCACGGAAAGTACCCAGAAAACTGGGCTGGACTTTCATTTGATACACTTGCTGCTATCAAGGAAAAGGTTGGCGATATGCCACTCGTTCTCCACGGCGGTACAGGTATCCCTGCCGATATGATTAAGAAAGCTATCTCACTTGGCGTTGCTAAGATTAACGTAAACACAGAATGCCAGCTCGCATTCCAGGAAGCTACAAGAAAGTACGTTGAAGAGGGCAAGGACCTTCAGGGCAAGGGATTTGACCCTAGAAAACTCCTCGCACCTGGCTTTGAAGCTATCAAGGCAACAGTTAAGGAAAAGATGGAACTTTTCGGTTCAATCAACAAGGCTTAATTTTAGCTAATTGAATATCAGAGTGTAGCCTAGACGACTGAAATTTTTTCAGTTACCACTCTTTAATAAAAACAAGGGTCAAACGAAATTTTTACGAGCGTTCCTTTGTGGGACGCTCTTTTCGTTGCCTAGAAAACGAGGAAACTATGACTTACAAAAAAATCAACACAAAAAAAATCGCCACAATCGGCGTAACAGCAGGTATTTATGTTGTGCTGACGGTGGCACTTTCGAGCCTTTCATACGGTGGGGTACAATTCAGGGTGGCTGAAATGCTCACTTTGTTGTGCTTTTACAAAAAGGACTATTGCGTGGCACTTATTTTGGGGTGTTTTATTTCAAATATGTTTTCCCCAATGCCCGTGGATATGGTTATCGGAACGTTTGCCACAGCCGTTGCCGTAGTGCCGATGTACTTTATCGGCAAAAACGCCAAAGAAAAACGCCTTTTCAAAATGATTTTGGCGTCGTTGTGTCCTGTTTTTTCAAATGCAATAATAGTCGGTTTGGAAATTAAAATTTTCGTTGGACTGCCGTTTTTCATTTCGGCAATAGAGGTGGCTTTTGGCGAAATTGTGTGCGTTTGTGTTTTGGGTGTATTGTGTTTTTGGAATTTGGAAAAGAACAGGCAATTTTTGTTACTGATTAACAAATAAAGGCAACAATTTATAAGATTTAAAAAAACATTAAATACCTCTTGAATTTTCCGCTGTAATATGTTACAATAATATTTGAAACATTTTGAAAGAGGTATCAATTTAATGAAGCAAATTATCTTCCATGTTATTGAACATTCATTTAAAGACTTGGTTGTGATTATACCGTTTTTGTTCGCTGTTTTTCTGTTCATAGAATTTGTTGAACATAAGGGTTCGGAAAAAATGGGTAAAGCGCTTACGAAACTGGGGGCTTTCGGTTCGGTTGGCGGAGCGATTCTGGGGTGCGTTCCTCAATGCGGTTTTTCCGTTATGGCGTCGAATTTGTTCGCAGGCAGGCTTATCTCAATGGGAACTCTGGTTGCTGTTTTTATTTCAACAAGCGACGAAGCTATTCCGCTTATGCTTGCAAGCCCCGAACATATCGGCTCGGTGTGGAAGCTTATCCTGTGCAAGGTGATTATCGCTGTTGTGGCGGGCATAGCTGTGGATATTGTTGTAAAAGCCTTTTCAAAGGGCAAAGAGGAAAATGCCGATTTTGAAAACATCTGCACCGATTGTGGGTGTGGTTGTCATTCCATTTGGTACAGTGCTTTCAAGCACACACTTGAAATTTCTATTTTCATTTTGATTGTAAACATTCTTTTGGGAAGTGCTATTGAAATTATAGGTGAGGATACCATCAGCAAGGTTTTGATGACAAACAGCGTTTTTCAGCCGTTTGTGGCGGCAATTATCGGATTTATCCCGAACTGTGCGGCGTCGGTTTTGCTAACTAACCTTTACATAGAGGGTATGGTTTCGTTCGGTTCGTGCGTTGCCGGACTTTGCACGGGCGCAGGCGTGGGACTTGTTGTGCTTTTTAAGGCTAACAAAAATCTCAAACAAAATTTTGCCATTGTGGGAATTTTGTATGTGGTTTCGGTAATTTCGGGACTTATTATTAACTTGATTTAGGTAATAAATGGGGATTATCCCTAAAATAAAGGAGTATGCGTTATGACTTACAAACAGGAATTTATTAAATTTATGACAGAGTGCGGAGTTTTGACTTTCGGAGAATTTACCCTTAAAAGCGGTAGAAAAGCGCCGTATTTCATTAACTGCGGAAATTATAAAACAGGCGCACAGCTTGCTAGATTAGGCGAATTTTACGCCGAGTGCATTAAGGACAACAATATTCCCGTTGAAACGCTTTTCGGCCCTGCATACAAGGGTATTCCTTTGGCAGTTTCGGCAGTTGTTGCATTGCAGAACAAATTCGGAATCGACGTAGCTTACACCTTTGACAGAAAAGAAGTTAAAGACCACGGTGAGGGCGGAATGTTCGTTGGAAAAGCACTTTGCGACAACGAAAAGGTTGTAATTATCGACGACGTAATGACTTCGGGAAAAGCTTTGAAAGAATCTGTTCCTAAGCTTAAAAGTGCCGCTGACGTGGACATTACGGGTATGGTTATTACAGTTGACAGAATGGAAAAGGGTCTTAACAGCGATTTTTCGGCTGTTCAGGAAGCGTACAACGAATTTGGAATCAAGGTTTACTCAATCGTAAACATGGAGGACATTATCGACGCAATTCGTGAGGGAATCGTTGACGGCAAAGAGTATTTGGACAAAATGCTTGAATACAGAGAACAGTACGGCGTAAAGTAATTTATCGCAAATTTTAATTTAATTTTGACTTTTAAGGTGACGGGCAGAAAAATTTTAAAAAATCTGTCCGTTTGCTTTTGCGTGGAATCGGAGAAAAATATGAATCTGGCAATTATTCTTTTCAAGCAGGTTTTGATAATGCTTGTTTACCTTTGCGTGGGGGCGGTGTGTTTTAAGACAAAACTTGTGACCAACGAGGGCAACAAAAGTTTGTCGAATCTTGTTTTGTATGTGGCAAACCCTTTGCTGATTTTGGTTTCGTATCAGCAGGATTTTTCCGTGAAACTTCTCAAAGGTTTGGGGCAGACACTTTTGCTGACGGCTTTGGGGTATGCTGTTTTCATAGCTTTGGGGATTGTTTTTGTAAAAAACAAAGACGGCGTTGAAACGGCTATTGAACGGTTTTCGGTGATTTATTCAAACTGCGGTTTTATGGGAATCCCCATTGCCAAAGTGCTTTTGGGCAATGAGGGCGTTTTTTACATAACCGCTTTTAACACGGTGTTTAACCTTTTGGTCTGGACGCACGGAGTGGTGCTTATTTCGGGGGACAAACGGCAAATCAACATAAAAAAAGTTGCAACAAATCCTACGATTATCGCAACGCTTGTGGGGTTTATTCTGTTTGTAACGAGGGTTTCTTTGCCCGAAATTCTGTTTACAGCCTGCAACAACATCAGTCTTACGGTGGCGCCTTTGGCAATGATTGTTGCGGGTGTGACAATTGCCCAGACCAACCCGAAAAAGGCTTTTACCAACATGAGAGTTTATTATGTGACATTTTTAAAACTTGTTTTGATACCTTTTGCTGTAATTTTGCTGTTTGAATTTTTACCTTTTGCCATTGACCAAACGGTGCTTATTACAACGGCGTTGGCGTTTGCCTGTCCGTCCGCAACGATTTGCACTATGTTTTCCATACGTTTTGACAAAAACGACCGATACAGCGCCGAAATTTTTGCGGTGACAACGATTTTGTCGGTTGCAAGTATGCCTGTGATGATTTATTTGCAATCGCTGTTGTAATTTTTTTAAAAGCCTTAAAAACCTATAAAAAGAAAAGTGGACCGCTTCGGTTAAGAAGCAGTCCGAGTATAAATTATAGGGGAGAAGTTGCCAATAAAAATTGGCGATATATGGGGCTTGGGGTAAAAGCCACCATACACTTATGAAAAAACTGTCTTGGAGAAACTTTCGGTTTCCCTTTCGACAGTTATAATAATACAGGCTGTTTGTGTATTCTGTGTGAAAAAAAGTTGATAATTTGCTAAAACCGAAAAATTTTTTTTGTGATTTTTTGTAGAAAAAAGGTGGAAAATTATGCCAAGATTTTTTATTGATGAAAAACCGAAAGATTTATATGTAATCACAGGTGAGGACGCAGTTCATATCGGCAGGTCGCTGCGAATGAGGGTGGGGGACGAAATTACCCTTTGCCACGGCGGGGAAGATTTTTTGTGTAAAATTGAAAAATTTACGGACTGCGAAGTTTTTTGCAAAGTTTTGTCAAGCCAAATGTCAAATGCCGAACCCGACGTTAAATTGACGCTTTTTCAGGCTTTGCCAAAAGGCGATAAAACGGAGCTTATAATTCAAAAAGCTGTGGAATTAGGCGCTTTTAGGGTGGTTTTGGTGCTGACCGAAAGGTGTGTTAGCCGACCTGACAAAAAGAGTTTTGAGAAAAAATTGCTTCGTTATCAAAAAATTTCTCAATCTGCCGCTAAGCAGAGCGGACGTGGAATTATACCCGAAATTTCAGGAATACTAAGTTTGAACGAAGCTGTGGAAGAAATGAAAAAGCTTGACTGTTCGGTGGTTTGTTACGAAAAAGGCGGTATTTCCCTTAATCAGGCGGGATTTTTGCCAAACAGCTCTATTGGGGTTTTCGTGGGCAGCGAGGGCGGATTTGAGAAAAAAGAGGTGGATTTGTGCGCCCAAAACGGAATCACGCCTGTGGGGTTGGGAAGCAGAATTTTGCGGTGCGAAACCGCTCCGATTGCAACTCTGAGTATTATTATGAACCTGACGGGAAATATGTAATTGTGATAATTTTGCGAAATATTAAAAAAATACTTGAATTTATCGAAAATATGTGTTACAATAATAGTGTAATTAATTTAAATTTAAAAGGAGTGTTTTAAAATGGGTAACTTTTTGAAAGTTTTGGGCGGACTTGCTCTCGTTGGCGGTATTGCTGCTGCTGTTCTTGCAATTAAAAAGCGCAAGGATATGGAAGAATACGATTACGAAGAATTTGACGATTGCGATTGCGATTGCGATTGCTGTTGCGACGACGAATGTGATTGTGACGATTGCAACGACGAAAACGTAACCGACGACGTTGAAGCTGACCTTGACAAGGTTGAAGAACCTGTTGAAGAAGTTGACGAATAATTGTCTGCACTTAAAACCGCCTGCTGTTGTGGGCGGTTTTATTTTTAATATATTTAAAAAATGCAAAATGTACTTGACAAATAGGCGTAAATAATGTATAATATTTTAGTAATTTAATAAGCCGCTGTGGTGGAATAGGCAGACACAAGGGACTTAAAATCCCTCGGAGTAAAATCCGTACCGGTTCGAGTCCGGTTAGCGGCACCAGAAAATGCACTTAACTTTAATGCTAGGTGCTTTTTTGTTTTATATGCTTTTAAGTGTGTGATGTGTTTTGTGATTTTTTACCAAAAATATTCAAAAAAGTATTGACTAATTGATATATATGTGATATACTAAATTATAGTAAACTTTGTGTTAAATTTTAGGAAAGGTAGGGTGGGTCCAATGCAGATTTAATTTTCATGAAGAATCTCGAAATTTTGTCAAAACTTTTACAGTTTAAGAGGAGGAAAAAACATGAAAATTACAAGAAAAATCGCTGCTGTGTGCGCAGCTATGACAATGACGGTTAGTATGATGAGTGTTAATGTAAATGCGGCGTCTACGCCGTACAATTGGACGATAAAAAAATCCTACGGTCAGCCGACTTCGACCGTAAAATGCGAGGGAGAAGTTAAAAATCTTACGGCTGCAGCAGATGACGCAATCGACTTTACTTGTTCGTCTATGAGTAATTCATCAGCAACGGTTAAATTTGACATTGAATCAGCATTTAAAAAAGTATCAAGTCAATATGCTTATGTGCATTATGCGGGTGATACAGATTCAATCAAATTTAAAGCTTATTGGTATAATGATAAAGATTGTGAAGATGGCAAATGTTCAATCATGGGTACTCTTTACAATGATACTTCAACAACATTTACTGCCAGCGGAACAGCTAAATAATAGTTGAGTTTCAAGAAAGGAGACAAACAAGATGAAAGCAAAACGCATTTTGGCATTGGGTTTGGCGGTTGTGTCGCTTTTTGTGACAGGTTGTCAGAATGCTCCAGACGAGGTAAAGAAAGAGAATGAAATTTTAAATAACAAAGTTAATTCCGACGGGGTGGCACTTGAATTTGCCACCCTTGAAGAAATCAGAAATACATACGAAGAACAAAACAAAAACAACAGTACCAACATTCAAGTGGGATATGTTCGTGTCAGTCAAGGCGATTCTATGCCGTCGTATACTGTAAAGAAACGTATATTAGATGGGTATCCTGATTATTCTGATCTTGTTGAATATGTTTACGGAGAAAAAGTTGAAGATCACCCTGAAAGCGTTATGACTTATTCACATACTGAAGAATTTCCCGGTACAGATTGTTCGGGGTGTTTTTTATATGTTCCCAATGAAGAAGATATTATGTCTCGTTTTATCACTTGGGATTGTGGTGGAATAGCTGTTACTTATAATCGAGAATCAACCAGTAGTATGGAGGGCTATCCTATAGTTAAAATGTACCAAATATTTATGGGTGATACGGTCGGTGATGACAGTTATGTTATGACCGACGGCAAAGAATTAAAGGTTAGCGACGCAATTTCTACTGTTGAGGATTTTTGTAACAATTACTTTTCTCCAATGCTGAATAATGAGTTTCACTACTCGGTAAAAGAACTTTTTGTTCATCAGTATGATGACGGAACTTATGGATATAATTATGACATGGAATATACTGATGTTAATGGCAATATTATCGGTTCTTGCATTATGCGTTGCCGTGACCTTGAGGGTTTTGATGAAGGAACAGTTCCGTATGTTCTAGCAAATGACTGTCACGGATATGTATTCGATACTGATAAAACGCACATGACTGCATATCAGGAATCTACGCCTGTGAAAGGTGACGAAACCGATAAAGGAGAACAGCTTTTAACATACGAAAGTGCTTTGGAAGTAATGTCAAATCGACTTGCTACGGCAAAACAGTATGATTTTGATATTGCATCACTTGAATATCTTGTGGTATATCCTGCAGAACCCGGTTATTTAACACGAGATGAAAGAGGAGATCTAAACGATCTTAATATATCTAAAATAGACCATGATAATGAAAGAACATATGAAGTTCGTCCATACTGGGTTTTCAGAGATTTTGAAAAAAACACAACATCAGAAGCCCACTACGGAGGTTTTATTATAGTTGACGCACTCACGGGTGAAGTGTCGGTGTATTAAATAAGGAAAAAAAGTATGCTTAAAGCTTTAAAATATGATTTAAAAAAGAATATTTTCAGCGTGAATTTTCTTTTGGCAATTGTGGTAGTATTTCTTCTTATATGCGCAACTGCGTACGAAGTGTCGGGTGGAGATTCGTATTTAAGTTATCCTTTTATCAAGTTTATTTTTAATACCGATAAAGGATTGTGGGAAAGCAATTATTTCTATTCAGGTGTGAAAATGTTTGAAAAAGGTTTTTCCAACCGATGGACGGCGATTTTTCTTCCCATAATTACGGGCATATCCTGTGTTCCTATGCTGTGCGACGAACTTAACACAAATACATATCGTATGTCAGTAATACGTTTAGGAAAAACTAACTTTGTTTTGTCAAAATTCTTTTCGGCAATTATTACTGCTGTTTTGATAATTGCTATTCCGTACATAATATTTGCTGTGTACTGTATGTCTGTTTTTCCGACGCTGGAGTTTTACATTCAAAATGCCGACAGTAGTTATGCCGAAAGGTTGACTAAAATTTTTGAAATGCAAAGAAGCGGTTTTAACAAAATTATCGGAAACGACAACGCACTTGTTACAATTGTAGGAAGAATTGTGACTGCTTCGATTTTTTCAGCTATTCCTTGTCTTTTGGCAATGCTTTTGGGGGCGGTTACGAGAAACAAATTTGTATCTCTTTCGTTGCCTGTGATGTTTTATTTTGGAATAACACAGATTATGGCAAATTTAACGAACAAGGCTTTGGAAGAAACAGGAAATACACCTGCGACTATTTTCTTTGACCCGACAGAGCGTTTTTTCAATGTAGAATTTTGGTTTGAAAATTTTACAAAGTTGGGGATAGGATATATTTATCTTTATGCTTTGGCGGTGACGGTTGTGTTGTTTTTGTTGTTTAACTTTGTTATGCGTAGGAGGGTTGGAAACTAGTGAATAAGATTAAAAGCAGTCTGTCCGTTGCAAGGACGACGTATACAAATTGGTTGTTCAGTTCACGAATTATAATTATGGGGTTTGTGTTTATGTTTATGTATTCTTATGTCATAGACCCTATGCTGAAATACAGCGATTATTACAACACTCCGCTTAACGTTCTTGAACCTTTTACGGCGATAGTCAACAACAAATATTCTCTTCCTCTTGTAATTTTCGGATTTCTTGTTATGATTGCGGATTTTCCCAGACTTGATGATTTTTCAACCTTTTTAATTTTCAGAACAGGGCGGTTTGTCTGGGCGTTTGGACAGATTATTTTTCTGATATTTTCGGGCATGACATATATTCTGTTTATACTATTTTCGTCAATGATTTGCGTTGCGTCAAAGAGTTTTATTCTGAATGCGTGGAGCCTTGCGGCGAGATATGCAGCGGATACAGACGATATTATTGTGTTAATGTACCCTTTTGCCAGAATTGATTTGAGCGTTCTTAACCAAGTCAGACCGTACAGCGCAGTTATTCATGGTGTGTTGCTTGTGTTAATGTTTATTCTGGCTGTGGGTTTGGTTCAAATGCTTTTTGCGGTTATGCAGAAAAAAGTTATCAGCGTTTTTATAAATTTGTTAATGTGTGCTTTGGGTCTTGTTTTGATTGTGGCAGATGTAAATTTAAAATGGCTTTTTCCGATTTCAAATGCGGTTTACGGTTGGCATTATGACGATTATCTTAATGAAACTAACGTACCTATAACTTTTTCCTATGTGTATTTTATTGTTTTTGATGTTATCATCGGAATAATCTTAATTAACATAGTTAAAAGATGTTCATTTCACATAACAGGAGGAACAGAATAATGAATGAAATTATCCAAGTAAAAGAACTTAATTTGACCATTGGAAAAACTGAAATTTTAAAAAACATAAACGTGACCTTTGACGAAGGCAAAATACACGGGCTTATCGGAAGAAACGGCAGCGGAAAAACAATGCTTATGAAGTGCATTTGCGGATTTGTAAAACCAACAAGCGGTGAAGTAACCGTTGACGGCAAACGTGTGGGCAAAGATGTTGATTTTCCGAAAGACATGGGTATTATTATCGAAACGCCGGGTTTTATCCCGTATTATTCGGGGTATAAGAATCTCAAGCTTCTTGCAGGGCTTAATAACAAAATCAGCAAGGAAGAAATTAAAAACAGTATGAAGCAAGTTGGACTTGACCCGGAGTTAAAACGTCATGTTCGGAAGTATTCTCTCGGTATGCGTCAGCGTTTGGGACTTGCGCAGGCGATTATGGAAAACCCGAAAATACTTGTACTTGACGAGCCGTTTAACGGTCTTGACAAGGACGGCGTTAAGGAAATGAGAGAATATCTTTTGGGTTATAGAGAGCAGGGCAAGACGATTCTGATATGTTCACATTCGGCAGAAGATATTTCCGTTTTGTGCGACACGGTGCATGAAATGGACAAAGGATTTTTGACTTGATGAAAAACATATTTGTTTGAGAATTAAACAACAGCATATATCAACTGAAATTTTCACATAAAATCAAAAGCCACTTGGTTATAAAATCAAGTGGCTTTTGTATATTGGAGGGAAAGGAAGTGGCTATTTGATAGATGGGTCAATATACTGAATCGGGTCAATCCAGTCACCGTTTTGTTTCAGAGCAAAATGCAGGTGCGGTTTCATAGAAATTTCCGCCTGTGCGGTTTCGCCAACCACACCGATTTTGTCACCTGCGTCCACCGAATCGCCTGCCTTGACGTTGACGGCGGTTGAAAGGTTGCAATAATAACCCGTTACGCCGTCGGAGTGTTCGATAATCACGCACGTTCCCCACATTGTATCGTTTTTGACTTCTTTAACTACGCCTTTGGTCATTGCCTTGACGGTTTCGCCCACATTTGCCTGGATATCCACACCGTCGTGAGTTTTCCAAACGTTTAAGGTTTCGTTTTTAACAAGTTCGCCGTTGCTGAACGGGTTAAGAATCACGTCGCTTGAAACAGGCATAAATTTCGGCTGGGTTTGGGTGAGGGTCGCAAGCTGGTTTCCGATATCAATAGAAAGTTCGGTTTTCTTTGTCGTAGTGGTGGTTGTCGTGGTGGTCGGGGGAGTGTTCACGTTGGTGAGGTCGGTGTTAATGTCCTTTACGGTTTTGTTATAGGTGATAATTCCCGCACCGCCCACAATTATGGCGCACGAAGCCACCGCAATGTACACGCTGTTTTTTTTGACGAAATTTTTAAATTTCAAATTTTTCATAATTTCAAATCCTTTCAAGTGTGAAATTTATTTGCTTGATAGTATTTTTGACCAAATCTGAAAAATTATACAGCGCAAACAAAAAAAGAGCCTTGAAAAATCAAGGCTCGTAAAAAACGTTTAGTAATATCTGTTTTTGTTTTTGATAATGATAACAACTACAAGTGCGATTGCGCCTGCCGCAAGAACTACGACCAGAATAATAATCGGATTAAATCCGCCCTTGTCGGTGTCCTTAGCGGTGTTGTTTGTTGAATTGTCGTTGGTTTCAACTGTCTGTGCCGAACCCGGAACAATTTTGCCGTCACTCTCTTTTCTCGGTGAGAATGTGGAGTTATAACCGTCAACGTTTTCGCAAACTGTTCCGTCAGGCTTTGTAATTTTAATGTTATCCATACGGAAAATTTCCCCTGAATAACCGCTCATAAACGGTAATTCAAATATAACCTTTGTTGCAGGGTCCTGTCCGTCAAGCTGTGGAGCAATTGCAATAAAGTCTTTTTTGTAAAAGTCGATGTTCTGTCTTGTAAGCGTATCAACTTTCATAATCTTTGCCGCAGTTGTCATAACTTCGTATTCATCGTTGACCGGGTAAATGTACATAGCTTCGTTAAGGAGAACGTTAGCTGCTTTTTCGTTAAAGAGGTGATAAAACTCAATTGTACATCCGTTAAATGATTCAAGACCGAAATCCGACGCACAAAGTTCAAATCCCATACGAACAAGGGTTGCGTCCTCTTCGTTTGCTCCAGGGTAGACTGCATTTCCGTCATCGTCGTTAAGTGAACCTGCGTATGAAGGGTATGTACCGCTTGGTAAAGCAGATGTCATGTTAGCTTTTACAACAAGGGAAGTAGCCTGATATGAATCTGTGTTAATCTGGTTAAGTGAAAGTCCGGCTAACGAAGCGTCAGGAGTAAGTTTGACGTAGTTTTTCCATGCCGCACCGTCAAAGGAAATTGTCGGAGCGTCCGATTTTGAAGAATCGTCTTTTTTATCGTCCTTCTTTTCGTCGTCCTTCTTGTCGTCCTCTTTTTCTACAGGTTTTTCTTCTTCCTTATCGTCGTCCTTTTTATCATCGTCTTTTTTGTCGTCGTCGAATCCGTCGCCGTCAAGGTCAAGTTTTACGGTAAATTCTACGGTTGAAAGACCCTGAACGTCGTCTTTTGCAATATAATGGTCGCCGTATTCGTTGTAACCTGCGCCACGCATAAGATTTTTGTCGCCTGTTGTTTCAAACCATGAAACCTGACCGTTTTTGATAGTAAGGTCTACGTCAACTTCTTTGCCGTCGATTTTACATTCCGTAACTTCAAAAACCGCAGACGGATAATCGTTTGCGCTGATGTCAATGCACGGAGCAACAACATAAACCGTTCCCGCAGGGTTGTCAAGAGAAAGTTTAACGGTTGCCGTGCCGTTGTCTTTGATTTTTGCGTGTTCGGAATTAACCGTGCCTTTGTTGTCCGAAGCCCCGTCGCCCCAGTAGCAATATCCCCAGTCGCCTGCACTCGAAGCGTCCGCACCGATAATGGCAAACACGTCAAATTCTTCGTCGGCACTTGCAAAAACGGCGTTGGAAGCAACAACCGAGCCTGCCATAACGAAACAAGTCAACGAGGACATAATTCTTTTAAATTTCATTATAATACCTCCAGAATAATTTTTGTTTTATTCACATATAATTGTACCTCATTTTTCGTTTATTGTCAAGCTACTTTGTAAAAAATCGTTAATTGTAATAAATTTGTAAACGATATCATATGCAATTTGGACGAAACGAAAAATTCAAAAAAGTTTAATTATTTGTTTCATAGCATTTTTTCAGTTTTTCCAATGCTTTTTTCTCAATTCTGGAAACATAGGAACGTGAAATGTCAAGTTCGGTTGCCACTTCACGTTGGGTGAGGGGTTTGTTGTTGTAAAGACCGTAACGTTTGGAAATTATCTCAAATTCTCGGCGGTCAAGGGAATTTTCGACGAATTTGTAAAGTTGAGATGTGCGGATTTTAAGTTCCACGGCGTCGCAAATGTTGTCGTTGTCGGAAATAATGTCCATCAAAGTGAGTTGGTTGCCGTCTTTGTCGGTGTCTATGGCGGTGTCAAAATAAACCTCGTTGGCGTTCTTTTTCTGCGCCCGAAAGTGCATGAGGATTTCGTTCGCTATCCTCACCTAACGGACTTTCAGATTTAGCCGTTTCTTCTGTTGATGTTGGTGGATTGGGAAACTCATAGTCCCCGTCATTGTGGAACAGATACACATGAGCGTTTTCGCCATCCCACACGATTTTACGGATAAATGTTCTGATTGCGGCACGTTTTTGCTCGACACTGTATTCCTCTATATTCTCGCCCATTGTAGAAAGCAACTGACGGATAATATCAAATTCGATTTCCGCAAGGTCGTGCTGTTGCATAATCGCTTCAAGCTCGGCAAGACGTTTTTTCAAACCCTCGCCCTTTTCGTGCAGTTCGTCAATTTGCTCCATGATATATTTCTCGGCATTTGTACCTTCCGTTTTTCCGAGTGAAAGAACGAGAGCCTTAATATCTTTTTCGTTTTCCTCAATCTGTGATTTAATCTTTGCAACCTCTGCATCGTAGCCCTCACGATTGCCGTTGATACGCTTCTTGGTCTGCGTAATCTGCTTTGCCATATCGGAGCTTTGCTTGCCGAAGCTCTTTATCGTTGCAATTATTTTTGCATCAAGCATATTGCCGTTTGCATTCTTCATATCGCAGACATGACTGCGGCTTCGTTCTTTGGTGGTACAGAGATAGGTATAAATCGGTTCTCCCGTTGCGGTCAGACGATCTGACA
>CAYZOV010000023.1:0-25317 GCA_964480525.1 uncultured Ruminococcus sp.
ACCCCCTGCAAGCTTTTTGAAAAAAGCTTGACCAAAAACTTTTATATCCTGACGGAATTTCAAAGTTTGCGAAAAACGAAAATCTTCATCAATCTGGGAACTTTTGCGGTTTCGCACAGCGAAACACCGAGTATAACGAGGTGAGCAAAATTCCCATGCGAAGCTTTAGCTTCGCATATGCCAGCGAGCAAAACAAAGTAGGACACATAACAAAAGCATTGCGAGCTGAATGGGTCAAGCGTCACGCTTGAAAAAGCTCCTCACTTTCGTGGGGAGCTTTGTTTTTAAGTTATTTAATTCGTTCGCCTGTTGACTGTCTGTAAATTACTTCGTGTGGCATTGTGTAGTAACGGTTGTCCTTTTCAACAGAAGAAATATTTCGGATAAGCTTTTCAACCGTAAAAATACCCATTTCTTTGCAAGGTTGCGCAACCGTTGACACCGACGGGATAAACATATCGCTGATGGAAATATTGTCAAATCCCATAACCGCAAGGTCTTTGCCCACGGTGATTCCACGTTTGTTAGCGGAATTTATGGTGGAGATTGCCAAAAGGTCGGACACGGCGAAAATCGCAGTAGGCTTGTCCTCTAAACTTTCAAAGTGTTTAAAAGCTTCTTCGCCTGTTTCGTAATCGTATGTGCCTTTGAAAATGTATTCGTCACGCACCTTGATTCCGTGTTCTTGCAAGGCTCTGATGTAACCTTTTTCACGGTAAACCGAACTCATTGCCGCAGAATTTGTTGAAATAATGCCGATTTTTTTGTGACCCAGCTTTATAAGGGCGGTTACAGCGTCATAGGAAGCCTGTTCGTCGTTTACGGTGACGGTCAAAACGTTTGCGCCGTTGATTCCCTCACAGCAAAGGGCAATGTCAAAATTTTCCGCAAGCTTGTTAAGAGTGTTTGCGTCATAATTTGTTCCCAAAAAAATCGCTCCGTCAACCGTGCGGTTATAAAGCATATTAAGTTGTCTGTTTTCGATTTCTTCAAGACCGTTTGTTGTGGCAAAAATCACGTCATATCCGTGTTTTAACGCCCCCTCTTGAATACCTGCGCCGATTTCGGAATAAAAACTATGCACCGACGTAGGTTGCATAACCAGAATAACGTTTGTTTCACGTTTTCTCAGGTTTCGTCCCAATGAATTAGGGCTGTAATGAAGTTCTTTGATAGTTCTGTTTACTGTGTCAGCCGCCGCCTGTGAAACGTTGGCACTTCCGTTTAAAACTCTGGAAACAGTTGCCACCGACACGCCCGCAGCCTTAGCAACGTCTTTTATTGTAGCGCTCATATGAGATTCTCCTTATCTGATATATGTTAATTGTAACACGTTACATGAAAAAAAGCAAGTGTTTTTGCTAACTTTTTTGCAAAATTTGTATAATTCAAGACGTTATGCGTTGGATAATTTTCAAAATGCATAGAACTTTTAGTACAAATTTTGGTTATTTAAGCAAAAAAAGCATAGTTCTTTGTATATTTCGGTCTTAATTTTTACTGAAAACAATAGCTTGACAAATCATTTGACCTATGGTACAATAAACGTAAAGCTGACGCTTTACGTTTGGGTATTTTGCTTTGCCGTCAACACCGACGGCAATTTCGCCGTGCGAAACCGCAAAAGTACCCGGTTTGTGGAGAATTTATAGTATTATAAATTCATATTATAAGAATTGAGGTGGAAAGATGCGTAGAATTTCCTGCTAAGTTTTGAACGGGTATATTAAACATTGGCGGTAATACCGTCTGTTTGTTATGCCCTGCAGGAGATATTACGGTCTTTTCACATAACATAACTAACTCATGGTGACAGCCTTATTTGTGCTGTCTTATGGGTGCCTTTTGATTGTGAACCGCAGTATATCCTGCGGTTATTTTTATTATATCAGGAGGTGCTGTTATGTCCATTATTAACGTTGAAAATCTGACTTTCGGCTATGATGGAAGTGCGGATAATATTTTTGAAAATGTAAACTTTAGAATTGATACTGACTGGAAGCTTGGCTTCACCGGAAGAAACGGTCGTGGCAAAACTACTTTTATGAAGCTTCTTATGGGGGAATATGAGTACGGTGGCACAATTACGTCAAGCGTGGAGTTTGAGTATTTTCCGTTTCATGTTTCCGACGAAAATATGCCGGTGATGTTTCTTGCGGAAGAAATCTGCCCAAATGCCGAAAACTGGGAGATTGCAAGAGAACTTTCACTTCTGCAGGTCAGCGATGATGTGTTGTACCGTCCCTATTCAACGCTTTCGGGCGGTGAGAAAACAAAGGTTATGCTTGCAATGCTTTTTCTTCGTGAAAACTGCTTTTTGCTGATTGACGAGCCTACCAATCACCTTGATATGAACGGGCGTGAAATAGTCAGTCGTTACCTGAAACGAAAAAAGGGATTTATTCTAATATCCCATGACCGTTCGGTTCTTGATGAATGTATCGACCATGTTCTTTCAATCAATAGAACAAGTATTGAAGTTGAACAGGGAAATTATTCCTCATGGGAGCAAAACAAGACAGCAAGGGATAATTTTGAAATGGTGCAGAATGATAAGTTGAAAAAGGAAATCAAGAATCTTGAAATTGCCGCACGACGTGCTGCTGAACATTCGGACAAAATTGAGCATACCAAGATTGGATTTGAACCGACAAAAACAGAAAAATCCATATCAAGACGATGTTCGGTTGCAAGAAAATCAAAAAAACTTATGAACCGTTCAAAAGCGATGGAAACCAGAATCGAAGCGGATATTGAGAAAAAATCCGGACTTCTGAAAAATATTGAATGCACAGAAGCACTTAAACTTCCGATTCTGAAATTTCACAGTAAGAAGCTTTTAAGCGTGAGAAATCTTTCTGTATTTTATGACAACAGAACTGTTTGTAGCGATATTTCTTTCGATTTGAACGAAGGAGAAATTATTGCACTTTCAGGCAGAAACGGTTGTGGCAAAACAAGTATTATCAAACTGATATGCGGTGAGGATATTCCGCATACAGGAGAAATTATCATGAACCGACAGCTGAAAATTTCGCATATCGCTCAAGACTTTTCGGGACTTTCGGGAAACCTCACCGATTATGCAATTTCATGTGGCATTGATGAAAGTTTATTCAAAGCGATACTCCGAAAGCTTGATTTTTCGAGGGGACAGTTTGAAAAAGATATTTCAGATTTCAGCGACGGTCAGAAAAAGAAAGTCATGATTGCCGCAAGCCTTTGTACCCCCGCACACCTCTATATATGGGACGAGCCGTTGAACTATCTTGATGTTTATTCTCGCAAACAGATTGAAGAATTGATTATCGATTACAAACCGTCCATGTTGATTGTAGAGCATGACAAGACTTTCTGTGAAACTGTAAACGCACAATATTATCAATTCTAAAACCTAATTACTATTTAAGAACTTTCGGTCAATCCGAAGGTTCTTTTTCTATCCCCAAAGAAAGTTGGCTATAATGCTAAGTGCAAAAAAAGAATATGGGCTTCATACCAACTTTAGTGTAAAACAGAAACAATTTAGTAATCACTTCTTGAACAAATTATAGACTGCCAGATTTTGGGGTTATGTAAAAGTTATGTAATACAGAGCATTTTGGTGTATAATAGGGCAGAATAAAGCATAAAAATATAAGTTTATTAACGTACATACCGAAATTTTAATATATGATTGCACACCTCATAGATGTTAATATTCCAACATTTTTTCCTAACTGCGTGAATAACTCCGCAAACAAAAAAAGCCCTAAATTCCTATGTTTCAAGGGATTTAGGGCAATAAAAAACTCTTTGAAGAAAAACTTCAAAGAGAATATTTTTATATGGTGGGAGAGGATGGATTCGAACCATCGAAGCCGAAGCAACAGATTTACAGTCTGCCCCCTTTGGCCACTCGGGAACTCTCCCATATTTATTTTTTGCTTTTTAGCAATAAAATGGAGCTGGTGGACGGACTCGAACCCCCGACCTGCTGATTACAAATCAGCTGCTCTACCAACTGAGCTACACCAGCATTTAAAATAACTTTCAAACGCAAGAACTATTATATCACAACTTTTCCAAGTTGTCAATACCATTCACAATTCTTTTACAAATCTCTTTGGTGTTGTTGTGCCGTCTTTCATCAGACAGCTTAATTATTATATAACATTTTTCGCTGTTTGTCAACACCTTTTTTGAAATTTGTCATCTTGCATAAATAGTTTCAAAACAATATGTTCGATAAAAACAAAATGCCGACATTTCTATGCGAAACATCGGCATTTCATCAAATTTTACGCTGTTTTTTCTGAAATATGCTGTGACATATAAAGATTATAGTACGCACCTTTTTTCGCCAAAAGCTCGTCGTGAGTGCCACACTCCACAATACCTTTTTGGTCGATATACATAATTTTATCGCAATTTTTTATTGTGGAAAGTCGGTGTGCGATGATAAACGACGTTCTGCCCTTTAAAAGTTCTAGCAAACCTTTCTGGAGCAGTCGCTCTGTTTTTGCGTCAATTGAGGAAGTCGCTTCGTCAAGAATGAGAATTTTCGGGTCTGAAATGAGGGTTCTTGCAAAGGAAATAAGCTGTCTTTGCCCCTGCGAAAGGGACGACCCACGCTCGTTTACTTCGGTTTCGTAGCCTTTTTCCATTTGTGAAATAAATTCGTGGGCGCACACGGTTTTTGAAGCACGGATAATTTCTTCGTCCGTTGCGTCAAGTTTTCCGTAACGAATGTTGTCAAGAATGTTTCCGCTGAAAATAAAGCTATCCTGAAGCATTATGCCCATTTGCGACCTAAGAGAATGTAACGTCACCTGCGAAATATCCTGACCGTCAATTTTCACTTTGCCCTGATTTACATTATAAAATCTTGAAATCAGGTTTACAATTGTAGATTTTCCTGCACCCGTAGGCCCGACAAGTGCAACGCTTTCCCCTGCTTTAACCGTGAAGCTTAGGTTTTCCAGAACGTTTTTGTCCGATTCATAAGCAAAGGTTACGTTTTCAAAGGTCACATCTCCCTTGATTTTTCCAAGTTCAACAGCACCCTCAACGTCGTCAACGGTAACAGGCTCGTCCAAAGTTTCAAAAATTCTTTCGAGGTATGCAATGTTGTTAATGAAGTTGTTGAAAATATTTGAAAGGTTCATAATCGGCCACCAAAAGCGTGACGCATACGACGACATAGCCGTAATTGTACCAAGCGACACCGAAGCAGGCGTTAAAACCAAAAGTCCCACGCCGAAAATGCCTGCTCTGACGATAGTCTGAATGTTGTCGCTTGCAGGCCAAGCAAGGTTTGAATACCTAACAGCCTTTATCCAAGATTTTCTGCAAGCCATCGAAAGCTTTTCAAAAATCCCCTGATTTTCGTCCTCACGGGTGAAAATTTGCGTAACTCTTGCACCGGTGATACTTTCTTGCAAATAACCGTTGAGGTTTGAATTTTTATTTGAAACCATCTGCCAGGCACGTCTTGAACCACGTTTGATAAACACCATAACAAGCACAAAAAACGGAAGTCCTGCCAAAACAATAAGCGAAAGTCTAACGTCCATTGCCAGCATAAATATGGTTATGAAAATCATATTGAGAAATTCCAAAATCACGTTTATAAGCCCGTTTGAAAGCATATCCGACACCGAATTTACATAGTTTACCACACGAATAAGAATTTTGCCGTGCGGTCGGTCGTCATAATACTGAAACGGAAGTTTTTGCAAATGCTTAAAAAGGTCTGTACGAATGTCGAAAATAATATTCTGTCCCACAACCGTCATAATTCTGGAGCGAATATTTGAAAACGCAATGGAAATTACAATCGACAACGCCAGTAATAAACACAGTATCAAAAGCTGTTTTACGTCCTTGTTCGGGATTGATTCGTCCAGAGCTTTTTGTGTAATAACAGGCCCGAAAAGTCCCGAAATCGCCGAGAACATCGAAAGTACAAGTGCCAAAATCATTTTGCCCTTATACTTTTTAATATATACCATTGCTCGTTTTAGGTGGGTAAAGTCAAAAGGCGTTTCCAAAACTTCGTCCACATCGTATTTGTTTCGTGCCATTACTTTTCACCGTCCTTTTCAAAACCCTCGTTTTGGAGGGTGAATACTTCGTGATAGTATCCGTTTTTGTTCTTCAAAAGTTCATCGTGAGTACCCATTTCGGTAATTTTACCGTTTTGAAGAATAATAATTTTATCTGCGTCCTTTGTGGAAGAAATTCTCTGTGCGATAATGATTTTTGTGCAGTCAAAGTCAAGATTATTAAGGCTGTGTTGAATGTGGGTTTCCGTTTCCATATCCACAGCCGAAGTCGTGTCGTCCAAAATCAAAATGCTAGGCTTGATTGCCAAAGCTCTTGCAAGTGAAATTCTCTGCTTTTGTCCGCCCGAAAGACCCACGCCACGTTCGCCTATAATTGTGTTATAACCGTCCTCTAACTTTTCAATAAAGCCGTCTGCCGCAGCGTCCCTTGCACATTTTTTAACTTCTTCTTCGGGCATATCAGAATCACCGTAGGCGATATTGCCGTCAATAGTGTCGGAATACAACAAAACGTCCTGCGTAGCCATACCTATATCGCCACGCAATGATTTAAGCTTATAATTCTTAACGTTTTCTCCGTCAACCAAAACTTCGCCGTTGTTTACGTCATAAAAACGTGGGATAAGGTTTATAAGCGAGGTTTTTCCGCTTCCCGTTTCGCCCATAATTGCCACGGTTTCGCCTGCCTTGATTTTAAAGCTTATGTCGTGCAAAACCTCTTTGTCGCCATAGCTAAATGAAACATTTTTAAATTCCACTTCGCCTTTTAAACGCCCGTCAATGTCTTTGGCGTTTTTGTCGTCAACTATGGTCGGTTTTGAATAGTATACTTCTATGATTTTTTGTGCCGACGCAGTAAATCTTTGCAAATCGTTAATAACCATACCAAACTGTTTCATAGGGTTTGATAACGTCCAGATAAGTCCCGAAAATGCAATATATTCGCCCATCGTCATCATATCGTTTATAAGGAAAATTCCGCCTGCTAAAATCATCACAATTTGCAAACTTTCAGCAAGCCCGTCCACAATCGGTGAAAATTTAAGCCACATAAGCGAAGCTTTTTTGTTTGCTTCGGAATAACTTTCGTTTCTGTCCTGAAATTTTTCTATTTCGTAATTTTCTCTTGCAAACGCTTTAACCACACGGTTTCCGCTTATGTTTTCCTGTGCCGCCGTGTTCATTTGGGACAATCTTTCACGCAAATCAACATACATCGGTTTTACCTTTTTCTTAAAAATAGTAGTCACCAAAAATATAAAAGGCGTCAAAACCAAAAGGCAAAGTGCCATTTTCCAGTTTACAATTAAAAAGTAAACTGTGGTTGCCCCGAAAAGGCATACACATTCCACAATCGCCTTGATAATCCACGCCATACAATGTCTTACCATGTCAAGGTCGCCCGTCAGACGGGTCATAAGGTCGCCTGTTCGGTATTTGCTGTAATATTCCATGTCTTGATTCTGAACGGTTTTAAAAAGGTGATTTCTGATTTTATAAACCATTCCTTGCGTGGATACCTCGTAGCACATATTGCCTGTGTACTGCAAAATCGTCCTCAAAAGTGTTGTGGCTATCATCATTATCAAAAGAAAAATCAAATAGTCCTTTCGGGTCGCAAGGTTTTCTGCTGCGTTTTCGCCCGTCAAAAATAAATCCACAATCTTTTGCGAAAAAATCGGCGTTGTGAGATAAAGCGTCTGAACGCAAACCGTTATGCACAATGCCACAATGTACATCGCCCTGTACCCCTTTAGATTTTTCCAAATCCATTTAAGTTGAAACATACTGCTTCTCCTTTCAAAAATTTGTTTCTGTTTGATTTTACCACTTTAAAAATTAAAGTCAAGAGGATTTTTTCGCCTTAAACGTTTAAAATCTAAAATTCAGATTAAATTCATATTTGTTCAATTTTTTTGAAATTACACAAATAATTTTTTGAAACAATTGTTGCATAACGAAAATTTGTCCTTAAAAATTTTCTTTTTGATATAATTATTTTAAACTAAGAAAAGTTAAATTTTTGTTAAATTACACTTCTTAACTTGTAATGGAAATCTGTTTATGATATGCTAAAATTACAATAAAATTGGGAGGTTTATTATGCTTGGACTTATCGATTTAAGTGGCGAATGGTCACTTTGCTTAGATGAAAATATGAAACTTGAACTTGGTCAAATAAATTACAACGACTGTATAAATTTACCGTCTACCACTTCGTTTGCCAAAAAAGGTGTGGAGAATACAGCACGGGAAACAGGCTTTTTGACAGACGCATACAAATTTGAGGGTAACGCTTGGTTTAAAAGAACGCTTAACCTTGAGGGATTCGACGATGAAAAAATCCTGCTTTTTCTCGAAAGAACACGCATTAGCACCGTTTATGTAAACTCGAAAATGGTAGGCGTAGATGACAGTTTTGTTGCACCGCACATTTTTGACATAACGGATTTTGTCAAGGATGGCGAAAACGTCATCGAAATTTGCGTGGCGAACAAAGGCTATAAAACAGGCGGAGGTCATATGACTTCGCCGGACACCCAGTCAAACTGGAACGGTATTACGGGGGAAATCTCCCTAAGAATTTACGAACCTACTCACGTTAAGAGTGCCTTTGTGGAAAGCGACATTCACAGCAATGAGCTTAAAATCACAGCGGAAATTTCCACAAACGAAAAAGGTGTTGCTAAAATTTACGCAAGTGAATATTCTGACGAAGAAAAAGCCTTTGAACCTATCGAAGTGGCTTTTGAAAACGGCAAACTAAACGCAATTTACCCTATGAAAAACGCAAAACTTTGGAGCGAATTTGAACCGAATCTCTACAAGCTTTTTATCCAAATCGGCGAAGATGTTTACGACACGACGGTGGGCTTGAGAGAATTTAAAGCACAGGGCGACAAGTTTACCATAAACGGCAAAAAAACGCTTTTGCGTGGCAAACACGATGGACTTATTTTCCCGAAAACGGGTTTTGCACCGACAGATGTTGAGGAATGGCTTAGAATTTTGAAAATTTCCCAGAGCTACGGATTTAACCATTATCGTTTCCACACCTGTTGCCCACCCGAGGCTTGTTTTGAAGCGGCAGACATTTTGGGAATTTATCTCGAGCCACAGCTCCCGTTCTGGGGTACAATCACAACCCCGGAGGACGAAAACCACAACCAAACCGAGCAGGATTTTCTCATTTCGGAGGGTTTTAAAATGATGTCGGCATTTGGAAATCACCCGTCATTTTGTATGATGTCTATGGGCAACGAACTTTGGGGCAGCAAGGAGCGAATCAACGATATAATGGGTGGCTACAAGGCTGTTGACAACCGTCATCTTTACACGCAGGGGTCGAATAATTTCCAGTGGTTCCCTAACGTTATCGAAAACGACGACTTTTTCGTGGGCGTTCGACTTGCAAACGACCGACTTATCCGTGGTTCTTACGCTATGTGTGACGCTCCGCTGGGGCATATTCAGACCGACAAACCAAGCACTACCCATTGCTATGACGACATCGTTATCCCACAAAAATCTGCGTCACAGACGGAGGTTTCCGAGGACGGCACTGTTCAAATTCAGTACGGCACAACGATGAAAACCGTAAAAGCAAGCGAGGCTGACGCTGATTTTGTTCCTAACGTGCCGATTTTAACTCACGAAATAGGTCAGTTTGAAACTTTCCCTGATTTTAACGAAATTCCAAAATACACAGGTCCTTTGAAAGCACGAAACTTTGAAGTTTTTAAGGAACGTCTCGAAGAAAAAGGCATATCCCACCTTTCGGACAAATTTTTCAGAGCCAGCGGAAAACTTGCAGGGGAGTGCTATAAGGAAGAACTTGAAGCGGTTTACCGTTCAAAAACTTTGGCAGGATTCCAGCTTTTGGACTTGCAGGATTTTACAGGGCAGGGAACGGCTCTGGTGGGAATTTTAAACGCATTTATGGAAAACAAGGGCAATGTGTCCCGTGAGGAATGGGTTCGTTTTTGCGGACAAACTGTTGTTTTGGGCATTTTCGACAGCTATACCTACCAAGCAGGCGACAGCTTTAACGCACAAATCAGACTTGTAAACTTTAGCGACAAGTCATTTGACGGCAAAACTCTCACAGCCACCCTTTCGGGCGACGGCATAGAGCCAATGTCAAAGACAGTTAAAATTTCCGAAAACAACGAAAACTACACAGACGTGTGCGAATTTAGTGCGAAAATTCCAAATATCAAAAAAGCACAAAAAATTGAGTTTTCAATAAAAATAGAAAACTCAAATATTGAAAATCTCTACACTTTGTGGATTTATCCGAAAATTGAAATGCCTAACACAGCCGAAAATTTCATCTTTGAAAGCCTTAACGAAAACGCACAAAAGCTACTTGACGACGGAAAAACTGTTTTGGTTGTGCCAAATCTTTCAAGGCTTGAAAACGCTATACAGGGCTTTTACTGTGCGGATTTTTGGTGCTATCCTATGTTTAGAAGTATTTCCGAAATGATGAACAAGCCAAATCCTGTGGGTACAATGGGACTTTTGATTGACGACAAGCACCCTGCCTTAAAGGATTTCCCGACAGAATTTTACTCCACGCACCAATGGTGGGAAATTGTAGAAAATTCAAAGAGCGAAATTCTCGATGACAATTTCAAGGACAAAAATATCATCGTACAGACCATTGACAATTTTGAACGCAACCACGTTTTGGGGCTTATGTACGAGTACAGCGAGAAAAACGGCAAGGTCGTGGTTTTGAACGCCGACTTGCAAAAACTTTGCCGGACCCCCGAGGGACGTTGCTTTACAAAGTCGGTTTTGGATTATTGCAAAAATTAACACAAAAAAAGTCTTTCTCAATCACCGTTGAGAAAGACTTTTATTCATATACAAGCACAATTGTAATTATGCCGTTTGATTCATTAAAGATTCTGGAATATCTTGTATCAGCAAGATTTTCATTGCCCACCTGCTGTTTTGCGGTTTTCAGAATATCAAAAATAGCTTTTTTTCGGTATTCCGTGTTTTCAAACAGATACTTCTTGAAATTTTCGTATTCCTGACTGTCCGTCACCTGAACGTACGCATATTTTTGGTCGTTTAAAACGGCATTGTTGACGATTTTCTGAATGTTGTCAATTGCGTCGTCCTTTGTGGCAAAACTCAAACCGTACACTTTGTAGTATTCCATTGTGCTGTCGTCAGCCACAGGGTACGAAAAACCGTCCGGTGGGTCAATTTGGTGGGTGCCTGCGATTTTTTGGTCGTCAATTAGAAAATAATCATAACACACATAATCTTCGTAATTATTTCCGCTTGTCATAATCGGGTCGTCCCATGTCAGGTCAATGTTGTACCATTTGTCGCCGAATTTGACCATGTTCCACATATGACCCTCTGGCTGACCGCCTGAAACAGACGACACGCCCACCACGGGAATACATTCATACCCGAATTTTGAACACAAATAAATAAACGCTTTTGAGTACCCCTCGCAAACAGCCTTGTTTTCCACCAAACAGCCGTATGCCGTGGTGCTGTTTTCACTTTGGGCGTCGTAAACACAACGCTTGATAATTTCGTCGTGCAAATATTTTATAACTTCATAATCTGTTGTTGCGTTGCAATTTTCGATAATTTCGTTTGCAACTTGTTCCAGTTGTGCTTTTTCTTTTAAAAAATGCTTGCGGTCTTTTGTGTACGAAAGTTTCAGAGTAACCACATAATCGGTGTCCTCGTCAATTGACATAGCGTACTCTCTGGAAACATAATTTTCCTCAATATTTATCATGGAAACAATCGTCAGAGCGTTGTTTACTTGCTGTTGTGTAACTTTCTGACCGTTAAAACTGATTTCCGTTTGGAAATTTTTCACCGCATTAGAAATTTTTTCTACGATTTTTCTTTCACGCTGATTCAAACCGTTCAAAAATGCCGTGGCGTTGTCAATTTGCGACGGAAGTATAACTTCGTTGTCCGCAGACGTTTGCGATGAAGAACTTGACGACGGTTTAATTTGCGTGCTTGAATTTTTTGAAGAAAATGACGAAGAAAAGCTCCAAGTCTTGCTGACGGTTTTTGACGAAATCAAACTTGCGGAGTTTCTCTTTGAGGTTGTGCCGTCGCCGTTGTTGTTTTGCGGTATCGCCGAAGTGGTGATAATTGTTTTCGGCGACGTTTTGGAAGTAGTAATTTCGGACGGCGTAATACTGTTTGTTGTGGAAGAAACCGACGACTGTGTTTGTGACGACGGATTTTCGCTGTGGTCTGAATCTGTTTTTGAGGTTGTCGCAAAGGAAGAAGTGGTCGTCAACGAAGCCGAGCTACCCAATGTTGTGAATTTCTCGTCAGGTTTTGAACAAGCGCAAAATTCCGTTGTCAAAACAGCCATTGCCAAAAGCACAGCGACGATTTTTTTGTTTTTTCCCAACACTTGACCTCACTCCTTTTTTGTAACTTTTTTTGTACAGATTCGCACCTTACACACTTATGATACTATACTTTCCTATAAATTGTCAATAGAAAAAACCTTACAATACGGTTTCTTTTATTACAATTCGTTTACAATTTCTAAATATTCCCGAACAGCAAAAAAAGAGTACGTTTTTTCGTACTCTTTTCTGATTTACAAATCTTCAAGAGAAAGGGTTGCCACGGCGTTAAGGCTTTCGTCGGCACGTCTGCCCGAAAGAAAATCAAAGTACCCTTGACACCCAATCATTGCACCGTTGTCGCCACAATATGTCAAGTCTGGCACAAAAAGCTTGTAGCCACGCTCATCGCAGGCTTTTTTAATGCTTTCTCTAACGCCTGAATTTGCCGAAACTCCCCCTGCCACGGCGATAGTTTTATAACCCGTATCCTTTGCCGCAAGCATAAGTTTTTCGGTGAGAATTTCGCAAACCGTTTTCTGAAAACTTGCAGCCACGTCGTTTTTGTTAATTTCAGCTCCTTTTTGCTCTGCGTTGTGAACAAGGTTAATGACGGCGGTTTTTAACCCCGAAAAGCTGAAATCATATTCGCTGCCTGCAACCTTAGGGTGTGGGAACTTAAAAGCGTCAGGGTTTCCCGATTTTGAAGCATTGTCAATGTGTTTGCCCCCCGGGTACGGAAATCCCAAAACCCTTGCGCATTTGTCAAAACATTCGCCTGCTGCGTCGTCACGGGTTCTGCCGATAACTTTATAAGTTGTATAATCCTTAACTTCCACAATGTGACTGTGACCGCCTGACACAACAAGACAAAGAAACGGCGGTTTTAACTGTGGGTGAGAGATATAATTTGTTGCGATATGACCTGCGATATGGTGAACAGGCACAAGTGGTTTTTTCGTTGACATAGCAAGTCCCTTTGCAAAACTCACCCCCACAAGCAACGCCCCGATAAGTCCCGGCGCATATGTCACCGCAACGGCGTCAATGTCGTCAATGGTACAATTTGCGTCGCTAAGGGCTTGTTTTGTCACCCAAAGAATGTTTTCGCTGTGTCGTCTTGAAGCAATTTCAGGCACAACTCCGCCGTAAAGTTTGTGTTCGTCAATCTGGCTTGCGACCACGTTTGACAGCACCTTAACTCCGTCCTCAACAACCGAAACCGCTGTTTCGTCGCACGAACTTTCTATTCCCAGAATTTTCATAAAATCTATCCTTTCGTTTTTGTCATCAAAATTGCGTCCTCAACAGGCTTTTCGTAAAAATCCTTGCGTTGTCCGACGTTTTTATATCCAAGCTTTTCGTACAGACAAATCGCCCCGAAGTTGCTTTTTCTCACTTCTAAAGTTATAAACAAAAAATTGCGTTTTTCAAGTTTGCAAAGCAAAGCTTTTGCTAAACCTTGTCGCCTGAAATTTTCACTCACGGCAATATTGTTTATATAAATTTCGCCACATACGTCACGAACGTTTAAAAAGCCTGCTATTTCGCCGTTTACATCTGCCACAAGGGTTACGCTAAATGGGTTTTCAATCTCGTCATAAAAAGCCTTTTCGCTCCACGGTTGAGAAAAATTTTCCTTTTCGATAATCGCAACCTTTGGCACGTCGTCCCTTGTCATATTTCTTATTAAAACACTACTCATTGCCCTTTTCTCCCAAAAGCATAGCGTACAATTCGCCCTTTGAAAAACCGCTTGACTTTGCAATCTGTTTGCAAGCGTCCGCACCCCTCATTCCTTTTTCAACAAGGGATTTAACCTGTTCAAAAGCGTCCTCAATGGTTTCCTGTGCCACGATTTCCTTTGCACCCTCGATAACAAGCACAAACTCACCCTTTGGGGTGTTTTCGGAATAATATTCCACAGCCTGCGAAAGTGTGGTTCTGAAAACTTCTTCGTGAATTTTCGTAAGTTCTCTGCAAAGAGAAATTTTTCTGTCGCCAAAGTATTCCAGCATATCCTTTAATGTGTAAATCAATTTGTGAGGTGCTTCGTAAAAAACAAGAGTGCGAGCGTCGTTTTTAACAGAGGCTAAATGTTCGTATCTAAGCCTTTTTGTGGTTGATAAAAATCCCTCAAAGCAAAATCTGGACGTGGATAAACCGCTTATTGCCACAGCAGACGCCACAGCCGTAGGACCGGGTACGACTTCGATTTTTACACCGTTTTCGGCGCAAAGTCTGACCAAATCTTCTCCGGGGTCTGAAATGCACGGCATACCTGCGTCGGTGACAATTCCGCAGTTTTCACCGCTTAAAATTCTCTGTAAAATCTGTTCGCCCACCACGTCGCAGTTGTGCCTGTGATAACTCACCATAGGCTTTTTAATTTCAAAATAACTTAATAATTTCGCCGTCACTCTGGTATCTTCGGCGCAAATGAAGTCAACCTCTTTCAAAGTTTGCACCGCCCGAAAAGTCATATCACCCAAATTACCGATTGGCGTGCCGATTATATAAAGTTTTCCCATTTAAAATTCTCCTTAAAATTGTCCTGTCAAAACTTCGTCCACCATTTTTTCAAGGTCGCTAAAGGTGTTCAGATATGCGCATTTTCCACGAAAAGCCGCCGCTTTCGGCATACCTTTTAAATACCACGCAACGTTCTTTCTCGCTTCACGCATACCCTTGTCCTCACCGATATCATTGCAAATCATTTTTGCGTGGCGAAGTAAAATTTGCATTTTTTCTTCAACGGTTTTTGACGGCAAAACCTCGCCTGTGTAAAGAAAATGCCTTACTTCCTCAAAAATCCACGGCCGTCCGTAGCTTCCTCTGCCTATCATCACCAAATCGCACCCTGTCAAATCGTACATTTTCTTAGCGTCCTCGCCACTTTGAATGTCGCCGTTTCCGATTACAGGGCATTTTACGGCTGATTTAACCTGTTTTATAATTTCCCAGTCGGCTTTTCCCGTGTAATATTGCTGACGGGTTCTGCCGTGAACGGCAATAGCCGACACTCCTGTTTGTTCGAGCCTTTTTGCCATTTCAACAGCGTTTATGTTGTCGCTGTCCCAGCCTGCACGAATTTTAACCGTCACAGGACAGCTTGCGTTTTCCACAACGGCTTTTGCAATTTTTTCAGCCTTTGAAATATCTTTCATAAGTGCCGAACCACCACCGTTGTTTACCACCTTTGGCACAGGACAGCCCATATTTATGTCGATTATGTCGGGGCAAAATTCGCCCAGCATATATGCGCCTTTGCCCATAAACTCCTCGTCCTCACCGAAAAGCTGTAAAGCCATCGGTCGCTCGTCCTTTGTCACACGGCACAGTTCGGCAGTCTTTTTGTCGCCGTAGCAAAGCCCCTTGCAGGAAATCATTTCGCTCACCACATAGCTTGCTCCGTACTCACGGCACAACGTTCTGTACGCCTTGTCCGCCACCGACGCCATAGGTGCAAGTGCAGAGGTTTTTTCAATTTTAACATTACCGATATTTATATATTGTGGTGTGTAAATTTCTTTCACCAAAAATCCCCTTTCTAAAAGGCAAATACTATTTCATTATCTAGTTTAACACAAAACTTTTCAATTTTCAACAACAAATTTCAAGAAAACACTATTCAAGAAAAGAAAAATATGTTAAAATAATACTAAATAATGATTTTTAAAAAAGGAGAAATTGTATGTATTCTGATTTTACCTACGAAAGTCTGGGCGACGGCATAGAAATCTGTGTTTCAACCGAACACCGATTCGGCACAGACGCTTTTTTACTGGCTGATTTTGCAAACCCCAGAAAAAAAGACTACGTTTGCGATTTTTGTTCGGGAAGCGGTATAATCGCTGTTTTGATGAAAAGAAATAATTCTCCGCAGTATATTTACGCTGTGGAAATTCAAGAAAAAGCCGTGGAGCAAATGAAACTCACAAAGGAAAAATCTCACCTTGAAAATTTTGAAATTTTTCACGGCGAACTGCAAAATTTTAAAGCGGATAAGGAGCTTGACCTTATCACTTGCAACCCGCCTTATAAAATTAACAACACGGGGCTGAAAAATTCTTCTGACGCCGTGTCTATTGCAAGACATGAGGTTATGTGCAGTTTTGACGACGTGTGCAAATCGGCAAACAAAAATCTGAAATTCGGTGGCAGACTTTGTATTTGCAATCGTCCCGAAAGACTTTGTGATATTATGGTTTCAATGCGAAATAATAAGATTGAGCCAAAGCGTGTTAGATTTGTTTGCAAAAACCCAAACACCCCACCGTGGCTTGTTTTGGTCGAGGGCAAAAAGGGCGGAAATCCGTTTTTGCAGGTTGAAAATAACTTGTATATTCAAGACGAAAACGGCGAATATTCCCACGAAATGAAACGAATTTACAGACTTATTTAAAGGAGATTTTATATGAAAATTTTAGCAATAGACGGCAACAGCATTATGAACCGTGCCTTTTACGGAATAAAAATGCTGTCAAACACAAAAGGCTTTTTCACAAATGCCCTAACAGGCTTTATGAACATTTACCTAAAGGAAATAGAGGCAGTCAATCCCGACTGTGTGGCTGTTGCGTTTGACCTCAAAGCACCTACATTTCGCCACAAAAAGGTGGACACCTACAAGGCAAACCGAAAAGGTATGCCCGACGAACTTTTTATGCAAATGCCTAAAATCAAGGAAATCTTAACGGCATTAGGCGTAAATATTTTCCAGGTGGAGGGTTTTGAAGCCGACGATATTTTGGGTACAATTTCCCGTGTTTTTTCCACAGGCGACAACCATTGCTATATTTTAACAGGCGACCGTGACAGCTTACAGCTTGTAAACGAAAACGTCACCGTGCGACTTGCTACAAACAAGGAAACCGTAGTTTACACCCCCGAAAAAATTAAAGAGGTTTACGGGCTTGAACCTAAACAGCTAATTGAGGTCAAGGCACTTATGGGCGACAGCTCCGACAATATTTCGGGTGTTTCGGGAATTGGCGAAAAAACAGCACTTTCCCTTATTTCAAAATTCGGCTCGGTAGACGGAATTTACGAAAATTTAGAGGAAAAGAACTTTACAAAATCGGTTTTTGCAAAGCTATCGCAAGGAAAAGACGACGCATACCAGTCAAAATGGCTTGGCACAATCGTCAAGGACGTTCCGATTTTTGAAAATGTAGGCGATTACGAAAACAAACCAAAGGACAATCAAAAGCTAAGCGAAATTCTTACCGACCTTGAAATGTTCAAGCTTTTGAGCAAACTTTCGGACGGTGACGACAACGCCACAACCCCTGTTATAGAAGAAAAAATCAATCTGCCTAAATTTAAGGTTTCAACCCTCACCGACGAGGTTTTAAACGGATTCAGCGAAAACGACGAGGTTTGTTTTATTTTGCAAAACGACAAAATTTCGATTTTTGCAAAAGATGAAATTTTCATTTCAAAGGAACTATCACAGCAAACAAGCCTATTCGGCAACGACGAAAACACCCTTGAAACCGTGTTGAAATTTTTTGAAAACGACTGCAAAAAGATTTGTTTTGAGGGAAAAAACGCCTACAAGCTTGCTTTTTCAAACCAAAGACAGCTTAAAAATCTCACGTTCAACTGCGACCTTGCAGGGTATCTTTTGAACTCGCAAGCAAGCGAATACACGGTGGAAAATCTGTGTGCAACCTACAGGACGGTTTATCGCAAGGATATGGGCGAAAATGCCGATATTGCGTCACTTTATCCACTTTTCAAGCGACTTTCGGAAGAAATAAAAATAAAAGAAATGGACAAGCTCCTTTATGAAATCGAACAGCCACTTTGCGAGGTTTTGGCGTCAATGGAAGTTTACGGAGTTAAAGCAGATGTTGAGGGCATTAAAACGTTCGGGGTAGGTCTTTCGGAGAAAATTTCGGAAATTGAAAAGGAAATCCACACCCTTGCAGGCAGAGAATTTAACATTTCAAGCCCAAAACAGCTTGGAGTTGTGCTTTTCGAGGACTTGGGGCTACCGTGCAAAAAGAAAACAAAAAGCGGCTATTCCACCAACGCAGAGGTTTTGGAAGAACTTTGCGACAAGCACCCTATTGTGCCGTTGGTTTTGGAGTACAGAACCCTTACTAAGCTTAATTCAACCTATGTTGACGGACTTTTAAAAGAGGTACATTCGGACGGTCGTGTGCATAGCGTTTTCAAACAGACCGAAACCCGCACAGGCAGAATTTCGTCCACCGAACCTAATATGCAAAACATTCCCGTGAGAAAAGAACTGGGGCGAAATATGCGTAAATTTTTTGTTGCTGAAAACGGCAAAACCCTCGTTGACGCAGATTACAGCCAAATTGAGCTTAGGGTTTTAGCGTCTGTGTGCGGTGACGAAAATATGCAAAAAGCCTTTTTGAGTGGAAATGACATTCACACTTCAACAGCGGCACAGGTTTTCGGTGTACCCGAGGACTTCGTAACAAGCGAAATGCGTAGCTCGGCAAAGGCTGTTAATTTCGGAATAATTTACGGAATCGGTGCGTTTTCGCTATCAAAAGACATAAACGTGTCCGTGGGCGAAGCTAAAAAATACATTGCAAACTATTTGAAGAACTATCCTAATGTAGAAAAATTTATGAACGAAACGGTGGATTTCGGTTTGAAAAACGGCTATGTAACCACGCTTTTCAATCGCCGAAGATACATTCCCGAACTTATGTCGTCAAACAAGGTTTTGCAAGCTTTCGGAAAACGTGCCGCAATGAACGCTCCAATTCAAGGCACAGCCGCAGACATAATTAAAATCGCAATGGTGAGCGTTTACAAGCGACTTAAAAGGGAAAATCTTGACGCAAGGCTTATTTTACAGGTGCACGACGAGTTGATAATTGAGTGTGACGAGAGCATATCACAGCGTGTTGCCGATATTTTAAAGGAAGAAATGGAAAGTGGTATCAATTTAAGCGTTCCTATGACGGCAGACGTTCATACGGGTAAAAGCTGGTATATCGCAAAGGGATAACCTTATATTCAAAACGTTTGTTCACTTAACTGTCCAAAAAAAGTTACCACAAATGAGAAAATGTGTGTTATAGCAATCGTACTCTTTGGAGAATTATCTATAGAAAGATTGGAGAAAAAATGGCTTCAAGTAAAGAATATTTGAATTTTGTATTGGAACAATTATCACAACTTAGCGAAATAACGTACAGACCAATGATGGGTGAGTACATTATTTATTACCGTGGAAAAAACGTCGGGGGCATATGCGACAACAGGTTGCTTGTAAAGCCGGTAAAATCCGCAGTTTCGCTTATGATTAACCCCGTTTACGAAGCGCCTTATCAGGGTGCGAAAGATATGTTACTCGTTGAAAATGTTGACGATAAGGATTTTTTGGCAAAACTGTTTAACGCTATGTATGACGAACTTCCTGCGCCTAAGAAAAGAAAATAAGAACGGAGTTGAGATGTTTGGTTGATGTGGGTTGTTTTTCGGAAATGAATATCTATGCCGACTGCGGAAGCGTGAAAGATTTTTTAATTGAAAAAGCGGATTACGACAAAACCAAAGTTTTAGAATATCTTAAATCTTTTAAATACAAGGCAATTTGCCCGAAAATAGTTATTGATTGTGTTACAGGTGAAACCATTTCAAACGAGTTTAAGGTTTTTGACGACGGAGAATTCAGGTGGTGTGATTTTTTAACCTATCATATTGAAAAATACAATATAAAACTTCCGCAAAAGCTGGTTGATAAGGCGGAGGAATATGTTCAAATTGTATACTAGCGTCAAAATGAAAGAAATCGGTATTGTGAGAACGATTGCTGATGTAACTTAGGTAAGAGGTCAGAGCGGAAGCAAGTTTGTAAAGTAGGTAACTACTTTTGATAGTTTGACAACTTAAAAATTATGTTATTTCAACAAATTCTTAATATCTAAAAAGCTCTAGCCTAAGCCGTTTCCTATCTTCCCCACCTGTCAAAGTACACGCTCTAAACCGCAAACTGTTTTGGCAACAAGATGATTGGTAAAGGCACGCTCGCAGTCGTTGCTTGGTAAAATCGGGGGTAATGGGAAAAGGTGCTAAGGAAAAGGGGGTCAAAGGGGGAATATGCGAAACTGCGTTTCGCATGCGAGTTTTTCGTTTTGCAAGCAAAACTGCAAAACTCTGGTTTGTGCGTACAGACTGGTTTGCAATTGCTGAAATCTTGTCTAATGCCCCGATTTTGGGGGATTTTGGTTTTTCTTGCGACATCTTTAGGTGGAGCAAGAAAAACATTCCCGCTTTCCTAGTTGTTTTTCCCCCCTTAAAAGGATAGTTGGGTAGGTCACAAACCAATCTAGAAACGAAGTTCCTACGGACAGACTTTGACTACTTTACAAAAGTAACTGGGGGTATTGCAATCTTTTAGCCTAAACAAACGGTTTAAGGGGGCAACGCCACCTACTGGCGAACTTTGGTTACTGGCATAAGTTTTGCCACGCCTTTAAACCCTTGCACGTTTTCCCCCTTGACTTTGTACGTCGCAAAATAGTCCACCGGACTATTTTACGAGGGGTGTTTGCAAAACCTTGTCGGTAGGGGTGCTTTTTACTTGAAAAGTCCCCCATCGCAAAAACATAATGGCTTCACAAAGGGAGTTTTGTGGTTTTGCGAAGCAAAATTGCCGTCGGTGTTGACGGCAAAACAAAATCTCCGAAACAAAAAGCTTTAGCGTTTTCGTTTACTACCCCCGAAAAACGCTTAATGGTATAGGTGCGTTTCGCCGTCTGCTGACGGCACAATCTTAAAAGTTTTAACAAACTGGGTACTTTTGCGGTTTGCGTAGCAAATATCGGTCGTAGACCGATAAGCAAAATACCCATGCAAACTTTAGTTTGCATAACGAAACCGAAGTTTCGCATATGCCCCCTAGACCCCTGCAAGCTTTTTGAAAAAAGCTTGACCGAAACTTTTATGTTCTGACGATTTTATAAAGTTTGTGAGAACAGTTTGCCTTGCTTTTTAATGCTGTCAAACCTTGTACGTCGCAAAATAGTCCACCGGACTATTTGGCGAGGGAAGTTCGTTAAACCTTGTCGGTAGGGGTGCTTTTTACTTGAAAAGCACCCCACGTCAAAACTAGATGGCTCTAGTTTTGACTTCCCCGAAAAACGCTTAATGGTATTGGGGTATTTCGCTGCTTGCGAGCAACGATGAGGGGCGTTGCCCCCTCAACCCCCACCACCTTTTGAAAAAGGTGGACGAAAACTTTTATTCTCTGGCGGACTTTGGAAGATAGTGGGGTTTAACTGCAAAGTTACAGCTACAAAAAACAGACCATAGTTCATATCAAACCGTGGCAGAGCGTTTGGAAGAAAGTTCAACACACTTCAAAGTGCGCTTTATTCGTGAAAATTTTCATCATGCCTATGTTTGGTTTTTAATAATTATTTCCTTTTCGATTCGCCCACGCATATCCACAAATGAAATTTAGGTGAAATTATTGTTTGTTTACCGAAAAACCCTTGACTTTATGAAATTTTGGTGTAAAATAAATATGGATAAATATATGCTGAAAGGGTATTGTGTATGGCTACAAAAGTGGGCTTTGTTTCGCTCGGCTGTCCGAAAAATCAGGTTGACGCCGAGTGCATGATGTACAATTTAAGACAAGAGGGTTACGAAATTATTCAGGACGCCGCTTTGGGCGACGTGGTTGTTATAAACACCTGCGGTTTTATCGAAAGCGCTAAACAAGAGGCAATCGACACGATTTTGGAATTTGGTCTTTTGAAAAACGAGGGCAGAATTAAAGCAATCGTTGTCACAGGCTGTCTTGCTGAACGTTACAGAGATGAAATTGTAAAGGAAATTCCCGAAATCGACGCAGTTGTGGGAATCGGAAGCAACAAAAATCTGGGCGAAATTATTCGTCAAATTTTGTGCGACAAAAAGCAGATTTGCTCCTACGGAGAAAAAAACGACCTTGACATAAACGGAAAAAGGATTATTTCCACCGAACCGTATTACGCATACATAAAAATCGCCGAGGGTTGCAATAATAATTGTACATATTGTGCAATTCCGTCAATCCGTGGAAAATATCGTTCAAGAAAAATGGAAAGTATAATCGACGAGGCAAAATGGCTTGCGTCGGTGGGTGTTGAGGAACTTGTTGTTGTTGCACAGGATACCACACGTTACGGTGAGGATTTGTACGGAAAGCCGTGTTTAGCTAAACTTCTGAAAGAACTTTGCAAAATCGACGGCTTTAAATGGATTCGCACGCTTTATGCGTATCCAGAGCGAATTGACGACGAGCTTATCGAAGTGCTTAAAACCGAAGAAAAGCTTGTTAAGTATATCGATTTGCCGATTCAACATTGCAACAGCGACGTTTTGCGCCGTATGAACCGCCGTGGCAACAAAGAAATGCTTGTAAACCTTGTTGCAAAACTAAGACGTGAAATTCCGCAAATAACCTTGCGAACAACTTTGATTACAGGTTTTCCGGGTGAAACCGAGGAACAGTTTGAGGAACTTTGCGATTTTGTTAAAGAAATCAGATTTGACCGTTTGGGTTGTTTTGCATATTCGGCTGAGGAGGGAACCCCTGCGGCTGAGTTTGATAACCAGATTGACGAGGAAATAAAAGAACGCCGTGCGGAAATCATTATGGACGAACAGTCCAGAATTTTCGACGAACTTAATCAGGAAAAAGTCGGCAAAACCGTTGAGGTTGTGACAGAAGGTTACGACAGACTGGCGGAATGTTGGTTCGGTCGAAGCGCCGACGACGCACCCGAAATTGACGGCAAAATCTTCTTTACAAGCGACCGCAAGCTGATGATTGGCGAATTTGTCAAAGTTCACCTTGAAGATTTGCTGGACTTTGATTTGATAGGAACAAGAGTGTAAATAAAGGATTTACGGCTTTGCTTTAATTAAAACCGACAAAAAGAAAAATTACCAGAAAGGTATGAAAATAATGAATCTTCCTAATAAACTTACTGTTTTGAGAGTTGTTTTAATCCCGTTTTTTGTGGGAACTTTGCTTTTTGAAAAGCTGCCTTTTAACATTTTTGTTGCGCTGTTTTTCTTTGCTTTGGCGTCCATAACCGACTGGTTCGACGGCTACCTTGCAAGAAAAAATAATCTGGTAACAACTTTTGGAAAATTTCTCGACCCACTTGCTGACAAAATGCTTGTAATGTCGGCGCTTGTCTGCTTTACGGCTATCGGCTGGGTTGACCCTGTTGCGGTGGTAATTATCCTTGCACGGGAATTTATGGTGTCGGCGCTCCGCCTTGTTACAGCAGGCGAAGGCGTTGTGGTTGCCGCAGGAATCTGGGGAAAATTGAAAACCGCATTCACAATGATTGCTTTGGTTGCTATAATGGCATTGGAGGGTTTTGGCGTACACGTCTTTTGGCTTAACGAAATCCTCATGTGGATTAGTGCGGTTTTGACAATTATTTCAGGCGGAATTTATCTTAAAGCTTATTGGAAATATATTGATTCAAGCAAATAATTTGGACTTGCAAAATTTTAAAAAGTGTGCTAAAATGTATTAAATACTAAAAATGTGAAAACAAGATTAGCGACATTAACTTTTCCAGAGAGAAACCGTTGGTGAGAGGTTTTAAAGGGCAGTCGTGAAAGTGCGGTTTTCGGCAATTAAATTGCAAACAAAAAGGGTAATGCCTTTTCGTATATTCTGCGTTAAAGAACTTCGAGTGAAACTAAGAGTGGAACCGTGGAAATGAATTTTTCTGCCTCTTGACCGTGGCTTTTTGCCGTGGCAAGGGGCTTTTTTGCTAGAAAGGAGAATTTTATGTCTTTCATTGAAAACGTTAAAGCCGATATTCAGTCCATAAAAGAGCGTGACCCTGCCGCTAAAAGCAGTTTGGAAATAATTTTAACATATTCGGGCGTCCATGCCGTTATGATGTACCGTGTTGCCCATAAATTTTACCAAAAAGGGAATACAACTACGGCGAGAATTATTTCACAGCTTGCGAGGTTTCTCACAGGCATAGAAATCCACCCCGGCGCAAAAATCGGCAAGGGTCTTTTGATTGACCACGGAAGTGGGGTTGTTATCGGCGAAACAGCCGAAATCGGCGACAATTGCTTGCTGTATCAGGGCGTAACCCTCGGCGGTACGGGCAAGGATACGGGCAAGCGCCACCCGACCCTCGGAAATAATGTTATGGTGGGAAGCGGTGCGAAGATTCTCGGACCTTTCAAAGTTGGCGACGGCGCAAAAATCGCCGCAAACGCCGTTGTTTTGGAGGAAGTTCCGCCGTATACTACGGCGGTTGGCGTTCCCGCACGAATTGTGAATAAGCGTTTTGGCAAAAATAGTGACCTCGACCAGATTCATATTCCCGACCCTGTTTCGCAGGAACTTTGTAGACAGCTCGGCTTGATTGAAAGACTGTCAAAACGTGTTGACGAACTGGAAAAGAAGTAATTTTTTTAAAACCGAACCTAGACAAAATGATAAATCAAAATATAAAACCCCACTTTGAGGTGAACTGAAATTTCTGCCAAACGCTTTTTCACAGTTTGTGATAAACGCACTTTGTTTATTGTAACTGTAACAATGCCGTTAAATCCAACAAACCTTGAAATTCCGTCAGGATATAAAAGTTTCGGTCAAGCCTTTTCAACGGCTTGCAGGGGTCTAGGGGGCGGAGCCACCTAGTCGCCGTCCGCAGACGGCGAAATTCTCCTATTCCTTAAAGCATTTTTCAAGGGTAGTAAACGAAAACGCTAAAGCGTTTTGTTTTGGAGATTTTGTTTTGCCGTCAACACCGACGGCAATTTTGCTTCGCAAAAACATAATGGCTTATGTTTTTGCTCCCCCCGAAAAACGCTTTAGGGTATTGGGGCATTTCGCCGTCTGCGGACGGCGATAAGGGGGACGCTGTCCCCACTTAACCCCC
>CAYZOV010000024.1:0-25304 GCA_964480525.1 uncultured Ruminococcus sp.
CTTGACGAAAAAATGTTAAGCCGACTTAACGCTTTGAGAGAGGTTGCCGAAAGCCGTGGTCAAAAGCTTTCGCAAATGGCTTTGGCGTGGGTTTTGCACAACAAGGCTGTGGCGACGGTGCTTATCGGCGCAAGCCGTCCGGAGCAAATTGCGGAGAACGTGGGTTGTCTTGACAATTTGAATTTTTCGTCTGAAGAAATTGAAAAAATCGAAGAAATTTTAAGGTAAACAAAAAGGATAGGTTCATAGAACCTATCCTTTTTTGGAGCTTGTGACGGGACTCGAACCTGCGACCTGCGCATATACGGTCAGAAATATAGTCGCCTTGCTCGGCTGTCGCCGTCGCAATTCTCCTTATTTCTTCACCTCGCAAACTCCTTTAATCTGTCACCGACAGCAGTCGTTTGCTCGGCAAATGCGCTTACTACCAACTGTGCTACACAAGCAAGTATTAAATTTAGAATTGCAAACTCAATAATAAAATAAAACACCCCACGAAACCAATCGTGAGGTGAAGTGGAGCTTGTGACGGGACTCGAACCTGCGACCTGCGCATTACGAATGCGCTGCACTACCAACTGTGCTACACAAGCAAGTATTAGCTAACTCTGACCGCCGAGCAATACAAATGAAAAAATAATTCAAAATTATAGCGAGGCGAATGGATACAAACGTCACGTTTGTCAACTGTGCTACACAAGCAAATATTCAGCTAATTTGAGTTTAACCAAACTCACTAAATTATTTTACCACAAAAAATGTAGATTGTCAAGATATTTGTAGTTGTGCAAATTATACAGAAAGTTGATACACAATTTGTACAAAACAGTTATATTGCATATTAAAGTGTTGACAACGTTTACATTGTGTGATATAATGCAAATGATGACTTTTTGTGCTTATTTTCAAGCATATTATGTTACGTTTTGTTTTTAAAATTTTGAAAGGAAGAAAATTATGAAAACTATTAAAAGAGTTACCGCCGGTATGCTTGCTCTTGCTTGCTGTTTTTCAGCAGTTGGCTGTGGCAATGGCGACGACAAAAAAGAAAAGACGTCTACGACCCCTTTTGAAGGCAAAGAGGACGTAAAAGTTACAACTCCCGCACCGTCAAACGGCGACGACCCGGAAGCGGTTTCCATTACACCGATTCCTGACGGAGCAGACGGAAATATCAAATGGCTTTCGTACTTCGATATTAACCCTGCAAAGGGAAGTGCCGAAAAGAGAACAGACCTTGCACTTTTTGAACAGTACGGCGGTTCTATCGAATATGTCAGAACAACTTCGGTTAAAAAATACGAAAAACTTGCTGAACTTATTCTTGCAAACGACATTCCTGATATGTTCTGGTTTGAACAGAAAATGACATTCCCTTGCAACGTTGTTCAGGAAATGTTCCAGCCGATTGATTCAATCGTAGACTTTGATTCTGCTTTGTGGAGCGGAGTTAAGGACGCTGCAGAGGACTTCACAATTAACGGAAAACACTTTGTTGCACCTGTTACATTTGAAGTTCAGTCGGTTATTACATACGACCAGAAAAATATCGAAACATACGGTCTTGACGACCCGTGGGAACTTTACCTTGAAGGCGAATGGGACTGGGACGCATTTGAATCCATTATGAGAGAATGGGCTTCATACGGCGACGAAGAAAATGTTTACTATGGCGTAAACGGTTGGTTGCACTGCCACATTTTCCATACAACGGGTAAATGTCTTATTGAATACGACGAAGATACTCAGGAATACTATTCTAATGTAAACGACGCAGACCTTGAAAGAGCTGCAAACTTCCTTTACGGTTTGTCAAAGGATAACCTTATCAACACCGAATGGAAGGGTCAGGTTTCCGACGCATTCCAAGAAAACTGCTTGTTCTATGCAATGGGCGTTTGGGCTTCTATTGATACTCATACACCTAGCGCAGACGACGACTGGAGATGTGTTCCGATTCCTAAGGACCCTAACGCTGACGAATACTATATGTCAGTTTCACCGCTTGCATATATGTGGGTTAAGGGTTCAACAAAGGCAGACGCTATGAAAACTTGGATGGAATGTGCAAGAATCGTTTATGTAAACGACGAATACACACAGGCTACGAAGGATAAGTTCTACCTTAACAACCCTAACTTTAACGAAAACAGCTACCAGCTTGTTTACGAGGACCTTATTTCTGACCAGTTCAGCAGAATTTACGACGTAGGTTACGGTATTTCAAGCACACTTTCGGACGACGATGCTGCTACAAACGATACTAAGGAAGCAATTGTTGCTTATATGTACTCGTCAGTTTCTAAGTCGGACGCAGATTCAGGCGCTAATTATACATGGGCACAGCTCAAGAGTATGTACGAAGGTACTATCGAATCCGAAATTGAAAAATTCAACGAATCTTATAAGAAATATCTTGCAGAAAATGCTTAATTAGGAAAAATTTATGTGCTTTTTATTGAATTGTCACAAAACTAACACATTGGCAGGTATAATTTATAGTGTAAAGTACATAACTTTCCAATTTTCTTAAAATTTCTCCATAAGCATAAAGCGACAGGTTTAAAAGCCTGTCGCTTTTTTGTTGGTAAAAAAACGGCAGAGAACTTTATCTCTGCCGTCGTTTTCTTTATTTTACTGTATCAACGTTGCGGAGCCATACGCCTTGACAGGTCGTCCGAACTTGTCAAACTCGTTGGTATATCTCACCATAAACGGTATTCTATCCGCCGTTAGCGGTATCACGCCCTGAATTTCTTTTTCGCCATTTGCAAGTCGTTCGTGCCAGTCGTAATACATATCCTTAACTTCCGGCGGGAACAAACCGCTCTCAAACACAGGGTCAGGGTAATTCTTCACCACCGACGGCAACCCCAAATCTCTCATGCACCTAAAACACGGACGCATTTCTCTGGTGTTGATGTCGTATTCCCAGAAATACACCTGAACTTGGTCGGTGACAATCTTAAACCGCTTTTCCGTTTGCAAAATGTCCTCACGTCTGTTCACTTCGTCGGTGACGTTTTGCACCGTTTCAAAGAACAAATGCTGGTTTGCGTGTCTGCCGATAACCCTTATAACGCTTCTGACGCAGAAATTTTCCATTTGACAGCACGAAGCCGAAATGCGTCGCCACGTTTCCACAACCTGTTCTTCGCCCGTGTCAATCGCTCTTTGCAATGCTTCTTTGTACTTTGCTCTGTTCTCGTCGTCGAAGAAATCCAGCGGGTTAAGTTGCATTAAATCTTTTTCCGCAATATTTATACGGCTTTCGTCAAGGTATTTTTGATTAACCCTGAGAATTTCCGCTTCGTTTCCGTCGTAATCGAAAATAATCGCACCGCCTATGTAGCTGTTGAAAACCAACGTATCTTGGGATTTAGGATTCCAGAAGTCCTCAATTTCCATGTCGTTTACAAGGTGCAACTGCTGTTCTATGCTGTCAAGCTTGCAGTTTTTCAAAACGTCGTGATATTTTTCCTGTGCCAGCGGTCTTGCGTACAAAAATCCCTGAACATAATCGCAACCTATGCTCTTTAAAAAGTCCGCCTGCGCTTTAAGTTCTACGCCCTCTGCGATAACAGGCGTGTTAATCCACCTAGCCATACGCACAACCGACGTAATAATCGTACCGCCTTTGCCGTCCTGTTTTTCGTCCTCCAAAAACTTCATGTCAAGTTTGATAACGTCAAGGTCAATGTCTTTGAGAACGTTCAAAGACGAATAACCGCTTCCGAAGTCGTCCATAAAAATAACGTAACCCGATTTGTGAAGCTGGTCGATAATTTCCGTTGCACGTTGGACGTTTCCGATAACCGCACTTTCTGTCAGTTCAACTTTCAGATACTTTGACGGAATATCATATTTTGTGCGAATAGCTTCCAAACGCTGTACAAAATCAGGGATAAATATGTCGTATCTGGAGAAATTTGTGGAAATAGGTACAACTTTTAAACCCTCGTCCAGACATTCTCTTAAAAATTTACACACCTGCTCAAAAACGTATAAATCAAGTTTTGTAATAAAACCGTTTTTCTCAAAAATCGGAACAAAAACCCCCGGCGAAATTATGCCTTTTTCAGGGTGATTCCACCTGACAAGCGCTTCTGCGCCAATCAACGCACCTGAAGAATGGTTGTACTGCGGTTGATAGTTAATGATAAATTCGCCGTCAGCAAGAGCAATCGCCATCATGCCCACAATTTCCTGTTCACTAAGCATATCACTTCTCATGCGGTCAACGAAATATGCGCTTTTTTCGGTGTAACTTCCCTTGATTGACTGCTGTGCGATAATCGCTCTGTCCATCATTATGTCTATGTCGAGATGTTCGCTGTTTGTAATGTAAATTCCTGCGTTGAAAGTTATTTCAAAATCAAAATTGCAAATTGCTTCGGTTAAAACTTCAATAAACCTTTCAGGCGTGCAAAAATCCACGTTTACGCAGGCAATAAACTGGTCGGCACCGAGCCTTGAACAAAATCCCCTTTCGCCAACGGCATTTTCCATAACTCTGGCAACATATGTCAAAAGCTTGTCGCCCTCATGAATCCCGAAAAGGTCGTTTATCGCCTTGAATTTTACAATATCAAAGTAAATAAATGCGTATTTTCCGCCCTCAACCGCCAAAGGGTTTTCCTCAAATTCTTTTGAAACGGCACTGCAGAAGTTAGCCCTGTTTCTAAGCCCCGTGAGAGGATCGAAAAGGGAGTTCTTTTTCAGCAAGTTTTTGCTTGAAATTTCTTCGTTTATGTCCGAAAAAGTCAACGCAACCTGACTGTGCGGACAAACGCTTATGAAACCAACCCTGAACCACTTCCATTCGCCTTTGGCGTTTTTCATGAAAAGTTCGGTGAAATAGGCGATTGTGTCGTCACTTTTGGCAATGTCTGTCAAAATATTCTTAAAAATGCTTGCTGTTTCAGGCAAAACCGTTCCCGACTGCTCAAAAATATCCCATAAAGGTCTGTCGTCAAAACAAGCGTCGTAAGTGCCTTTGCCGTATTTGTAAACAAACTTGTTGTTTGCACAATCGTACACAGCAAGCATATTGCTTTTGTATGAATGACCTTGCGTGATGATTGGTTCTGCCATAAAAATCCCCCTTAAAAGTTTGTTTATGTTAATATTTTATCACACTTTCTAATCGTTTTCAAGAGGTTTTAGCAAAAAATATTAAAAAATGCAAAAATTTTCTCCTAATTTGTTTTATTTAAAACAGCAGTTACCAAACTCAAATGTACGCCGACAAAAAATAAAAATGAAAATGCTTGACAGTTTACTTTTTTTAAAACCGAACTAAACCGCACCGCCTGAATATACCCCGTAACATACACTTTGGGGTGAACTGAACTTTCTGCCAAACGCATTTTCACAGTTTGTGATAACCATAGTTTGTGGGTTGTAGCTGTAACATTGCCGTGAATCCCCACTATCCTCGAAAGTCCGTCAGAACATAAAAGTTTTCGGAAAACGTGCCGTTTTCATCGATTCACCTCACCACGCTTTTGTTGGGTAGTAAAGTTTGTTTTGTTCGGTGGCAAAGTTTGTAATAGTTTAAACTTTTCGTTTTTCGCTAACTTTGAAATTTCGTCAGGATATAAAAGTTTTCGTCCACCTTTTTCAAAAGGTGGTGGGTTTCCAAAGGGCGAAGCCCTTGGTCGCCGTCCGCAGACGGCGAAATACTCCTATACCATTAAGCGTTTTTGAAAGGGTAGCTGAAATAAGAGCCATCTTATTTCAGCTGGGGAAACTTTTCAAGAAAAAAGTTTCCCTACTTGCAAAGTTTAACAAACTCCCCTCGCAAAATAGTCCGGTGGACTATTTTGCGATAAACAAAGTCGGTTAGGGAAATGTGCAAAGGTTTAGCGGTTTGGCAAATTTCAAGTCAGTCGCTAAAGTTTGTCAGTAGTGGGCGTTGCCCCCTAAGTAACTGTGTGATGATTTGCAATTGGTTGTCAACCCCCAGTTACTTTCTGTCTGGCAACAGAAAGTAACCAAAGAATGCCTTGCTAGGTGGGGAAGTTAGCCGACGGCTCTTATGCTCTAAACGAAAACGCTAAAGCGTTTTGTTTCGGAGATTTTGTTTTGCCGTCAACAGCGACGGCAATTTTGCTTCGCAAAACCACAAAACTCCCAGTCATTGCGACTTTGAAAAATGCACTAAATTTTATCACCTTGATGAGAACATGAGCCGAACCCTAAGACGGTCAATTTGAACACAGCAGTCTTTCAAACGAAGCGTGACTGTGGCTTTTGTCAGTTCCAATTATACACTTCGCCTAAGAGGTCAGAGCGGAAGCAAGTTTGTAAAGTAGGTAACTTCTTTTGATAGTTTGAAAACAAGAAAATTCTCCTATTTCAACAAATTTATAACCCCTAAAATGCTCTAGTCTAAGCCGTTTCCTATCTCCCCCATATGTCAAAGTACACGCTCTAAACCGCAAACTGTTTTGGCAACAAGATGATTGGTAAAGGCACGCTCGCAGTCGTTGCTTTTTAAAAATCGGGGCATTGGGTTGGGGTTGGCGGGAAGAGGGTTCCAAAGGGGGAAACCGTGCTGGGGAAGGGAAATGCCCCGATTTTGTAGGTTTTCTTAGTTCCCTTTTCCTAGTTGGTTTTCCCCCCCTTAAAAGGGTAGTTGGGTAGGTCACAAACCAATATAGGAACGAAGTTCCTACGGGCAAACTTTAGCTTTTAACATGAAATTTGCTAAACCTTAAAATCCCTGCACGTTTTCCTGACCGACTTTGTACGTCGCAAAATAGTCCACCGGACTATTTTGCGAGGGAAGTTTGTTAAACCTTGTCGGTAGGGGGACTTTTTACTTGAAAAGTCCCCCTCGTCAAAACTAGATGGCTCTAGTTTTGACTTCCCCGAAAAACGCTTAATGGTATTGGGGTGTTTCGCCGTCTGCGGACGGCGACCAAAGGACTTCGTCCTTTGGAAACCTACAAGCCTTTGAAAAGGCTTGACCGAAACTTTTATTTTCTGGCAAACTTTAGCTATCATCATAAAACTAGCCAAACCTTAAAACCCCTGCATGTTTTCCCACCTGACTTTGCGAGGGGAGTTTGTTAAACCTTGTCGGTAGGGGGACTTTTTTCTTGAAAAGTCCCCCTCGTCAAAACTAGATGGCTCTAGTTTTGACTTCCCCGAAAAACGCTTTGGAAGATATGGGATTTCGCTGCTTGCGAGCAGCGATGAGGGGCGTTGCCCCCTCAACCCCCACCACCTTTTGAAAAAGGTGGACGAAAACTTTTATGTTCTGACGATTTTATAAAGTTTGTGTGGATTCACGACAGAGTTACAGCTACACATTACAATCCACAGCGGTCACAAACCGTAAAAAATGTTTTACCCATTTAAACAGCACAACCACGTTTTTATGGGCATTTTGCAGTATAATCAGGGTGGGAATTTGTGAAAAATGTTAAACTTTGAATTATACATAATTTTTTGATATATTTTGTTGACTTTTTATGAAAAATTGTGTATAATTTCTATATAGGGTTTGCTATGCCTTTGCCATGTCTTTGGCGGAAAATTTCGCCGACGGGTCAGGCGCAGACGCACTTTTTTGTAAATTTTCAGCGAATTTTAACGCAATATTACATAAATTAAGTTTGAAAGGACTTGAGAAAGAATGGAAAAGCCATACGAATTCGGTAGCTATTCTGCCTACAACGAAACTGTCAAAACCTTGACCGACAGTCTTGAAAAACTTCTTGTTTTGAGCGAACAGGTTTCGCTTTCAAACAACGCTTCGTCAATCAGGGACACCATTGACAAAGTGGCAAACGAACACTTTGAAGTCGCAATCGTGGGTGAGTTCAAGCGTGGCAAAAGCACCCTCATCAACGCAATGTTGGGTGAAGAAGTTTTGCCTGCGGACGTTTTGCCTGCAACGGCAACCCTGAACAGAGTTACATACAGCGACGAACCTTACGTTGAGGTTGAATACAAGGACGGCAACCACGAAAAAGTGGCTATTGACCAGCTTGAAAACTACGTTACGAAGCTGACAGAAGAATCGGAAATGAAAGCCGAAACAGTCAAAGAAGCGACTGTTCATTACGCAACCGATTTTTGCAAAAACAACGTTGACATTATTGACACGCCGGGGCTTAACGACGACGAACAAATGACAAATGTTACGCTGTCGATTTTGCCTGAAATTGACGCTGCGGTTTTTGTTATAAGTGCAAATTCGCCGTTTTCACAGTTTGAAAAGGACTTTTTGGAAAAGAAAATGCTTACAAGCGACGTAGGAAGAATTATTTTTGCGGTAAACTGTTTCGGAACGTTTTCAAAAGAGGACGAAAACAAAATTGTGGAAACCGTGCGTAATCGTATCGGCAGATACGTTATGGAAAAAGCAAAACAGGTAATGGGCGAAGATTCCAGAGAATTTGCCGTATACAAGAGAAAAATCGGCACGCCAAAGGTTATCGGAATTTATGCGAAAAAGGCTTTGACGGCGAAGATGAACGGCGACCGTCAGGCTTTGGAAGAATCGAATTTTCCTGAATTTGAAGAAGCTTTGGAAACGTTGCTGACGAAAGAACGTGGAGCAATCACGTTGCAGATTTTGTCTACAAAAATCGCAAACAGCGGTACGGAAATTTTAAATTCTGTTGTTTTGCAGGAAAACGCTTTGATGATGGAAAACGACGAATTTATGGTTAATTATCAAAAAGCCATTGACGAAATCGAAGAAATCCGAAACAAAAAACGTGCGGAGTTTGTTAATATCAATGACGCTGCGAACAAGGTTTACGAAGATTTGCAACCTGTTTTGGACGATTATTGGGTAAAAATTGAGCAGACGGCAATGGAAGTTATTGACAATTTCCCTATGTTCAGCGAAGATTTGAAAAAAGAGCGACTTCAGAATGTTCATCAAAAACTGACGGAAAACATTCGCAAGTCTATCGAAGCAAGGGCGCAACTTATTTGCGAACAGATTCAGAACGAAATAAACGTGGCTCTTTCTAACGAAGCGGAGCGTTTGCAGTCGTTTGAGGACGAATTTTTCGAGAGCATTGCGAAGATTCAGAAAATGTTTTCCGTGTCGGAAAAAGCGTCACGAAACGGCGGTGCTGTGGATAAGATTATCGCTTCGACTATCGGAAGTTACGGTGCTGGCGGTTTGTTTATCGGATTCAGAGAAGCGGGCATAAAGGGCGCTTTGCTGGGCGGTGCAACGGGATTTGCGGGATTTTATGCAACGTTTTACAGTTCGCTGTTCTTTGCAAGCTTTTTGGGAATCGCAGGGGGTCCTGTTACGCTGTGCCTTATGGTTCTGGCAGGAATTGCGGGTACTTTCGGCGGTAAATTTGCCGTTGATAAATTTTTGGTTCAGGAACGAATCGACAAGTACAAGGCTGATTTTAAAACCCAGGTTAAAAAGCAGTTCCACGAAATGAAAATTACTACGGACTTCAGCGAAACCGTTCGTAAACAGGTATTTAATTCGTTTGAGGGTCTTAAAGGTAAAATTGAAAGCGAAACCGAAATTATTCTTCGTGACACCCAGAAAACTTTGGATAACCTTAACCGCCTTAAAGCGGAAAAGAAAGAAGTTTCGGAAAAGGAAATGGACAGACTTCACAATATTGCAGAGGAAGCGTCAAAGGTTTTGCAGAGCGCTTATGCAGTAAGACGTGCTTTGACGGGTACGGTAGACGGCTAAGTCGGACAGCTTGAAATTTTACAGGGGGAAAATATTCTATGAGCGAATTAAACATAGATAAAACGGTAAATTCTAATCCTCTTATGAGTATAGACACAAGTTTCAGGTCGTACCTTAACGCATACACAAGAAGCTTTTCAAACCACGTTGTGGGCGGAGCTTTAGACTATGCGTTGGATTCGGATTTTGCCGTAAGACAAAAAATTCAGAGCCTCGGTGGGTGGGCTAAGCTTAGCAAAAGCATAAACGCCACCGACATAACTCAAGAAGCAAAAATGCTTTTTTCAAAATGCAATCAGGCGGGAATGTTGAAGTTTCCGGAAGTTTACGATATTGTGCGAAAATGCGCCGAACGTCTGGAACTTTCGTTGCCGATAGTTTTTGTCCGTGAAGAAAACGACAAAAAGAGCATTTATTCAATCGCAAGCGATATCATCGAACCGTGTATTATCGTTACAACGGGACTTATAAAGGCGCTTTCTAAGGAAGAATTGCAACTTTTGATAGGTATTGAATGTGGAAAAATTCAGAACAACCACCCTGTGTATAACTTTGGGTGCGCATATATTTCCAATTCGCCTAACAGATTTATTCCCGTGGAAAAATCCTTTAACCAGCCTGTGAACAATCAGGTTATTTGCGCTTTGTCCGAATGGATTGACTTTGCGGACATTACCGCCGACAGAGCGTCTGTAATTTGCTTTGACAACCCTAACGAGTTTTCAAAAACTTTTGCGAAAATTTTGAAAGACGGGTTTGTGGATTTTTACGGCAGAGAACAGTCTAACGTAAACTTTGAAAAGGCGATTGGTTACAGCGAAGAAATTAAAAACGTGGCTTCGAGAAATTTAAAAATCGGAGCGGATTTTACAAAGGCGGAAAGAAGAATTGCCTGTGCGGAAGAATTTATACGCAGCGACGGACTTTACAATTGGCGAAAAGACCTTGAAAAGCCACAAAACGGCGTTGCGTCGGTGCAGGAATGTAATATCAGATGTAATATCATAAGCGGTTCGGCTGCTTTGTGAAAGGGAATGGATTGAAGCTATGACAGAAAATAATGCAAATACTTTTAAGTCTGCTCAACAGGATATTACATTTGTCAGACGCAGACTTAACGAGTTGGTCAACGCAAAAGACGTTAAGGACGTTTTGGGTGAGGACTTTGTGGAAGGTCTTGAAAAATGGCGTGGGCTTATTGACAAAAAATGCGACGAGCCGTTTACGTTGGTGGTGTTGGGGGATTTTAAAAGAGGAAAAAGTACGATTATAAACGCACTTTTGGGAAAATCTCTGGCACCTGTGAACGTTGCGCCCGAAACTTATACAATCAATGAAATATCCTATGGAGATGTGCCGTCGGTGGAAGCTGTTTTGGTAAACGGCGACAGGATTCCACTTAACATTGAAGAAATTACAAGAGAAAAAATCGAACCTCTTATGGCGTGTTTTCCTGACAAGGTGGATTATCTGGATATAAGGGATAACGCCCCTCTGCTGAAAGAAGTGCGAATCGTTGACACGCCGGGATTGTCGGATTTGGACGATTTGGACAGACAGGTGGAAAATTATCTGGTTAATGCCGACGCAATTATTTATGTGGCAAACGCACTTTTGCCGTTTTCCGAAAGCGAGCAAATGTTTTTGATGAGCCACATTCAACCGCAAAGATTCGGTATGCTTTATGTTTTGGTGAACATGGTGGACGCTTTGTCATGCAAAGAGGACGTGGACAAAATTATGAAACGTATCACCGAACGAAGCGAAGCAATTGTGCCTAATGCGGTGACTTTCGGCATAAGCGGTCAGGACGAGTTTAACCGAAAAACAGGCAATTTGCGTGTGAACAAGGATTTCCAAAGTTTTTACGAAAACCAGTTTTTGAATTTTGAAGTGTCGCTTAAACGTGATATAATTATGCAAAAGGACGTTATCCGAACAAAAAGAGTTATCACAATGCTTGATACAATGCTTGAAGAAACAACGGCAAAACTCAGAATGTTTGAGGAAATGACGGCTTTGGATAATCGTAAACTAAGCGATATTACGAGAGAATTTGAAGAACAGATTGCAAGCCTTTCGCAGGCTTTGGAAAGCAAAAAGCCGATTTTGCAACTTAGTATTGTGGAAATGCAACAAGAAGCCGAAAGATGGATGTATGAATTTTTTGCAAAACTTAGGGAATCTGTTTTGGAATGTCGCCCGAAAAACGACGAAGAGGACAACGACATAACCTCGGAAGAAGTGGAAAAGTATTTTTACAGCTATCTTATGGACAAGGTGGGCGAAGCGTATAGAAAAAGTATCGAAACGCACCGTGACAGAATCAACGAGCTTGTTGATACCATGAGCGAACAGTTGTCGCAAAATCTGGGAATTTCGGATTTGTCAACCGCCAGCCAGTCAACGTCGGTGGATAAGGTTATGAGCGACCTTAAAAACAAGGTGACAAGAAAGGTTATGGGCGTAAAACTTTACGGTACAAGCGAGAATTTCCCGTCGGGAACAATGAGTTCGTTTACCAGAATTTTAAAGCGTAAAAAGACTACGGACATAATCGACATTGCCCTTGAAAATTACGACGATATCAGAAACAAAACCGTTAAGGACATCAAAGAAGCCTACGAAGCTATTGGCGCAAGAGCCGAACAAAGGCTTGACAGCATTTACCACTCGCAGGCACAGGTGGGCAAAGAAGCTTTGGAACAAGCAAAAAATATGATTTCCACCTGCGACAGCGAAACCATAGACAGGGTGTTTGCGTTTATCAGAAACATAATTAACGATTCCGATATGGTTTTGGCAAAGTATAAAAATTAACACAATGGCGGTGTTTGTAAAAACGGACACCGCTTTTTGAAGTTTGAAAAAAATCGGGGAAAATTTGAAAATGCTGTTGACAGACAGGATTTTGTGTGCTAAAATATAAACAGCGTTATATTTATTGATTTAAAGGAGTGAAGTATTGTGATTTGGGCAAAGGAAGAAACTCTTTCAAGAGCGGAAATTGAACAAATACAGCTTGATAAATTAAAAAAAGTTGTGACGAGAGTTTATGAAAAAGTTGAGCCTTATAGAAACAAAATGATTGAAGCAAACGTTAAGCCTGAAGATATACAAAGTTTGGACGATTTGAAAAAATTGCCTTTTACCACTAAGCAGGACATGAGAGATACATACCCGTTCGGGCTTTTTGCGGTTGACAAAAGCGAACTTTTGAGAATTCATGCGTCGTCGGGTACAACGGGCAAACCGACGGTGGTTGGTTATACCAAAAACGACCTTGACACTTGGGCGGAATGTGTGGCACGTCTTGCGGTTGCGGGCGGCGCAAGCAAGGACGACGTGTGCCAGATTTGTTTTGGATACGGAATGTTCACGGGAGCGTTGGGGCTTCACAAAGGTCTTGAACGTGTGGGCGGTTGTATTATTCCGTCGTCAACGGGAAACACCGAAAAACAGCTTATGTATATGAAAGATTTCGGCACAACCTTGTTGGTTGCTACGCCGTCGTATGCGTTGAGAATCGGTGAGGTCGCAACACAAATGGGTCTTAACCCGAAAACCGACCTTAATCTTAACATTGCTCTGGTGGGCAGCGAACTTATGACAGAGCCTATGAGAGATGAAATGAGAAAAACTTTTGGCGAAAATTTGAAAATTACGCAGAATTACGGCATGAGCGAACTTATCGGACCGGGCGTTTCGGGCGAATGTGAAGAACTTTGCGGTATGCACATTAACGAGGACCATTTTTTGTGCGAAGTTATAAATCCCGAAACAGGTGAGGTTTTGCCTGCGGGTGAAAAGGGCGAACTTGTTGTAACCTGCCTTTCTAAAGAGGCTTTGCCACTTATTCGTTATCGAACAAGAGATATTACAAGACTTATGTACGAACCGTGCAAATGCGGAAGAACCACAGCAAGAATGGAAAATTTGAGCGGAAGAACGGACGATATGCTTAAAATCCGTGGGGTAAACGTGTTCCCTAGCCAGATTGAAGAAGTTTTGTTAAAGACCGAAGAAATCGGCCCTCATTACGAAATTATCGTTGACAGACAGGGTCACAGCGATATTTTGACAATCAGGGTGGAACTTTCGCCTGCAAGCATGACGGACGATTTTGCCGAACTTGAAAAAATCAGAAAGAAACTAAAAAACGCATTGCGTGTTATGTTGGGACTGGACGCAAATATTTGTCTTGAATCGCCGAACACATTGCAGAGATTTGAGGGAAAAGCAAAACGTGTTACGGACAACAGAAAAAAGAAAGACTAAGTCGGAAAGGATAAAAATATGAAACAGCTTACGATTTTTATTGAAAACAGACTTGGCAGACTTGAAGAAGTCACCGAAATTCTTTCAAAAAACAACATAAATATTATCTGCATAAGCCTTGCGGATACAAGCGATTACGGAATGTTAAGAATGATAGTTTCCCAGCCTGCAAAGGCTTGCGAAGTGCTGTCGGAAGCAGGTTTTTCCTCAATGCTTACGGACGTTTTGGCGGTGAAAATTCCGCACCATTTCGGTACGCTTAAAAACCTTAGCGGTGCATTAAGCGAAAACAAGCTAGACATTAAGTATATGTACGCCCTTATGTCGGGGGAAAATGCGTCAATTGTTATTAAAACTTCGGACGACGAAAAGGCACAGAAAGTTTTGGGCGAAAAGTATGAACTTCTTAGTGCGGTTGAAGTTTATAATATGTAATTTTAAGGCTTAATTTATAACAATTCGGAAGTTTTCTTGCGTTAAAAAAGGAAACTTCCTTGAATTTCGCCAAACCGCTTTAGGAATTTAAAGCGGGTGCGGTTTAAAGCAAATTTTAATTAACAAAGGGGATTTTAGAAAAATGGTATGGGCAATTTTGATTATTTATCTGGCTGTAATGCTGGGGATAGGTTTTTTGTGCAGAAAAAAGACCTCAAACGTCAGCGAATTTGTGTTGGGCGGACGTAATATCGGACCGTGGTTTACGGCTTTTGCGTATGGAACGTCATATTTTTCGGCTGTAATTTTCGTGGGATACGCAGGACAGTTTGGGTGGAACTACGGCGTTTCCGCAACGTGGATTGGAATCGGAAACGCAATTTTGGGGTCGCTTTTGGTGTGGCTTGTTTTGGGAAAACGAACAAGACGTATGACAAAGCACCTCGAAGCGTCCACTATGCCTGAATTTTTTGAAAAAAGATACGGTTCTAAGGGACTTAAATTTTCGTCGGCTGTGATAATTTTTATTTTCCTCATTCCGTACACAGCGTCGGTTTACAACGGACTTTCACGACTTTTTGAACAGGCATTTCACATTCCATACGAAGTTTGCATTGTGCTTATGGCGGTGATTACGGCGATTTACGTTATCGTGGGCGGTTATCACGCAACGGCACTCAACGATTTTGTTCAGGGATTGATTATGCTTGGGGGAATCGCTGCGGTTGTGATTTGCGTTATCGGTCAAAAAGGCGGTCTTTCGTCGGCTTTGGGCGAACTTGGAAAAGTTACGGACGCAAACATCAAAGAGGGACAACTTAGCTCAATTCTGGGACCTGACCCGATAAACCTTTTCGGCGTTGTAATTCTGACTTCCCTCGGCACTTGGGGACTTCCTCAAATGGTGCAAAAATTCTATACAATCAAGGACGACAAGGCTATCACCAGAGGTAGCATTATTTCCACAGTTTTCGCAATCGTTGTTGCGGGCGGTTCGTACTTTATCGGCGGTTTCGGCAGAATTTTCTCCACAACGGACGCAAACGACAAAACGAAAAATCTGGTGTCGGTTCTTTCAAACGGCAAACTTGACTATGATTCGATTATTCCGAACATGATGAACGACGCATTGCCGACGGCTTTGTTCGGGGTTGTAATTGTGCTGGTTTTGTCAGCTTCAATGTCAACTCTTTCGTCGTTGGTGCTTACGTCAAGTTCCACAATGACAATCGACATGATTAAGCCGTTTAAAAAGGACATGGACGACAAAAAGCAGGTTTTGTGCATAAGAATTTTAATCGTGCTGTTTCTGGCTTTGTCGGTTGTTATGGCAATTAACAAAAACGCATATATCACAACACTTATGTCAATTTCGTGGGGTGCTTTGGCAGGGTCGTTTTTGGCACCGTTTTTGTGGGGACTTTTCTCCAAAAAAATCTCAAAGACGGCTGTTTACACCTGTTTTGCGTGGGGCGTTGGCGTAACAATCGTGCATACGGCGCTTTTCTCAATGGGTTGGTTTCCGCAAATAACAAGCGAGGTTGCAAGCTGGGGCTGGAAAATTAATATTATGTCGCCACTTAACTGCGGAGCTTTCACAATGCTTTCGGGTCTTGTCATTTGCCCAATTGTCAGCCTTTTTACAATTAAAAAGGACAGCAAAGAGCTTGAATGTGCCGAAAATGCTTTTAAAGCGTATAACTAATAATTCATAAATCTAAATTGGTAATTGAAAAATTCGCCATAGAATAAAAGTTTCGGAAACGTTGCGTTTTATCGGGTCAGCACACGCTGTGGTTTGATTTATGTAACTGTAACTTTGACGTTTAACCTCACAAACTTTGAATCTTCGTCAGAAAATTAAAGTTTCGGTCAAGCCTTTTCAAAGGCTTGCAGGGGTCTAGGGGGCGGAGCCACCTAGTCGCCGTCCGCAGACGGCGAAACGCCCCAATACCATTAAGCGTTTTTCGGGGGGGAGCAAAAACATAAGCCATTATGTTTTTGCGATGGGGGACTTTTCAAGTAAAAAGTCCCCCTACTTGCAAGGTTTAACAAACTCCCCTCGCAAAATAGTCCGGTGGACTATTTTGCGACGTACAAAGTCGGTCAGGAAAACGTGCAAGGGTTTTAAGGTTTGGCAAATTTCATAATGAAAGCCAAAGTTTGCCCGTAGGAACTTCGTTCCTAGATTTGTTTGTGACCTACCCAACTACCCTTTTAAGGGGGGAAAACCAACTAGGAAAGCGGGAATGTTTTTCTTGCTCCGTCTAAAGCCGTCGCAAGAAAAACCAAAAACCCCAAAATCGGGGCATTAGACAAGATTTCAGCAATTGCAAACCCGTCTGTACGCACAAACCAGAGTTTTGCAGTTTTGCTTGCAAAACGAAAAACTCGCATGCGAAACGTAGTTTCGCATATTCCCCCTTTGGAACCCTCTTCCCGCCAACCCCAACCCAATGCCCCGATTTTTAAAAAGCAACGACTGCGAGCGTGCCTTTACCAATCATCTTGTTGCCAAAACAGTTTGCGGTTTAGAGCGTGTACTTTGACGTGTGGGGAAGATAGGAAACCGCTTAGGCTAGAATTTTTTTGTTGAAAATTTGTTGAAATAGCGAAATATTTTAAGTTATCAAATTTGTAAAACAGTTATCCTACTTTGTCTATCGCAAAATAGTCCACCGGACTATTTTACGAGGGGAGTTTGATAAACCTTGCAAGTAGGGGTGCTTTTTTCTTGAAAAGCACCCCACGTCAAAACTAGATGGTTCTAGTTTTGACTTCCCCGAAAAACGCTTAATGGTATAGGGGTATTTCGCCGTCTGCGGACGGCGACTAGGTGGCTCCGCCCCCTAGACCCCTGCAAGCCTTTGAAAAGGCTTGACCGTAACTTTTATATCCTGACGAAATTTTAAAGTTTGTTGGATTCACGACAGAGTTACAGCTACAAACGACAAACCACGTTGCGGTATGAACCGATGAAAAGTGCCGTTTTCCTACTTGACAAGCTTTGAAAAATGTGCTAAACTAAGTTTGTATATTGAAAAAGGCTATGACTAAGGTTTTAGTAGCGTTTGAGGTTAAATTTCAGAGAGCGATTTTTTGGTGGGATAATCGTATTTTTTCAAATGTTGAATTTCGACTTACGAGCCGTCTGTGAAAAGCAGAATGTATGTGCTGCATTAAAGCACTAAAGAGTGGTATAAACGAAGTTTTTTTGAATTTTCGTTTTGCAATTTGAGTGGTACCACGGATTATTTTGTGAAAAAATTTTTCCGTCTCATTATTTTTAAGTAAATAGTGGGACGGATTTTTTGTTTTTAAAAAATTTGAAAGGAAATTGATTATGGACAGTAAAATTACGCTTTTGAAGAGCCAGCTTCAGGAAGAGCTTTCAAACAGCAAAGTAGTTTCCGAATTGGAAAATATCAGAGTAAAATATTTAGGCAAAAAAGGTAGCGTAACCGACCTTTTGAAGGAAATGAAAAACCTCTCGAACGAGGAAAAAAAGGCTTTCGGACAGAAGGTAAACGAGCTTAAAAACGAGGTTTCGGAGAAGATTACGGCAAAAATGAACGAGCTTAAACAGCTTGAACTTGAAAGGGAACTTAACGCAAGCCCTGAATTTGACGTTTCAATGCCTGTGGATTTGGACAGAGGTTCGTATCACCCGATTACGCTTGTTCAAAGACAGTGCGAAAAGATTTTCAGGTCTATGGGTTTTACCGTGGAGGATTACAGCGAGGTCGTAACAGACTACGAATGTTTTGAATCCCTTAATATTCCTAAGCACCACCCTGCAAGAGATATGCAGGACACATATTATCTGGAAAACGGTCAGCTTTTGAAAAGCCAGACCTCTGCGGCACAAAATGCAATTTACAAAAAGTACAAGGACGCTTTGATAAATGACGGTAAACCAATCAAGGCGATTTTCCCGGGCAGATGTTTCAGAAACGAAGCAACAGACGCTTGTCACGAAAACACATTTTTCCAGATGGAGGGTGTTATGGTTGACAAGAATATCTCTATCTCAAACCTTATTTTCTTTATGAAAACTATGCTTTCAGAAGTGTTCCAAAAGGACATTAAGGTGCGTCTTCGTCCGGGATTTTTCCCGTTTGTTGAGCCTGGCTTTGAGCTTGACATTAGCTGTCTTATTTGTGGCGGTGAGGGTTGTCCGTCGTGTAAACACAGCGGTTGGTTGGAACTTTGCCCATGCGGTATGATTCACCCTGAAGTTTTAAAAGCGGGCGGAATTGACCCTGAAGAATACACGGGCTTTGCGTTCGGTCTTGGTCTAACAAGACTTGCTATGATGAAATACGGCGTCAAGGACATTCGTGACCTTAACAGCGGTAGTCTTAAAGCACTTTCGCAATTTACGGACGACGAATAACAAGGGAGGAAGAATAGTATGTTTTTGTCTATGAACTGGATTTCGGACTTTGTTGATTTAACAGGTCTTGATAAATTAAAGCTTATCAGTCAATTTTCACTTTCAACTGCCGAGGTGGAAAACGAAATTTTCTTTAAGGGCAGCGACATAAGCGGTATTGTTGTTGCTGAAATTAAATGTGTTGAAAATCACCCTAACAGCAAAAAGTTGCACCTTTTAAAGGTTGACGCAGGCGACGGCAAAGAAACCGACGTTGTGTGTGGTGCGCCAAATGTCAGAGTTGGTATGAAAACAGCCTTTGCAAAGGTAGGGGCAAAAATCGGTGAAATTGAAATTACACCGAGAGATTTGGCAGGCTACACCTCAAACGGTATGTGCTGTTCAGAGCGTGAAATCGGCATTAGTGACGAACATTCGGGCATTATGGAAATTCCGTATGAGGTCGCAAACGGAACCGACATCAAGGAGCTTTACCAGATTGACGATATTATTTTTGAGGTAGATAACAAGTCCCTCACAAACCGTCCTGACCTTTGGGGTCACTATGGTATTGCAAGAGAGTTTGCCGCTTTGGCAGGCAGAGAGTTAAAGCCTATTGAAGTGGTTAAGCTTGAACAGTTTGACGCTTTGCCAAAGGTTGATATGAAAATCTTAGACCCTCTTTGCCAGAGATATTCTTGCTTGCAGGTTGAAAATATCACAAAGAACGTTGCTCCTGTAAATATGAGAATCAGACTTTTCTATTGTGGAATGAGAGCGATAAATCTTCTTGCAGACCTGACAAACTATCTTATGCTTGAAATGGGTCAGCCAATGCACGCTTTCGATTCAAGAAAGGTTGACAAAATCAGAATTAAGAGATTTGACAAGCCGTTTACATTTAAAACTCTTGACGGCGTAGACAGAAATATTGACGAAAACACTCTTATGATTTGCAACGACAACACCCCTGTTGCTATTGCAGGAATTATGGGCGGACTTGATTCGGAAATTGTTGAGGACACAAACACTCTCACTCTTGAATCCGCAACCTTTGACCCTGTTTCAATTAGAAAATCTACCGTTAGACTTTCTCACAGAACAGACGCTTCAATGAGATACGAAAAATCTCTCGACCCTGAAATGACCGTAACAGCTATCGGAAGATTTGTTAAGCTTCTTATGGATATTGACCCTGACATTAAGGTGGTTTCTGCTTTAACTGATGAATACGCATACCACTATGAAAAGAGAGAGCTTGCGTTTGACAAGAAATTTGTGGATAGATACACAGGTATCGAAATTTCAAACGATACTATCGTGAAAACCTTGAAATCCCTGGGCTTTGGCGTTGAAAATAGCGGCGACGACTTTAAGGTGGTTGTTCCTAGCTGGAGAGCCACAAAGGACGTAACAATCAAGGCTGATATTATCGAGGAAATTACCCGTATTTACGGCTATGATAACTTTGATATTCATACGGCTAACGCACCGCTTTATCCTGTTCGTGCCGACCTTGAAAAGTCTGTTGAGGACAAAATCAAGGACATTTTGGTTAAGAGATACTCAATGCACGAACTTCATTCGTATGTGTGGGCGTACTATGATGAGTACAAGGCACTTGGTATGGAAATCGAGGACAACATCAAGCTTGTAAATGCCACAAACCCTAACATCGAAACAATTCGTAAGTCGATTATCCCAACCCAGCTTTGTCAGGTAAAGTACAACACACAGTTTGCTTCGGATTTTGGCGTGTTTGAAATCGGCAGAGTTGTGGACGGCTTAAATGAAAATAATCTTTGCAACGAAAAGAAAATGCTGGCTGTTACGCTTTTCTCGAAAACAAAGGACGTGGAAACACTTTATTTTGACCTTATTAAAACTCTCAGCGTTGTTTGTGACGACATCAAGCACGAAGCGGTTTCCTTTGAAAAAATGCAGGCTGAACATTCATACCAGCACATTAAAAACCTCAACGCAGTAATTTGCGGTGGTGTTAAAATCGGCGAAATCGGTGTGGTTCACCCGACAGTTTCTAAGAAAATCGACAAGAAAGCAAGCATTGTTTACGCTGAAATTGACGTTAAGGCATTTGCTGAAATTAAAAATGCAAGCATTAGCTATGCAGAGCCTAGCAGATTCCCTGAAATGGAAATTGACCTTTCGTTTATTTCGCAGACCTTTGCACCTATTTCACAGGCTATCAAAAATGCAAAATGCGACCTTATTAAAAACGTTAGCGTAATCGACACATATGCCGACGAAAACACAAAATCAATCACAACAAGAATTACGTTCTCACACCCTGAGAGAACTCTCACAAGGGAAGAAGTTATGGCTGTTGTAGACGGCATTGTGGCGGAACTTGAAGCAAAATCCATTAGCCTTAAAAAGTAAATTTTAAAAAAATATCGCACTCTGAAAAGTCGGACTTTCAGGGTGCGTTTTTTTGTAAAGTCGGGGTAAAAAATTTGATTTTTCAGGTAAAAATTGCAAACAAACTATTGATTTTAATTAAGTTTTGCGGTATACTATATATTGGGTGAAACTTTGAAAGTTTTTGAAAAATTGTTTCTTAGTTAATTATCCCGATTAAGTTTAGTGATTTTAAATAACCATTGAAAAGTGAGGTTTTTAATATGAGAAAGACAAAAATTGTTTGCACCATTGGTCCGTCAACGGACAACGACGACGTTATGCGCCAGCTTATGAAAGCAGGTATGAACGTTGCCCGTTTTAACTTTTCCCACGGCGAACATGAGGTTCACAAACAAAGATTTGAACAGATTGTCAGACTTCGTGAGGAATTGTCGTTGCCGATTGCAACCCTTATGGATACAAAAGGCCCTGAAATTCGCCTTAAAAAGTTTAAGGATAACCAGCCTGTGGAAATTTTTGCAGGCGACACATTTACGCTGACAACCCGTGAGGTTGAGGGAACAAACGAAATTTGTTCGGTAACATTTGCAAATTTGCCAAAGGATATTTCAATCGGCACTCATATCCTTATTAACGACGGCGTGGTTGAAATGGTTGCGGAAAAAATCACCGCAACGGACGTTGTGTGCAAGGTTTTGGACGGGGGAGTTTTGTCAAACAACAAGGGAATTAACATTCCGGGGGTTGCACTCTCTATGCCGTACATCAGCGACGCCGACATGAACGACCTTGAATTTGCGTCAAAAATCGGATTTGACTTTATCGCCGCTTCGTTTGTCAGAAGTGCTGCGGATATTAACTATTTGAGAAAATTCACAAAAAGTCTGGGTTGGGCAAATGTGAGAATTATCGCAAAAATCGAAAACAGCGAGGGCGTTGAAAATATCGACGAAATTTTGGAAGCAGCCGACGGAATTATGGTTGCAAGAGGGGATATGGGCGTTGAAATTCCGTTTGAAAAAATCCCCGCAATCCAAAAAGAACTTATCAAAAAGGGTTATCGTGCAGGAAAACAGGTTATTACAGCCACACAAATGCTTGAATCTATGATTAAAAATTCCAAGCCGACCAGAGCCGAAATTACGGACGTTGCAAACGCAATTTACGACGGAACTTCCGCAATTATGCTGTCGGGCGAAACGGCGGCAGGCGATTACCCTGTGGAAGCTGTGAAAACTATGGCGCTTATCGCAAGCACAACCGAAAAGGACATTAACTATGTTGCAAGATTTGAAAAATCTTCGGATATGTCAAGCACTTCTATAACCGACGCAATTTCACACGCAACTGTAACAACCGCCCACGACCTTGACGCTGCGGCGATTATTACGGTTACAAAAACGGGTAAAACCGCACGAATGATTTCAAAATATCGTCCAAACTGCCCAATCGTGGGATTTTCCACCGACGAAACAGCCTGCCGACAGCTTAATATGTCGTGGGGCGTTCTGCCGGGAATCGTTGAAGAACAAGTAAATACCGACGATTTGACCGACCACGCAATCCAAAGAGCTATGGAGTACGGTTACATTAAGCACGGAGATTTGGTTGTTTTGACTGCGGGCGTGCCTTTGGGTGTGCCTGGGGCAACGAACCTTTTGAAAGTTCAGGTTGTGGACTAAAATTTACAAAATGTCAAAAAATCACCCCTTTGGTTTTTGCCAAAGGGGCGTTTTGCTGTTTATTTGTAATTTATTTCAAAATTTGTGAACGTGCTGTCGCCGTTTACTGCGTAAAGACCCAACATTGTGCCGGTGAAGCCCTCCACAACTTCGCTTGAAAGATATTTTGAAATTCCATAACCTAAGTGAGTTGTAATTCCGTTTTGGCAAACGCTGAAGTTATACCCGAAATTGTCAGCCGTCATAATGAGAGTTGCTTTTCCGCTTTCAAGTTTTACCGTGCCTGCGGTGTGCTTAATTCCACCAATGTTGAGTTTCAGCACGCCCTCGTACCCGTCGTCGGTTTTTCTCACCGCCACGTCGTAATGCTCGTTTTCGCAAGCATACGCCGTAACACCGCCTTCGCCGTCCGTTACGTTTACGTCAACGGTTAATTCAAACTCAAAATCACGCTGTCTTACGGCTACAAATGTCGGAGAATCTGTGTGGTCAAGGGTTATTTCCGTTCCGTGTAAAACGGCTTTTTCATTTGAAAGAGCGTAATTTTCCATATGTGGGTGACGCATAAAGCACCAGTCGATTTTCCAATCGGTGTCATCAAAGGAATAGTGTTTTTTCTCCACCTGTTCAAAATCGCCCTTAATTTCGTACTCAAAGTCGGTTGTGCCGTCATTTCCTGCCGCAAACCAGCCGTCGGAGTTAAATTTAACAGGAGTTAAGAAAACTTCACGACCGAGGTGGTGGTATGGCTTCCACATATGAATTTGCCTGAATCCTAAGCACAAAATGTGCCAGTCGCCGTTGTAATCCTGCACCAAATCGCCGTGACCTATGCCTTGAATTATGAAAGGCGCCTTGTTTCGGTTGGTTAAAACAGGGTTTTTGGCGTAGTTTTCAAATTTGCCCCACGGAGATTTTGACCTTGCGTAGGTAATCATATGTCCGTATTCTGTGCCGCCCTCTGCCGCCATAAGGTAGTACCAGTCGCCGATTTTGTAAAGGTGCGGACTTTCTAAGTAACGACCGCCCGAACCCTGCCAAATGCACTTGCTCTTTGACAGTTTTTCGCCTGTTTCAACGTTAATTTCGCATTGAACAACACCACCCACGCCGTCGTCGTCAGCGCCGTTTGACATAAAATAGGTTTTGCCGTCCTCAAAGTAAAGTGACGGGTCGATTCCCCCCTGGTCAACGTAAATCGGGTCGGACCATTCGCCGTAAATGTCGTCGGTGTAAACGTAGAAATTCTGGTGGGTTGTGTCGTTTGTGGTAACCATGTAAAAACGACCGTTGTTGTAACGGATTGTCGGTGCAAAAACACCGCCTGAACTGTTGATTTTTTCAAGCATAACTTGATTTTTCTTGGTTAAAACGTAGCCTATCTGTTTCCAGTTTACCAGATTGTCGCTCTCAAAAAGCGGAACGCCGGGGAAATATTGGAACGAACTGCATACAAGATAGTATTTGCCGTTCGCCTTGCATACGCTAGGGTCAGGGTAAAAGCCCTTTACGACTGGGTTTTGGTATTTCATAAAAAACGTCCTTTCTGTATAATTTGTTATTGATAAAACCGCACTTTTGCGGTTGGTGTGACTGTTGGGATAAAGTTTATTGGTTTGTTAATGTTTAAAATTTCTGGCAAAACATTTTTTCGGGGGGTTTGTGACCGCCGAGGATTGATTATTGTAGCTGTAACTCTGCCGTGAATCCGCACAAACTTTCAAAGTTCGTCAGAAAAGCAAAGTTTTCATCTTTCGCTAACTTAAAAACTTCGTCAGAACATAAAAGTTTCGGTCAAGCCTTTGAAAAGGCTTGTAGGTTTCCAAAGGGCGAAGCCCTTTGGTCGCCGTCCGCAGACGGCGAAACGCCCCTATACCATTAAGCGTTTTTCGGGGGGGATAAACGAAAACGCTAAAGCGTTTTCGTTTTGGAGATTTTGTTTTGCCGTCAACACCGACGGCAATTTTGCTTCGCAAAACCACAAAACTCCCTTTGTAAAGCCATTATGTTTTTGCGATGGGGGACTTTTCAAGTAAAAAGTCCCCCTACTTGCAAGGTTTAACAAACTTCCCTCGCAAAATAGTCCGGTGGACTATTTTGCGACGAACAAAGTTTGACCGCTTTAAAAAGCTAGGCAAACTTTCTTGTCGGCAACTAAAGTTTGCCAGTAGGGGGCGTTGCCCCCTAAGTGACTTTGTTTTGACTAAAGTTTGTGATAACCCCCAGTTACTTTTGTAAAGTAGTCAAAGTCTGTCCGTAGGAGCTATGCTCCTATGTGACTTTGATAAAGAGAAAAGTTTTTTTCTTAAAAGTGGGAAAACCAACTAGGAAAAGGGGGAGTTTTTCATGTTACGACGTTCGTCTCCACACGAAAAACAAGAAAAAAGCCCTCAAAAATCGAGACATTAGACAAGATTTCAGCAATTGCAAACCCGTCTGTACGCACAAACCAGAGTTT
>CAYZOV010000025.1:0-25072 GCA_964480525.1 uncultured Ruminococcus sp.
TATGACCCTCTGCTTGTAAGGCAGATGCTCTCCCAGCTGAGCTATGCTCCCACATATCCATTTGAGTTTCACATTTTTTATTGTGTCCCTCAACGACGAAATTTATTATACACCATTTCTTTTGATTTGTCAACCCCTTTTTTCAATTTTTTCAAAAATTTTTTTCCAACCCACGTTTTCCCCCTATTTTACGGGGATTCAAACTGAAAAAACCTATATTTTTTCACCAAACTTCAGTTATTTTCAACCGAAATGTAAAAAGTCCCCACAAAAAGTGAGGACAATTTTCACTATTTAATAAGGTTTAAAATTTCCGCCGAAGTGAATTTATAATTTTTACCGCAAAAATGACAATTAACCTCTGTGATTTCGTCCTGCGCCATTTCACGCAAATCCTTTTCACCAATGGAAACAAGTGCCTTTTCCACACGTTCTTTTGAACAATCGCAACGGTATTCCACCTTAAAATCGTCCAAAACGTTCGGGTCAAGTCCATCAAGCGCTCTCATAGCAATATCCTCACAGGTCATTCCCTGCTCCATCATTTTGGTAACACTTGGCATAGAATTGATATTTTGTTCAATTTTGTCAATGAGTTCATCTTTTGCAAACGGCAAAATTTCGATAAGGTATCCCCCCGCCTGCTTAACAGTCAAGTCGGGATTAACCAAAACGCCCAACGCACACGCACTAGGCACTTGTTCGCTGGTCGCCAGATAATTTGTAATATCCTCTGCGATTTCCCCCGAAACAAGTGGCACCTGTCCCACATACGGCTCTTTAAGACCCAAATCCTTAACAACACTTAAAATTCCGTCTGTGCCAACAGCACCCCGAACGTCAAGTTTTCCGTACTTATTCAGCGGAATTTCCACAACAGGATTCTGAACATATGCCTTAACGTTTCCGAAACTGTCCGACACAGCTATAAGACTGCCGCACGGACCGTTTCCGTTTACACGCACAGTGACGGTATCTTTTTCGCCTTTAAGTCCAAATCCCAAAAGTGAAGCTCCCATTGTCAAACGTCCCAAACCCGCCGTAACGACAGCGGAAGTTTTATGAATTTTTTCAATTTCCGCAACAATATCTTTTCCGTCGATAGCGCTGCAAACCACCGAAGCGTCGGCGGAAATAACTCTAACAATTCTTCCCATTAAATATTTGCCTTTCTAACTAATTTTTTTGCAACAAACACCGCTCGTTCGCTTTTTTCTTCAAGAGGTTTGTCACTATATCCGTCGAAAATTCCTAAAATTTCAAAATCACAACTTTCAAGCATTTCTTTAATTTTGTCAATTTCAACCGAAATTTCGCAAAAACTTTCGCTGATTCTGAAATAATCGTTTTCTTTTTCGTTAATTTTTTCAAACAAGTCAAGCTGAATTTCAACGCTTAAATCACCGTCGTCAAGAAAATTTTGCCAAACACAATAAACCTCTTCGTTTTCAAAAACAAAAGTATTATTCCCCAGTACATTTTTCTGTTTATACGGCGTATTTACGTCAAAAATAAAAAGTCCGTCGGGTTCGCAAAAAAGCGACACTCTTTTAAAAGTTTGCAAAATATCCTCAACATTTTCCAAATGATTAAGGCTGTCAAGCGTGCAAACCGTTGTGTCAATCGTGCCGTACATATCGATTTTTCGCATATCCTGACAAAGATACTGAATATTATAACCGCTGTCGAACTTTTTATCAAGCGCCACAGAAAGCATTTCCTGTGAAACATCAGTACCTATCACGTCATAGCCTTTTTCAGCCATTTTTTGGCACAACGACCCTGTTCCGCAGGCAACGTCAAGGAAAATCCCTCTTTTGCCGTAATATTTCATTACAATTTCGTCAATTCTGTCTGCGATTTTTTCATAATCAGCCTGCATTAGCCCGTCATAAAACGACGCAAATCTTCCATATCCGTTATTCATCTTTATTTTTATTCTTCTTTTCCATTCTTTCAAAAACAACTTTATAGCCGTCGCTTCCGTAGTTTATACTTCTGTTTACACGGCTGATTGTAGCTGTAGAAGCGCCTGTTTCCGTAACAATATCGCTATAAACATGGTGTTCGTTCAGAAGTTTCGCAACCTGAAAACGCTGCGAAAGGGATTTAAGCTCCAAAATAGTACACAAATCCTCAAAAAAGTCATAACATTCTTCGATATTTTCAAGACATAAAATCGCCTCAAACAAATCGTCCAAATTTTTATCCTGCAATTTTGTATTCATAAAAGTACCTCCCTGATTTTTTAATGTATATTTCTATTTTAGCACATTAAAATGTGAAAGTAAAGACCTTTTTTGAAAAAAATTAAAAAGGGGCAAATTTTTCACCCCTTTATCAAAATTATTCCTGAAAATCTTCGTCCTCGTTTGCCACGTCTTGAATAATTTCTCGTATTTCGTCAACGCCCTCCCCTGTTTCGGCAGAAAAAGGAATAACCGTAATATCCTCAAAATACGGGATTTCCGACTTGAACGCTTCCATACGTTTTGCACGTTCTGTTTTTTTCAGTTTGTCCGCTTTCGTCAACACAACAACAAACGGAATTTCGTTGTCAACCAAAAAATTTATCATATGCACGTCGTCGCCCGTAGGAGCGTGTCGCATATCAATCAACGAAAACACCAATTCAAGCCGTCTTGACGTATCGTTAAGATATCCCTCAATAAGTTCCGCCCACCGTTCTTTTTCGGATTTTGAAACTTTTGCATAACCATATCCCGGCAAATCCACGATATATGTGTTTTCAAAGTCGAAAAAGTTAATTGTTGCGGTTTTTCCCGGAACAGCGCTGACCTTAGCAAGTTTTTTTCTATTAAAAATCTTGTTAATCAATGAAGATTTTCCCACATTTGACCTGCCTGCAAAAGCAATCTCAATTTTTTTTGCAGGTGGAATCTGAGAAGATTTTCCATACGAAGCAAAAAATTCCGCCTTGTTAAAATTCATAATATCCGTCCTCAGTATCAGTCTGATTTCTTATCAAGTGCAACTTCCAAAACGTCCGATATTTCCTTTGCGAAAACAAATTTTACATTATCCTTAACAATTTGCTCCACTTCGTCCATATCCGACTTGTTAGCATACGGCACAACTATAGTTTTAACTCCGTGCTTATACGCTGCCAACGTTTTTTCACGAAGTCCGCCAATAGCCAACACTTTGCCACGCAACGTTATTTCACCCGTCATAGCAACGTCGTTTCTGACAGGAATTTTCGCCATAGCGGAGATTATTCCCGTAACAAGCGTAACGCCTGCCGACGGTCCGTCTTTCGGCACAGCCCCTTCCGGAGCGTGAATATGTATGTCCGTTTTCTCGAAAAATTCGGCGTTTATTCCGTAATCTTTAGCAACGCTCCGTGCATAGCTTACGGCAATTTTTGCGGATTCTTTCATCACGTCGCCCAGCGAACCCGTCAATTCAAGTTTGCCTTTTCCGTCCATAGTCAGCACTTCCAAAGGCATAATAACACCGCCAACCGCCGTCCAAGCCAGACCGTTTACACAGCCGATTTCAGGTTTTTCCGATTTAAAATCATTTTTATTATGGCTTTTGCCCAAATATTTTTCAAGATTTTTATTATTAAACGAAACCTTTTCCACGCCGTTTTCGATAATTTCCTTAGCTGTTTTCCGACACAGCGAAGCGATTTTTCGCTCCAGAGTTCTAACCCCCGCTTCGGCGGTATAATCTGCAATAATTGTGCGAATTGCCGAATCGGTAAACTTAATCTGGCTTTTGTTCAATCCGTTAAGACCGATTTGTTTCGGAATAAGGTGACGTTTTGCAATTTGAAATTTTTCTTCTTCCGTGTACGATTTAACTTCGATAATTTCCATACGGTCACGAAGCGGAGAAGAAATATTTTCCAAATCGTTTGCCGTTGCAATAAACATAACGTTACTCAAATCAAGGTCAAGTTCCACATAATGGTCACGAAAAGCCTTGTTTTGCTCAGGGTCAAGAACTTCAAGAAGTGCCGACGTTAATTCGCCGTGGTTTCTGTCCCCCACCTTGTCTATTTCGTCAAGCAAAATCACGGGGTTAAAAGTTTTTGCATTTCGCATAGCTTCCACAATTCTGCCCGGCATTGCTCCCACATAAGTTTTTCTGTGACCTCTGATTTCGGCTTCGTCGTGCATACCGCCCAGTGAGATTCTCTGATATTTTCTTCCCAGAGCTTCCGCAACCGACTTAACAATGGACGTTTTGCCCACTCCCGGTGGTCCGTAAAGGCAAATAATCTGGCTTTTTGCGTTTGCGTTAAGCTGTTGAATCGCAAGATTTTCCAAAATTCTGTCCTTAACCTTATTTATTCCGTAATGGTCACGGTTAAGTATTTTTTCAACCTTTTTGATATTCACATTATCTTTTACAGTTCCACGCCACGTTATGTCAAGGCACACGTCAAGATAATCCCTGATAACGTCTGCGTCTTTTGAACCTGCCATCATTCTTTTAAGTCTGTTAAGTTCCTTTGTCAGTTTGTCCTTAACCTTTTGGTCGGCGTCCAGTTTATCAATACGCAATTGATAACTTTCGATTTCCTCGCTGTCCTGAATATCTTCGCCCAGCATATGGGAAATAACATTCATTTGTTCACGCAGGAAGATTCTTTTTCTTTCGTCGTCCACACTCTGTTGAGTGTTATTTCTGATTTCTTCAAGGTATTCGCCCACCTGATTTTCACGTTCCAAAACCTTGTTAAGTTCCTCAATTCTGAAACAAAGGTCGTCAATATCGAAAATTTTACGTTTGTCATTAAGCGGAATTTCAACATTACCGATAATTATATTAAAAAGTTTAATTGCGCTTCGGCTTCTTTGAACAGATTCCAAAACGTCAATGGAATTATACCTTTTAAGCATACAATAGTCCAAAAACAGTTCTCTCAATCTGCGTACAAGTGCGTTTTTATACTGTTTTGAATAAGTGCAAGCGTCGTTTTTCGGAATATATTCTTTTATATCTGAAAGCATTAAGCCCTTTAACAATCCGTCTTTTTCCGTTTTTATACGTTCAACCGTAACTTTGTGACACCCTGTAATAAACGCCGTCCAACCGCCTTTGTCAAGACCGTTTACGGTCATATTATTAACCTGACAAACGATTCCTGTTTGGTAATATTTTTTAACATCAGTACATTGTTCGTCGGTGTCAGGTCTGAAAGGCGTAACAATCAGAATCATTTTGTCATTTAAAAATGCGTCACGCATAGACGCTGCATTGCCCTCACCTCTAAAGTCAAAACAGCTTGACATATCAGGGAAAACAACATCGTTTTTCAAAACAAAAGTCGGTATATTGGTATAAGTATTATTATTGATTTCTTTAAATAAATCTCTCATTCAGTTCTCCAATCCATTAAAAAAGAAAAATTCAAAAAAGCGGTTTAATTATGATTATTTCACACAACCAACGCTTAACAGCAAGAACACTTAATACAATTTTGTCGTTTGACATTCTAAGGGCGTATAACACAAAAGACCGCACCGAAAAAGTGCAGTCTTTAATTTGTATCAAGCTAAATTAGTCTGCTACATAAGGGATAAGAGCGCAATGTCTTGCTCTCTTGATTGCCTTAGTGAGTTCTCTCTGGTGATAAGCACAAGTGCCTGTAACACGTCTTGGAAGAATCTTTGCTCTTTCAGTCATACATTTTTTGAGCTTTGCAATATCCTTATAGTCGATGGTTTCAGCTCTGTCAACGCAGAACATACAAACCTTTTTACGAGTTCTTCTGTTAGGTCTTGCGTTTCTTTCTTTTTCCATTATGGTTTTCCTCCTTATAAGATTTTTGAATTAAACATTTTTAGAAAGGTACGTCGTCGTTTGTGGAAACAAATTCAAAATCGCTGTAATCTGAAATATTCGACGAATTGTCAGACGGATTTTGATACGACGGTTGTGAATAGCTGTTGCCTGAGTTGTTTGAGTAATTGTTGGAATAAGTACCGTTCTGTTGCGCACGTTCGCCCGTAAAGGAAACGCTGTCAACGTAAACTTCGGTAACATAGTGTTTTGTGCCGTTCTTGTCCTCATAATTTCTTGTTCTAAGGTTTCCCTCAATTGCAATCATTCTGCCTTTGCCGAAATATCTTTTGATAAATTCAGCCTGCTGACGCCAAGCAACACAAGTAATAAAATCAGTTTGTCTTTCTTCGCCCTGTCTGACAAAATTTCTGTCAACAGCAATGCTGAACTGAAGCACGGAAACACCGTTCGGAGTTTGTTTTAAATCCAAATCCTGTGTAATTCTTCCCATCAAAATAACTCTGTTAAGCATAATTCACATTCCTTTCTTCTCTTTCTCTCATTACTTTGTTGTAACGAGGAAACGGATAACTCCTTCGTTGATCTTGAGAACTCTCTCAAGTTCAGCCGGGAAGTCAGGCTTTGATGTAAAGTTCCAGAGTACATAATAGCCCTCTGTTTCGTAGTTGATAGCATAAGCAAGCTTACGCTTTCCCCACTCGTTCATTGCTACATCTGTGCCGTTCTTTTCAATCATCTCATTGAACTTTGCGATAAGTTCCTTAATAGGTTCTTCGCCGTTCTTAACGCTGAAAACAACCATAGCTTCGTAATTGCCTGTAAGTTTTGCCATTTCAATGACACCTCCTTCTGGATTTCGCCTGTACCTTACAAAATACAAGCAAGGGATAACTTAATTATTATAACAGCACGACAAAATTTTGTCAAGCTGTATTATAAACATTTTTTTAAGTTTTAGCTAACTTTTTGCAAATTCTATCTAAAAATAAGCACCATAATTATCATCAAAAGCATAACCAGAGCCACATTTGCCGTAATTGAAAATGCAAGACTAAGTCCCGACGTTCCGCCCTTTTGGGTAATTATTTCGTTCTTTTCTTCGTCGGTTATGTCCATTTCTTCCACTTGGGAAATGGTCTTTTTCGCCTTTTTAAAGTACCAATAATTTCCGAAAATTCCGCACACAACGTCCAAAACAAAACGTATAACAAGGAAATACATTTCCAGATTTTCGATAAACGCTTGATTATTGGCAACAACCGCAGGCAGGCTGACATTCATCAATTCACCGTTTATCAAATACAAAAGCATTGTTGGAATTTCCAAAACCGTCGCCAGCAAAAGCATTATCACGCCTACGACGTACATTTTTCTGTAAAAGAAAAAGTATTCGGGAAACAAAAATGCGGAAATATTATATGAACCTTTTGAACCACGTTTGTGCATATTAAAGAAATTAGCCAGATAATAAACAGGATTTTTCTTTACAAACTTAACGTATTTTTCGCCCTTGTGACCGCCGATTTCTTCTTCCATAAGGTTAATCGGCTGTGCTTGAAACGGTGGCATACCCTCAAACGAGTTTTGTTGGTCGTTTGTAAAAGGCTGACCGAAAGGCGTTTCGTTAAACGGTCTTTCTTCCTGATTTTTCGTCAGAGGATAACCGCATTTTACGCAAAACAAACCGCTTGGCGGGTTGGTTTGACCACATCTTGGGCATTTCAGTTCGTTGTCGGAAAATTCCTGTGATTCGTCCCCGTTGGCAGAATCGTTCTGGGTTTGGTCGGCGTTGATTTCGTCCCCGTGAAAAGTCTGCCATTCTTCCCCACGGTTGTGGAGTTCGTAATTAACGCACTCCCCCGCCGTATTATAACATTCTCTGTGATAAGGCGTACCACATTCCGGACAAACAACAATGTCGTCGTCTTTTTCAAAAACTTTTTTACAATACTCACATTTTGCGCCTGTGAAGTTTGCCATATTAAAATATCCTTTCTGAATTTATTTATCTTTAATTTTCTGTATTTGTTTTCTAATAAAAACGCTGTGATATTTACATACAGATTATTATAACACACTTTTCCGAAAAAGAAAATAGGTTTTCAGTAATTTTTTAAAAAAGTTTTTAAACAAAAAACAGCAACGAAAAAAGCGTTGCCGTTTTGATAAAAAAATATAAATTACACCAAAATTTCGTCGGGAACAACGTCCGCCATACGTTTATACCCCTTTTTGCTTGGGTGCAAATGGTCGCCGCTGTCGTAAATCGGCAAAAATCGTGCAGGATTTTCGGGGTCACGCACTGCCATATCGAAGTCAATGCAACCGTCTATCAAATCGGTATTACGAATCCAGTCGTTAAATTGGTTTCTCACCTCGTCACGGAAAAGCGCATAAGTTCGCCACCCCTCAATAGGCAAAAGCGTCCCCACATAAACCTTATACCCATACTCACGGGCGGTTTTTATATAGTATTTCATACATTCGATAAGTTCTTCGGCACTCGGCATATCACTCATAGGTCTGAAAGGGTTTACTTCTTTTCCCACGGGGTGAATTATGTCGTTGATTCCGTGCTGAATTATAATAGTATCCGCTCCGTCTGTCGGGATTTCGTGTTCAAATCTTTTTTTGCCCATAAGTCCATAGGATTCGTATGTTATACAGCTGTATTCTCTTAACATTCGTGTTCCGCTTGCGGCACGTCTGATAACAGCCGTATTCAGTTTTTCCTCACGGTTGCAACGCAAAGTCAGATATTCAGGCCAATCCTGTGCGGTTATGGAATCTCCGTAACAAATCACCGTGCGGTTTTCCTTTGACGTTAAAACAGACACGTTACTTAAAAAATAAATAATGCTTATTTCTCTGGCAATATCCTTTGGAATCAGGTCAACCTCGGTCATATCGCCGATTGCGTACAACCCCTCGGTGAGAGGTCCGCTTGTATAAACCGCAGAACGAAGCTGTGTAAAATCTTCAAAATAAAAGCTGACGGTAATAAGAGATTGAGGTGCGATTTCAACTTCAAGTTCGTCCGAAACGGCATTTTTGCCCGCCTGAATTGTAACTTCACGGTTGTTATTAAAAAGCACGGGATAAAATTTTCCGTCAATTAAGGCTGTAATTTTGTTAAGCGTAATACTTTCGGTTCCGCAAAAATTATCAAATGTGAATCTCACGGCTTTTCCGCCGAACTGGGAATAAACAGGATAGCGAATAGTCAGATTTTTGTTGTAGCTTTCAGGACGGTTTTCACCGATAGAAATTGCGTTACCCCAAACGCTGGCCCAATGTAAATCTTCCATCAAAAAATTCTTCCTTTCGTATGATATGTCTTTGAAAATCCTAAATAAATCCAAAAACAAATATATCACAAAATGAAACTCTATTCAATAAACATAATATTAAATTTGCTAATTTTTCGTAAAGTCTATTTTGCGTATTTTTCCCACAAATACGGGGCTATGCCGTAAAAATCGCAAACTTCGGCGTATTCTTTTTTTAATTTTCCCGCTTTTTCAGTACAAATATTTTCACATTTAACCCCACGGATAAGAACGTTTTTCGGGGTTTCTTCAGGGTCGATAAGTTCCATAGCGTTCACGTCGTAGCCGTTAATTTCCAAAACTTTACACCTTAATGCGTCGGTCAGAGCGTCGGCAAATTTTTGTTTCAGAATTGAGTTTTCCTGAATAAAGTCCATCACTACGCCTTTTGGTTTAAGTTGGTGCATTATTTCGTGATGACAACACGGCGTAGACAAAATCACCCGTGAATTTGAATCAATGCCCTTTGCCAAAACGATATCCGTGGCAATATCGCAAGCGTGCAAAGAAACCGTCAAATCAGGCGAACGTTTAATTTCAAATGTGCGTATATCCCCTGCGGTAAAATGCAATCCGTCATAGTTAAGTTTTTTTGCGGTATTACTGCAAAATTCTATCACATCTGCCTTTAAATCCACGCAGTCCATTGTTACTTTCATGTGCTTAATTTGGGTAAAATAGTAATAAATAGCAAAACTCAAATAACTTTTTCCGCAACACAAATCCAAAATATAAAGTTCGTCGCTTTTACAAATTTCGTTTTCAACGTCCGAAACAATTTCCAAAAATCTGTTAATCTGCCTGAATTTTGAACGTTTTTTGTCAAAAATTCTGCCCTCTTTGTCCGAAACCCCCAGTTCAATCAAAAAGTCCACAGGCGACCCGTCGGGAATAATATAATTCTTTTTTCGGTCGTGTGAGGTCTGGGCTTGTTGAGAAACAGTTCTGTTAATTTTATCAATAACCGTCACTTTGCCTTTTTTTGAAACCTTAACTTCGCAATCACCGCCCGTTGTTATAATATTCATCTGCTTATAACTTTGCGGAACAAGATTCAAAAGTTCATCGCAAGCATTTTCTGCGGAAATATTTTTCTGAAAAGTTTTGCCGTCTGCGTAAAAAAATTCCAACGCAAGGTAAAGTTCCCCCTTAATTTGGCTTAGTCTGCCTACGGTTTTCAAAACGTTTTTATCCACACTTTTACTAAGCACCAATTTTTTTAACGTCCTGTTTTTAATCGCAAATTCAATGATTTCTTTCATAATTTAACCTCTTTGAAACATGGAAAATATTCGCAAAAAATCCCAAGCCGTAAAACTTGGGATTTTGTTGTAAAAATTAAAGTTCGATAATAACTTTACCGCTGTATGACGGGCTGATTTCAATACACTTGTCTGTTGAAGAAATTGCAATCTTAAAGGTTGCGTTTGTTTGAGTGTATTCGCACTCAATCTTGTTTCCGTTTCTTGTAGCAGTAAGTTCAAAAATCTTGTTAGCTTCGGTATCGTAAATAGGACAGGTAGCTGTTTTGCCGTCCTCAAGCTCGTAAATTGTGAATGTTGTACCGTTGAGGTAGTCATACTGAATATCACGAACGAAGTTACCTGTTGGGAGAATACAGTTTGGCTTAACAAGAGCAGGAATTTCAAAGTAGTTGCAGTTGTGTCTAAACCACTTGCCACCGTCAACAACCTTGCCTGTGATAAGGTCAGTCCACTTGCCCTCTGGAACATAGTATTCTGCAATGCCCTCTTCGTTAAGAATTGGTGCAACAAGAATATTGTCACCGAACATATACTGTCTGTCAAGTGTAAGACAGCTTGGGTCGTTTGCATAATCAATAACCATAGCTCTCATTACAGGAACGCCTACTTCGTGAGTTTTGATAGCCTGCGCCCAAATGTATGGCATAAGTTTACCCTTAATATTTGTAAAGAATCTAAGAACGTCGCATGATTCCTCATCAAAGAGCCACGGCACTCTGTAAGACTGGTTACCGTGCAAACGGCTGTGTGATGAGAACATACCAAACGCTGCCCATCTCTTGTAAATGTCAGGTGTAGCTGTTGCTTCAAAGCCTGCCATATCGTGGGAAGTAAATCCAAAGCCTGAAATACAAAGTGAAATACAACCACGGATAACTTCTGCCATTGAGTTATAGTTACCCGAACAGTCACCGCCCCAGTGTACTGGGAACTGCTGTCCGCCTGCTGTTGCAGAACGTGCAAACAAGCAAGCCTTGTTTTCGCCGTAGTATTCTTTAAGAACGTTAAATACGGTCTGGTTGTAAAGATGTGTATAGTAGTTGTGCATTTTGATTGGGTCAGAACCGTCGAAGTAAACAATGCCCTTTGTTGGGATTCTCTCACCGAAGTCGGTCTTAAACGTATCAACGCCCATTTCGCAAAGTTTTCTCAAATACGAAGCGTACCACTTGCAAGCGTCAGGGTTTGTAAAGTCAACAATTGCCATACCAGGCTGCCATTCGTCACACTGGAATACCGAGCCGTCAGTTTTCTTTACGAAATAGCCGTTCTTCATACCCTCGTCAAAGAGTCTTGAACGCTGTCCAACGTATGGGTTAATCCAAACGCAAGTTTTAAGACCTTTCTTTTCGTGAAGTCTTTTAAGCATAGCTTCAGGGTCAGGGAACTGTTCCTTATCCCATTCAAAGTTACACCATTCAAAACCTTTCATCCAGAAGCAGTCAAAATGGAACACCTGAAGCGGAATATCTCTTTCAGCCATTCCGTCGATAAAGGAGTTTACAGTATCCTCGTCATAGCTTGTTGTAAACGAAGATGTAAGCCAAAGTCCAAATGAAAATGCAGGTGGAAGTGCAGGTTTGCCCGTAAGGTCTGTGTAGCCTTTGAGAACGTCTGTAAGGTTTTCGCCACCGAAAATGAAGTATTCCATGTTTTCGCCCGGTACTGTCATAGAAATTTTTGAAACAGTATCCGAACAAACCTCATACGAAACCTTGTCGGTTGAGTTTACAAAAACGCCGTAACCTCTTGACGAAACATAGAAAGGAATAGACTTGTACGACTGGTCGGTACAAGTACCGCCGTCGCCGTTCCAAATTTCAACGTTCTGTCCGTTTTTGGTAAACGATGTGAACTTTTCGCCAAAGCCGTAGAAATATTCGCCGACAGATGTGTCAAACTGTTCTCTGATGTATGTTGTGTGTGGGTCGGCAGGATTATTCCAAAATCTGTCGTCAAGCTGGGTCTGGAGTCTGGCCTGTGCCTTGTACTGGCTCTCGAAAATAACGCCTGTTGAACGCCAAGCTCCACCTGTGAGCTTTTTGTCCTTATAATAATACTGAACGCTCCAAGTTTCCTTTGAAACAACAACCTTAGTATTTCCCGAAACCAAAACAGCTTCTTTGTCGGTAATAGTAACCTGTGGCTTGAAATTGCCCTCGTTAAGTACAAAATGCGGTCCGTTATCAACATATCCCTTATGGTGAGTAATGTTTACCTTAATGCAGTTTTCCTGTGTTGAAGTATACTTGATTTCAAGGTTTGCAGAACCCAACATCATGCTTCTGTTGTACACAACAAAAGGTGTTGCCACAACCAAAAATCCGTTTTCGATTTCTTCAATCTCAAAAGCCTGATTAGCATAGTTTACTTCATAACCTCTTTGATTGAGCCAAAATCCGTCAGCAAATTTCATATTTTTTCCTCCAATGCAAAATATTCATATTATTCTGTGCAAAAATATTACACAAAAATATTTTTTTAATTTTATCGTTGTGTAAAACGATTACACCTATATATTACAGCATATTCTCACAATTTGCAATAGTATTTTTTTGAATTTTTATAAATATTTGAAACTTAAACGATATAATTTGCAAAATTCTTTTTGAATTAGTTAAATGTTTCTGTTTAGATATGAAACAAAAGGCGGTGCAAATACACCGCCCTAAAAAGTTATCCGTAAATTTCGTCATGAAGCATTTTTATGTTTGCGTCAAAGTCAATTCCCAAAACCGACATTCTGTTAATTGTCATAAAACTGTACGTTCCGTCGGCAGGAACTCTGTGCTGGTAAACGTCATATTTAAAATACTTCGGCGAATTGAGAATAAGGCTGAAAATTTCGTCCTCTTGAATATTTGTTGTAATTTTCGGCAACAAAACATTCAAAAAATCGTCAAGTTCAGACACGCTCATTCCCTTTGCTTTTTCAAAAACTTTCATCATAACGTCACGCTGTCTTTGAGTACGCTGGAAATCCGCATTTCCAACATAACGAATACGGCAATAACCCAAAGCCTGTTTACCCGAAAGATTGTACGTTCCGCCGCCCGAAAGCGTTCCGTCGTTTGTATCAAGTCCCAAAAGATGGTTAAGTTCGTGAACATAGTTATTCAAAACAGGCACTTCGGCGTCCGTAACCGTAATTGTCACACCGCCCACGGCGTCGATTACTTCCATAAACGAAAAGAAATTAACCCTGACGTATTTATCCACTTCGACCTTAAAATTCTGTTCAATTGTGTCCATCAAAAGGTCAGGACCGCCATACGCATACGAAGCGTTAATACGGTTGTTGTATTTTCCCGGAATAGAAACATAAGCGTCACGCATGAACGACGTCATGTGAATTTCTTCGGTTTTTTGGTTAATCGAAAGCAAAATCATTGTGTCGGAACGTCCACGTTCGGTGGTGTTTCTGGAATCCGTACCGATAAGCAATACGTTGTAAACGTCCTCGTCAAAAGCGGGTTCAACGTCCACATTGTCGATATTATCCTTAATTTGCGAATCCACCCTGTCAATATCTTCCTGTGGCGAATCGGGAACGTCCGAATCCACCAAATCGTCCTCCGGAATAGAATCCACAACGGACATTTCGGTTTGTTGGTGCGGAACAATGTCGATTTTTCTTATATAATGATACGCCAGCGCCACAAAAGTTATGCCCACAATCAACGCCAACGCAACCACCGAAATAACCACCGCAAGGATAATTTTTGTAGATTTTTTCATTTTTTTCTTTGGCTTTTCAGGTTCTTTTTCGTTATGTTCAATTTCGTCAGCCTGAACGTTTTGGTTTTGTTTTTTCATTTGTTCAGCCTGAGAAATAATTTTTTCCAATTCTAAATCCTTATCGTCCATAGCGTTCTCCTTTCATCAATCATTTTAATTATACATTTTTTTACATATAAATTCAATAGCAAATTAACACAAATGAGAAAAAAATTAAAGGCGCTATTTATAACATTCTACAAAAAAATCCTCCACGAAAAGTGGAGGATAATTTTTAAAACATTTATTCGATAACCGGTTCAAAATCAACACGGAGATTCGGAAGTTTTTCAATTGTAGTATAAGAATTGTAAAGTCCGTCCTCTGTGGAGATATCATTTTCACCGCTTGCAGGAGGTGCAAAAAGTCTAAGCGTAAGGTCTGTTTCGCCGTCAAGCGGTTTTTCAAAGAAAGCACTCATAAGGTCTATCGTCTTAGCCTCTGGTGACTTGTAGAACCATTTGCCGTTAATTTCCATCATAATATTGCTGTCGTCATCAAATGTAACTTCGCAGAAATGTGGATTTTTCTCAAAGTGAAGCGGGATTTCGATACCCTCTGCGTCCTCTGAACCGCCCCATCTGAGTTTTACAGGGAACGAAATTTCGTCGCCCTTTGTCATAGCAGGCTTGAAGAAATCTTCGTGAATAATTTCCTTATAGGTCTGCATAACAGGCTGTTCGATACCGCAATCCGAATAGTTAGGGTCCTCGATTTCAAGACCCAATCTGCCTCTATCTCTGAACTGGTAGAAAGTAAATCCACTGAACCATTCCTCTGGGTCGTTTTTAAGCATTTCGCAGAATTCCTTAACCATTACTGCCTGGTCATACGCACCCGTAACGTCGCCGTCAGCGTTAAATTCGCTCATTACCATCGGTTTTGAAACGCCGCCGTTGATTTCCTTAAATCTATTGTACGACATTTTTGTAAGCTTGTATGTGTTTTCAACAGTATCTCTCTTAAACGAACGGTTTACGCTGTCTTTGGTTGCAACGTCAAAAGGCCAGCCCCAATGAAGAGCCATATACTTATCAACAGACCAAATATCGGTTTCCTTAACAGCCTGTGAAAATTCCTTTTCCATAATAATTTCCGTAGCGTTAGGGTCTTCGATACCGCCGATACAAAGAATTGTGGAAACGTTTGGTGCGTATTCCTTAATAATTCTGTGAAAACGGCAATAAAAGTCTGCAACACCCTGATATGTTGTTCTCTTTGTAAATGAGAACCAGTCGCCTGTTGCTTCGTGGTTAATTCTCAAAAGAAGTCTGCCGAAAGGTCTTAAATCCTTTGCGATAGCAATAAGGTGTTCGTCCGAAACGTTAGGGTCAACCGTCAATGTGAGGGTTACGTCCTGTCCGTGACGTCTAACATCTCTCATACAGGTAAACGGTTCGTCGTCTGTTGTACCGTTAAGACCGCCTTTGTATGTAAAATAGTCGTCGTAAGGATAATCCCATTGGAACGAAACCTCTGCGTCTTTCATAACTTCCGAAATTCTTCCCGGCCACTCCTTGTCAAGTGGATAGTAGCAATACATAAGGGAAATACTTCTGTGCGGTCTGCCCAGTTTATGAAGAATATAATCCTGATTTACATACTCTCCTCTTTCCGAGCCGTCGCCCAAATCCACGGCGCATTTTGCTTTTCCCATATGAACTGAATAAGCTTTTAAATCCATATTTTACAAATCCTTTCTCTGTAATCGTTTGCAATTTTTATCATTTTAAAACTGCCAAAACAAATCATTTCAGCAGTTTTGTTATGAATATTTTACCATACCTAACAATAACTTGTCAAGGGGTTAAAAATATTTGAGATTCTGTTCACTTTCAGTTGACAAATTTTAGTTTTGTTTACTCTTAAAAACGCAAGCGCTTATAAATCCGAAAACCAACGCCGAAGTTATGCCCCCTGCCGTTGCCGAAAGACCGCCTGTGAAAATCCCCAAAAATCCGTCCTTGTCAACCGCCTGACGCACGCCGTCAGCAAGCAAGTACCCAAAACCCGTCAAAGGCACGCTTGCTCCTGCGCCCGCAAAATCCAGTATAGGCTTGTACACGCCAAACGCCCCCAGAATCACCCCTGCCACAACATACGCCGTCAAAATTCTCGCAGGGGTTAGTTTTGTATAATCAATTAAAATTTGACCTATGGCACAAAAAAGTCCACCCACCACAAAGGCATAAATATAGTTCATAAGCTACCACCTTTCATTAGAAATCCACACCCCGTGAGATATTCCGGGGATAGACAAACCCTGTTGGTTTACCGTCGGGGACATAAGCGCACCCGTGGCACAAAAAAGAATATTTTTAATTTCGCCTTTTTTGATTTTCGGCAAAAAATATCCGCACAACATACTTGCTGCACAACCGCAACCGCTTCCCCCTGCGTTAATGTCGGGGTCTGAAAGGTCGTAAATCATTTTTCCGCAGTCCATATGGTTTTGAGAAATATCAATGTCGTTTTGTTGCAAAAGTTGTACAAGAATTTCACTTCCAACAGTTCCTAAATCCCCTGTTACGATATAATCGAAATTTTCGGGTTTAAGTTTAAAATCTTCCAAAAATCGCTTAATTGTATCTGCACACGCAGGAGCCATAGCAGCACCCATATTATTTGCGTCGGTTACGCCCAAATCCACAATTTTCCCAACGCACACGCCCCTGACAAAGGGCGGAACATTTTGGTTTGACACCACAACCGCCCCCGAAGCCGTCGCCGTCCATTGGGACGTAGGGGTTCTTTGCGCCCCATAATCAAGGGGAAAACGGTACTGTCTTTCGGCTGTACAATAATGTGACGACGTAACCGCCAAAACCTTTTTACCCACGTCGTTGTCAACGCAAGTCGAAGCCAAAAGCAACCCCTCCGACATTGTGGAGCAAGCGCCGTAAATCCCTAAAAAAGGAATTTCAAAATCCATATTTCCGTATGTTGTACCCACGCATTGGTTCAGCAAATCCCCACCGAACATAAAATCAATTTCGTTTTCGCTCATTTTTATTTTTTTCAGCGCCGTCAAAACAGCCTGTTTTTGTAGCTGACTTTCGCCCTGTTCGTAGGTTTTTGTTGTAAAATACGGGTCGTCTGACAATTTGTCAAAAAAATCCCCCATTTTGCCCTCACGTTCTTTTTTCCCTCCGATTGCGGAAAAAGTTAGAATATTCGGGCTGTTGTTAAGTTTAAAACTTGCTCTGCTTATTTGTTCGGACAAAAAAATCACCCCTTTGTGAAATTTAACTTTAAAAGTATTTTTCTCACAAAGAGGTGAAATATTCTTTTTTAAATGTTTTTGTTATAAATTATCATAAGACCTTTTAAAAGCAAATCGTCGTCATAGATAATTTTCTTTCGGCAAAGTGGCATTATAACGCCTGCAAGTCCGCCTGTTGCAACAACTGTACACTTTTGCCCCAGTTCTTCCTCAATACGTTCAATCATGCCGTCAATAGCACACGCATTTGAGAACATTACGCCACTTTTCATACAATCGATTGTGTTTGTTCCGATAACTTTTTTCGGAACGTCAAAACCGATTTTCGGAAGCTGTGATGTTCTGGAAGTCAATGCGTCCGTGGAAACGCCCATACCCGTCATAATTGCTCCGCCCAGATAATTTTTATTTTTGTCAACAACCGAAATTGTGGTTGCCGTACCCATATCCACCAGAATTTGCGGACAAGGGTATTCGTTTATGCCTGCTACTGCGTCCACAACAAGGTCGCTTCCAAGCTGTGCAGGGTTGTCAATCAAAATGCTAAGTCCTGTTTTTATACCAGGCCCTACAACCATAACTTTGATGTTTGCGTACTTTTCGATTGCACGTTTAACGGTGTTTGTAACCGACGGCACAACCGACGAAATAATCGCTCCGTCAAGCATGGAAGAATTTAGTCCGTGCATATGCAAAGCCATTCTGAACGCTGTTGCGTATTCAAGGTCGGTTGACAGCGGATTTGTGGAAACTCGTTCTCTGAAAAGAATTTTGTTGTCCTCAAAACAGCCAAGCACAATGTTTGTATTTCCTATATCAATTGCAAGTACCATACCAAAGCCTCCAATTTTCAAAAACGATTCTATCTTTGCGGTGCTACTTCGTCAACGATTCTCACAACAGCAGAACCGAGAGCAACGTTTATAACCATTTCCACAATAAAATTAAGTCCTACGAAGCCGAAAATCAAATATGCACCTACATTGTCATAACCTGCACCTGCGCCCCAACCTTTAACGGTGTCTAAAAAGAAAACTACGCAACCCAACAGGAAAACTCCCGTGTTTACAATCGGTGCGACTATGGCAGCCGCAAAGGTCGCAATCCAGCGATTATACTTTTCCAAAACCTTGTACACAATGCCTGCGCAAAGTCCCGACAACGCGCCTTTAAGAATACAGGTAACTATTGTTCCCGGAATATTCACCGCCAAAAAAGCCCCTGCGTCGGTCAAAAGAACAACTATTCCGAAAACTGTTCCAAGCCACGCACCTGCTTTCCAGCCGTAAAGTGCAGCTCCAACAATGATAGGTACAAGCACCAGCGTAATGCTAAACGGACCGAATTTAATCCCGATAGCAAGCGCCTGAAGTACGATTACCAGTGCCGTGAGAATACCCATTCCCACGATTTTTTGTGTTTTGTTCATAAAAAAATCCTCCTTGTTACTATTCCCGACATTTCGGGATACAATACAATAATGAATTTTTAAAAATCTTCGGGTTTGTCAAGTTCTCAAAAAAGATACCTGCAAAGTCAACCCGATTTTTAATTAAAATTCATTTGACGATTTGCAAAAATATTATACAACATATTTTTCAAAAAATCTATATGTGTTTTTTATGGAATTAAAAAACAAAACAACACATTATTTATAGAAATTCACAAAATACACCCTTTTGGCTATTGACAAGACGTTTAATATCTGCTAGACTATGTATCATAGAAACTTTGGAGGTGATAAATTCACAATGGACAGTTGCGACGGGTGTAACAATTTTTTCATGAATAGATTAAACTTTGAGTATGGTTGGCATTGTCTGTACCTTTGGTAACAGGCTGTGCCTTTTGTTGTTTAATTTTATTTTATCGAAAAAATTCGGAGGACATATTATTATGATTTGGCAACTTTTATTACAGGTTATTTTGATTTTATTAAACGCATTTTTTGCCTGCGCCGAAATTGCGGTGATTTCGTTTAACGACGCAAAACTTGAAAAAATGGCGGAAGAAGGAAACAAACGTGCAAAAAGACTTGCAAAACTGACAAGCGAACCGTCAAGATTTTTGGCGACTATTCAGGTAGCTATTACGCTTGCGGGATTTATCGGTTCGGCGTTTGCGGCAGACAATTTCGCAAAACCCCTTGTAAAACTTTTTATGAATCTGGGACTTAATGTTTCCCAGAGCATTTTGCACAGCATTTGCGTAGTTTTGATTACGCTTGTTCTGTCGTTTTTCACCCTTGTTTTCGGCGAACTTGTTCCGAAACGTCTTGCAATGAAAAATCCCGAAAGCATTGCCTTAGGTATGTCGGGGGTTATATCGTTTATTTCAAAACTTTTTGCACCGCTGGTGTGGATTCTGAACGCTTCCACAAACGGGATTTTAAGGCTTATGGGCATTGACCCCCAACAAGAGGACGAAAACGTAACGGCGGAAGAAATTTTGATGATGTCGGACGTAGGAGCGGAAAACGGCACAATCAACGAGGACGAACACCGAATTATCAAAAACGTTTTTGCTTTTGACGACATAAGTGTGGGGCAAATTTGCACCCACCGAACCGAAGTAAGTTTTCTTGATTTTGACGACGACGACGAAACATGGCAAACAATGATTTACAGTTATGATTCCAGAAAAATTCCGATTTATCAAGGAAATATTGATAAAATTATCGGCGTTCTGGACACAAAACAGTATTGGAAACTTATGGACAAAAGCCGTGACGTGGTTATGAAAGTAGCCGTTTCGGAACCGTATTTTGTTCACGAAAACATGAAAGCAGACGTTTTGTTTGACCAAATGAAAAGCAAAAATTCACAACAGTTTGCTATTGTTGTTGACGAATACGGCGGTGTAAACGGTATAATCACCGTCACCGACCTTGTGGAACAGCTTGTTGGAGATTTTTCCGTTGACAACAAAGACGAACTTGAAGAATTTATCGAAAAAACAGGGGAAAACCAATGGACGGCTTCGGGAATTATCCCGCTGTCACAGGTAGCCGAAGAAATGAATCTCAAACTTCCGACGGAAGAATATGACACCCTAAGCGACTACATAATGTCATACGCCGTGGAATTTCCGAAAGACGGTGCGGTAACAAACATTCAAACCGACCTTATTTTCGCAAAACTGACAAAGGTTGAAAATCACCGCATAGAGCGTTGTATATTAACCGTCAAAGAAACCGTTTCGGACGAATAAAACAAAGCACTTTCGCAAAATGTGAAAGTGCTTTTTGTTTGGCTTTTTACTGAATTTCAATGATATAATCCATAGGAATTTCTTTGCGTGAAGTGAGAATAATTTTTCGGCTGAAAAAATCTATTCTCCGAACGTTGCCGTCTACGGTGCAATATTTTCCGCCCTGCTTTTTTTCGTCAGGCACGAAAACCACAAAACTGCGGTGGGGATTGTTTTCTATTTCGTCCTGAATTTTTCGGATTTTCCACGAAAGTTCAAAACATTTATCCTCGGTAAATTCCGAAAAATCTTCCGTAAGTCTGGCTGTTTCTTTAATTTGTTCGTCGTGTCCTGTCAGACACGCAAAAGACGAAAACTGCCCTGCACGGTTTTCCCGTGACATAGGTTTTCTGGTTGCCGAAGTGTGGTGTGGCAAATAAAGTATTGATGACATAACTGCTCCTTTTCACGCCTTATGACCCCCGATTTGGGCGTTACGCTGAATTGACGTTGCCCCCTCCTCAAAGTTCATGCCTTTTAAAATGGCGTTTTTTCCGTATTTTTTCTTAATTTCAACAATTGCTTTTTGAATATTCTTTTCCCGTTCCACTTCCCTGCGCTGTTTTTCCAATGCTTCGTAATCGGTAAACATATCAATCTGTTCAAACTTTTCCTTTGAAACTTGTTCTTCCGAAACAACATGATTTGCGCAAATATTTATCCGTCTGATGAGAAGTTTTTCGTCCACGGTTCTGTCAAAAATCTCACACGCCCCCTCAATCATCAACCTTGACGAAGCGTTAAAATCCCGAAAATTGTACGTTCCGTGGGCGTGTTTCGGAATTTTTCGTCCGTAAACGTCGGTGACGACTTCGCCGTGATAATTTTCGTAAATGTACGGGTTTTTGATATTTTCCACGTCATATCCGATTGTAAGGGTAATTTGGTCGGCGACAACGCCTTTTTCCACCATGTCAAGCGCAAGCAAATCTGCCATTTCACAAACAACAAGCCGTGCTTTTTCACAATTGTAAGGCTGGTGCAAAACCTGTCCCGAACTAAGGCTGTGAGCTTGAGGTTTATAGGCTTTTATGTCGGCAATGGTGCATGGTTCCCACCCCCATGCGTGGTCGATAAGTAACTCGGCATTAACCCCGAAAAGTTTGTAAAACATTTCTTCGCCGTTTTTTTGCAACGAAATTTCCGCAATTTCGCCCATAGTGTAAATTCCGTACCTTTCAAGACGTTTCGCCGTACCTTTTCCCACACGCCAAAAATCCGTAATCGGGCGGTGATTCCACAAAGTTTTTCGGTAAGAAATTTCGTCAAGTTCCGCAATTCGCACCCCGTCCTTGTCGGCAGGAAGCTTTTTGGCAACAATATCCATAGCCACCTTGCACAAATAAAGGTTCGTGCCGATACCTGCCGTGGCGGTTATGCCCGTCTGTGCAAGCACGTCCTTAATAAGCAACATTGCAATTTGTCGGGGCGTCATTTTGTACATTTTCAAATAACTTGTCACGTCGATAAAAACTTCGTCCACCGAATAAACGTGTATGTCCTCGGGGGCTATATACTTCAGATAAATATTGTAAATTCTGGTGCTGTATTCCATATAATAAGCCATTCTGGGCGGAGCGACAATATAATCAAGTTCTAAATTTTTATTTTTCATAAGTTCGTTGTAATCATAAGACGACCCCACGAATTTGTGATTTTTAGCCTGATATTTTCGCCGTGCATTAACTTCGGAAACCTTTTGAATAACCTCATAAAGCCTTGCTCTGCCTGAAATTCCGAAACTTTTCAGCGACGGCGTAACCGCAAGACAAATGGTTTTTTCGGTTAAGGATTCGTCAGCCACCACCAAATTTGTACTAAGTGGGTCAAGACCACGTTCACGGCACTCAACAGAAGCGTAAAAGGATTTCAGGTCAATGGCGATATAAATTTTTTTGTTGTTTTCCTGTTCCATTTTGTCCTCCGTTGAATTTTTTCAGTTAAATTTTGCAAACATAAGTTCTTTTGCTAAGTCTATTATAGCACAAATGTTCTCGTTATTTGTGAACTCCGTGTAAATTTATCGAACAAACGTTTTGAAAATTTTACCAAAAATAAAGGCTCTGCAAAAAACAGAGCCTAAAAGCTATTTCAATTTTTCAATTTCAGCATTTGCCCGATTGATTTTTTCTTGAGCAATTTTCAGCTGTTCATCACGCTGTGCTTGTTTAATTTCCTTTTGTTTGGAAATACTTCCTGTCGCCTTAGCTTTTTCCCAATTTGCCCTAGACTGGGCTTTTGTCGCTTGAAAATTAGCCTTATCAACCTCATGTTGAGCCTTTGCGTCCTGTTTCATATCCTCAAAAGCGTCCTTGAAAAATTTCTTTACCACGTCAATCATTTTAAAAACCTCCATAAAATCAGTATGCCTAAAATATACAATTTCAATGTTAAAGAGGTGTTTTTAAAATGTTTTAGTTTTGTTTTCGTGAAAAATTATCCCAAATCGTGCTTGTCGCAAAGGGTGATTTTGTCGGTTGATTTGCCATCGGTTTCAAAAATCACAATAGTATTTTTGCCGATTTTCAAAAGTGGTGCCGGAAGATACAGGGTTTTCTGCGGGCCTATCTCCCAAAAACGACCCAAATTAAAGCCGTTTACAAACACAACGCCTTTACCAAATCCCGTTGCGTTCACAAATGTGTCGCAAACCTCGTCAACGTCAAATTCAAATTGGTAAAATGCAGGCGTGCCGTCCGCATAATCGCCGTCAAAATCCACCTTTTCAAGCTGTTTTTCGTCAAGCTCCAACGGGAAAATCTCAAAGCCGAACTGTCTGTGGTCGTTAAGTCGGACGCCACCCGAAATACCCTTGCGTTGAGTTTCAATTCCAGTACCGAAATTTTCACGCCCCATATTTTCGCACAACAAATCCACTACCCCACCTGTGGTCGAATTTTCGATTTGAGCGTTTTCGTTAATGCTTTCGTCAAACGCAGTAAAAACGTGTCTTTGGTTGTGATAGCACAAAACTCGGTCGTTTGCCCCCTCAACCTGAATTTCTTTTAACACTTCGCCATTTTTAAGCTTGGTTCTGTAAAGAATATAGCCGTAACTCTGGTCGATTTCTTCCATTGCGACAGGGTACAGCGATTTTACAGGCGTTGAGATTTTTTCTAAAACCGAAAAAAGGCTGACCTTTTTATTGCAAGAAATTTCACCGTAAGTCTTGCGTTTAATTTTCGTTGACAATATAATTTCCCTTGTGGGTGCGTATTTTGAAATAATCTCCTTGAAAAGCCTATATTTCGGGGTAATCTGTCCGTCCTCGGTAAGTGGTGCGTCATAATCGTATGACGTTACATCGGCTGTTTTTTTGCCGTTATTTCGACCACTCATAAAACCGAAATTCGTTCCGCCCTCGAACATATAAAAGTTAAGACTGCCACGCTTTAAAAGTTCCTCAAGCTCTTCACCTGCTTTTTCAGGGGTCGTAACATGGTGTTCTTCGCCCCAAGCGTCAAACCAACCGTTCCAAAATTCCATACACATCAAAGGCTTGTTGTCGCCCATATATTTTTTCATTTCGCCAAACTGCCACTCTGCCGCCGAGCCGAAATTTCCCGTTGGCAAAGCACCCTCTACCATACCCGACTTGAAAACCGATTCTTTCCACGGGCCGTCCGACGTCACAAAAGGAACAGTTATGCCTAAATTTCTCATTGTGTCACGCAAAAATTCCAGATACGCTGTGTCATTTCCGTAATAGCCGTACTCGTTTTCAATTTGCACAAGAATAATTTTGCCACCCTTGTCAATTTGATACGGCACAAGCTTAGGAATTAGCACCTCGTAGTATTCCTTAACAGCTTTTAAATACGGCTCGTAGCTACATCTAAGCTTCATTCCCTTGTCTTTTAAAAGCCACGACGGAAGTCCGCCCATTTCCCACTCGGCACAAATATACGGCGACGGTCGGATAATTATGTAAAGCCCCAAATTTTGTGCAAGGCTTATAAATTTTTCTACATCGCAAATTCCGTCAAAGTTAAACTCGCCCTTTTTCGGTTCGTGCAAATTCCACGGAATATAGGTTTCCACCGTATTACAGCCCATATTTACAAGCTTTTCTAGTCTGTCCTGCCAATACTCGGGAACAGTTCTGAAATAGTGGATTGCTCCCGAAATTATTTTAAAAGGCTTTTCGTCAAGGTAAAAATCGTCTTTAATTTCAAACATAAAATTCTCCAATTTTTTCTAAAACAAACCCCACAACCGCAAAGCTGTGGGGAAAAATGTTTTCAAGTAAATATTAAATTATCTATTGTTGATAAGTTTTGTAAGTTCAACAGGTTCAACAATTTTGCCGTCCTTGTAAACACGCATATTTCCCGAAGCAATTTCGTCGATAAGAATAACTTCGCCGTTGTTGTAACCAAATTCAAACTTAATATCCCAAAGGTCAAGACCGATTGACTTGAGGTCATCAGCAACAATCTTTGTGATTT
>CAYZOV010000026.1:0-21966 GCA_964480525.1 uncultured Ruminococcus sp.
GACTTCGTCCTTTGGAAACCTACAAGCTTTTTGAAAAAAGCTTGACCAAAAACTTCTATATCCTGACGAAAGTTTAAAGTTTGTTGGATTCACGACAGAGTTACAGTTACAAATAACAAACCACGGTGCGGTGTGAACCGATGAAACACCACGTTTCACAAATTATAAAACACCCAAACGTAAACCGACACTTCTACGTTTATTATAACACACCCCGAAAAAATTTTCAACACAATAATGTTAAGTTTAAAAATGCGAATAAATCCAAATTTTTCGGAAATACTACCAGAAAATGAACAAGGAGAAATGATATGAAACTTAAAAAACGTTCACTTGTTAGAATAATTTCTTTCGTAACAGCAATAATTCTTGTACTAATTATTAGAAATATTCAACTAATGTGTTACGAAAAGAAGTCTAAAAATGCGCTGAACACTTCGTACCGACGTGCGGTTGAAGACTTGTCCGCCTGCGCCGACAATATCACCAACACTTTGTCCAAAGAAATTTACTGTGGCACCCCTCAAATGCTCCAGAAATTGTCAATCCGACTTTGGAACGAATCAAACAACGCAAAAATTGCCCTTTCACAGCTTCCCATTGAAGAAGTTCAGCTTGAAAACACCTACAAATTTTTATCCCAAGTGGGTAATTACGCACTTTCTATTTCCAAAAAAAGCGAAAACGGACAGTCTTTGACAGATGAAGAATACAAAAATCTGCAATCTCTTTATGATTATTCAAAAAAGTTTTCACAATCCATGTGGGAGATGGAAAACGCCCAGAATTTAGGGGAAAACACCGATTTTCCAAACTTTGAAGATTTGGAAATTTCCGACGGTTTTAAGGAAATGGAGGAGGGTTTTCAAGATTATCCAAGCTTGATTTACGACGGACCTTTTTCTGACCATATTTTGGAAAAAGAACCCGTTATGACCAAAAATCAAGACGAAGTAACCGAAAATTACGCAAAAAAACGTGCGTCACAGGTTAGCAAAATTAACGAAAATCAGCTTGAAACCACCGACGGAGAAGCGGGAAAAATGCCCTCATACGTTTTCAAAAGCGACGGTGTGACCGTGGCAATAACCAAAAACGGCGGATTTATCAGCTATATGCTTAAAAACCGTTCAGTTGAAACAACCTCAATTTCCACCGACAAAGCCCAAAACAATGCCGTGGACTATCTGCTGAATTTGGGAATTGACAACATGAAAGTGACCTATTACGAGTGTTATAAAAACGTTATGACCATAAATTTTGCGTCGAAACAAGGTGACGTTTTGTGCTACACCGATTTAATAAAAGTGTCCGTAGCCCTTGACAACGGCGAAATTTTGGGGTTTGACGGTCGGGGATATATCGTCAACCACTATCTTAGAGATTTTCCCGAAATTACGGTATCTGAAAAGAACGCAAAATCAAAATTATCACCGCTCTTAACCGTTAAAAAGTCACAACTTGCACTTATTCCTACCGACAGCAAAGGTGAAGTTTTGTGCCACGAATTTCTTTGCACCTCAACTGACGGAAACGAAATTCTGGTCTATATCGGAGTTGAAAGTGGCGTTGAAGAAGACATTCTGATATTGTTTAAATCCGAAAACGGGGTTTTAACGATTTAACAGAATATTAAAAATAATTTTAGAAAGGACGTTTTTTATGTCAGTAAATTTTTGCAATTCACAAACCAAAATCAACCTTATGAGAGCTTTTGCGGGAGAAAGCCAAGCCCGAAATCGCTATACTTTTGCGGCTGCTCAGGCTCACAAACAACAGCTTTATATCGTTGAAAAACTTTTCAAATTCACAGCCGACCAAGAAAAAGAACACGCCGAAGTTTTCTACAATCACCTTAAAGAGTGTTCGGGAAACACCATTCACATTGACAACGCAGGCTATCCTGTGGACATTTCCGACGACATGACAAAGCTTCTGGAAATGGCTCAACACAACGAGTTTGAAGAAGCCGACGACGTTTACCCAACATTCGCAAAAATTGCGAAAGACGAAGGTTTTTACGAGGTTTACACCTCTTTTTCAAACATTGCTCAGGTGGAAAAATACCACGGCACGCGCTTCGGAAATTTTGCAAATCAGTTAAAAAATGATAAACTTTTTTCGTCAGAATCTTCCGAAAACTGGCTCTGCCTTAACTGCGGATATATTTTTGAAGGCACCAAAGCACCCCTTTCATGTCCTGCCTGCCGTAAACCGCAAGGTTACTTTATCAGACTGAAGTATTCCACATGGTCGCTGGAGAAAGGGGCAATGTAATGACGGCAAAAAAATTCCAAAAAATTTCCTGCCGTGAAATTATTGACAGCCGAGGCAATCCCACACTTTCAACGACTGTCACCCTGTCCGACGGGACGTGTGCCTCTGCGTCCGTGCCGTCGGGGGCTTCAACAGGCTCTTTTGAAGCGGTAGAACTTCGTGACAAAGATTCAAATAGGTTCGGCGGTCGTGGAGTTTTAACGGCGGTAAAAAACGTTAAAGAAATTATCGCTCCCCGACTTTTGGAGCTTGAAAACACAAATCAGGGAACAGTTGACAGGTTGTTGCAAAAACTTGACGGAACGGATAATTTTTCAAACTTAGGAGCAAACGCCGCTCTTTCTGTTTCACTTGCTGTTGCAAAAGCAAACGCAAAATCTCTGAAAATGCCGTTATTTCAGTATTTTGGCGGTATCAACGCCACCACAATGCCAATTCCCATGATGAATATTCTCAACGGTGGCGCTCACGCCCACAACAACATTGATATTCAGGAATTTATGATTATGCCGGTTGGTTTTAAAAATTTTCATGAACGACTGCAGGCTTGTTGTGAAATTTACCACATTTTGGGCGGAATTTTAAAGAGTTGCAACCTTTCTTCCACCGTCGGGGACGAGGGCGGTTTCGCACCCGACTTGGACAACGAAGAGGACGCAATTTTGCTGATTATCGAAGCAATTAAAAAGGCAAATTATTCCACCGAACAGGTGAAAATCGCCCTTGACGTTGCTTCAACCGAGTGGGTGCGTGACGGCGGTTACGTCATGCCCAAAAGCAACCGTGCTTTCACGTCCCACGAACTTGTAAACCACCTTGAAAAACTTTGCGAAAAATACCCGATTATCTCCGTCGAGGACGGATTGGGCGAAGAAGATTTTGACGGTTGGGCGGAACTCACCAAAAGACTTGGGGGAAAAATTCAGCTTGTCGGGGACGATTTTTTCGTAACTAACACCGCACGACTTCAACGTGGAATTAACGCCAAATGCGCCAACTCAATTTTGGTTAAAGTAAATCAAATCGGCACATTAACTCAAGCTTTTTCGGCGGTAAATCTGGCTAAAAAGCACAGCTATAACACCATAATTTCCCACCGAAGCGGTGAAACCGAGGACACAACCATTTCCGACATTGCCGTGGGACTTAACGCAGGTCAAATCAAGGCAGGCGCTCCTTGTCGAACCGAACGTGTTGCCAAATATAACCGACTTTTGGCTATCGAGGATTATTTGGGCAAAAACGCCACTCAATTTGATTTTTAATTTTTAAAAACAGCTCTCATAAGTACCCTAAAACGCAAAAAAAGTTGCACAAAACCGTGCAACTTTTCTTTTTTTCTTTTTTAAAAACCAGAATTTTGTAAAGTTTAACAATTTTCAAAGTGAAAATTTGTTAAAATTCACAACAGAAGTTCCTCTCGCATTTGCAACAATAACTTTTTTTCACGCCGAGAAACTTGAACTTGGGTCATTTCAAGCGCCTTTGCCACTTCCGACTGTGTTTTGTCCTTGAAATAACGCAAATATATTAGCTTCCTGTCTTTGGGATTTAAACCGCTTAACAGTTGTTTAACCGAAATTGCGTCGGTGATTTCTTCGTCCAACGCTTTAACCGGAATGTCTATCTGGGCATTTTCTTCGTCGTCAAAATTTTCCGTCAAACTTATCGCCGGCAAAGACACGTTCAGCGCTTCGACAACTTCTTCAACCGAAATATCTCCCATTTCCGCAAGCTCCGAAAGGGTGGGTTCACGCCCCTGTGCGACGGTGAAATTATCACGCAATTTCACGATTTTTAAAGAAATTTCTTTTAAACCTCTCGAAACTTTTACGTTTCCGCCGTCACGAAAAAGTCGCTTGATTTCCCCCAAAATAACAGGCACGGCATATGTTGAAAATTTTACCCCTCTGGAAAAATCAAAGGATTTGCTAGCTTTAACCAACCCTACGCAACCCGCTCCGTAAAGGTCGTCGTATTCGATTCCTTTGCCCCGAAAACGGTTGGCGCAAAGGTGAACAAGACCGAGATTTTCTTCCGCAAGCTGTTTGGTTTGAGAATTATTCATAAGGCTTTTGTCCTTTCAAAAATATGTAAACCTAGCCTTTTTCCTTGATTTTTTTAAGCATAACAACCGTTGTTCCACGCCCGATTTTGCTTGTCACCGACAGCTTGTCCGTAAAACTTTCCATAATCGAAAAGCCCAAACCTGCACGTTCTTCGTCGCCGCCCGTGGTAAAAAGCGGTTCTCTGGCTTTTTTTACGTCCTCAATACCGCACCCTTTGTCTTTTACCGAAATGTATAAAATTCCGTCTTTGTAAATTCTCCCCTCCAGCTCCACAATTCCCATGTGTTCCCTGTAACCGTGGACTATTGCGTTTGTAACCGCTTCGCTGACGGCGGTTTTTATGTCCGAAATGTCCTCAACGCAAGGGTTAAGTTGGGTCGCAAACGCCGTTATCGCCATTCTTGACAGCATTTCGTTCTGGGATAACGCCGGAAATTTCATCACAACTCTGTTGAGAATGTTCTTTTTCAAAAGCTTCACAGTCTTTTTTCTCCTTTTCTTCCACATTTTTTTCCACAATTTTCGCAAGTTTTCCAATTCCCGAAATAATCATGACCTTTTTTATGGACGTAGGGGGGTTGAGAATCAAAACTTTTCCACCCGACTGGCTCATGATTTTGTACCTGCCCATCACCAAACCGATTCCCGACGAATCCATAAACGTAACCGCCGAAAAATCCAGCTCCAAAATTTCAGGTTTGCGCCTGAAAATCTCGCTGTCAATCCGATTGCGGATTTCCAAAGCCGAGTGATGGTCAAGTTCCCCCTGAATGTACACCGTAAGGGTCTGCTTGTAAAAAACAAATCCGGCACTCATTTTTTTACCTCCTTTTCGTTTTCAAATCAAGCATACCACCAATCGCCCGATTTTTTTGCCGAAATCTGTCACGATTTTTTCTTATTTTCTTTTTTAAAACCCTACTTTTCCCGCTCCCCCCTATTTCAATTAACTTTTAAATAATTTTTTGTAACTGTTCTGTGTAAAACACTCTTTCCAACTTTTGATTTCACCCCACTTCCTGCCCTGTAACTAAACTCTCCCCTGTAATTCTAACCAACTTCCCCACTTCGGGATAATCAGAATTGCAATTGCAACTAAATTTCCCACCCGTTAATGAAACCCACTTTCCCCGTAATGAATGTTTTGATTAAATTTAAAGGAAATTTTTGTAACTATACTGTGTATAACACTCTTTCCCACTTTCGACCTCACCCCACTTCCCGCCCTGTAACTAAACTGCCCCTGTAATTCCAACCAACTTCCCCACTTCGAGATAATCAGACTTGCAATTGCAACTAAGTTTTCCACCCGTTTATAAACCCCCTCTCTCTGTAATTACCGTTTTTGATTAACTTTCAAATAATTTTTTGTTACTTTACTGTGTATAACACTCTTTCCCACTTTCGACTTCCCCCCACTTCCTGCCCTGTAACTAAACTCACACCTGTAATTCCAACCAACTTCCCCACTTCGAGATAATCAGACTTGCAATTGCAACTAAGTTTTCCACCCGTTTATAAACCCCCTCTCTCTGTAATTACCGTTTTTGATTAACTTTCAAATAATTTTTTGTTACTTTACTGTGTATAACACTCTTTCCCACTTTCGACTTCCCCCCACTTCCTGCCCTGTAACTAAACTCACACCTGTAATTCCAACCAACTTCCCCTCTCTACCACTACTTTGTTAAATATTTTACTTTGTATCTACACTCACCTTTTCCGTCCGTTCAATAACAAAATGTGATTGAAAACAAATCTTACACCCCTCCACTAAACCCACTCTTATTTTCGCTCCCTCAAAAAAAGAACAAATGCTTGCACTTTCCCCACATTTCAGACCAAATACTCCCCCCGACCAACCGTGTTTTATCGCCCCAATTTCATGTTAAATGTTTTATTTTTATTGTATTTTCCGTTATCTGCCCCACTTCCCCCCATTCTAGCCACACCCCCGACCACTTTTCTCCGTTTCCTCTCCTTTTTTGTTAAATGTTTTGCTCTCTGCTTTTCCCTACAACATTTCCGCACTAAAGTTCTGACGAAAGAACCCCAACCGCCACTTTGTTAAATGTTTTATCTTGCAACCACACTCACTTTTTCCGTTCGTTCAGTAACAAAATTCAGACAAAAGAATCCCCGTGGCAATCATGGAGCGATAGCTCCATGCCCCGAAATGAAATTTCGGGGTACGCATTTGCCGTCAGGCAAAGCGTAATTGCCACGGGGGGAAAAACAAACTTCTATACAAAAACAAGATTAGCCAATTTTTTCGCTAAATTTCCCCTTCCCAAGTTGAGAAAATGCGTATTTACGAGATTTTTTTAAATCAAACCGCCTATCATAAAATGGTGAGTGTAACCAAACTTCGTTGCAAAAAAAGTTTAGCCAATATTTTCGATAATACAGGCTATCGCATAGCTAAAAAGTGCGTAGCTACGCAATAATTTAGCCATATCCAAACCAACAAAACACAAAACTGGGGGTCATTGAACTCTTTTTAAAAAATTAACAGGGTCTAACAGACATTTCGTTAAATTTACCTCTTGAATAGTTTAAAAAGTTCGTAATTACAAAATATTTTAGCCACGCCACAACATAAAACTGCGAAATTGAGAACACAGCAAAATTTCAGTTTCAAGGCGGTTGGCATTGACTTGTTAAGTTTCTGAAAAAGGGCGAAAACATAGCAAAGTTGGTCGGATTTTCAAGAAAAGTTACAGTTACAAGGCAGGAAAAACGACAGCAACAAACCCCGAAAAAGTGCAAAAACAAACCCACCGTCCAATCAAAACAACGATTACGCACAATTCTTAGCCTACGGCAAATTTGGGTTTAAAAAAGGCAAAAATAAAAGCAACCTCCGAAATAGAAGTTGCTTTTTGATAACATATTTTAAATAATCCTAATTTTTCAGGTTTTCTTCCTGCATTTTTTGAATATCAGGATAAGCCGAAAGCATTGGTTTAGCGTCGGGGTTGGTTTTGGTAACATTTCGTTCAACATAATTTTTCGTAATTTTTACAACCAGACCTGAAAGAGCTAAAACTCCGATAAGGTTCGGAATCGCCATAAGGGCGTTGAAAGTGTCCGCAAGCTCCCAAACAAGGTCAATACTCATTGTGGCACCTGCGACCACCACCAGCACGAAAATCACCTTATAAATCTTAGTCGCCACGTTTCCGAACAGATATTCCACCGCTCTGGTGCCGTAAAAACTCCAGCCAAGCACCGTAGAATAGGCAAAAAGCAGAATCAAAATTGCTAAAATTTTCCCTGCGTAGCTTCCGAACTGCTTAGAAAAAGCATACGTCACCAGCGGAACGCCGTCAACTTTTTCAAACTTAACCCCCGTAATCACGGTTTTTCCGTCGATTTCCTCGGTTGTGCCAACCACGGTCATGATATTTGTATAAACATAGTCGCTGTCGTCGGTACTCTCATATCTTTTCGCCAAGCGCACCTGAAATTCTTCCCCGGTGGTGGTTTTCACGTCGTATGTTTCAAAATTCCCGTCGGTATAATTGGCAAATATTCCCGAACTATTCTTATCAATAAGAGGGGTTGCGCCCTCGTAATCGTCGGGGTTTACAACCTGAACATACTGTGGTGTGGTGGAAATATTTTGCAATGCTTCCTCAACGGAAACGCTGTCGTTTGTGTGAACGGTACTTGAAAGCAATGTGAACGCTGTCAAAGTGCAAACAACAATCGTATCTGCAAAAACCTCGAAAATTCCCCACATTCCTTGTTTTACCGGCTCTTTAACGTCCGAAGCAGTATTAACCAAAACCGACGAACCAAGTCCGGCTTCGTTGGAAAAAACGCCACGCTTGAATCCCATGGTCACAGCCATTTTCACAGCCGAGCCGGCAACTCCGCCAAGTGCGGATTTAAAGGAAAATGCGCTTGAAAAAATGCTTCCGAAAACATACGGAATCTGTCTGAAATTTGTAAAAAACACAATCAAAGTACCGATAATGTAAATAATTGCCATAAACGGTACAAGTTTTTCCGTAACTTTTCCGATACGCTGTATTCCGCCGATAATTACAAAAGCGGTAATAATTGCCAATACGATTCCCGTTATAACCGTAGGAACGTTAAAACTAACTTTCATGGAGCTGGCGATTGAGTTCACCTGCGCCATATTTCCAATGCCGAAACTAGCCAAAATACAGAAAAGTGCGAACAAAATTGCAAGAGGTTTTCCAAATTTTCCTATGTATTTTTTATGCTTTACCCCGTCGGTGAGGTAGTACATCGGACCGCCAACCCATTCGCCCTTATCGTTCTTTTTTCTATAGTATATTCCCAAAACATTTTCAGAAAATTTTGTCATCATTCCGAAAAACGCCGAAACCCACATCCAAAAAACAGCACCCGGACCGCCTGCCGCCAACGCTGTGGCTACGCCTGCGATATTTCCCGTGCCGATTGTTCCCGCAAGTGCGGTTGAAAGTGCCTGAAACTGGGAAATCGACTTCTTTTCTGACGATTTTGTAACTTTTTTGTTATTAAAAATTGAAAAGAAAGTATTTTTTCCAACGTGTTTTACACGCCTAACCTGAAAAAATCCCGTCCTAAGCGTCATATAAATACCCGTGCTGACGATAAGAATAAGCATTGGAATACCCCAAACCACCCCATTGACCTTATCGTTCACTTTGGTAATAATCTCAATAATTTTGTCCAAAATTTCGTCCTCCCTGCGATTAGATATAACTATTAAATTTTACCATATTTTTATGATTATTTCAATCAATTTATATCAATGTTCACAAAAAGTTTAACAGGTTAAATTAAACAAAAAACCGCAAAAAAAATTCCCCACAAAAATGTGAGGAAAATTTCGTTATTTCTTATGTTTTCTGGTTTCAAATTCTTCTTTCAAGTCACGCAAATGTTCAACAAGCGGTCGGTCGGAACGGAACGGTCGGAAGAACTGATATTTTGTTTTGGTGTCCTCGGCAATTTGACGAATGTGGTTTTTTAACGCTTCGTACTTGACGATAATGTCGTTTTCGTCAGCATATTTTCTCAACTTCGCTACAAGTTCGATTGACTTTGCCGCGTCCATAATGAAAACCCCGAAAAACAACCCTATTACGAAAGAAAACGCCAAATTTCTTGACAACCACGCAAGCGCATTTAATATGTACGGGTGAACTAAAAAGTAGTATAACGCCCCCAATACCGCCCAATAAAGGGAGAATTTAGGGCAGATTATTCCCTGAAAATTCGCCCATTCGTCACGGTAATCCCAAAGTCTGACCTTTGTAATCTTTATCGCAAGCACTCCCGCAACATACTCAATCGCCGTCATAAGCACCGCCATAGCCACAAAAAGTGCGATTTTTTCCAAAACGGGATTTTCAATAATTGACAAATTTTCAAGGCTTGCAATCAAAAACAAAACGCACAGTCCGCACCCGTAAAGTGGCAGGTAGGGGCCTGTACAAAATCCCGGATTTATCCATTTTCTGTCCGGGTTTGAAGTGGAAAAGAACCGTCTGTATATAACTTCGATACCCCAGCCGACGCATGAACCTGCGAAAAATAAAAACGCAAGGGTGAGAAAAAGTCCCATGCTTTAACCTCCAATAGTCCTTTAAATTTAATAAAATTTTATCAAATAATTGTGACTAATGCAATCTTTTTTTATGTCTGTAAAGTGTCGGTCATATAATATTAGCTACTGCAATTAAGCCTAAAGACTTAAATTCCTACAAATTTTCAAACAAAAACTTCACCCCACAAATTTATCATGAGGTGAAGTTATAAAGCTTGTTTTAATTAGTTCATTGTATTAAAACTTTCTCTGTCAAAGGTTATCACCGTATAATACTTATGCCCTTTTTCAGACAGCTTAGAATCCAAAACAGCCTTTATTTCCTTATGTTTTCCGTCAAATTCACTAGGCAAAACAAGGTCGAAAATCAAATTGGTATGCTCTGTGCCTTTTACCATTCTGAAATCGTGAATTTTTAACCTTTTGTCAATTTCTGCAAGTTCTTTAACAATTACAGACTTCATCAGATTAAGTTCGTCGTCGTCCGTCACAATCGGGTCGTAGTGAATTACAAGCTGGATTCTATGCTTTTCGGCAAACATACGCTCGATATTATCCAAAATTTCGTGCATAATCATTACGTCCTCGTTGCGGTCAATTTCCGCATGAACCGACGCAAAAATCTGCCCCGGCCCATAGTCATGAACCATCAAATCATGGATTCCCAAAATTCGGGGGTCGAAAGCGGTTATTTCGTCGGAAATAAGCTTGATAAGTTCTTCGTCGGCAGGTTCGCCCAAAAGCGGTTTAATTGTATCTTTGGCGGTGTTTACCCCACTTATGAGGATAAAAATCGCCACCACAACGCCGATATAACCGTCCAGATTTACCCCCGACAGTTCGGTGATAACCGCACCCAAAAGCACGGCAAACGTCGTTATTACGTCATTTCGTGCGTCCAAAGCTGTCGCCATAATTGTGTTGCTTGAAATTTTTTCCGAAACTTTTTTGTTAAACAAAAACAGCCAGAATTTTACAACCATAGAGCAAATCATTACAACAACAAGTGTTGTGGAAAAATTCACTTCCGTAGGGTGAATTATCTTTTCCACCGAACTTGTCGCCAATTCAAATCCGATAATGAGTATCAGCCCTGCCACCGCAAGCCCCGAAAGATATTCAAATCTTGCGTGACCAAACGGGTGTTCCTCGTCGGCAGGCTTTTTTGAAACATGAAAACCCAAAAGGGTCACAATGGACGACGTTGCGTCCGAAAGGTTATTTAAGGCGTCGGCGGTGATTGACACGCTGCCACTGAAAATTCCCACTAGCATTTTGGAAACGCACAGCAAAATATTGCACACAATTCCCACAACCCCCGCCACAAAGCCATACGCACCACGGACGGTGGGGTTTTTCGTGTCGTCGCTGTTCTTAACGAAAGTTTTTATTAACAATTTTGTCATAAAATTCTCCTTATTAGTCAAGTAATTTCGTCATGGTGACGTGGGGGCAAAATTCGTCATAGTGCAAATCTTCAAGGCTTTTGTAACCCATTTTCTCGTAAAATCCCTTTGCCGTAACCTGCGCCGACAGAGATATTTGAGAAATACCAAGTTCTTTCGCCTTTTTTTCAAGCATAAGCACAGCCGTTTCGCCTAGTTTTTTCCCACGGTGTTTTTTAAGAACCGCCACTCTGCCGATATGAAAGTCCTCGTTTTGCTGATAAAGTCTTGCTGTTGCGACAGGAATTTCCCCTAGAAAAACAACGATATGCCATGCTTTTTCGTCGATTTCGTCAAATTCGTTTTCAAAACCCTGTTCATTGACAAAAACCCTCTGCCGAATTTCTTTGGCAAAAGGGTTTCGGTCAATGCCGTATGTAATTTTAACATTGACATTTTCCATATTATTCATCTCGTTTGATTTAGTTCGATTAAAAAAGTTAAACTTTGGTTAATTTTTCATAAAGTTATTATAAAACCTTAGACAAAAATTCTTTCAGACGTGGGTTTTGAGGATTTGAGAAAAATTCCTGCGGAGTGTTTTGCTCCAAAATTTCTCCGTCCGCCATAAACATAACTCTGGAAGCAACCTCACGGGCAAACCCCATTTCGTGGGTTACGACAATCATTGTCATGCCGTCATCTGCAAGTTCTTTCATCAAATTCAGCACTTCGCCGACCATTTCAGGGTCAAGCGCCGACGTAGGTTCGTCAAACAAAATCACGTCGGGATTCATTGCCAAAGTTCTGGCAATCGCAATACGCTGTTTTTGACCGCCCGAAAGCTGGGACGGATAGGCGTTTGCCTTGTCCGAAAGACCCACCTTTTTCAAAAGTTCATCAGCCTTTTTGTCTGCTTCTTCCTTTGTCATAAGCCCAAGTTTTACAGGCGCAAGAGTTATATTTTTCTTAATTGTCAAATGCGGAAACAAATTAAAATGCTGAAAAACCATACCCATGCGCTGTCTGATTAAGTTTACCATACGTTCGGGAGCATTGGTAATTTCTTCTCCCTCAAAGAAAATTTCCCCGTCTGTCGGGCGTTCCATAAGGTTTAAACAACGCAAAAATGTACTTTTTCCCGAACCCGACGGACCTACGATAACAACCTTTTCACCTTTTTCGATAGTTTCGGAAATATTTTTCAAAACGTGGTTTTCACCGAAAACCTTATTAAGATTTCTAACGTCTATCATTTTTTGCCAATCTCCTTTCAAGCATAGTGACAAGTTTTGTCAAAATCATCACCATAACAAGGTAGATGAGTGCCACAGCAAAAAGCGGTAAAAACGCCTCATAGGTCGCACTTTTGATAAGGTCGCCGCCCTTTGTCAAGTCCTCAACGGCAATACAGCTTGCTACGGAAGTTTCTTTCAAAAGAACGATAAATTCGTTTGCAAGTGCGGGCAAAATATTCTTAAAAGCCTGCGGTAAAATTATGTAAAACATGGTTTTCGGATAGCTAAGACCGAGACTAGAGCCTGCCTCAAACTGTCCGTTGTCGATAGCCATAATACCGCTTCGGACGATTTCCGCAACATACGCCGCCGAGTTAAGACCGAACGCCAAAATCGCAACAATAACCTTGTCAACATTTGCCGTTGCGAAAATTACGAAATAGAAAATCATCAACTGTACCAACACCGGTGTTCCTCTTATAACGGTGAGGTAGATTTTTGCAATTGCGTTCAAAAATCCCAATTTACCCGTTTTGTCGTATGTTGCACGGACAATTGCAAGCAAAAATCCAAGCACGATTCCGATTAAAACCGCCAAAGCCGTGATTAAAAGCGTGGTTTTTAAGCCGTTTGTCAGATATTTCCAACGTTCGCCCACAATAAACGTATCATAAAGCTTAGTTTTAAATTCGTCTAAAAATGCCATTTAAAAAGTTTCCTTTCGTTTTAATAAACAAAAAGGCTGTCCTAAAATATTAGGATAGCCTTTATCCTTTTGGGGTAAAAATCAGTCTTTTCTAACGATAACAACCTGTTCTGCGGTTGTGTATGTATTTGAAAAATCAACGTTTTTAAGTCTGTCCTCTGTAACAGTCATACCTGCTGCGCCAACGTCGGCTTTTCCCGAGTTTACAGCGGCAATGATTGATTCAAAGTCCATGTTTTCGATTTTGAGTTCGTAACCCAGATAATCGCAAACAGCTTTCATCATATCCACGTCAAGACCTACGATTTCGCCGCCCTCAACCGATTCATACGGAGGAAATTCAGCGTTTGTCGCCATAACAAGCGTGCCGTTTTCGTGTTTTGTTCCGTCCGGGGTTGTGTAAGGGTTTTTGCCCTTTTCTTCGCCAATCCAGTTGTTCTTGATTTTGTCAAGTGTTCCGTTGTTCTGCAAAGCTGTCAAAGCTTCGTTAATCTTTGTTGTAAGCTCGGTATTGCCCTTTTTAATAGCAATAGCGTATTCTTCAGGGTCGTACTTTTCGTCCAAAATCGTAAGTTCGTCGTTCTTTTCAACAAAAACCTTAGCAGGCTCGCTGTCGATAATTACGGCGTCAACTTTGCCCTGTTTAAGAGCCTGAACAGCGTCAGCACCCTTGTCAAATCTTTCAACGGTAGCGTCCTTTGTTTCATCGGCATAAATCATACCGACAGTACCCATCTGGACGCCGATTTTCTTCCCCTCAAGGTCAGCAATGCTATGCACCTGATTCGGTTCAACTCCACCGCAAGCTGTGAGCATTGAAGCGCCCAAAACAGCCGCACAAACAGCAGAAATTATTTTCTTCATACTATCTTCTCCTTAAAATTTTTTAGGAATATGCACTTTATTCAACATTATACATTTCCCTTGCATAAATTATAGTATAACACATCTGTCAAGGCTATGTCAATAATTTTTTTCTCAATAAATATTGCATTTTTGAAAAGTTTGTGTTATACTATATTAGTAATATTCAATTTGGTTGAAATTTTGTAATAATGCGAAAATTTTCACGGCGATTTTCTTTTCGTTTTTGTTAAAGTTTTTTCATTCGACGGTTTTAACTAAAATTTTGCCAGATATTTTTTACATAATTTTAAGATTACGCCTCCTTAGTTAAATGGATATAAGAACCTGACGCTTCGTGTCAGAACCTTGTTACTCCCTTTGGTCGTAATAATAAACCCCTCTAAGGGTTAGTCCGAATAATCTTTCGTAGCAAAATTGTTGGCAACAAGTTTTGGATAATTGGATTTGAAATAATTTTATACGCCTCCTTAGTTAAATGGATATAATAAATCCCTCCTAAGGATTAGTTGTGGGTTCGATTCCCGCAGGGGGTGCCAGCAAAAAACACTTAGCGAAAGCTAAGTGTTTTTTGCAACGAAATAAATCCCTAACGGGATTTGTGAAATTTGCTTCGCAAGTGAAATACGCCTACGTCGTGCGAAATACCTACGGGCGTGGGGGATTTAGTTCATTTCACTTTGTGCCATGCACAAAATTTCACATTTTTCACAAAAAATATTTCACCGTGAGTGTAAGCGAACGTTTTCACTAAAAAATACAAAAAGACTCAAATAAACAAGACCTAATAGAATACATTTTTGCAAAAGAAACTTTTTTTAACTAAGTGTGCCTTTGGCACGTTAAGTTGCACTTTCGGTGCGTTAAGTGACGCTATGCGTCGTGAAGAAGTTATTTTCACCGCACGCTTAACTTCACTTCGTGCGAAGCACGATACTTCACCGCAACAACGTTGCAACTTCACTAAGCGAAAGCTAAACTTCACTTTTCCTATAAAATCTATATTCAATCGCCTACGTCGTGCGAAATACCTGCGGGCGTGGGGGGAGTTCATATTACGTTGTGAAAAGAGGAAAATGCACAACGACCAAAGGTCATTGTTTCACCGAGAATACAAGCATGGAATATCGGTAAATATAAAAATTATCAAATTTGTCTATTTGGCATTTTTTAAGATAATTATATAAAATTAAGGAGTGGAAGTATTATGAAAGCCAATAAAAAAACAAAACATAGTAAAAAGTACACAATAATTGCAATGGTCTTTGTTATCGTAATCCTATCCTCAATTATTACCATTGTAACAATTGATAACAATTCGGAAAAAAGCAAGACTAAATACGAACACGAAAGTCGCAACATTATAGGCGAATCATACATAGAAGTTACTCAAAATTCCAATGTTTTTACATTTAGCGTTGACCAATCAAAAGATATTGAGGATTCTATCTTAACTATTTCGCAGTTGGGTACTGAAGTAGTTTGGGATATTGATAAGCAATCTCCGTTGAAAAATCTTGAAATAGACGATGTTTTCTTAATTCAAGGTTCATCAAAATCTTGTTTTGGTGAAGCCTACTTTGGAAAAGTATCTTCAAAAACAGAACACAGCGACCACTTTACATACACCATAAAAACACCTATGGTTGATGAGGTATTTGATTATTTAGATATTGACATATTTGAAGATTTAACTTACGATAATATTTCAAGCATAGACCTTGCAGAGGGTGCAAGTATTGTTTCGATTACAGACGAAATGGCATATTTCGATAATTCTGATACTGTACAAACCGGTTCAATATTTAATGAGCAAGACGACGTGATTCAGTTGCTTGATTCCGGTCCTGCAAAATTTGATTCGGAAATAAATAACAATAACATAACAATAACTTTTGAATATGACATATTAAAAAAGATAAAAAGCAGTCTAAAAAATCAAACTGATAGTAAAGAAGACGACAGTAGAAAAGTTAGCGCTAATGAAGCCGGCAAAATAATTGTATATACAACCGATAATGGTGTTTGTTATCACAATTCTAACTGTAGTTATTTGTATAAAAACAAAAACACAATATATTTGGATAAAGCAACCGATGATGGATATAGACCGTGCCAATTATGTAAACCTCAGTATATATCCGATAGTGAAAAAGACGATGACGATTTGATAGACGGAGAATTTAAATTGACCGTTAAAGTCGGGTTGGAAGATTTATCTATAGGAGTATTTAGTGAGGACGAAGTTTGGAATGTAAAAGACGGTTTTGAGGATTTGACAATTAAAACATCAGGAAACTTTGTTGCTTCCACCAATCTTTCTGCCAACGTTGACCTTGATTTCGACTCAGAATCAACAAAAGTTGAAATTCCGGGGTGGAAAGACAGTAAACTTCTATCTTTGGAGGGACTTCAAGAAAAGCTATTTCCGATAGCTTATATTACATGGGAATGTGGTACGTTTGTTATCAAAGACGCCACTAACTTTGATAAAACTACAAAAATGCCTGCTTCCATAGGCTTGCTAATCTATACAGATATAAATGGCAATATTACAATCGGAGCAGAAGCCAATCTGTCTTTTTCCAGAAAACTTGAATGTGATTATGAAATTTTTAAAGATGGCGAATATGTGGGTAATTTAGGTTTTACTGACCATAAAGCCGAATATAACTATGGATTTAAAGTTGAGGCAAAAGCAGATGTAGATGTTCAGGTACTAGGAACATCATTGATGTTATACGTTGGAAATATAAATGTTCTGGATTTTTCTTTAGCTCGTATCGGCATGGAAATCGAAGGAACTCTAGGATTTGATACAGATAAAACTGATGATAATGAAAACGGATTCTACATAGATGGGCAAACGAGGGCGTATGTAAAGCTTGCACAGTTGGATTTTAAATTCAAAGCAAAGGCAAAATGGCTGGATTTATTATTCAAGGATAATTCATTAACAGCCGGAATCAATCTTAATTTTGAAGTCGGACCTGCTGTTGATTTGACAATTTGGAAAATTGGAACATCTAGTGAAAAACCTACGGACGTAGATAGTAAGGAAAACTATATTAAAAATCAGTTAATAGGTGAGTGGCAATGTAATCCAGATAAGTCATGGACTGAAATGTGTGAGTTATATGGTTTCCCACCTTTCATTATGAAGTTTGAAGAAAACGGTTCATTTTCTTATCGTTTTGATGTTATTTATAGTGAAGAAAGGGTATTTTTGGATGGTGGAGAAGGGGTGTTTTCAGTCATTGATGATAAAACAATTTCATATGAGATAGTAACATACAAAGAAGGAATTTCAGAAAAAGGCATAATCACAATTGAAAACGAAGATAATCAAATGTTTTTGGTAATGAATTGGCACGGTAATAACCTTTATTGTGCAAAAAATCAAGGTGATATTTCAATTTACAATGGTCAAGAATTAACCATTTCAGGAGAACTAGTTAAGAGAGATAATTATATCAATGATAATAATAATTATCCTGTATATATTCTCAAATTAAATACTCCAATAAACGCTCAACTCTATGATTCGTGGACCGGATATAATGGAGAACAAGAACTATTGACAGAAATTCAAATATGGTTTCATTATCGTGATGACTATCATGACTATTGTGACTATGTAGACAACAATTTTCTAGGTAAAAATATAACAGTACAAGGGTATGTAATGTACGCAAATACGGGTCATCATACTACTACCATAGTTTTAATAGAAGCTCTGGTATTGAATTAAACAACAATCTACGTTTTTTAAATCCAACATCACACAAAAAGCCTACTTTTTTACAAAAGTAGGCTTTTAGCATAATATCGTTAAAAAAAAATTATCAATCCCCAAAGGATATTCCCATATCCCGTGCTGTAATCACCAGCTGGTGGTCGATTGGCACCAATTTCGGCTTGCCTGCAATGTCAATGAGCTTGTTCTCCGTAACCTGTCCTTTAACCATTGCCACGGTGTAGCCGAATTTTTCGTCTTTGATAAGTTGCGCCGCCCTAACGCCGAACTTTGTCGCCAAAACTCGGTCATACGCCGACGGACTTCCGCCCCTTAGCATATGCCCCGGTACGCAAACTCTGGTTTCCATGCCCGTTTTTTCCTGAATTTCTCTGGCTATTCTGTTGGAAGCGGTGGATTCCCCACGCTCCGCCCTAAGCCTTGCACGTTCCTTTTTCTTTAGTTTCGCTTCTTCTGTGTCAAACGCACCCTCGGCAACCGCCAAAATTGAAAAAGCTTTTCCGCTTTCGCACCTCTTAACACACGCTTTAGCAAGCTTGTCGGTATCAAACGGAATTTCCGGCAAAACTATCATGTCCGCTCCCCCTGCGATTCCGGAATAAAGGGTCAGCCACCCTGCCTTGTTTCCCATAATTTCCACAACCATAATTCTGTCGTGAGAATCCGCCGTAGAGTGAAGCCTGTCAATAACGTCCGTGGCAATATCCACCGCCGTGTGAAAACCGAACGTAACCTCCGTTCCGAAAATATCGTTGTCAATAGTTTTCGGCAAACCTATCACGTTCAAGCCCTCCTGCGACAGCAAATTTGCCGTTTTGTGAGTGCCGTTTCCGCCCAAAGTCAGCAAACAGTCAAGCTTTTGTTTTTTATATGTGTCTTTCATCGCCTTAACCTTGTCAACGTTGTCATCTTCGATAACAAGCATTTTTTTGTAAGGCGTTCTTTTTGTGCCGAAAATCGTACCGCCCCTTGTCAAAATTCCCGAAAAATCCGACGGCGACATCTCACGGCATTGGTTGTTAATTAACCCCGAATAACCGTCGCTGATTCCCACAATTTCAACATTTTCCGTTCCGAAAAGCTGGTAACAAGCTTTCGCAGCCCCACGAATCGTAGCGTTAAGTCCGGGACAGTCCCCACCACTTGTCAAAATACCGATTCTTCTTTTCATTTTCACCATTTCCTTTCAAAAAAATTGCTATGTAAACTGATTTTTCCGCTTTAATTATGTTAAATTTCTACGACTAAACCATACTGTTTAATAATACCCGAAAAAACGTCGGTTATGCGGTTAAACCTAATACTTGTCGCTTTCGTCGTTTATAAATTCAGGGTTAAATTCCTCGTCGTCGTCCAGAATTATTTTTACTTCGTCGTCATATTCACCGTCCGAAACGCCGTCCGTACCGTCGTTTTCAACATCTTCGGCAAAGTCTGCGTCGGTTACATAATCGTACATTCCGCCCTTTGGTTTAACGTCTTTTGAAAGTTTGAATCTGGCAATCATGTTCTTTAAAATAAGGGACTGGCTTGAAAGTTCCTCGCTTGCGGACGCAGAACCCACGGCGGTGCTTGTATTGTTGGCAACAACTGCCGAAATTTGGTCTACGCCTGTGTTTATCTGAACAATTGCTTCCGCCTGGTGGTCAGAAGCGTCGGAAATTTCCTTAACAAGCTTCTTGATTTCCGTTGAATCGTCAACAATTTTGTTAAGCGCCCCCGCAGTTTGCTGGGCAATGTCCGAACCTCTTGAAATAGCCGTCAGCGAATTTTCGATAAGTTCAGCCGTCTGTTTTGCCGCTTCGGCACTCTTTGAAGCCAAACGTCTAACTTCGTCCGCCACAACTCCGAAACCTTTTGAACCCTCTCTTGCTGCTTCAACAGCTGCGTTAAGTGCCAGAATATTCGTCTGGAACGAAATGTCGTCGATAACTTTAATAATTTTTGAAATTTCCGCTGAAGATTCACGAATCTGACCCATAGCTGACAGCATATTTTCCATTTCCTCGTTGCAAGCAGCAATTGCGTCGGTGTTTGACTGGACGATTTCGTATGCTTCTTTTGCGGATTTTGCATTTTGTGTTGTCTGATTTGAAACATCTGTAATCGTAGCCGACAACTGTTCGATAGAACTTGCTTGTTGCGTCGAACCTTGCGACAAATCCTGTGCGTTGTTTGAAACCTGAACCGCACCCGTAGAAACCTGTTCCGCAGCCACATTTATGCTTGCGAAAGTGTCCGACAGCGATTCCAAAATATCGTTAAATGTGGACTTGATTTTTATAAAATCCCCCTTGAAATTTCCCTCAACTCGGTGAGAAAGGTTTCCCTCGGAAATGTTCTGCAACGCAACAGTTATCAAATTTATGTACTGCCTTAACGACACAACCGTTTCTTCCAATGAATTTGACAAAATGCCGATTTCGTCTTTTGAATAACAAACGTCCACAGGGTCAGAAAGGTTTCCTTGCGAAAGTCCCCTTAAACGCTGGGTTGTGTTCACAATTGGTTTAGAAATTGTTCTTGCAATAAACAAACTTACGATTACGGCAATTACCAAAACAAGCAAAACCGCAACCCCAAGCTGAACCGTAATCAAGGAATTTGTTCCCAAAAATTCGCTCTTGTCGCAAACTAAAACCACGCTAACGCCGATAATTTCGGCTTTTTGATAACTTGCGATTTTTTCAACGTCGTTTGTTTCAAATTTTCCGAAGCCGTTTGCGTTTTTGATAACTTCTTTAACAAATTCAGCTTCACTTTGGTATTCTTCGTTGCGTTTTGCAAGCTCTATTGCGTTGTGCTCGTCGCTTCTGGAACCCGAATCGGTGGCAACGACGTTTCCTTTTCCGTCCAAAAGCATAAATTCACCGCTTTTTGCCGCTTCCAAACCCGAAATATATTGACAGAGTGCGTCCACTTCATATGTAACCGTCGCAACCGCAACAACGTTGTTTTCGCTGACAACAGGCACCGCAACGGTGTAACCCGCAAAAATATCGTCCGTCAAAACGTCCGTAACTTGGGTCTTTTTCGTGGCGCTTGCGTCGTTTACAGCGTCGATAATGGCTTTTTCACCTGAAAATGTTCCGTCCGAAACCAAAAGTTTTCCGTCGCCCGAATAAATGGCAAAGTCCTCTCTATTTTCCGACGACACATTTTGACCCAAAATATTTAACATTTTTTCCGCTTCTAAAGTTTTGAAACTGTCAGCCCCGACCACGTTTGAAATTTCGTTTTTCTGGTAATCAATCACCAAATCCACTACTTTCGCCGACTGTTCAACCGTTGCACTCAAAGTGCTTTCAAGGGTGTCCTGTGTACTTGTTTTTTGCGTAATAACGGCATAAATCGACAACACCGCCGTGGATAATAACGCAACTCCCAGAATCGCCGTAATAAGTTTTGAACGCAAGCTGTTTAACATATTAAACCCTCCTGTTTGTCTTTTTTAACCGCCGTAAAAAACGGCTTATTTGTATTTGTAAATTTTCAATTAAGTTTCTGTAAATCCTGTAAGTACCTTTAAATGATAACTCAAACTTAAACCGATAGGTTTGCATTTACTAACCTAAAAATTCTATGTAAAATACCCATGCGAGATGAATCGCTTTTGAGCAAGCTATTACTTTTACACACTCGGTGGCGAAGTTTGTCAAGAAATTAAAGTTTTCGTCCACCTTTTTCAAAAGGTGGTGGGGGTTGAGGGGGCAACGCCCCTCATCGCTGCTCGCAAGCAGCGAAATTCTCCTATCACCCAAAGCGTTTTTCGGGGGGGAGCAGAAACATAAGCCATTATGTTTCTGCGATGGGGGACTTTTCAAGTAAAAAGTCCCCCTAGTATAAAAGCTTAACAATCTTCCCTCGCAACATAGTCCGGTGGACTATTTTGCGACAATCAAAGTGGGCAAATGGTTTCTACAGTTTTAAAATTTTCGGAATATTTCGCTATTTCAACAAATTTCTAACCCCTAAAAAGTTCTAGCCTAAGCCGTTTCCTATCTTCCCCATATGTCAAAGTACACACTCTAAACCGCAAACTTTTTTGGCAACAAGATGATTGGTAAAGGCACGCTCGCAGTCGTTGCTTGGTAAAAT
>CAYZOV010000027.1:0-21579 GCA_964480525.1 uncultured Ruminococcus sp.
GCAAACTGTTTTGGCAACAAGATGATTAGTAAAGGTACGCTCGCAGTTGTTGCTTTTTAAAAATCGGGGCATTGGGTTAGGGTTGGCGGGAAGAGGGTTTCAAAGGGGGAATATGCGAAGCGAAGCTTCGCATGCGAGTTTTTCGTTTTGCAAGCAAAACTGCAAAACTCTGGTTTGTGCGTACAGACGGGTTTGCAATTGCTGAAATCTTGTCTAATGCCCCGATTTTGGGGGATTTTTTTAGTTTTCCTTCCCCAAAGAAGGTTTCCCCCTTTGAAAAAGAATAGTCAAAAAGATTACAAACAAACTTTAGCTACTGACTTGAAATTTATCAAACCTTTAAATCCTTGCACATTTCCCTGACCGACTTTGAGTGTCGCAAAATAGTCCACCGGACTATTTTGCGAGGGGAGTTTGTTAAACCTTGCAAGTAGGGAAACTTTTTTCTTGAAAAGTTTCCCCAGCTGAAATAAGATGGCTCTTATTTCAGCTACCCTTTCAAAAACGCCTATTTGGAAAAGGGTATTTCGCTGCTTGCGAGCAGCGATGAGGGGCGTTGCCCCCTCAACCCCTACCACCTTTTGAAAAAGGTGGACGAAAACTTTTATGTTCTGACGATTATATAAATTTTGTGGGTTTACGGCAATGTTACAATTACAAAAGGCAAACCACGGCGTGGGCAAACGATGAAACGCCACGTTTCCTATCACCGTTATCCCATTTTTAATTATATATATTACAATTAGTTAAACGCGCTGTTTTAATTTACAAAAAATTTATGCGAATCTTCACAGAATAATCATATTATACAGCTATAATATATGTGTTGTGCTGATTGCATAAAATTATTCCACGGAAGTTTAAAATTTTAAGGAGGATAACCCCAATGAATAAAATAAAAAGACTGCTGGCTTGCTGTCTGGCTGTTGTGATGACCGCTTCTGTCTTTGCAGGCTGCGGCGACGCCGACGACAAAAAGAATACTTCGGCGACCACTTCGCAGATTACAACAACCGCTTCGGACGACGAAATTGATTACGACAAACTTGTTATTCCCGAAAAAAAGCTTGTTGTTGACGGCGAAGAAATCGACACCGAAAACCTTGTTGTTATGACCATAAACGATAAGTACGAAGTCAGCTATGACCTTTACAGACTTATGTATTTTACGGTGATGACCCAGGCGGAAATCGATTATTCTTCCCTTGACGAGGACAAATGGAACGACGCCTACAAGCTTGTCAAAGACTATGTTGAGGACAATTTGAAACGTTTTTACATAGATTATATTATCGCTGAACAAAACGGCGTTGAGGTTACGACAGACATTGAAAATCAGGTTGAGGTTGCGTATCAGGAAGCTTGCGCAAGCTGTGACGGGGAAGATAATTTCAAAAAGCTTCTCCTTTCGCAGTATTACACCCCTGAACTTTGGAAAGAACTTTACACCGCACAGCTTCTCTATTCCGAAACATATTCAAAACTTTACGACGAGGGCGGAACTTATTTCGTAACCGAGGACGAATTTAGGGACTTTACGAAAACGGACGGATACGCTTGTACGAAACACATTTTGATTCCGTTTGCAAGTTTTGCCGAAATTTCGGAAGATGATATGGAAGAATACGACGCAGGCAACCTTAACGAACAGCTTGAACTTAAAGAAGAAGCATACGACAACCTTTCAGAGGAAGAACAAAAAGCTTGCGACGAACAGGCAAAAGCGCAGATTGAAGAAATTTTGAAAAAACTTAACGACGGCGAAGATTTTGATAAACTCATGGGCGAATACGGTTGGGATTACGGAATGGAAGTAAACACCGACGGATATTACATTACGGAAAATACTTCGTTTGTTCAGGAATACCTTGACGCTACGTTTGAACTTGAAGTAGGACAGACAAGCGACATTGTGGAAACGGTTTACGGTTATCACATTATAAAAAGACTTCCTGTTGACGAAACGTATGTTGAGGAAAATCTTGACGATTGTTACGAAGAATACTACAGCGAATATGTTACCGCAAAGGACAGCGAAATCAGAAAACAGCTTAACGACGAAATGAAAGTAAGCTATTGTGACGTTTACGACAAATTTACATATGATTCAGTAAACTAGGCGGTGTATTATTCCCCTCACCGAGAAAAAGGTGGGGGGATTTTTGTTGCGAAAGAGGGAAAATGAAATTGGGGTTTAGGGAAAACTTAAAGAAAATCACTTTAGAGGACGTTATAACAAGGCTTTTGACAGCATGGGCAATGTTGGGGGTTTATCAGAATCTTAGCGTCCGTGTGGGTGAAAAATTCACTTCAAACGCCTTTTTTGAAAGGTACGGCTTTTTTGCCTGCGTGATAATTTTTGTATTGTTTTTTGCAATGCTGTGGTTGAAAATCTTTAAAAAACCTATGAAAAAGATTTTGTGGGTCAGCTTTCTTTTGATGTTTTTACTGACCCTTTGGCAACGCACCGAGTTTGGGTATTATATGGGTGCGGTGGGCATTATGGTTGTGCTGACTTTGTACGTTTTTAAGGACGCAGAGTTTAAAAGAGATATTTCAAAACGTGCAATGTGGAGCATGATTTTGGCATTTACGCTACTTGTCACGGGCATAACGTTGACGGTGACAATTTTAAAATATCTGGCTTGCTGGACGCCGACTTTTGACTTTGGAATTTTTTCACAAATGTTTTACTATATGAAAAATACGTTGATTCCTATGTCAACCTGCGAACGTGACAAGCTTTTGTGCCACTTTGCTGTGCATTTCTCACCGATTTTTTATTTGATTTTGCCTATTTACTTCGTTTTTCCAAGCCCTGTGACGCTTCTTGTATGCCAAGCGTTAATTTCAGCAAGCGGTTTAATTCCGCTGATTCTTCTTTGTAAACATTACAAGCAAACAAACCTTTGCACGGGGTTACTTTGCATTTGCTATATGGGAGTTCCGGCGATAACAGGCGGAAATTTGTACTATCTCCATGAAAACGTGTTTTTGTCGCCTTTGTTGCTGTGGCTGTTTTACTTTGCGGAAAAGAAAAATTACAAACTGTCGGTGGTTTTTGCTGTTTTAACTATGCTTGTCAAAGAGGACGCACCGATTTATGTAATAATTTTCGGGCTTTATCTTTTATTTTCAAAAAAGGACAAAAAGCTGGGTGCGATTCTGACGGGGTTAGGCACGGCGTATTTTGTTGCGACGGTGTGTTTGATGAAAATTTTCGGTGAGGGAATTATGTCAAACCGTTTTGACAATTTTAATAAAACGGGCGAACCTACCACGTTGGTGGGTGTTGTGGCTACGGCGTTTTCAAACCCTGCGTATGTTATTTCGGAAATGTTTGAAAACGATAGAATTATGTTTTTGTTACAGCTTTTTATTCCGCTGGGATTTTTGCCGTTTGTGACAAAAAAGCTAAGCAGGTACATTTTGCTGTTGCCTATGGTTGTGATAAATTTGCTGTCGGACTATGGATACCAGCACAGCATGGATTTTCAGTATGTGTTCGGAACACTTAGTTTTGTGATTTATTTGTGCGTGATAAATTCGGCGGATTTTTCTCAAAAACAGCGGACAAAACACCTTTTGATATGCGGTGCGTCGTCGGTTATGGTGTTTTCGTCAATGTATTTTTCTCAAATTCAAACCGTGAAAAGTTATTATGATAACATTGCGGAACACAGGGCAATGGCACAGGCGATTGAACTTGTACCAAAGGACGCTTCGGTGAGTGCCACTACGTTTTTGGTGGCTAATCTGTCACAGCGTGACGAAGTTTACGAACTTGAAAAAACAAAAAAACAGACGGATTATTACGTTTTGGATTTAAGATACCCTACCGAACAGTTTAGCGTAGAGGACTATCAAAACGACGACTTTGAAACGGTTTACAAGGATGAATATATAGCGATTTTCAAAAGAAAAAATCAGTAGCGTTAAAACTACTGATTTTCTTTTTCTAGTATAAATTTTGCCACGCCGTCGGCATTGTTTGAACCGATAACCGCCGTTGCGTGTGATTTTACTTCGTCCTTTGCGTTTTCTACTGCGTAACATTCGTCGGAAGCCTTGAACAGTGGCAGGTCGTTTAAATTGTCGCCAAAGGAAATAACACGCTCAAACCCAAAATCCTTTTTCAAACGCAAAAGGGCATTGTACTTTGAAGCGGTGTGAGAACATATTTCCAGATACCAAAAATCCGTGTTGTAAACATCTCGGTAATACTCAACGCTTAAGCCCGAAATGCCTTTGATTTTTTCATAAATCGGTTTTAAAAATTTCTCCTTGTGAGAAACGGAAAAATACACGCAGTCGAAGTTTTGGCAAAGGGAAAAATCCGTGACCTGCGTAAATTTTTTGCCGAATTTTTTGGTACGCTCCTGCATAAAATTTAAAGCGTTGGGGGTGTGGGTGTTCACATAAAAAGTTTCGATTCTGTCGTTTTTAATGGTATACAAAAATCCCCACGAACCGAAATCTTTAATAACCGACAAAAATTCGCTTAGTGATTCTTTCGGCAAAAGTTCAAAACTTGTAAATTTTTTCTTCTGTAAATCGTATGTCGCAACACCGTTCATAACGATAACAGGCGTGTTTATGTGAACGTTTTTTGTGAGGGTCGGCACGGTTTCGCTGGTTCGGGCGGTGGCAACGGAAAAATTTATGCCTTTTTCGTCAATAAGCTTGTTTAAAATTTCAGCCGTCTTAGGCGTAATTTCACATTTTTTGTTTAAAAGCGTTCCGTCAAGGTCTGAAATATAAAGGGTTTTGGGTTTCATAAAACCTCCGTGATTTTTAATTTTTAAGTTTAAAAACATAGTATCATTTTTTCACCTAAATGTCAATTGTCAAGAAAAAAACAGGGGTAAAATGAGGTTTTGAAAAATAACTCTTGACAAATTAGAAATATATGTTAAAATAAAAGTGTATAGTTTTAGTTAAAATTTACAAGGAGGTCGGGTGAAATGAAAAAAGCAGATTTTGAATTTATCTGGACGGATAAAAAAAGAACGCTTTTCGGTTTGCCACTTTCGTTTACAAGATATTTTCTGACAAAGGATAAATTTATTACGAGAAAAGGATTTTTCACCATTGAAGAGGACGAATTTGAGCTTTACCGTGTGACGGACAAAAAGCTTCGTTTGCCGTTTTTTCAGCGTCTTTTCAAGTGCGGAACTATCTTGATGACCGTTAAGGACGTTGACACCCCTGTTAAGGAACTTAAATCGGTTAAAAATCCGAGAAAGGTGCTAAATCTTTTGGACACGAATATAAATATTCAAAGGGATAAATATAATATCCGTGGCAGAGATATGGTGGGTTCGGGTCGCAACATTTACGAACATTGCGATTGTGACGACGATTAAAAATAGGATTTTACGGCAGGCTTTTTTTGAAAAAATCAGTCTGCCTTTAATTTTAAACTTGGAGTAACTTAGAAAAATGTGGAATCTGGAATATTTTTTAAATTTAAAATCAAGCTGGGAATACTTAAAAGAAACGGATTTGCCCATTTTTATTTACGGAATGGGCGACGGGTGTGTTAAGCTTTTGAAACAGTTTGAGCGTTACGGCATAAAGGAAACGGGGATTTTCGCAAGCGACGAATTTGTGCGTGGACACGAATTTATGGGGCATTTGGTGAAAAAGCTGTCGCAGGTGGAGGAAGAATATAAGGATTTTGCGGTGGTGCTTGCTTTTGGGGCAGGGTACGAAAGCTTGATTAAAAAAATCGAGGGTATCGCACAAAAGCACAAACTTGTTGTGCCGGATACTGCCGTTATCGGCGGCGAACCGTTTACTAAAGAGTATTTGAAAGAAAACTTTGACCGTGCAAGTCGGGTTTACGAAAGTCTGGCGGACGATTTTTCAAAAGAGGTTTACGAAAATGTTTTTGCGTACAAAATCACGGGGGATATTTCGTATCTGCAAAAAATAACCACCAACCCCGACGAAGCGTACAACAATATTTTAAAGGCTGAAAGCTTGAAAAAATATGTGGATTTGGGTGCGTACAACGGAGATACGGTGCGAGAATTTATCGAGTTTTCAAAGGAAAATTACGAAAAAATTATTGCCGTTGAGCCAAACGCACGAAATTTCAGAAAGCTTTGCGAATACGGTGAAAATGTCAGAGGGCTTGCGTGTGAAAACGCCGTTTGCTGGAGCTTTTCGGGGGAAATTCCCTTTGCAAAGGGCGGTGGACGAATGGCGAAAGCCGACGAAAAGGGCGTTTTGACAAGGTGCGTAAGCGTTGATGACTTGGTAAAAAATGACGGTTGCGATTATATAAAATACGACGTTGAGGGCGCTGAACAGCAGGCTTTGAAAGGTTCGGAAAACACCGTAAAAACCTTTAAACCGAAACTTTGCGTGGCGCTTTATCACCGATTGGGGGATATGATAGATTTGCCCCTTGAATGCTTGGAGCTAAATCCCGAATACAGGCTGTTTGTACGGCATTATCCGTATTATCCTGCTTGGGAAACAAACCTATTTTGTATTTAATTTTTGGAGGTAATATTTATGAGCTTTGTAGAATTTGACATTGAAAAGGGAAATTTTAACCCGTTTGAAAAAATCAGCAAGGAGTGGTTTTTGGTAACGGCAGGCGAAATGGGTCATTTTAACACCATGACGGCTAGCTGGGGCTTTATGGGATTTATTTGGAACAAAAAATGCGTCATCACAGTCATCAGACCACAGCGTTATACAAAGGAATTTATCGATAACAGCGAATATTTCACCATTTGCTTTTTTGACGAAACACAGCGTGACGCTTTGAAATTCTGCGGTGCAAACAGTGGCAGAGATTGTGACAAAATGGCGAAAACAGGACTTGTGCCAATGGAATTTGACGGTTGCGTGGGATTTGAACAGGCGAAAACGGTGTTGGTGTGCAAAAAGGTTTACGCACAGGAAATGAAAGAGGAAAATTTCGTTGACAAGGAACTTTGCAAGAAAAATTATCCGACCGAGGACTATCACACAGCCTACTATGGCGAAATCGTAAAGGCGTATGTTAATAAATAGCTAAATCAAACAGAATTTTTTGAATTTACAAAGGAAATTCTTTTTTGTAGGAATTTCCTTTAATTTTTTTGCAAAAAACAGTTGAAATTTTTTTGCGGGTGTGGTATTATTACTGTGTGTGATATATTTTGACTAAAAAAGGAAAGGAACGAAATTTTATGGCTGATAAATTTGACCTTGACGAAATTTTAAATACAGAAAAACCGTCGGGTTCTTTGGACAGAAAGTTGTCTGCGTTCGGAAACGACGAAACCGTTTCGCAAAATAACGAAGAAACACCCGACAAAACAAAGGCTGTTTCCAAAGAGGACATGGCGAAAATGATTGCCCAAAGGCTTGCGCAAAACGACGAGGACGAATACGAAAGTGTAAAACCCGCCCCGAAAAAGAAAACGGACAAACCCGTTAAAAAAGTAAAAGCCGAAAAGGAAAAATCAGGCGGTTTCGGACTTGTAATCGGATTTTTTGTGGGTCTTGTGGTTGTGGCATTGCTTGCGTTTTACATTGGCGGACTTGTGATGACAAGCGGAAAATTTTTGCCGGGTACAACAATCAACGGACAGGACGTTTCCATGATGACGGCGTCGCAGGTTGCGAAAATTTTCGACGACGAGGACGCACCGAAAGACATTCTGTTTTACGAAGCCGACGGAACAAGCAAGTCCGTTCCCCTTTCAAATATCGGGTACGAAATTCACAAAACGGAAAAAATTCAGGAACTTCTGGACAGCAAAAATACGGCGTTGTGGTTTGTTTCGCTGATTAAACCTCAAAGTTATAAGGCAGACCTTAACAATGCGACGTTTGACGAAAACAAGTTAAGACGTGAAATAGGATACATTTCGTGGAGCGAAATCGAGCCGACAAACGCATACATAAAAAGCACCGACGACGGACTTGTTATTGTGCCTGAAGTGGACGGTCAGAGGGTTGACTGCGACAAACTTTTTGAGTACGCTAAGGAGCAAATTAAAGAGGGCAACCTCAATATTCAGGTTTCGGGCGCAGGAGTGAGCGTTCCCGCAGAGGTGAAAAGCGCCGACCTTGAGGACGATTTGAAATTGATGAACGCAATTTCGGGTCTTGAAATTAAAATCGACTTTGATTATACAACCGAAACCCTCACGGGAAATGACATTGCAAGTTGGATTTCCTTTAACGACGACGGAAGTTATAACGTAGACAGAACTAAGGTTTTGGGATATGTGGGCGAACTGGGAAGAAAGTACGATACATACAACACCGTGAGAAAATTCAATGCTACGTTGCAGGGCGAAATTAACGTTCCGACAAGTGCGGACGCTTATTACGGTTGGAAAATTCACCAAGAAGATACGGCGGATATGCTGGTGGAACTTATCGAAAAAGGCGAAAATGCGACGGTTGACCCGATTTATGATTATATGGAAAACGCCGACGGCACAAAGGGTTATATCTTCACGGGACGTGAAGAAGCAAGAACCGCAACCGACGACATAGGAAATACTTATGTTGAAGTTGATTTGACGGCGCAGACATTGTGGCATTATGTCGACGGCGAAATGGTGTACACCTGCAAAATCGTTTCGGGACAGACAAATCCTGAAGTCAGAAAAACTCTGCCGGGCGTGTATAAAGTTTGGCAAAAGAGAACAAATTATACCATGAATTCTTCAAATTCCGCAGGGGATAGCTGGAGCGTTAAGTGCAACTACTGGACGAGGGTTTCCATTGTGGGAATCGGACTTCACGACAGCACTTGGAGAGGTTCAAACTTCGGCGGCGAAATTTACAAAACCAACGGTTCGCACGGTTGTATAAATATGCCGCTTTCGGGCGCAAGATATATTTATGAAAACGTGGATATGTCAACGCCTGTGGTTATGTATTACTAAAATTTTTCGGGACAGTCTTTCGGGGCTGTCCTTTTTTTGAAAAAAAATTTTAAAAACCGAAAAAAATTTCCCCTAACCTATTGAAAAATGCAAATAAATGTGGTAAAATATATTCTGTGATTTTATTTTCGGATAAATGAAAAACAAATATCCTGCTTTTAATTTAAGGAGTGTTGAAAAATGAGCCGTATGATAGGAACTGTTTCAAGAGGCGTCAGAGCGCCGATTATCAGAAACGGTGACGATATTGTTGAAATCGTTACAAATTCTGTTCTTGAAGCCGCAAAAGATGATGGATTTGAATTTAACGACCGTGACATTGTTGCAATGACCGAAGCTATCGTTGCAAGAGCGCAGGGAAACTATGCTTCGGTGGACGATATTGCCGAGGACGTTAAGGCGAAGTTTGGCGGCGAAACTGTGGGAGTTATCTTCCCGATTCTCAGCCGTAACAGATTTGCTATTTGCTTGCGTGGTATTGCAAAGGGCGCAAAGAAGATTGTTTTAATGCTTTCTTATCCGTCTGACGAGGTGGGAAATCACCTTGTTTCACTTGACGCACTTGACGAAAAGGGCATTAACCCTTATACAGACGTGCTTTCACTTGAAAAGTACAGAGAACTTTTCGGTTATGAAAAGCATACGTTTACGGGCGTTGACTATGTAGAATACTACGAGGGTCTTATCCGTGACGCAGGGGCAGATTGTGAAATTGTTTTTGCAAATAATCCTAAGGCTATTCTTGATTATACAAAGAACGTTCTTTGCTGTGATATTCATACAAGAGCAAGAACAAAGAGAATTTTGAAAAACGCAGGTGCAGAGGTTGTGCTTGGTCTTGACGAAATTCTTAACGCACCTGTAAACGGTAGCGGTTTTAACGCAAATTACGGACTTCTCGGTTCTAACAAGTCAACAGAGGACCAGGTTAAACTTTTCCCTAGAGATTGCCAGCCTGTTGTTGACGCTATTGCGGAAAAACTTAAAAACGCAACAGGTAAAAATATCGAAGTAATGGTTTACGGCGACGGCGCTTTCAAAGACCCAATCGGAAAAATCTGGGAACTTGCTGACCCTGTTGTTTCACCTGCTTATACAAAGGGACTTGAGGGAACGCCTAACGAACTTAAACTTAAATATCTTGCGGACAACGATTTTGCAGACCTTGAGGGCGACGCTTTGAAAGAAGCTATTAAGGGCAAAATCACCGAAAAGGATTCAAACCTTGTTGGACAGATGGTTTCCGAGGGTACAACCCCTAGACGCTTGACCGACCTTATCGGTTCGCTTTGCGACCTCACTTCGGGTTCGGGCGACAAGGGTACGCCAATCGTTTTCATTCAGGGATATTTTGATAACTATACAACTGAATAATTTGCGTCCTCCGAGGAAATTCTTCGGAGGATTTTTTTGCTTTTTTCTTGATTTTTTAAAGATAGTGTGCTATAATTAAGGTGGGTAATGTTGAGTTTTGCATAAAAATGCTGAATATACACTTGAAAATGTATAATTATGCGAAATTTAAAAATAATTATGCAAAAAAATTGAAAAAAGTTGCATAAAACCCTTGACAAATCTGTATAATGGTGTATAATATGTTTAAAGCGTATTTGCACAAGATATATTTTACTGGAGGAATTAAAAATGGCTAAAGAAATCAAAAAGGTTGTTCTTGCTTATTCGGGAGGACTTGACACATCAATTATTATTCCGTGGCTTAAAGAAAACTACAATAACTGCGAGGTTATTTGTGTTTCGGGCGACGTAGGACAGAAGAGCGAGCTTGAGGGTCTTGAAGAAAAGGCTATCAAGACAGGCGCTTCAAAATGCTATATCGAACACCTCACAGAGGAATTTATTCGTGATTATGTTTTCCCAACCGTTCAGGCAGGGGCAATTTACGAAAACAGATATATGTTGGGTACTTCATTTGCCAGACCTATTATCGCTAAGAGAATTGCTGAAATCGCTATCGCAGAGGGTGCTGACGCAATTTGTCACGGCTGTACAGGTAAGGGCAACGACCAGGTAAGATTTGAGCTTGCTATTAAGGCTTTTGCACCTGATATGCAGATTATCGCTCCGTGGAGAATTTGGGACATTAAGTCAAGAGATGAAGAAATCGACTACGCAGAAGCACACAACATTCCGCTTAAAATTAACAGAGAAACAAACTACTCAAAGGACAAGAACATTTGGCATTTGTCACACGAAGGACTTGACCTTGAGGACCCTGCAAACGAACCGCAGTACAACAAGGAAGGTTTCCTTGAAATGGGCGTTTCTCCTGAAATGGCTCCTGACAAGGCTACATATGTTACAATTCACTTTGAAAAGGGCGTTCCTACTGCTATTGACGGCGAAGAAATGGGTCCTGTTGAAGTTGTTACAAAACTTAACGAACTTGGCGGCGCAAACGGTATCGGACTTGCAGACCTTGTTGAAAACAGACTTGTCGGCATGAAGTCGAGAGGCGTTTACGAAACACCGGGTGGAGCTATTCTTTACCATGCGCACGAAGTTCTGGAAACAATCACAATCGACAAGGAAACTGCAAGAGTTAAGCAGTATTTGGGAATTAAGTTTGCTGATATTGTTTACAACGGTCAGTGGTACACACCGCTTCGTGAAGCTATGAGCGCATTTGTTACGGAAACACAGAAAACCGTTACGGGCGACGTTAAACTTAAACTTTACAAGGGTAATATTATCAACGCAGGCGTTACTTCGCCATACACACTTTATGATGAAGAAGTTGCTACGTTTGACGAAGATAATGTTTACGACCAGAAAGATTCTGCAGGATTTATTAACCTTTTCGGACTTCCAATCAAGGTTAGAGCTAAGCTTGAACAGAAGAGAAACAACAAGTAATCTTAAATGATTGCAACGTTTGGAGGAATAATTATGGCTGATAACATTAAGTACGAACACGAACTTGATAAAAAAGTCGAAATAACCTACGACAGTCTTCCGAACTCGTCTTTTGAAGATGTAAACTTGGGCGGGGCAAATTTTGAAAACGTAAATCTTCAGGACAGCGTTTTTGATGATGTGAATATGTCACAGTCAAGCTTCAACAACGTTGCTATGCAAGACGCAAGTTTTTCGGATATTTACATGGTCGGAACTAAGTTTTTGGGCGTAAATTTAAGCAATGCTAGATTTGGTTGTTCAATTATGAACGGTATCGAATTTAACAACCCTGACCTTAAAAATTCAACATTTCATCATTGCGATATGTCAAATGTTGAAATTAACGATTGCAAAATCGACGGCTTGAAGATTAACGGTATCGACATTTCAAAACTTATTGAACAGATTGAGAAAAACGACTAAATCGTTTTGATTTAATTAAGAAAGATTAGGCAGAATGATTCTTTGAAAATTTAATCATTTTGCCTATACCTTTTTTATGACAAACAAATTTCATAAAGCGAAAGGACTAAAAAAATGGCTGCAAAAATGTGGGCAGGAAGATTTTCAAAGGAAGTCGATGAGAGAGTGAACGATTTTAATTCGTCAATTTCCTTTGATGCGAGAATGTATAAAAACGATATTGAGGGGTCAATCGCACACGCAACTATGCTTGGTGAGTGCGGTATAATTGATTTGGGCGAAAGCAAGGAAATTATCAAAGGCTTAAAAGGAATTTTGGAGGATATAGACAGCGGAAAACTTCAATTTGACCCGAACGCCGAAGATATTCATATGTTTGTTGAAGCAGAGCTGACAAACCGTCTTGGAGCAACAGGCAAAAGACTTCACACAGCACGAAGCAGAAACGACCAGGTTGCACTTGACATCAGACTTTACCTTAGAGATGAAATTAAGGAAATTGCAGACCTTGTTAAAAAGCTTATTGAGGCAATTTTAAATCTCGCAGAAAAAAATCTGACAACGGTTATGCCGGGGTATACCCACCTCCAAAGAGCGCAACCGATTACGTTTGCACACCATGTTATGGCGTATGCACAAATGCTTTTGCGTGACATTGGCAGACTAGAGGATACATACAAGCGTATGAACGTTTTGCCTTTGGGAAGCTGTGCTTTGGCAGGAACAACCTATCCGATAAATCGTGAGCGTGTAAAGGATTTGTTGGGATTTGACGAAGTAATGCTTAACTCTCTTGACGGCGTGTCCGACAGAGATTTTTGTATTGAACTTGCTAGTGCTATTTCAATTTTGATGATGCACTTGTCCAGATTTTCCGAAGAAATTGTTTTGTGGTGTAGCTGGGAGTTTAAGTTTATCGAGCTTGACGACGCTTATGCTACGGGTTCGTCAATTATGCCACAGAAGAAAAATCCTGATATTACGGAGCTTGTTCGTGGTAAAACGGGCAGAGTTTACGGCGATTTGAACACATTGCTTACGATGATGAAAGGCTTGTCCCTTGCGTACAACAAGGATATGCAAGAGGACAAGGAAGCAATTTTTGACGCCGTGGATACGGTTAAACTTTGCTTGACGACCTTTATTCCAATGCTTGAAACAATGAGAGTTTTGCCTGAAAATATGAGAAATGCGGCGGCAAAGGGATTTATAAATGCAACGGACTGTGCGGATTATCTTGTTAAAAAAGGTTTGCCGTTCAGGGACGCTTATAAAATTACGGGTACGTTGGTGGCACAGTGCATTGAAAAAGGCTTGACCCTTGAAACATTGCCGATTGAGGACTACAAGGCACTTTGTGATACCTTTGACGAGGACGTTTACGACGCAATCAGTCTTGACACCTGCGTTATGCAGAGAAAATCCCAGGGCGGACCTGCGCCGGAAGCTGTCAAGGAACAGATTGAATATGTAAAGGCAAAATTAAATGGCTAGGCTTAGAAAATTTTTTTCAAACAAATACGCAATGGCAGGGGCTGTTTTTGCAGAATGGCTTTTGGTGTGGGGACTTGTTTTTTTGACGGGTAGTGTGCTTGAAAGTCTGCTGTTGTTTATACTTTTTTATAATGTAATTTATCCTGTGTTTACGCTTGTGGTGAGTTTTGTGTTTGCGAAAAAAAACGGCGTGGTGTGGGTTTTGCCTGTACTTATGTGTATTGTGGCGATACTATTTTACAGCCTGACCGAACTTGTAAAATTTGCAATTCCAAACGCAATAGTTTTGACGATAATTTGCGTGGTTTTCGGCACAGGCGTCGGAAATGTAATGAATATATAAGATTAAAGGTGAGATTTTTTATGAAAACCAAAGTTTTTATAGACGGTAAAGAGGGTACGACGGGGCTTAAAATTTTTGAAAGATTTAAAGACCGTGACGATTTGGAAATTTTGCTTATTGACGAGGAAAAGCGTAAAGACGTTGAGGAGCGTAAACGGCTGATAAATATGTCGGACATAACCTTTTTGTGTTTGCCTGACGCTGCGGCTGTGGAAGCTGTTACATTGGTGGAAAACGACCACACCAGAATAATTGACGCTTCGACGGCTCACAGAACAAACCCGGCGTGGGATTACGGATTTCCGGAGCTTTCAAAGGCACACAGAGAAAATATCGCAAAATCCAAAAGAGTAGCAAACCCCGGGTGCTATGCAAGTGGATTTATCTCGCTTGTTTACCCACTTGTAAAAGCAGGAGTTTTGCCCGAGGATTATCCGCTTACGGCACACGCTGTGTCGGGATACAGCGGTGGCGGAAAGAAAATGATTTCGGCTATTGAGGGTGAGGACAAAACCTTTGAAATGTTTTCCCCACGCCAGTATGCGCTGGGTCAGAGCCACAAACATCTCCCTGAAATGCAGGCGGTTTGCGGTCTTAAATACAAGCCTATGTTTAACCCGATTGTGGACGATTATTTCAACGGAATGGTGGTTTCGGTGCCACTTATTTCAAGAGCTTTGAACAAAAATTATTCGCCAAAGGACATTCACGAAATTTTGTCAAGCCATTATGACGGACAGAGATTTGTCAAGGTTATGGAGCTTTTCGGAAAAGAAACTTTGCCTGACGGATTTTTGGCGGCGAATACTTTGGCTGATACAAACGATATGCAAATTTTTGTTTTCGGAAACGACGAACAGATTTTGCTTTGCTCACGTTTTGACAATTTGGGCAAAGGTGCAAGCGGTGCGGCTGTGCAGTCAATGAACATTATGATGGGAATTGACGAGGGTACAGGACTTTAATTAAAAGAGGTAATTGATATGGAAAATTTTGAGATAATTGAGGGTGGCGTTTGTGCCGCACAGGGATTTCGTGCAAGTGGCGTTTACGCAGGAATTAAGGAAAATCCGACAAAGAAAAACGACCTCGGTATGATTTATTCCGATTACGAGTGCAATACGGCTTGCGTTTATACCCAGAACAAGGTTAAGGGCGCACCGATTTTGGTGACAAAGAAAAATTTGAAAAAAACAGGCGGAAAAGCAAGAGCGATAATTGTAAACTCGAAAAACGCTAACACCTGCAACGCCGACGGCGAAGAAAAAGCAATGAAAATGTGCGAGCTTTCGGCAAAATATTTGAACATAAAGCCTGAAGAAGTTGTGGTTGCTTCAACGGGAGTTATCGGACAAATTTTGCCCATTGAACCGATTGAAAAGGCTATGCCTGAACTTGTTATGTCGTTGTGCGTAAGCCAGCACTTGGAAGCCGCAACGGCAATTATGACAACAGACACATTTGCAAAGGAATATGCTGTTACCTTTGAAATTGACGGAAAACGCTGTTGTATGGGCGGTATGGCTAAGGGAAGCGGTATGATTCACCCGAATATGGCGACAACTCTTAACTTTATCACAACAGACTGTGCTATTTCAAGCAAAATGCTCCAAAAGGCACTTTCTGAAATTGTGAAAATCACATACAACTGCTTGTCGGTGGACGGAGATACCTCAACAAACGATATGGTGTGCCTTATGTCGTCAGGGGTTGCGGAAAATGATGAAATTTGCGAAGAAAATGAAAATTATGAAACCTTTAAGTCCGCACTTTATCAGGTAATGGCAAACTTAACAAAAATGCTCGCTAAGGACGGTGAGGGTGCAAGCAAGCTTTTGACGTGCAAATGCTTCGGAGCGCCTGACCTTGACGCAGCTATAACCGTGGCAAAGAGCGTTATTTGTTCGCCGCTTTTCAAGTGCGCTATGTTCGGAAGCGACGCAAACTGGGGAAGAATTTTGTGTGCAATAGGTTACGCAAAGGCAGAGTTTGACATAAGCAAGGTTGCGGTTTCGCTAAGCTCAAAGGCAGGGGAAGTTCACGTTTGCGAAAACGGTGCAGGTGTGGAATTTTCAGAAGAAATTGCTAAAACCGTGCTTTCGGAGGACGAAATCGAAATTTTGGTGTACTTAAATCAGGGCGACGCAAGCGCTACGGCTTGGGGCTGTGATTTGACGTATGATTATGTTAAAATTAACGGGGATTACAGAAGTTAAACCGTAAAAAGGGGAGGTTTTTATGAGCAGTTTGGACGAAGAACTTGAAAGATACAAACAAGCCCACGGCGGAAGATTTTCCCAAAACGGCACAAAAGATACGAAAACCACCCTTTATTCCGACGAAAAAATAATCTGGGAGGGCGTGGGCGAATATTCCAAAGAACTTAACCGTGGAAATAACAGCGGAGCGCCTAAGCTGTTTGCGGTTTATTGGCTGGGATTTTCCATATTCTGGACGTTTTTGGCGACCGTTGGCGGCGGAATTTTCGGGTTGTTCGGCGTTCCGTTTATAATTATCGGGGTGTGCCTTTTGAAGTCGAACAAGCAAAAACCTAAGTTTGTTTTGACAAACAAGAGAATTATTACCAAAATCGGTGGCAGGGATTATTATACAAGGCTTGAAAGCATTGCAAACGCAAGCGTGAACGTCAGAGCGGACGGCAAAGGGGATATATTGTACTTTGCCGAGAATAGTCTTAACGAAAATCTGACTGCTTCGGGCGGAATTATGAACGGAATAGAAAACGCCGATTATGTGTACACGCTTTTTGAAAACGCTGTTTACGACAGCCAAAAAAATTAGATAGAGGGTAAATAAAATGAAAGATATTTCAAATGCTTTGCGTTCAGAAGTGCTGATTGACGCACTTCCGTACATTCAAAAGTACCACGATAAAATTGTCGTGGTAAAATACGGCGGAAACGCTATGACAAACGAAGCGCTTAAAGATTGTGTTATGTCGGACATCGTTTTGCTTAACGCTGTGGGAATTAAGGTCGTGCTGGTTCACGGTGGCGGACCTGAAATTAACGCAATGCTCAAGCGTGTGGGGATTGAGAGCAAGTTTATCGGCGGATTAAGATACACAGACGAAGAAACAATCGAAATTGTTAAAATGGTTTTGGCAGGAAAAGTTAATAAAGAGCTTGTAAACCATCTTCAACAGCACGGCGGAAAAGCGTTGGGTCTTAGTGGTGCCGACGGACAGATGATTATTGCGGAAAAATTAAAAGGCGACGTGGATTTAGGATACGTTGGTGAAATTAAGCACATCAACACCAAACCGATTATTGACGCTTTGAACAACGGATATGTGCCGATTATTTCGACTTTGGGCGTTGGTGAGGACGGAAAAACCTACAACATTAACGCTGACACGGCGGCAGCAAGCATTGCTACAAGTTTAAGAGCGGAAAACCTTGTACTTATGACGGATATTGTAGGACTTTTGGAGGACAAGGACGACGACAGCACCCTTATTCCGGAGGTGAATGTCAGCGACGTTCCGTACCTTAAAAATCAGGGAATAATCAGCGGTGGAATGATACCGAAAATCGACTGTTGCGTCGAAGCTGTCAGACGTGGAGTGAGAAAAACCTGTATTATTGACGGCAGAGTTCCACACTCAATTCTTATTGAGCTTTTCTCTAACGAGGGTATCGGTACCCAGTTTATTTAAGAGGTGTTTTGAAAATGAATACTATTGAACAGTTTAATCAGCACGTTATGGGGTCTTACGGACGTTATGACGTGGTTATGAAAAGTGGAAAAAATCGTGAAGCTGTGGACGAAAACGGCAAAACTTATATAGATTTCGGTTCGGGAATCGGCACAAACAGTTTGGGATATTGCGACGAAGAATGGGTTGAAGCAGTTTGCAATCAGGTTAAGACAATTCAGCACACGTCGAACTATTACTACACAAAGGTTCAGTCGGATTTTGCCAAAAAGCTTTGCGAAATGACAGGTTACGACAAAATGTTTTTCGGAAACTCCGGGGCGGAAGCTAACGAGTGTGCGATTAAGCTTGCGAGAAAATACAGCTTTGACAAATACGGCAAAGGCAGAAGTACGATTATCACCCTTGTAAACAGCTTTCACGGAAGAACAATGGCGACACTTTCGGCAACAGGTCAGGAGGTTTTCCACAACTATTTCTTCCCGTTTGTTGAGGGGTTTGTAAACGTTGTGGCGAACGATATCGACGACCTTTTGGCAAAACTTGACGACAGCGTTTGTGCGGTTATGGTTGAGTTTGTACAGGGTGAGGGCGGAGTTTGCCCACTTGAAAAGGCTTTTGTAGACAAGATTTTTGAGGAATGTCCAAAGAAAGATATTTTGATTATCGCCGACGAAGTTCAGACAGGCGCAGGCAGAACGGGAAAAGTTTTGGCTTCGCAGAATTTCGGTGTAATGCCTGACATTACCACAATGGCAAAGGGAATTGCAGGCGGACTTCCTATCGGAATTTGTCTTGCAAACGAAAAATGCAGCGGAGTTTTAACGCCGGGAACACACGGCTCCACATTTGGTGGAAACCCTATTTGCTGTGCAGGCGGACTTGCTGTTCTGAACAGACTTTCAAGCGAGGGATTTCTTGACGAAGTAGCTAAAAAGGGCGATTATATCAAGGAAAAGCTTTTGAAAATTGATGAGGTAGAGGGCGTTGACGGTTTGGGAATGATGATTGGAATACGCCTTAAAACCAAAAAAGCAAGCGAACTTTGCAAGGCTTGTCTTGAAAACGGACTTTTGGTTTTGACGGCTAAAGAAAAGCTAAGACTTTTACCGCCACTTACAATTACATATGAAGAAATTGACAAAGGTATTGAAATTTTAGAAAAACTTATGAAATAAAGGAGTTAGATTATGAAACATTTACTTAAAATGCTTGACCTTTCAAAGGAAGAAATTATCGACATTTTAAATCTTGCAGACCAGCTTAAATACGAGCAGAAGAACAACATTCCACACCGTCATCTTGAGGGCAAAACCCTGGGTATGATTTTCCAGAAGTCCTCAACCCGTACCCGTGTTTCCTTTGAAACAGGTATGTACCAGCTTGGCGGACAGGCGCTTTTCCTTTCAAACAGGGATTTGCAGATTGGACGTGGTGAACCTGTTCAGGACACAGCGAGAGTTTTGTCACGTTATCTCGACGGAATTATGATTAGAACTTTCGAGCAAAAGGAAGTTGAGGACTTGGCTGAATACGGTTCAATTCCGATTATCAACGGACTTACAGACTTCTGCCACCCTTGTCAGGTTTTGGCTGACCTTATGACAATTAGAGAGCATAAGGGCAGACTTGAGGGGCTTAAAATGTGTTATATCGGCGACGGAAACAATATGGCAAATTCCCTTATTGTAGGCGGATTGAAAGTGGGAATGAGCGTTTCCATTGCTTGTCCTGAAGATTACCAGCCGGACCCAGAGGTTTTGGAATTCTGCAAGGAATACGGCGACAAGTTTGTTATGACCACATCGGTTCTTGAGGCCGCAAAGGACGCAGACGTTTTGTTTACTGACGTTTGGGCGTCAATGGGTCAAGAGGACGAGGCTGAAAAGAGAAAGCAGATTTTCAAGGGTTATCAGATTAACGACGACGTAATGGCTGTGGCACACCCTGACGCAATGGTTCAGCATTGTTTGCCTGCACACAGAGAAGAAGAAATTACGGCAAAGGTTTTTGAGGCTCACGCTGATGAAATTTTTGACGAGGCTGAAAACAGACTTCACGCACAGAAGGCTGTTATGGTTAAGGTTATGGCTTAAACGCAAAAGGAGCTGTTTTACAGCTCCTTTTTTGCGTTTTGGAGATTTTAGAAAACGTGCCGTTTTCATCAATTCACCTCACCACGCTTTTGTTGGGACGGATATGTTTGTTTGGTTCGGTGGCGAAGTTTGTAAAAGTTTAAAGTTTTCGTTTTTCGCAAACTTTGAAATTCCGTCAGGATATAAAAGTTTTCGTCCACCTTTTTCAAAAGGTGGTGGGGGTTGAGGGGGCAACGCCCCTCATCGCTGCTCGCAAGCAGCGAAATCCCATATCTTCCAAAGCGTTTTTCGGGGTAGTCAAAACTAGAGCCATCTAGTTTTGACGAGGGGGTGCTTTTCAAGTAAAAAGCACCCCTACTTGCAAGGTTTAACGAACTCCCCTCGTAAAATAGTCCGGTGGACTATTTTGCGACGAACAAAGTCAAGGGGGAAAACGTGCAAGGGTTTAATGTTTGGCAAAACTTATGCAAAAAAATAAAGTTCACCAGTAGGGGGCATATGCGAAGCTGAATGCTTCGTTACGCAAACTAAAGTTTGCATGGGTATTTTAAAGTCATCTCTTTGTTATTTGAAAACGTACCGTTTTCAGTTTAGTCCCAAAAGTTTTTCGGCGTTAAGGTGATAAATTTGCTCTTTTTCTTCCGTTGTAAAAGGCAGACTTTCGATAAGTTCAATAGTTTTTTTGCCTGAACACCACGGACAGTCGGTGGCAAACAAAATTCGGTTAGCGCCGTGTTTTTTGATAATTTTGTAAAAAAGCTGTGGGTCGATATAGCCTGCGCACATGGAGGTGTCAAGGTAAAGTTCGCCGTCAAGCCCTGCGATATGCTCGTAAACTTCGTCCCAGTATTTGTACCCACCCAAATGCGCCAGCACCATTTTCAGATTCGGCACGGCTTTATGCACTTTGGCGCTCATGTGCGGTCGTGCGTGAACGTGGTTGGGGCTGTAACAGTCAAACCCTGCGTGAAAAACGCACACCAAACCCAGTCGGGCGATTTTTTCGTAAATTGGAAAAAGCCTTTCTTCGTCAATTTCAAAACCTTGATAATCGGGGTGAAGCTTTATCCCTTTAAAACCCATAGCTTTGATTCGGTCAAGTTCGTCAAAAACGTCCTCTGCGTCGGGGTGAACGGTTGCAAATGGGATAATTCGGTGGCTTGCTTGCGAAATTGCCCAGTCATTGTTAATTTTTTGCTGGGTCGGTTTTGTGGCAATTGGCAAAAGTACGGCCTTGTCAACACCCCACTCGTCCATGCGTTGGACGGTCTGGCTGACAAGTCCACGGGTGTAAGGCACAATGTCCGCAAGCTTTTCAAGGTTTGAAATAGCTCGCTCGGCGATTTTTTCGTTAAAAGAGTGCGTGTGAAAATCAATAATCATAAATAATCCTTCTTTGGTTTAATTTTATTAAAAAGCGCTGTTTTCATCGGTTCTGTTTGCAACGTGGTTTGCCTTTTGTAACTGTAACTTCGCCGTTTAACCTCACTATCCCCCAAAAACCGTCAGAAAATAAAAGTTTCGGTCAAGCCTTTTGAAAACGTGCCGTTTTCATCAGGTCAGCTCGCAATGCTTTTGTTATGTGTCCGACTTTGTTTCGCTCGCTGGCAAAGTTTGTAATAGTTTGAAGTTTTTGATTTTTGTAAAATTTAAACTTCCGTCAGAACATAAAAGTTTTCGTCCACCTTTTTCAAAAGGTGGTGGGTTTCCAAAGGGCGAAGC
>CAYZOV010000028.1:0-20965 GCA_964480525.1 uncultured Ruminococcus sp.
ACTATTATAATCATACCACATACCGAGCAATTTTGCAATATTATATTGAAAATCGAGATATAATATTTTGTTCACTTGTCAATGATAGTTGACACTTACCCCTAAAAAATATAATGTTAAGCGATATGTTGCAAATTTTCGTTTTATATGAGCTGTAGGCGATGGAAAAATGAAAATCTTTCAATCGGCGACTTTGTTCGACACATTCTGCATTTTTTATGGTATAAAATGCAGATAAGCCGAAGAAAAAAGAGGAATTTCGGCAAATTTATCATATCGTCTGTCAATACGACGAGGAAAGGATTTTTTATGACAAAACAGAAGATTTACGGCATTATCGGAGGAAACACGCTGGCGACAAGTTTCGGTTTCGACGAAGAAAGCGAGAATTTTGGGAGATTTAAGGTTTTTGCACAGAGTTTTTTGAAGCAGTTGGGCGGAGATTTTATAACCTGTGCAAACGGTGGGTTGGAGCTTTTTTGCGGAGAATTTGCCATTGAAAACCGTCAGAACGTGGTGTGCGTTATGCCATTTGAGGAGCAAGCCACAAAGTGGAGCGGGGATTTGAGAGAGCGATTTTTCAATTTGCACGAAAAGTCGGCGGGTGTGAAAATTTTATCGAAAAAGCACTTTTACGGTTGCGAAGAAAAGGCGGAAGAATATGTTGCGGACAATTGCGATTGTGTAATTTTGGTAAAGTCGAAAGGCGACGAAGTTTCGGAAAACGTCAAAAGTGCGATTAAGCAAAAGGATAGTGTGATTGTGCTTGATTGTGACGATTACACAATTAAATATGAAGTTTAAGAAAAAAATTATGCAAAAATTCTAAAAAACACTTGAAATTCATACAAAAGTATGTTATACTGTTTTTCAGAATATTAAATTCTTTTCAATTTCTTTCAAGAAAGGTTTGATTTTTAATGGAAAACAGAAAAACCGAAATTCGTTCACGAATTGACAAGCACATCAAAATTGACGTAATACCGGGACATTTTGCAACCAACCACTCCCACGTCAACTATTACATTGATATGACAAAAATTAAAACTCATCACAAAATGGCTAAACGTTGTGCTGATGTTTTGGCTTCAAAATTTGTTGCAACGCCTGTTGACACCATAGTTTGCCTTGAGGGTACGGAGATGTTGGGTGCGTTTTTGGCTGAAAGTTTGTCCTCAAACGGCATTAACAACGGCTCGGACGTTTACGTTGTCACGCCTGAACTTAACTCAAACAACCAGATGATTTTCAGAGATAACATTCAGTCGGCAATTTGGGGCAAAAACGTATTGCTTCTTATTTCGTCGGCTTCCACGGGCAAAACCATAAACCGTTCTACGGAATGTATCAATTATTACAACGGAAAACTCACGGGAATAGGTGCGATTTTCTCGGCTATCACACAGCAAAACGGCATTGACATACAATGCGTTTTCGACGACGAGGAAATTCCTACATACACGACTTCCGCTTCGTCCCATTGTGAAATGTGCAAAAACGGCGTAAAAATCGACGCAATTGTAAACAGCTTCGGATATTCAAAAATTTAAGATTTTTGCTTTTAAAAGCCCCCTTTGTGGGGGCTTTTTTGTGTGGGATAATTACTAAAAATATTGACAAAATTATGGGGAAGTGATAAAATTAAAAAAAGTGAATTTTTAGGAGAATCGGTTTATGAAAAAGCGTGTTATTATGACGTTGGCACTTTTGGGTGCATTGGCGTTTTCGGGGTGCGGACAGTCTGTTGATTTTGACGATTACGAGGACATAAAGACGGTTGCTACCGCAGGGGAAAACACGGCGGTTTCCGACGGCGGTTTGACGACGACCACCACCGAAGCGGTTTTACAAATTTCGCCCGAAATAACCACAACAACGGCGACAGAAACGACAACCGCAACGACCACAACGTCTATGGAAACAACTACGGCGGTTACTACTACAACGGCAAAACAGTCAGAGTGGGAATTGTTTGGGGCGACGACGGCTTACTACGGTCAAATTGAAATCGCAGTATATACAATGCAAGAAAACGGAGATTTATATTTTAAATTTAGAATGACAAATAATAGTGATAAAACTGTTAGCTTTAATAATGCGTCTGCAACTGTTAATGGTATTGATGAAACAATTTGGCTATATGATGGAAAAGAATGTAAAACCGGTAAAACAATTGAATCAATTTCTACAACGAGTATTAAGACATCTGTTGATTCCGTAACTAGTATCAGTGGAGAAATATTTGGATTACGGGGTAATAATAATGATTATGAGATAGCAAGATTATAATCACGGAGGGGTTATGCAAGTTTTACAGGACGAATTTGAAAAGTGCAAAAATTATGAGGGAAAAGTTTACAGAAATGTTCTGAAACCATTTTTCAAAGACCTTTATAATTTGAAATTCGGCGTTGGGTGGGAAACAAGTATTCCGTATGACGGTTATCCTAAATCGGGAACACCTACCAGAGATGAAAAATGGGTAAACAACCATATAGTTAATAAAAAATTCATAATTTACGATTTGAAAAAAATCGACCCAAACGGACTTATGAATTACTTAATTCATCTCAACCAGTACAACAAGGCTGAATTTGAAAAATTCAAGTACGGTGATTTATGGAACGAAATTGCCGATAAAAATGTGTATTTGAATTATTTGGGAAATGCGGTGGCATACCGTAATTATTTTGAGCATACAAACGACGAAAAAGACGAAAGAATAAACGGCGAAATTAACGCAGAGGACATTTTTGCTTGCGTTGAGCAGATTTTAAGACCGTTTAAAAACAACGAAAACTTAAAACACAAAAGCGAAAAATCTTATTACGAGTATTTTACGGAGAATTTTTCAAATTTCGGTGTAACGTTTACGGAATCTTTGGCTGAAATTTGCGGGAAGTTCAGAAACAACGGAATAATTTTCGACGAAAAATATGCGGAGAAAATTTGCATTTCAAGTGGTTTTGAGGTTGAAAACGGCAAAAACGTTATTGTAAACGACTTGCAAAAATTCGATGAGTTTTTGGCTTATATAAAGAAAACTCACATTTCTTTTGAAAAAATCAGGGAAGATTTGGGGTTGACGGAGAAAAAATTCGACGACCGACGGATTAAAAGTCTTTGCGTTACGAACGAGCATTGTAGCGGTATTTACGAGGACAGTTTGGCGGTTTTCAAAGACGTGGGCGGTTATCAGAAATTTCTGATAGAAGTCAACGGCGACTTGAACGCTAAAAAGAAAAAACGAAAGTTTTTGGGCGCTTTTGCGGGGATTTTGGCTGTTTTGGTGTGCGTTTTGGCGGTGTTGATGTTAAACGACAAAAATGTTTACAAAAACGACGTCTTAAAAACGTACAAGCTGGGTCAATCGCTGACGTTTAACGTGACAAAGGCGGTTTACGAGGACAACGAGCTGTATGTTGACGTTATAATTGACAACTGGACGGGTGAAGCGGTGATTGTGAAGAATCCGCAGATAGCAATCAGGGCGAAAAATTCAAGTGGCGACGTGGTTTTTGAGTACGAAGCCGTGGCTTATGAAACGTGGGAAGTTTCGCCGTCGGGGAACATATTGAGGAAGAAAATTCCCGTCGAAAACCGCAGCAGTCGAAACGACTTTAATGAAAACGGAATAAGCGACCTGTTATTTGAAATTGACGTAAATTATGAAATGGGGGATTAAAATGTTTAGCGAATGTAGGATTGAAATGAATTATTTTACTACAAGTACGGACTTTACGAAAGCTCATGAACGGATGAAAATATTTCTTATTTGTTTTGCTATATTATTTGTAGTAACCTTAATAGTCAATATTTTAAAATTATTAAACGAAAGCTTTTGCTTTTCAAAAAAAATAAAATTCACAACTCCGCCTGAAAACATGGAACACAACTACGGAGAAAAGTTGACGTGGACATTTCATCGAGCAAATATGTCGGAGAAAACCTTTTTAAATCTGATAAATCAGTGGATTGCAAATGAGCAAGGGATTGTTGTTTTAAAAATTGAAACTGACGGATATAGGGGTGCTACTTTAAATAATTTGTCACGGTTCTGTTTATCAAGTGTCACTCTTTCTTATACTTATTCGTCGTCAAATTGCTATAAATACGGTGTTGATATTTTATACCAAAGTTCGTCAATTCGTCATATTTCTAAAAATACATTGATAACAAAATGGAATAATAAGAATCCTGAATCAGAAGTTACATATATATCAGATACACATACTTCTTATCGTGGAGGAACAAGAAATATTCAGCTTAGTATTCTGTATCGTTATCCGATTGGCAATGCCAACGTACAAAAAGCTCAAAATACCGAAAAACAGAGTTTGCAGCAAACGCAAGATATACTGAATCAACAACAGCAGGAAAAATAAATCAGCAAAATAAGTGGGCGTTAGATGAATCCGCAACACCATTTAAAATGGGTGGTTACGATATAACGCAGGGGATTCATTTAACAACACGAATATGTTTTAAAAATACAAAAAATTCAAGCCTTAATCGGGAGGAATCTCGGTTAAGGCTTTTTTTGTCAGTCGGGGTAATCGGAGAGGGCAGTTTTGAGAAAATCTTTATACTGTTTTATCATATGCGGGGGCGATACGAGGGAAAGTTCGTCCTTTGAAAACTGGGAAAGCCACGAAAAAAAAGGCTTCGAGGGTTGGATATTTATTGAAAAAGTGAAAAAGCCGTCGGCGTCGGATTTTTTAAATTCGGTGTCATATCCGAATCGGTCAACGATACTTTTTGCCATTTTTTCGCTGGCAACAAAGGTGAGTTTAGAGGTTTTTCCGCTTTCGGTGGTGAACATTTTAAATGTGGATTTCAGATATTTTTCCGTATCGAAAGTGCGGTCTTGGGGGTTGAAAAATTCGTTGTCGGGCGGAAAATAACGCAAGTCTTTTTCCAAAACGCCCTCGTCGTCCGAAATGTTTCCACCGCAAATTTGAATATCAAACATACGGTCAACACGCAGGTTGTTAAGCCTGAAATTCCCGTCGGCGTCGAAAAGCCCCGCAACCAGATAGCAACGTGAATTATCCCACAAAAGTTTATAGGGTGAAGCGGTGCGGGGGTTGGTGGGGATTAAGTTTTGGGAGTTATCCACAATTTTGGAAGAAGTTTTGATTTTGTTGTGGCGGTCAAGGTGATAAGTTTTTTTACAAGCCGTGGTGGAATTTATGCGGGTGTGGTAAAAAAGCTTTTTGTCGGCGTTCATGTTGGCGTAGTAATAAGAAATTTTTCTGTTTTGGGAGATAGCGGTGTGAATTGTTTTGATGTTTTGCAAAGACTGAAAGTTCGGGGTGTGGGGGCGGATATAGGAATCGATGTCGGGAAATTGCTCTTTTTTTTCGTCGCTGACAAAAGATTTGATGTTTGAGAGAAGTTTGCCGGCGGTGTCGTAGTCGAGAAACGTGGACGAACAGATTATGTCCGCAATAAGAGAGAGCTGTTCTTCGGAAAAAATCCCCGTATAGACGTATTTTTTAATACCGCCACCTTGTTTAACGCATTTAAGACCATAGTTAAAAGCGTCGTTTGAAAGGAGTTCGAGGTATTCCGAAACGGTTTGGCGTTTGACGTTAAAGCCGTATTCTTCCGCAAGATAGTCGCAGATTTGGGATTGTTTAACAAAAGCGTCGGGAGTGGTTTTTTCTCGGAGAAATTTTTGAATTGCCAAAAGGCGGTTTACGGTTGAATCAGGGATATTTTGTGGCATAATTTTTCGTCCTTTCGTAAAAAAATTAAACGTCTTTTTTACAATTGTACGGCAAAAGGGCGGTTTTGTCAATGGGTTTTTAGAAAAAGTGTTATGAAAAGCGGACGTTTTTTCGGTGACGGGGTTGAAAAAACGTTATAGAATAGAATTAACGAAAACAAAGGAGCGGATTTTGTGAAAAAAAGAGATTTAAAGCAGATTGTTGTGTGCGTTGAGGACGCAGAAAAAATGGCGCAGGTGAGGGAATTATTCAAGGCGCTTAAAGACAGGGGGGCGTTTGTTTACAGGGATTCTTTGCAAAAATTAAGGGAAGATTCAAAACTTTTCAAGTATGATTATGTTGTTTTGGGGCAGTCGCAGGGGAGCGATTTTTTCAGTTCCGAAGTGCTTATCGGCGGTGAAAACGGCGTTGACGAATTGGATTTGTTTATGCAGTTAAAACGCAAACTTTGCGGAAAAACGGATTTTGAAAAAAAAAAGCAGGTTTTGACGTTTGATGAATTGGCGGCAAAATATTTAAAAATCGTGGAAGAAAGTATGCGAAACGACGTTTATTACAAAGACGGGGACGTATACGATTTGATAGACAGAATTTTGGCTGACAAAGGGGAGCTAAGCGGTGGTGACAAAGAAAAAATCAGGGTGAAGATTTTTAACACCATACGAAGATTCGACGTTCTGACGGAATATTTAGAGGACGAAGAAATTACGGAAATAATGGTCAACGGCACGGACAATATTTTTGTGGAGAAAAATTCGGAGATTGTCAGGGTTGAGAAAAAGTTTGAAAGCAAAGACAGGCTTAGGAACATTATTAACAAAATGGTCAGCGACGCAGGCAGGCAGATTGACGAAGCAAACCCTATTGTGGACGCAAGGTTGGCGGACGGGTCGAGGGTTAATGCGGTGCTGGAGCCGATTGCAATAAACGGTCCGTCGTTGACGATAAGACGTTTTCCGAAGTCGTTTAACATGGCGGAGCTTGTTAAAAACGGCACAATTGTTGAAAGTGCGGCGGATTTGTTGTCAAAGTTGGTGAAAGCTAAGTACAACATTTTTGTAAGCGGTTCGACGGGGTCGGGAAAAACAACTCTTTTAAACTGTTTGTCTGAATATATCAGCGAAAAAGAGCGAATTGTCACAATTGAGGACAGCGCAGAACTTCAGATAAAGCATATTCCGAACATTATTAAAATGGAAGTTAGGCTTGCAAATTCCAACGGAAAAGGGTCGGTGACAATAAGCGACCTTATTAAAAATTCGTTGAGAATGCGACCTGACAGAATAATCGTAGGCGAAGTGCGACGTGAAGAAGCGTACGATATGCTTCAGGCGATGAACACGGGGCATGACGGTTCGCTTTCGACAGGTCACGCAAACAGCGCAAACGACATGATGAGGCGATTGGAAAATATGATTTTGACAAACAGTTCGATTCCTTTGGAGGCGGTGCGTGGAACGATTGAATCGGCGATTGATATTGTGGTGCATTTGTCAAGGCTTAGGGACAACCGCAGAAAAGTTGTGGAAATTTGCGAAGTTGACGGATTTAACGAGGACAAAAGCATACGTCTTGTGCCGATTTACGAATACAGCGACAGTTTGGGACGGCTTGTGAAAACAGGAAACTTGAAAAACGTCGCAAAACTTGAAATTGCGGGGTTTGGGAAAAACGGACGGGAGGAAAGTGCGTGATGAAAGAAGATTTCAGCAAAAGAATATGTGAAATTTTGAAAACGTCGGGGGCGTTTGTTTTGTATGCGGGGGTATGCTTTTTTATCGGAATGGTGTATTTTGACAACGTAATATTCGCATTGGCGGCGGTGCCGTTTTCATTATACTTTTTGAAAAAGTACAAATTGAAAAGAAAAAAGAAAAGCGAAAAGTTAATGCTTGAAAGATTTAGATTGTTTATAAGTTATCTTAACGCAGGTATGCAGGGGGCTTCAAAACCATTAGAAAGAGCGTTTAGCGAAGCGATTGAGGAAATGAAGTGCGTGTTTTCCGAAAGGGATTTGTTTTTGTCAAAGATGATAAAAATTCAAAAAAGCCTTGAAAATAACAACAACAAAAAGCTTGAAAACGAATTTTTCGTGTTTGCCCAAAGTACGGGTTTAAAGGACATAATTGATTTTGCAAACGTGCTTGTTTCGTGCAAAAACACGAACACCGCTTCGATTTCGGACGTAATAAGTCTGACGGACGAACTTATCGGCGAAAAAATGGGGGCGCAGATGGATTTTGACGTGGTTGTGTCGGAAAACAGAATGATTTTTAACATAATGTGCCTTATGCCAATATTTTTCATAGTGTTTTTTAACTATTGCATGACCGATTATCTGGCGGTTTTGTACGAGGGAAAAGGCAGAATCGTAATGGTTTTGGGGGCGGTGTTTAACGCACTTTGTTATGTGATGGGAAACACTTTTCTTGAAAGGAATGACAAATGATGAAAAGTATAATTTTTTTGTTAATCGGGATAAATCTTTTGCTTTTTGGGGTTGGAAGAAAAGAATTTAAGGCGTTTAAAAAGTCGGAAGAATACCGGTTAAAGGACGAATTTAAGTTTCGCAGTATGATGTTTTTAGGTTTTGGCGTTATGAAAATCGGTAGGATAAAAAGGTACAAAAGCAGGCTTTTTGAGATTTTTCGCAGACGTTTTAACAGCATTGAAAAAACGGTTAGTTATTACAGAGCAATTATTTCTAACTTAATAACAGCGTGTGTGGTGATTTTTGACGCAAACGTGGTGTTTACGGTGGCGTATGTTTGCAAGTACGGTTTGGGCAGGGACGTGTGGCTTTTGGGAGCGTTGTGTTTAGTTGAAATTTTGTGCATGGGTTACGGTCAGTACAAGCAGGTTTTGAATTATGAAAACAAAAGGGCAGAAAGTGTTTTGGCTGAACTTGCAAACGTTGTGAACAAAATATCAATTTTGCAAGCAAGCGGAGCGTCAATGGAAAACATTATTATGCGTATTGCAGAAGAAGATTCGGGAGAATCAAACCCGATTTATAAAGAATTTCAGATTGTGGCGGGGGATATTTCAAACGGCAAAGGTGCGGTGAAAGGTATGCAGGGCATGAATCAGCGTATCAGAAAACCCGAAATGTCAAGGTTTACGTCGGCGATTATACAAAACTTAACTCACGGAACAGAGGATTGTGCCAAAGTGTTGTCAAATCTGGCGGACGAAATGTGGAAAATGCGACGTGCCATTGACAAAAAGAAAGGTCAGTTTATTAAAGAAATGATGTTGATACCAACGCTTGTATGTTTCGGGGTGGTGATGGTCATAGTTATTGCGCCGGCGTTTATGGGTCTTAGGGCGTTTTGTTGACGAAAGGGGAAAAGGGTATGGAATATGTTTTGGTGGGGATTTTCGGAATAATACTGTTAATCTGTTCGGTGCAGGACGTTAAAACCAGAGAAATAAGCGTGGTTACGCCTGTTGTTTTGGCGGCGGTGGGGATAGGGTACGAAATTATGCGGAATAATTTTTTGCCGTCGGTGGGGCGGTCAGCGGTGATATTCGGAATTTTGATGTTGATAAGTTTTTTTAGTAAAGAAAGTTTGGGGTACGGAGATGTAGCTGTAATTTCGGCGTGTTCTGTGGTTTTGGGGGTTGTTGGTACGGTTTTGATGTTGTCTGTGACCCTTATGCTGTCAACGGTGGGAGTTTTGGCGAAAATGTGCAAAGGCAGGTTAAAAGAGGGCAAAAAAGTGTTAAGCGTGCCTTTGATTCCGTACATAACCGTGGGATTTTTACTGAGTGCGTTTGGGGTGATGATTTAATGGTTTGTAAAATATTTACGCTTTCGTTGTTTGGGGTGTTCGGGGTTTACGATTTAAAATATCGGCGTGTAAACAACAAATGGGTGGCTGTGGCTTTGGTTTTGGGCATGGTTGCGGGAAGTGTGACAAAGGGCGTGGAGTTTGCTGTGAAAGGGGCGGTGTGCGGTTTTGCCGTTACGCTGGGTATGTATTTTTTCGGTGCGATTGCAGGTGGCGACGTAAAGTTTTTCGCCGTGGTGGGCGCTGCGGTCGGGGCTGAACAAGTGGTGAAAATCATCGTATTTTCTGTTATGGTGGCAGGATTTTTTGGGGTGATTTATGTTGCGGTAAACAGGCTGAAAGGGAAAAAGTTCGGCGAATGTTTAAAGGGCAGTTTGCCGTTTATTCCACAAAGTTTTGCGGGAATGATTTTAGCAAGTTTAGTTTAAAAATGTTATGATATGCGGACGGTTTTGCCTATACAAAAGTGAAAAACAGGTGTATATTTAAATTACGATAAAAATAAAAAAGGAGTTTTGAGCATGAAAAAACTTATTAAAAAAGCAAAAAACGCAACGCTTAGGGCGGTAACGGGCATGATGTCGAAAACGGTGGATTTTGTTGGCGACGAAAGGGGAGTTGACATAATCGTAATGATAGTTGTGCTGGCAATTTTAATGGGCATAGCAATAATTTTCAGAGATTCTCTGACGGATTTTGTAAACAAGCTTTTTGACGAAATTTTGGCGTTTTAGAAAAAAGGAGCGAAGCATGAAAAAGGGCGGAAAAACATTAAAAGCAAGTGCGATTGTTGAACTCAGCATGATTTTTCCTATGATTTTGTTTGTGATAATTACCCTTGTAATAGTGGTGGTTTTCTGCTTTTTGCAGAGCAAAATGAAGCTTGCGGGAGAATACGAACTTTTCTCCAGCGAAGCAAGAGGCGAATATGAAATTGTTCTTGACAGGGGCAGTTTCGACGCAAGCACGGGAAGAATAGAAAGCGGAACGAAGCAAATTTCCCAAGAATCAACGTTGTTTAGCTTAAAGAGGACTTTTTCAAGCGGAGAAATGTTGAGAATTACGCCGAAAAAAGGGTTGATGATGACAAAGTACGCAGTTTATAACGAGAATTATTATCAGTCCAATTATCAGGACAGATACCGATTAAAACTGCTGTCCAGAGCAATTTACAATCAGGAAGAAAGCGGGTAGGATATGAAAAAGAAGCTGAGATGTTCGATAACGGTGTTTTTGCTTGTTATCACCACGGTTTTTGTAACGCTGTTGACCACTCTTGCGGACATAATGAGGGTTAATTGGGGCAAAAATGTTGTCGCAAGGTCAAGTTATCTTATATCGGGTTCGGGGGGTGAGTGCTTTGCGGACAAAGATTTGTTTGAAAAATACGGGCTGTATTTATTTAAAGAGGGCGTTAAAAAAGAGGATTTGACGGAATTTTTTAATGAATATTTTGCCGGGAATCTGGATTGCAAAGGTCAGATGTCAATTAAATATGACACGCCCGAAATTGATATGTATTATTTGGGTCAAAAAATTAACGGGAGTTTTAACAATTCAGGGGTGATACAAACAATTTCAACAATTATGGACGTGGAAGCTTGTCAAAAACAGCAAGATAGTATTGTCGAAAGTTTTAACAGGGTTGAAAAAATGAAAACCGATTTGGAAAAATACTATGCTTTGTTTCCGAAAAGCGAAGAACAGGGGGTTGCGTTTTATTCAAAAATCGATAAACTTTGCTTTGAGGGAGTGGAGTTTAAGGTGCAAGGGGCGGATTTTGACAGGATTTATTACGACAGGTTTTCACTTTTGACGGACGACAACTGGAGCGTTTGCGATTGGAAGCTTCAACAAAGGTATGAGTTTCCGAAGAACAGAGAGCTTGAAAACAACGGTGCGGTTAGCGAAATTTTCGGGTATATGTGCGATAATTGGTGGTTTTCATTTGCAAACGAAGTGTTTGCCTGGGGCGAACAGGTGACGGAAAATGACGTGTTGGTTTATTCTCCGCCTGCAAAAGGCAGTTATGAAAACGGTTTAGATTATGTATACGAATTAAACGAAGCGGTTTGTTATGTGTTAAAGCATTTCGGTACGTTTTTGGATAGCGACAAAAACGGGGATTTGAACGCCCAGTTGGAGTATGTTTGTTTTGGGCAGAAAACCGACGAGGAAAATGTCAGGTGTATGTTGGAAGAAATTTACAAATACAGATACACGGCAAACCTTTTGAGTTTGGTTAAAGAGGGCAAAACAAGCAAAGACGATATGACGAAGCTTGCGCAAAAAGAAGCGGAATACGACGTGATGACCCTTTGGCAGGGAAAATGCGTAAAAGCGTACAAAAATCCAAAGGATTTTGTTACGGATTTGAAAATGAACGACAGTCAGATTGCGAAAAAGTCCAAAAATGTGGACAGTTATGCAGGCGACGACGGGGTTAGTTATGATGATTATGTCACTTGCAGGCTATATCATGTAGCAAGTTTTGAGATGATTTATTCAAGAATTATCGACGTTATAAGTTATGAAATGAACAGCAATTTGAAATATCGTTGTGTTCAGGCGTGGTTTAAGACGGAATATTCCGTGGAATATACACCCACGTCCATTGCGGGGCTTTTTGGGATAATTGAAAACGAGGGCGAAATTCTGGCGAAAGGGCAGGCAAATTATGAATAAAAAATTGCGGGGAGTTTACACAATTGAAGCTACGTTGACGGTACCGATTTTTGTAATTACGGTTTTGACGGCTACGCTGTTGTTTAAATTGATAAGCACATTTTCTTACGCCGAAAGTTTAAGCACGTTGGCGGTAAATGATTTGAACAAAAAGTTTATGGCGTATTCAAGTTACGAACTGGGAGAATTTTTGTACAGCTGTTTGGATAACGAAACGGCGGAAAATTGTGTAAATGCAGAAAGTTCAGAAAAACTTTACGATTTAATTACAACTGACTTTAGGGAAAACCGTTATTATTTAAAGGTGAGCGACGAGGATTTTTACAGCATGGCAAACGACCGAATGAGTGAAAATGTCAGGGAGTTCATTTTGCAAAACCCGAACATGGGTCGGGCGGAGTGCGAGGAACATTTGAGGTTTGCATTTGACAGAATTTTGAAAAATTTGAACAGCCAATGCAAAAACGAAAACCTGAAACTGTCTTGCGTCAAGGCGCAAGCGGAGCAAAACGGCGATATTTTTCAGGTGACTTTCGGCGTGAAAATTGAGGTGGCGTTGCCTTTCGGGATTCTGGGGCGGAACACGATAAGTAGTGATGATGAAATTTGTATTCCGTTATTTAGTATATAAACTTTTAAGTTGCTGTTAAATTATGGAGGTAAAATAATGAAAAAACTATTAGCAATTTTATTGGCGGTAACGGTTTTGGGGAGTTTTTCGGCTTGCAGTAGCGTTTCGGACGATTACGAAGAACTAAAGACAAAGGCAAACACAACCCAAAAATCGGAAACTGAAAAAAATTCGACAACAACGGCACCGGAAAATAATGATGAGCTGTCCAATGACGAAGAAGTCAGTCCCGATATTTTAGACCAAAATACGATTTTTGAAAGTTTCGCCGAACCGCAAACTATATTGGGTCAGCTGAATTTTGTAACGAATGGCATTGCCGAATATGAGGACAAACTTTACGTTTTACTTTCTGTTTCAAGCGGTTATGACAAGACTGTGACCGAAATTTTAAATGTGAACATAGAGCTTCGTGATTCAACCGGAAAATTGATTGCAAAGGATACATTTGACAAAATTACCCCTTATTTAGGCGAAGAATTTAACTTGAACAATGGCGATTATTGTTCTACATTGTTGATTTTTGAAAAGGACTGTTACGACCTTAGTAATTACAATTTTGGCAACGGAATATTGTTGAAATTTGAATATTATTGCGAATTTGAATAAATAAATTGTGAAAAAACATATGGTTTGTTTCGTTGGTTCGGGGCAAACCGTTTTTTTGTGGGCAAAACTTGACAGATTGCGTAAATGTGTTTATAATAAACGTAAACCTGTCGGTTTACGTTTGGGTATTTTGCTCACCTCGTTATACTCGGTGTTTTCTGGCGAAAACCGCAAAAGTACCCGGTTTGTTGAGGATTTAAAGTAAGGTAAACGTAAACCTGTGGTTTACGTTTGGGTATTTTGCTCACCTCGTTATACTCGGTGTTTTCTGGTGAAAAACGCAAAAGTACCCGGTTTGTTGAGGATTTAAAGTATAGTAAACGAAACCTGTGGTTTACGTTTGGGTATTTTAATGAAAATTTATAAAGAGTGAATTAAAACAAAAAGTTTGTTTAAGTATTTATAATTAGCGTAAATCGGTCTAATAAAAAAGGAGGGTGGTCAATGGACGTTAAATATTCGGTGCTGATGTCGGTTTATTACAAGGAAAAACCTGACTTTTTTCGTGCGGCGGTAGAAAGTATGCTCAATCAGACGGCTATGCCCGATGAAATTGTTATAGTATGCGACGGGAAATTGACCTCGCAGCTTGACGAAATCGTAACAGAATTTGAAAATAATTACAAACAGATAGTTAAAATTTTACGTCTGAAAGAAAATTCGGGGCTTGCAAATGCTCTGAATCAGGGGTTAAAGATTTGCACCAACGAATATGTTGCCAGAATGGACACGGACGATATTTCGGTGGCTGACCGAATCGAAGTTCAGCTTGGAGAAATGATTAAGCACGGGGCGGACATTTCAAGCGGTACGATAGAAGAATTTGAAACAGACCCAAACGTTATAAAGTGCCGAAAAACTCTGCCGAAAACCCACGAAGAAATCCTGAAATATGCTCGCAGACGAAACCCGTTTAATCACCCGTGCGTTATTTTTAAAAAGTCGAAAGTTTTGGAATCGGGCGGATATGAAAATTACGATTTGTTCGAGGATTATCATCTGTGGATTAAAATGCTAAGTGGCGGTTGCGTGGGAATTAACCTTGAAAAAACCTTGTTGAAAATGCGAACCGGAAGCGGAATGTACGCAAGGCGTGGCGGAGTTTCTTATTTGAAAAATGCGTCAAAAGTTGAGAAATACAAGCGTAAAATAGGCTTTTCGACGTTTAACGACTATTTAATTTGTATGATGGCAAAGGTTGTATTCAGTCTTGTTCCGTCGGGTATCAGAGAGTTTTTGTACAAGAAATTGTTGCGGAAGAATGTTGATTAAAAGGAGCGAAAAAAGCTTTATGAATATGAAAAAACATCTAAAAAGAGCAATGAAAATTTTTACTCCGATTAACAAAATTGTACCGAAAAAGAAAAATAAAATTCTGATTTATTCAAATTTGGGGTTCAGAGATAACGTAAAAAGTATGTTTGATTACCTTGTTAAGAACGGTTATCATGAACGTTATACTATCGTTTGCAGTCTTGATGAATATAAGAATATGAAACAAAATAGTGCATACAAAAACGTAAAATTTGTGAGTAACAAGCTGGGTTTCTTACATTTTTTTAACAGTAAATTTATGTTTTATTCATTTGGTAAGTACCCTGTTAAGCCGTCAAAAAGCCAAATTGTTGTGAATTTATGGCACGGTATGCCGTTTAAATGCGTGGGAAACTTGGAAAAGGGTAACGAAAAAGAGGATTATTTTTTCTTTACGCACACAATTGCTACAAGCGAGCTTTTTGCGGAGAAGATGAGTTTGTGTTTTGGCTGTCCGATTGAGAGGGTTATGTTGACGGGTCAGCCGAGGTGCGACAAGCTTTTACAGTGTAAAAATATGTCGAAAGAGCGACTTATTGTATGGTTACCGACGTACAGAAGCTCTACGGCGTTGGGAAGTTTTAATTCGGAAAATGACAACGGATTGGGTTTTCCAATTGTGGAGCAAGCGGAACAGCTGGAAGATTTGAATAATACTTTAATTAAATGTGACTATATTCTTATGATTAAGCCACACCCGTTACAAGATATTTCAGCTAAAGTTCAGAAAATGTCTAATATTTTAATAGTTACGCAAAAAGATTTGGACGACAGAGGGGAAGATATTTACGATTTGTTTTTGCGTTCAAGCTGTCTTATTACGGACTATTCTTCCGTTTCGTTTGACTATTTAAACCTTGACAGACCGATAATTTACACGGTTGATGATGGGGAAAAATATGCGAAATTGCGTGGTTTCACGGTTGAAAATCCGAGGGATTTAATGGCTGGGGACGTTGTTTCGGATTTTGATGAGTTAAAGAAAAGTATAGACAAAGTTTGTAGTAATATTGACGAATATGTAAACGATAGAATTAAAGTTAATAAAATCGTAAATAATTATCAAAAAACAAATTCCGCAAAAGCTATTTTAGACATAATAGGTCTGGAATAGCGTGTTTTTATGGGCATTTTTACAATTGACATTTGGCGGTAATTGTATTATACTAATATTATCTTTGCAAATTTAATTTGATTAGAGGATTTTAAAATGAAAAAAGTAATAACCTACGGGACTTTCGACCTGCTTCACTATGGGCATATCAACCTTTTGCAACGTGCAAAGGCGCTTGGTGACTACCTGATTGTGGTGCTTTCGTCGGACGAATTTAACTGGAACGAAAAGCAGAAAAAGTGCTATTTTACCTATGAAGAACGCAAAAAACTCCTTGAAGCGATTAGGTATGTTGACCTTGTAATCCCTGAAAACAGCTGGGAACAGAAGATTTCCGACGTGCAGGAATTTAAGGTTGATACCTTTGTTATGGGCGACGATTGGAAGGGAAAATTTGACTTTTTGAAAGATTATTGCGAAGTTGTGTACCTGCCTAGAACCCCTGAAATTTCCACAACCCAGATTAAAAAAGATTTGGAAAAGGGAAACATAGACTAAATGTAAAACTTTGGGGGTGTTTTTATTAACATTCTGCGAACTTTTCTTCAATCTATTTATGTAAAAGAATATCTGAACTGTGAAATTTGTGATAATATTGTGCTTTTTGAGAGCCGTCACGGAAATGATTTAGGTTCAAACATTTTGCGGTTGATGATTGAAGTTAAGAAAAAATACGGAAATGCTTATAAATTGTACCTTAGTTGTGCGCCTGAAAAGAAAAAATATATTACTAAAATATTAAATGAATATAAACTTTGTGGAGTTATTTTGTTAAATCCTAGAAGTTTAGGCTATTTTAAGATTTTGGCGACGGCAAAGTTTCTTTTCAACGACACAACTTTTACAAACAGATACCTTAAAAAAGACGGTCAAATTGTGGTGAACACTTGGCACGGAACGCCTTTAAAAGCCATGGGCAGGCACGTTCGCAACGACGCTTTCGCCATGGGAAATGTTCAAAGAAACTTGTTGTTTTCGGATTTTTTGATTTTTCCAAACGACTTTATGCAGAGCAAAATGACTTCGGCGTATATGCTTGATGGAGTTTACAAGGGTACTATTTTAAGTGTAGGCTATCCGAGAAATCAGATTTTCTTTGAAAAATCAAACAACAAAATAAGAAAAAAGTTTGAACTTTGTGACAAAAAAGTGTACGCTTATATGCCTACTTGGCGTGGAACAACAGGCGACGTTGAAAGTGAAAAACAGATTTGTGAAATTCTGGAATATCTTAGAGAATTGGACGAATCTTTGGGTGAAAATGAGGTTATGTTGTGCAAATTTCACCCATTTGTTGGAAACTGCGTTGATTTTTCGGATTTCAAGCACATTCGCAAGTTTCCTGATGGGGTTGACGGGTACGACGTTTTAAACGAAGTCGATTGTTTGGTGACGGATTATTCCAGCGTGATGTTTGATTTTGCAAACACAAAAAAGAAAATTGTTTTGTTTGCATACGACATGGAGAAGTATTTTTCCGACCGTGGAGTTTACGTCAATCTTAGCGATTTGCCGTTTCCTAAATGTGAAAATATTAAACATTTGGTGGACGAGCTGAGATGTGAAAAAAATTATACTGACGATGACTTTTTAAAGATTTTTTGCACATATGACTGTGCGGACGCAAGCGAAAAAATTGTCAGCAGAGTTTTTGAAAATAAGACGGTTTGCAAGGAAACAAAACTTGTTGACAAAACGAAAGAAAATGTTTTGATTTTTTCGGGGAATCTTGCGAAAAACGGCATAACTACGGCACTTTTAAGCCTTTTTAACAGGCTTGATACAGACAAAAAAAGATACTTTGTGACATTTCAGCAAGGCACTTTGAGGGACGAACCCGAAAGGGCGTTGATGTTTCCTGAGGGAGTGAACATTTTTCCTATGGCGACAAAACCTCAGTATACTTTGTCCGAAGCTGTGGCGCAAGGTTTACTTTATAAATTTAATATCGGTAGCAGTTGGGTTATAAATAAATTAAACAGTATGTGCAAGCGTGAGATTAAACGTTTTTTCGGCGGAATTGACTTTGATTTTGTTGTGGAATATGAGGGTTACGGCAAAAATATGCTCCATTTGTTTAAGAATTTTGACTGCAAAAAGATAATTTTTGTGCATAACAACATGGTTGAAGAACTGAAAAATAAGAACATTCAGCACAGAATTACACTTGAAAATTGCTATAAAAATTATGACAAAATTGCTTGCGTTACGGAAGATTTGGTGGATTCTACCGCTGAAATTGCTGAAAACAGGGAAAAAATTTGCGTTGTAAACAACTGTCACGATTACAAAAATGTGATTAAACGAGCGTCGGAGGAATTGATTTTCGACGAGGACACGGTTTGCAATGTAGAATTTGGAAAACTTTGCAAAATTTTGGATAGTGACGATTTGAAAATTATCAATATCGGACGTTTTTCGTGGGAAAAAGGTCACGATTTGTTAATTAAAGCTTTTGAAAAAGTTTACGAAGAAAATGAAAATTCATACCTTATTATAATAGGCGGTTATGGTAAACTATATGATGAAACTTTGGAACTGGCTGAAAAATCGGTGGCAAAGGGGCGGATTGTTGTTATAAAATCGTTAAAAAAACCTATGCCGATTTTGAAAAAGTGCGATTTGTTCGTGCTTTCGTCACGCTATGAGGGGTTGGGGCTGACGCTTTTGGAGGCTGAAAGCTTGAAAATCCCCGTGATTTCCACGAATGTATGCGGACCTCGTGGCTTTATGGAAAAGCACGGGGGCAGGCTTGTTGAACCGACTGTAGACGGCTTGTATGATGGAATTTCGGCGTTTTCAAAGGACAAATTCGGCGCATTGAATGTTGATTTTGAGAGTTACAACGCTTGTGCGGTTAAAGATTTTGAAAAACTTTTTGAGGAAAACACCGATTTTTCCTGTAATTTGGAGGTTGATTAGTTTTCAATGAAGAAGTATATTGACAACATTAGAAAATACAGATTTTTACTTTATGAACTGGTAAAAAAAGGGATTAAATTAAAATACAGACGTTCATATTTGGGCATAATCTGGACGCTTTTGGAACCGCTTTTGACAATGATTGTCTTAACGGTGGTGTTCAGCGGTTTGTACGGCAAAAGCGACCAGACGTTTCCTGTGTATGTTTTGACGGGACGACTTTTGTACAGCTTTTACTCGTCTGGAACGAAGTTTGCAATGAAATCCATTCGGTCACATTCGGGCATGATTAAAAAGGTTTATGTGCCGAAATATCTTTATCCGCTGTCCAGCGTTTTGTACAATTACGTTATCTTTTTGATTTCGTTAATCGTGCTTGTGGTGGTGTCCGTTGTGCTTGGCGTTTATCCGACTTGGTGGTCGCTGACGGCGGTAATTCCGTTGGTTTTGCTGTTGATTTTCACCTTTGGTTCGGGGCTTATTTTGTCCACGTTTTCCGTATTTTTCAGGGATTTGGAGTATCTTTGGGACGTGGCTTTGATGATGATTATGTACACCTGCGCAATTTTCTACAATGCCGATATGCTTTTGAACAACGGCAAAGGCTGGATTTTGAAAATCAATCCGCTGTACGCCTTGATTAAGTGTTTCAGATGTTCGGTTTACGGCGAATCCATGTTTGCAGAGCCGTATTGGTTAATTATGGCAACAGTTGTCAGCTTTTTGTCCGTAATAATCGGCGGAATAATCTTCAAAAAGAATCAGGACAAGTTTATTTTGCACATCTAAGGAGGGACTTTTTTGGCAAATAATGTAATTGAAGTAAAGAATGTCAGCATGAAGTTCAACCTTAGTCAGGAAAAGGTTGACAGTCTTAAAGAATATGTTATAAAATTTTTAAAAAGAGAGATTAAGTTTAACGAATTCTGGGCGCTGAAAAATGTTAGTTTTAACGTTGAAAAAGGTGACAGAGTGGGTATTTTGGGTCTTAACGGAGCGGGAAAAAGTACGCTTTTAAAGGTTATCGCAGGCGTTTTCAAACCGACCGAGGGCGAAGTGGTTAAGCGTGGAAAAATCGTGCCTTTGCTGGAACTGGGTGCGGGTTTTGACACCCAGTACACGGGTGCGGAAAACATCTATCTTTACAGCGCCGTTTTGGGATATTCAAAGGAATTTGTTAAGGAAAAATTTGACGAAATTGTAAAATTTGCGGAGCTTGAGGACTTTATAGACGTGCCGATTAAAAACTATTCAAGCGGTATGAAGTCACGACTTGGTTTTTCCATTGCGACCCTTGTTGACCCTGACATTTTGATTCTGGACGAGGTTTTGTCGGTGGGTGACGCAAAGTTTCGTAAAAAGAGCGAGGCGAAAATTATGGGAATGTTCGATTCGGGCGTGACGGTGCTTTTCGTTTCGCACTCCATTGAGCAGGTTAAAAGGCTTTGCAACAAGGCGATTTTGCTTGACCACGGTAAACTTGTAGCAAGCGGCGACATTGACGAGGTTGCGAAAATTTACGAAGAAAGTATTAAATAAGTTGGAAAAAAATTCCTTGCTGATTGGCGAGGGATTTTTTTGTAAAGCAAAACTTTTGGTGTGCATATCATTTTTGAGGGGTATTCCTGTTTTGGTTTTTGGTTAAAAACGAACTAAACCCTACCGCACAAAATTGCAAAATAATCGTTACTTTGAAGTAAACCGAACTTTCTGCCAAACGCTCTTTCAAACTTTGTCATAACTGCACTTTGTGGTCTGTAACTGTAACTCTGCCTTAAACCCCACTATCTTCCAAAGTCCGCCAGAAAAGCAAAGTTTTCATCTTTCGCAAACTTTTATGTTCTGGCGGACTTTGGAAGATAGTGGGGTTTAACGACGATGTTACAGTTAAAGCCTACAAACTACGACGGTTACAAACCTCTGAAAAAGCGTTTGGCAGAAAGTCCGACAGATTACGAAGTATGATTTTATCCGCAAATCTGGACGGTACGTTGCAGTTCGGTTTTAAAAAAACAGTTATGGCAATTATGAAAAAAATATATATTTTGCCAAAGAAAAATTACCGAAAAATATTGATTTTGTTGGGGGTTTGTGATATTATTTAATGTGTATGGAATATACTATTTTAGATTTTTCAGAAAGGATTTGATTTGTTATGACTGAA
>CAYZOV010000029.1:0-20267 GCA_964480525.1 uncultured Ruminococcus sp.
GCCCGAACGGAATTGCCCAATATACAGACGAGAGAGTATTGCTTGAAATGTAAAGCGCAAGCAATCTCCAAAACTCCATAGGTACGTTATCATCAAAATATCCGTTCACCATACCGGAAGCAAAGAGAGGAGCTTTCTGAGCGCACCATACAATGCGGTTAAATTCTTCCCACGGATCACCGTAATCGTTACGGTTAAAATCAATAATGTGGAGCTGACCGTTACGGTCGATCATCATGTTACCAATGTGATAATCGCCGTGCTGATACACCTGCGGTCTGTTTTTCAGCAAATGACGGTTCTCATTTATGTAGTCGATAAATGCCTGTCCGTTTTCATACTTGATGGGGCACTCACCGTAATTTTTGATTTTATAATCCATTTTGCGGTTAAAACGGATTTCCCAATCCTCTTGTGTTGCAGGAGCAGGGATGGAGTGGATCTTGCGAAGAATACGTCCCGCTTCCAAGCCATATACATACTGTTCGGTATCAGAATAGCCCGACATGACCTGTTCTGCATCTTCACCGTCAATCCAACTTTGGATGGAATATACGCCATCCTCACAAGTGCCAAACTCGATAGGCTGGCACATAGGTACACCAAAGGAGGCAACCTGTTTCATCATGTTAAACTCAGACTGCTTTGTGTCGTGCTGTGCAATATCGGAAACACGCAAAAGATAACGTGTGCCGTTTTCATCGGTAACACAGTATTTTTTATCACTTGACCAGCCTTTGTTTATTGGTTCTTTCGTTACAAAATTCATATCTTTTCTCCGTAGCTCTATATGCCAAACACCTTGACATCACCGAGCAGTTTAAGGTTTCCATTATCCACGAGAATTGCGCCAGATCGCACAGCGGTTGCGTACACGGTTTTTCCACGTTCAGCAAGCACACGCTGTATCGACTCATCCTGTACCGCCGTTCCCTCATAGTGGACTTCCATATAAAAATCATTTAGATAAGGAAGCCCCTCATAATACTTAAATTCGGGGTAATCATCATCGGGAGACAAATGGTACTCTGCTAACTGAATGACAGCACCGGCGCTATAGCCCACCAGAATCCCATCATGTTTCATCAAAATATCGTATAAATCGAACTCTTTAATTCGATCCATCATTCTGTCCGGCAAACCACCGAGGAAATAAACTATGTCTGCGTTCTTGATTTTTTGAGCTGCAGATTCCTTTGTGTCGGTAAAATAATTGATAAAGTTAATATTTATTTCCGGGATGCCGTAAGCAGTAAAGCCTCCAACGATCCCGTTGTGATATTTGCCACATTCCTTGCTATACAAAGCATTCCAATCCGACAAGGATTTTACACGGTTGTCTCTAAAAGAGAACGCCACGACCGCAACAGAATGATTTGGCTGTATGTAGTTTTTTAATTCGTCATAGAGCCAAGGTGCATCTATGTCAAATCCTTCAAGTAAAATGTTAATCATGGATTGTCTACCTCCTGCCAGGAAAATATAGCTATACACCGTCAAATCATACCGAAGTGCTTCAATGCCTCCTTGATTGCTTTTTCTTTATCTGGCGGGCATTGGGGCTGTTTAGCGTCCTCAGACTTCGACTTATTGTAATTCTCACGCTCAATGATACCGCACTGTTGTTTTACCTGTGCGATATACAAGCTGCTGACTTTCAAGCCGCTATGCTTCAGCACATAATCCTTGATCTCTTGATAGGTAGCTTTCTTTTCCGCATCGGTCAAATCCAACTCATCCAGATTCAACTCTACTTCAATATGATGGTCGACATTAAGTTTGGACAATAAGCATACCGTCTCAACATGCCTTGTATGTGGGAACATATCCACAGGTTGGATTTTTTGTGCGTGATAGCCTAAGTTTCTTAAAATTTTCAAATCACGCTCCAAAGTGTCAATTCCACAGGAAATGTATACGATTTTTTTAGGCGACAGCTTTGCTATGCTTTCCAAAAAACGCTTGTCGCTGCCTTGACGTGGAGGGTCGGTGAAAACTACGTCACAGCTTTCGCCTGCCTCTGCAAGCCCTTGGGCAAATCTTCCCGAATCCTCGTTTACAAACGTAATGTTCTCAATCCCGTTTTCCTTGGCATTTTTCTTTGCGTCCGAAATCGCCTTTTTGTTAAGCTCCACACCCATCACTTCGCCACAAAAATCCGACGCAATTATGCCGATTGTTCCCGTTCCGCAGTAACAGTCAAGCACTCGGTCGGTCTTTTTAAGCTGGGCAAACTCAATCGCTTTGCTGTACAAAATCTCCGTCTGGACGGGGTTTACCTGATAAAAGGACTGTACCGAAATCTTGAATTTCTTGCCACATAGCTCGTCCTCTATGTACCCTTTGCCACAAAGGATAAATTCCTGTTCGCCCAATGTGAGGGGCAGGGGATTTGTGCAAACATTCTGCACAACTGTCGTAATGCACGGATGAGCCTTTTTTAACGCATTTACGAAATTTTTCTTTGACGGAAACTCGGGCTTTGACGTGACAATGCACACCAAATATTCCCCACTCTTGAAACCTTTTCGCACCATAACGTGGCGAATTAAACCTCTGCCTGTGTTCGGGTTAAATGGAAAAAGCTTGAACGAACGCATTAAAATTCGGATTGTAGAGATGATTTTGTCGGCTTGTAAATCCTCAATGTGACAGCTTTCACAAGGGATAATTTTGCCACTGTTCGATTGAAAAATCCCCGAGATAATCTGGCGATTTGTGTTTGTGTAAAAGCCGTGCTGAACCTTGTTTCGGTAGTGGTATGGATTTTCCATACCGATGATAGGCTCGATATTGCAAAATTTGCCCAAAAGCCTCTGTGCTTTTTCCTGTTTCCATTCAAGCTGACGGGCGTAATCCATATCAAGCTGACACCCACCACAACGTTTAAAAAGCTTGCATTTATTTTCAACCATAATTTTCTCCTGTGTTTTATCTTTTTTAACAGTATAACACTTTTTGCTTGTTTATGCAAGCCTTTGTGAAGTGAGATTTTACCATTTAAAACAGGAAAAATCGGCTATAAATTTGAAAATTTATAGTGCATTATATTTTAAAAAAATGAACGGCAAATTATTCATGACGAAAATTCAATCATTCATTACATTCCTATTGACAATCAAAATCGGGGGGGGTATACTTTATTTGTAAACAATGTAATAATATGCCATTGTTGTTTACAATTTTAACAAAAAAGGAGATGTAAATTATGGCAAAAGGAAAAATGATAGCAACATTTACGGCGTTTGCTGTTGTGCTATCAGGTATGGCTTTGGCACAGTCGCAGGTTAGCGCAGATGAAAGTAAACCTACAATCTACGCAACCGAAGTTTCTGCCAATGCCGGTGAAACAACATATGTATCTGTCGGTCTTGAAAACAATACGGGTATTGTTTCGGCACAGATAAATGTGGAGTACGACAAGGACGTGGTTGAACTTGTCGGGGTAAAGGATTCGGGGGTTTTTGACAACCAATGGCACAACAACGACACATCAAAGAATCCTTATACTTTGTCGTGGAGTTCTGACACAGCAAAAGAAAACATTACGTTCAACGGTGAAATTGCTTTGTTGGAATTTAAGGTTTTGGATAGTGCCAAAAAAGGAACGGTTTGTCCTATCAAAATAACATTTGATGAAGAAAATATCTATGATTTTGACCTTCAAAATGTTGCTTTTGAAACCGTTGACGGTTCAATTACGGTAGCTAATTCCGGAAGTGCTTCAAATGACAAAACGCCAAACACAGGTAGTTATACTAGCCTTTGGGCATTGTCAACATTGTTGCTGGCAGTCGGAATAACTGTTGCTGCAGGAAATTATAAAACAAAAATGAAGAAAATTAAGTAAGGAGGGTTATTTATGAAATTAAAGAACAGGCTTTTGGCTTTTGCGACGTCAACAATGATGATTATGTCAATCATGCCTGCAACGGTCTGGGCGGAAGATTCCGAAGTCGACCATATCGAACTTATTACACCGACAGAGTATAAGTTCATAGAAAATTATTACGGAAACTATGAAATTGACGATAACGGTGAAGAATATTTTTATTATTACTATGCAGGCATGGATAATATCTATTTTAACGACGCACAGATTGAAATATTCTACAAAGACGGTACTTCAACAGTAGGAAACGTTGATTATTTTTATGTTGACGGTTATGAAATAGAAGTTGAAGATAATCAAGATAAAAACCACTGGAAACTAGGTGACGATAATGTTGTAACTATTTCTTATCGTGGTTGTGAAACGACAATGAATGTTTCGGTTATCGAAAACCCTGTTGACCATATCGAAGTTGAAAAGGCTTCCGAATACAAGATTAAGGAAAACGAGGGCGGAGATTTTGATGTTGATGACAATGGCGAATCGTTTTATTTTTATTATCTGATTACAAAATGGGGTGAAACAAATCTCATCGGTGACGCACAGATAAAGATTATCTACAAAGACGGAACAACACAAATTGCTAATGTCGGAGAATATGTAAACGGTTATGAAGTGATATGTGATAATTCAACTCAGTACGAAAAGCATTGGACTGTTGGCAACGACAACGAAGTTATACTTAGCTATTTGGGTAAAACTGTTTCGACGTATGTTACTGTTGTTGATTCGGAACAGGGCTTGCTTGGAGATATTTTCTCTGACGGAAAAATCGACAATGACGACTTGGAAATATTTGCAAAATACCTTGCAGGTTGGAACATTGAAGAAAATGTTGATACGTCTGCAATGGATTTGAACGGGGACGGCGTAGTTAATTCAAAGGATAGAACAATCCTTGCAAGACATATTGCAGGTTGGGAAAATTATGATGAATTGCCGTTCAAAGTATAAGGTGTCGCCTGAAATATTTAAATATTAAAATGAAATTGTATTAGATTTTTGTATTTGTTCTCCCACGCACTCTTTACGGGTGTGTGGGATTTTTTTAAAACCAAGAAAGACCGCTTTTACACGGTCTTTCTCGGTTTAGAAATGGGGTATGTTTTTAAGAGGATTACATTTAAGTTAGCCACAGCTAACTCTGTTAATATAATATCACAGCTTTTTGGGTTTGTCAATAGGTTTTTGAGAAAAATTTCGATTTTTTTGCAAAAAAATTATTACAAATAGTTTCAAAAAGGTTGCAATCTGTAACTTTTTGTGCTAGAATATACTAAATAGGGTTTTGCAAAGGCAAAATCCGTCGTCTAATTAAACGTGAAAGGATATTTTATGCGAAAACTAAAATCAGTTGTTGCAAGCGTGGTTGCGTTTTTGATTTGCTGTTTTGCCGTAATTAACCCGTCGCAAGGGTATGTTTCGGACGTTTCGGCAACGCCTATGGACGAACAGATTACCGAATATCAGCAAAAACTTAACGAACTTGAACAAAAAGAACAGGAAATTAAGGACAAGCTTGCTAACACGGAAGATTCAATCGAATATGAAAAAGAACGTCAGGAACTTCTTGACCAACAGATAACAAATACTTTTGACACAATTAGCACCATGCAGGGGTATGTTGCGGATTTGGAGGACGAAATCGCAAAACTTGACGACCAAATACGACAGGCGGAAAAGGAAATTGCCGACCGTGAGGAGGAAATTTCACAGGGAATTGAGGACTTCGGGTTGCGACTTCGTGCCATGTATGTTGCGGGAAACGACAGTTATGCTAACGTAATTATCGGTTCGGGAGATTTTTACGACACGCTTATGAGGGTTGAACTGGTTAAACGTGTGGCTTCGTATGACAACAAAGTTATTGACGAACTTATCGACTTGAAAAAGGTTCAGGAAGCCGAAGTGCAAGCATTGGAAATAAAGCGCAACGAAATTTCGGAGAAAATGGAAGAATATTCAGCCGAACTTGTTACGCTTTCTCAAAAGCAGGAAGAACTGGAATCTTTGTACGAAGAAAGTACAAAGAGCATGGAAGAACTTGAAAAATGGCAAAGTGAATATTTTGAACAACAACAGCAACTTGCTTCGGACAAAAACGACGCACAGGCTTCGCTTGAACAGCTTGAAAAAGAAAAGGCTGAATTTGAACGACGTCAGCAGGAACTTTTGGAAGAACAAAAACGTAAGGAAGAAGAACAAAAACGTCAGGAAGCATTGGGCAACACAACTCCGCCGACTGACGGCACCGAAACAGACAACGGAAACAACGACGATTATTCCGACGAAGTGTACACGGGTGATGTAAATACTGTTATTGCAATGGCAAAAAGTATGGTTGGCGGAAGATATAATTTAGGTTCTGCCACGCCGACGGTTTCGGACTGTTCGGGACTTACAATGCAATGTTATGCCAAAATCGGCGTAAAACTTCCTCACAAAGCGTCCATGCAGGCGAATTACGGCAGGGCGGTTTCCTATGACGAAATGCAACCCGGAGATTTGATTTTTTACGGCGGAAGCAGTTATTCTTCCATTTATCATGTGGCGCTTTATATCGGCGACGGCAAAATTATTCACGCCGAGGGTTACAGCACGGGCATAGTGGTGTCTTATTCTGACACCGTAGCAAGATATAACCATATTACGGTTATAAAAAGATTGGTGGAATAGGGTGAATTTTATGAAAACTGCGGTTGTAACAGGCGGAACAAGGGGTATCGGTAAAAGCATAAGCAGTATGCTTTTGAATAACGGTTACAAGGTTTATGCGCTTTTTTGCAATGACGAAAAATCCGCACAGGCGTTTAAAAGTGAAAATTTTAACAAACCTTTGGAAGTTATACAGTGCGACATTTCCGACCCGAACGCCGTAAAACAAGTTTTTGGGGAAATTAAAAACGTTGATGTTCTGGTGAACAACGCCGGAATTGCGGACATAAACCTTTTGACGGATTTAAGCGACGAAAGAATTAACCGAATAATTGCCACGAACCTGACGGGGGCGATTTATGCCACAAAGGCGGTTTTGCCGTATATGGTGAGAGAAAAATGCGGTAATATCGTGAATATTTCTTCAATGTGGGGCGAAATAGGAGCTTCCTGCGAAGCGGTGTATTCCGCCGCAAAAGCGGGGCTTATCGGTTTTACTAAGGCAATGGCGAAAGAAGTCGCACCAAGCGGTATAAGAGTAAACTGCGTTTCGGCGGGGGTTATTATGACGGACATGAACGCAACGTTGGGTGAGGACGTTTTGCAACAACTTAGGGAAGAAACCCCACTTGAAATTTTGGGAAAACCTGAAAATGTTGCCGACGCCGTGGAATTTTTAATTTCGTCAAAGGCGGATTTTATTACGGGCGAAGTCTTGAAAGTCAACGGCGGTATGGTGATTTAAACACAGATTTGTTAAACGAAACACGGCATGGTTTTTGAAAATCAGCCGTGTTCTTTATTTGGAAATATGTATTCGATTTCAGGGGTACGAAATCGTTTAATAGTTTTAAAGTTATGAAAACTTCTGAAAAAATTGTTGACTTTGTAAATGCAATGAGGTATTATAAAAGTGTGTTAATGGGCTGACCCATGTTTAATTTTTTTGTAAAAGGAGATTTTTTATGAGAAGTATAAAAAGAATAACAGCCGGCATTTTGGCGGTTGTGATGTGCTTTTCGGTTGTGGGCTGTTCAAACGGCGACAGCAGTACAACCACCACAAAAGATACACGACCTGCCGACGTAAAACCCGAAGCGGTGGACGTTGTAGAAAGTATCGGCAATTTTGACCTTAGCGATTATGTTATCGAAACAGGCGTTGACGCAGATTTTAAACTCGAAGCCGAAGCCGAAACCGCAACCTTGAAAGGGAATGCGGGGGTTTATACTTCAAGCTTTTTGGGTGAATTTTCAGGCGACGGATTTGTGGGCGGAATCAACGACGAAAATTCTTCGGTGGAATTTTCCTTTGATTTTCCTGCAAAGGGTTCGTATACATTTACGGTTTCCGCTGCCGCAGACCAAGAGGGCGAAACGGCAATTTTGACGGTTGACGGCGTAAAAACGGGAACATTTCGTATCGAAAAATCCACAAACTTTACGGATTGTCTTGTTCAGATGGTCAGCGTTGATGAGGGGGAACATACAATAGGCATTACATACGGCTCTGTTTCGGCATATGTTGACAAAATTACGGTTACGTCGGGGGAAACACTTGACCTTTCGCAGTATGAGGTTTCAAAACAGCTTTCAAACCCTAACGCCAGCGACAGAACAAAAAGACTTTTCAGCTTTATGTGCGACGCATACGGAAAATATATAATTACGGGAAACTATGCTTCTGAAAACGGCGGTATCGGCGGTATGGAATCAAGAGAATTTAAGTCCATAAAAAGCGTTACGGGTGAATATCCTGCAATAATGGGACTTGACCTTTCAAACCTTTCACCGTCTGCGGTTGAACATAACGCAGTAACGAACACTATTACGTTTGCAAAAGAATGGAACGCACAGGGCGGAATTGTAACCCTTGCATGGCATTGGTATCCTGACGATAAATATTTGGGCGTTATCGACGGTCAGCCGTGGTTCAAAGGTTTTTACAGCGAGGCTACGAACTTTAATTTGGGCGCTGCGATTGACGGCACAGACCAATACGGTTACGATTGCCTTATCCGTGACATAGACGCAATTGCAGAGGCACTCAAAGAACTTGAAGCATTGGATATTCCTGTTCTGTTCCGACCGCTTCACGAAGCGGCAGGCGACCCTAAGTGGAATAATCCGTGGTTCTGGTGGGGTTCGTCAGGTTCGGAGGCATACAAAGAACTTTGGAAGCTTTTATACGACAGATTGACAAATTATCACAGAATCGACAACCTTATCTGGGTTTGGAACGCACAAAATGTAAATTGGTATCCGGGCGACGAATATGTTGATATGATAGGCTATGATATTTACGCAGACGCGCAGGACACCACTTCGCAAAAGGAAATTTACGATTATATCAAAGGTTCGACAAGCACAAACAAGATTATTTGTTTGTCCGAAAACGGCGTAATTCCTGACCCTGACGCTTGTATGGCGGACGGAACAAGATGGTCGTGGTTCGGTGTGTGGAACGGCGATTTTACCATTAAAGACGCCCAACTTTCGGGAGAATATACGCCGATTGATATGTGGAAAAAAGTTTACAGCCACGACAGAGTTTTGACGCTTTCGGAACTTCCTGACTTAACTTGTTATCCGATTGACACGGACGCTTATCTCCAAAACGCAAATTAAGTTATGGGACGAAAACTTTACGTTGACGATTTGAGAAAACCGCCGAAAGGGTACGAATATGCAAACTGTTTTGCAAAAGCGGTTGAGTTGTATTGTGAATACGGCGATTTTGACGTGGTGGATTTGGATTTTAACCTTAATGACGGTCATACGGGTTTGGATATGCTTAAATGGATAGCGGAAAACGGCAAAACCCCCGCTCGCATAAATATCCACGCAACCCATATTCAGGGCAGACAGCTTATGCGTGAGTATGCCGAAGATAACTTTTTTAATTCGGTTTTGACGGAAAATTAAAAATGTGATTTAATCCTCTCTGTTTTGGCAGGGAGGATTTTTTTGCAAAGTGTGTTATTTTTCAACCGAATATATAGATTTGTCTACCGACAAAGTTTTGAAAAAGTGCTAGAATATAGGCATAAACTTAAAACTTTGGGAGGAACTTAATATGCTGAAAAATATACCCCTTGAAAATGTGAAAATCCTCAACGGACTTTTCCGTGAGAGAATGGACGTGAACCGAAATTATCTTTTTGAACTTGATACAAACTGCCTTTTGCAGAATTTTTACCTTGAAGCAGGCATAATTATCCCCGGACTTCAGGTTGTGGAAAATCCGTCTACGGCAAATCTTCATTGGGGTTGGGAAGCACCGACCTGTCAGCTTAGAGGACATTTTTTAGGACATTGGCTGTCGGCGTGTGCTGTTTTGTCGGCGACCGATAACGACGCCGAACTTATGGTTAAGGCTGAAAAGGTGATTGGCGAACTTGCTAAGTGTCAGGAGCTTAACGGCGGTGAATGGATTGGCTCGATTCCCGAAAAATATTTCACAAAAATGGTGAACAACCAGTATATTTGGAGTCCGCAGTATGTTATGCACAAAACGATTTTAGGACTTACGGACGCTTACGAATATATGGGTAATTCGCAGGCGTTGGAGATTTTGCTAAGGTTGGGAGATTGGTACGTCAAGTGGATTGAACGTGCCGAAGCAGTTAATCCGTGGGCGGTTTACAAGGGCGAAAACGGTGGTATGCTCGAAATGTGGGCTAGGCTTTTTGAACTTACGGGCGACGAAAAGTTTATGTACCTTGCAAACAAATACAAAGACGCAGGACTTTTTGAACATTTGGAAAACGGCAGAGATGATTTAACGAACTGTCACGCAAACGCAAGCGTTCCTTTGTCCCACGGTTCGGCAAAAATGTTTGAAATAACCCACGACGAAAGGTGGAAAAAAATCACCGAAGCGTTTTGGAAATGTGCTGTTGACGACAGAGGAATGTACGCCACAGGCGGACAAAACGCAGGGGAATTTTGGGTTCCGCCGTTTAAACAGGGACAGTTTTTGGGAAAAGATAATCAGGAATTTTGCACGGTTTATAATATGGTGCGTACAGCCGACTATTTGTTCCGTTGGAGTGGCGACAAAAAATATTCCGATTATATCGAAAAGTGCCTTTACAACGGCTTTTTGGCACAGCAAAACGCAAATACGGGTATGCCGACCTACTTTTTGCCTTTGAGTGCGGGTTCAAAGAAAAAGTGGGGTTCAAAACGCCACGATTTTTGGTGTTGTCACGGAACAATGGTACAGGCACAAACCCTTTACCCACGCTTGATTTACGGGGTTGACGACCAAAGTAAAACCCTCTATGTTTCCCAGTATATTCCGTCGCAGGTTGAGTACGAGGTTGGCGATGTCAAGGTTAATTTCACGCAAAACATTGATATGAAATACTACAACGACCAAGCATTTTTTGACGAAACCGACACTAGCCAAATGTCACGCTGGTCTTTGAAATTTAATGTAACGTCAAACGGTGAAATAACACTTCGTTTTAGAATACCTTGCTGGGCAAAAACATACGCTGTTTCGGTAAACGGCAAAAAGGTCGATATGATGTGCGATAACGGGTATATTACACTTTGCGACGTGTGGGAAAATGCCGAAATTTCGATATATTTCCACAACGAACTTCGCCTTGAACCGCTTGCTGATATGCCGGAACTTGTTGCGGTTTGCGACGGGCCAATCGTGCTTTGCGGTTTGACGGACAAAGACAGAGGACTTTGCGTTGTTGATGGCGACATTTCAAAAACGATTTATCCACAAACACAGCACACCTATTCCACATTCCCGTGGAAACAGACCACTTATACCACCAGAAATCAAGGTGAAAACTTTAAATTCATACCGATTTACGAGGTTTGCGACGAAATTTACACGGTGTATTTTACAAAAGAGCAATAAACAAAAGGGAGATGTTTTATCATCTCCCTAATTTTTTTGGCTGTTAATAAATTTTTGCCCAAAGGCGTTGCGGTATTCCATAGGGGTAACGCCCTCGGAAGTTTTAAAAAGTCGCATAAAATATTTTTCGTCGGAAAAACCGCAAGTGTAGGCTATTTCCTTAACGCTCATAATACTGTCGCACAAAAGACCTTTTGACAGTTCCAGCCGACATTTGTTGGCGTATCGGTTTATGGTTGTGCCTGTGCTTTTTTTGAAAAGTGCGGAAATGTATTGAGGACTGTAACAGAAATTTTTTGCGATTTTTTCTATGGAAACGTCCCCTTGACAGTTATTTTTTATGTATTTTTCTATTGCGGAAATTTTCGGAGAATGTGGCGTGTTTTCGGCGTTTTTTAAATCGAAAACGTCTTGCGAAATTTCCATCATCAACAGTTTTAACGCCGTTTGGGAAATGTCGTTGCGATAATTTTTTTCACGTTGGGATATGTCGATTAACTGGCTGAAAAGCAGAGAAATCCGCTTAAAATTTGCCACTTTTGAGTTTTGACCGATTACAAAAGCATAGTTTTTTGAAAAATCCGCCTGACTGATTTTTTCAAAATCTCCGTCAAAATGCACCCAAAAATACGAAAGTCGCCCTTTTGACGGAGCGTTCCCGTGGTGGGCGACGTTTTTCGGCAAAAACAAAATTTCGCCTGTTTTTACTTGAAAATCGCTGTTGCCCACGGATATATCCAAAATCCCCTCCAAAACGAAAATTAAAACATTGCACCCAAGTGTTCTTTTGTTGTGCAGAAAATTTTCGTGGCAAACAAGGTTTCCGCACCCGTAGAGTTGAAAATTTTCCCAATGCGTTGCAAAATAATCCACACAAAAACCCCCTGAAAAATCTCTATGAGGTCATTTTATCACACAAATAGAAAAAATTCAACCGTTTTTTTGTTTTTTGTAAATTTTGGTTTCGGCGTTGCTTAATATGTCGTTTTTAAGTTTTTTTCGGTGTTTTGGGGTGTAAATTTTGGTGTCGTCGGTTTCTTTCATAAAATCACCTCTTTTTGAGAATATTGTTAATAAAAATTTTGTTGTAATTGTCATAACAATGTGCTAAAATATTATGTATATATTTTTTGAAAGGATATGAATTGTTTAATGGACAGACACGATAAACTTATGAAAATCATAGGCGGTTTTGTCAGACTTATTATCGCAGACCTTGCGTGCGCTATGATTTTGATGGTGTATATGTTTATTTACGGCAAAGGCGTTATCGTCAGCTTTTTGGTGGGACTTTGTACAACGGGCGTTGTGTGTGGACTTTTGGCTGATTATGTGTTGAAATTCAGCGAAAAGGTCAAGGATAACGTTAAGTACAAAAACAAACCCGACACAAAAAATTTCGGCATAATTATGGGACTTGTTCTTATGATTCCGGGACTTTTGGTTTCGACGGTTTCACTGCTAGCGTACTTAGAGGTTATTCCGAGAAATATTTGTGCGATTTATTATTTGTTTAACACATACTTTGTGCCTATGGTGGATATTCCTATTCACGGTCATATCGGAAATCCCGACGCTTATAATGTGTGGGCAATAGTTATTATGTACTTTATGCAACTGTTTATTCCGCTGACAACGGCAATAACATACAAAATCGGCTACGACAACCTTGACGTAACCGAAAAGGTTGTGTACAAGGGCAGAGATAACGGGGTTTAAATAGCATAAATTATCCCAAATTTTCATAAGTTTTATCAGAATTTATGAAGGTGGGATAATATGTCTAAATTGAAAACAACAGCAGGTCTTTTGCTGGTGGTTTGCTATGTGATTACGATTTTTGTGGCGGATAAGTACGACTTGTCTTTTGAAAATAACACCCTTGTCACGTCGGCAAATATCACCGACAGCACTTTGCCAACGATTATTTTGGACGCAGGACACGGCGGTTTTGACGGCGGGTGCGTTTCGTACAACGGCGTCAGCGAAAAGGGGATAAACCTTAACATTATGTTGTGCCTAAAGGCGCTTTTGGAAGCCGACGGTTTTGAGGTCGTGACAACCCGTGACAGCGACGTTTCCATTTACGACGAGGGCGTTGAGGGATTGTCGCAACAGAAAAAATCCGATATGAAAAACCGTCTTGATATTTTTAACAGCCGTGAAAATGCCATTGCAGTTTCAATTCACCAAAACCAGTATACCGACCCGAAATACAGCGGTGCGCAAATGTTTTTCAGTCAGACCAACCCTCAAAGTGAGATTTTGGCGCAAAGTTTGCAGGACGCTTTTGTTCAAAATCTTCAACCTGAAAACAAGCGTGAAATCAAGCTGACGGGGGACGATTTGTACTTGATTTATTATGCAAAAATCCCGTCTGTTATGGCGGAGTGCGGTTTTCTTTCAAATCCCGACGAGGCGGATTTGCTTGAAAGTGAAAAATATCAAAAGCAGGTTGCGTTTACTATTTATAAAGGAATAAAAAATTATTTAGGAATGATTTAGAATGATACACAAACTTAATATTGTGCTTGTTGAACCTCAAATCCCACAAAACACGGGAAATATTTCCCGTACCTGTGCTGTGACGGGGGCGGCGTTGCACTTAATTAAGCCATACGGCTTTACCATAACCGATAAACAGCTTAAACGAGCAGGTCTTGATTATTGGGACAAACTGGAAATTTACGAGTACGAAAACTTAGAGGATTTTTTCAGGAAAAATAACGGTGAGAATTTTTATTTTACCACGAAAGGCGAAAATACTTATAGTGACGTTGAATATCCTGATAACTGCTTTTTGTTTTTCGGCAGAGAGGACAAAGGACTTCCGGAAAAACTTCTTTATGAAAACAGAAAAAACTGCGTGAGAGTTCCTATGCGAAATAATTTGCGTAGTCTTAATTTGTCGAACACCGTGGCGATTGCAACATACGAGGTGCTTAGACAATGGGATTTTCCCGACCTTACAAGAGAGGGAAAACTGACCCAATATTCTTGGGATTAAACAACAAGAAAGGATTATTAAAATGGCAAAAATTAAACTTATGAGTGATTCTGCTTGCGACATTACATACGAGCAGGAGAAAAAATACGACATCAAGCTGATGAATTTCCAGCTTGCGATTGGGGACAAAAGTTTTACCTCGAGAGTAGATTTCGATAACGAAAAATTTTACAAAATGCTTGACGAATACGACGGTATTCCGACACATTCCCAGATTACAGCTTTTCAGTACGAGGAAGAATTTGAAAAGTTTTACAACGAGGGCTATACCGATGTAATCAATGTTACAATTAACAAAAATGCGTCCTCAACCTATACAAACGCCGTAATGGGTGCTGAAAATTTCTTTGAAAAACACCCTGACGCAAAGGGCAAATTTAATATTTACAATATTGACAGCGAAAGTTATACCGCTACATACGGATACGCACTTTGTCAGGCGGGAGCAAAAATCCAAAAGGGTGCGTCTGCTGTTGAGGTGGTTAATTTCATCAAGGAATGGCTTTCAAAGGCGGTGATTTATTTTGCAATGTATTCTCTTAAATATGCAAAAAAATCGGGCAGAATTCCGAGTGCGGCTGCATTTGTGGGCGAAGTTTTGGGACTAAAGCCGATTATGAGAATTTGCGACGGCGAAATCAAAACCCACGACAAGGTCAGGGGTGAAAAGGCTGTTATGCCAAAGCTTGAAAACCTTGTTGCAAACGAAATTATCCCACAAACGCCGTACTGTATTATCTACGGTTCAAACGAGGCGGAGCGTGACGAAATGGCACAGGTGATGACCAAAAAGCTGGGATACCCACCTGCTGATTATTTCCAAATCGGCGCAGTTATTTCCTGTAATGCAGGTCCGAGAGTGTGTGGCGTGTGCTTTAAATCAAAAGAAAGATAAAAATTTCCTTTGAAATTCTTAAAAATGCTTGCATTTTTCTAAAAGATGATATATAATGATAATGGTTGTGATATTTTTCACAATTTAGTTAAGGTAAATAATCGGAAATTATAATTTTTCCGAAAAATATTTTCAGAGAGGATGTCAAATTTATGGCAGGTTTAAACAAGGTTACAGTTGAAGACATTAACGTAAAGGGCAAAAAGGTTCTCGTAAGAGTTGACTTTAACGTTCCACTCAAGGACGGAAAAATCACAAACGACAACAGAATTACTGCTGCTCTTCCTACAATTAACAAGCTCGTAGAAAACGGAGCAAAGGTTGTTCTTTGTTCACACCTCGGCAAGCCAAAGAACGGTCCGGAGGACAAGTTCTCACTTGCACCGGCTGCACAAAGACTTGCAGAACTCGTATCTACAAAGGTTGTATTTGCTAAGGACGACACAGTTGTTGGCGAAAACGCAAAGAAAGCTGTTGCTGAAATGAACGAGGGCGAAATCGTTGTTCTCGAAAATACACGTTTCCGTGGTGCAGAAGAAACAAAGAACGGCGAAGATTTCGCTAAGGAACTCGCTGACCTCGTAGACGGCGAAGTATTCGTTATGGACGCTTTCGGTTCAGCTCACAGAGCGCATGCTTCAACAGCAGGCGTTACAAAGTTTGTTAAGGAAACAGCTGTTGGTTACCTTATGCAGAAGGAAATCAACTTCCTCGGAAACGCTGTTGAAGACCCGGTTAGACCATTCGTTGCAATTCTCGGTGGTGCTAAGGTTGCAGACAAGCTTAACGTAATCAACAACCTCATCGAAAAGTGCGATACACTTATCATCGGTGGCGGTATGGCTTACACATTCTTGAAGGCACAGGGCAAGGAAGTGGGTACTTCACTTGTTGACGATACAAAGGTTGACTACTGTAAGGAAATGATTGAAAAGGCTGCAAAGGCCGGCAAGAAGCTTCTTCTCCCTGTTGATACAACAATCACTAAGAATTTCCCGGACCCAATCGACGCTGAAATCGAAGTTGAGGTTTCGGATACAATTCCTGCTGATATGATGGGTCTTGACATCGGTACAAAGACAGCTGAACTTTACGCAGAAGCAGTTAAGAGCGCTAAGACAGTTGTTTGGAACGGACCTATGGGCGTATTTGAAAACCCAATCCTTGCAAAGGGAACAATCGCTGTTGCAAAGAGCCTTGCTGAAACAGACGCTACAACAATCATCGGTGGTGGCGACTCGGCTGCCGCTGTAATCAGTCTTGGTTTTGCTGACAAGATGAGCCACATCTCAACAGGTGGCGGAGCTTCACTCGAATACCTCGAAGGAAAGGTTCTCCCTGGTATCGACGTTATTGCTGACAAGTAATATTTAAAATTTCTAAGAGCAGGCGTTTTGTCTGCTCTTTTTGTTTGATAAATAATTGACAAACGCAAATAATTATGTTACAATAAAACTATCAATTTGAAATTTATAAAAAGGAGTTTTTTAACTATGAAAAAAGATGTTAGAAAGGCTATTATTGCCGGAAACTGGAAAATGAACAAGACAAGACCTGAGGCTAAGTCTCTTCTCGAAGAAATCAAGCCACTTGTTGCTAACGCAGAGGGAAAGGTTGAGGTTATCGCTTGCGTTCCTTTCACAAACCTTGAAACAGCTATCAACACAACAGCAGGCTCAAATGTAAAAATCGGTGCAGAAAACGTTCACTTTGAAAAGAGCGGTGCTTTTACAGGCGAAATTTCGGCTGATATGCTTGTTGAACTTGGCGTAGAATACGTTGTTATCGGTCACTCTGAAAGAAGACAGTATTTTGGCGAAACAGACGAAACAGTAAACAAGAGAACAAAGGCTGCTCTTGCTGCAGGTCTTAAACCAATCGTTTGTGTTGGCGAACTTCTCTGGGAAAGAGAATGTAACATCACAGAAGAAGTTATCGCTAGACAGATTAAGCTTGACCTTTTCGACATTTCTGCAGAGGACGTAAAGAAAACAGTTATCGCATATGAACCTGTATGGGCTATCGGCACAGGCAAAACCGCTACTGCTGACCAGGCTGAAGAAGTATGTGCATTTATCCGTAGCACACTTGCTAAGATTTATGACGAAGATACAGCAGAAGCTGTTACAATTCAGTACGGCGGTTCAATGAACGCAGGCAATGCCGCTGAACTTCTTTCTAAACCAAACGTTGACGGTGGTCTTATCGGTGGCGCTTCACTTAAAGCAGGCGACTTCAACACAATTGTTCAGGCTGCTATCAATGGCTAATTGAATTTAGCAAATTTTTAATTTGAAAGGGAAATAATTATGGCAAAAAAACCAGTTGTTCTTGTTGTTATGGACGGTGTTGGTTATTCCGTAACAGGTATCGGCGACGCTGTTTCCGAGGCTAACACACCTACACTTGACAGACTTTTAAAAGAATATCCAAATACATCTCTCAAGGCTCACGGCGGTGCAGTAGGACTTCCGTCTGACGACGATATGGGTAACTCTGAGGTTGGACACAACGCACTTGGCTGTGGACAGATTTATTCACAGGGTGCTAAGCTTGTAAACGAATCAATCGAAAGCGGCAAAATGTTCTCGTCCGAAACTTGGAAAAAGCTCGTTAAGAACTGTATCGAAAACGGTTCAACAATGCACTTTATGGGACTTCTTTCAGACGGAAACGTTCACTCGAATATTTCGCATTTGAAAATTATGGTTAAGCGTGCTAAAGAAGAGGGCGTTTCAAAGGTAAGATGTCATATTCTTCTTGACGGACGTGACGTGCCTGCAACAAGTGGTATGACATATATCGAAGACTTGGAAAAGTGCCTTGCTGACGTAAACGACGCAAGTTTTGACGGCAAAATCGCTTCGGGCGGCGGAAGAATGAAGATTACAATGGACAGATACCAGGCTGATTGGAATATGGTTAAGATGGGCTGGGACGTTCACGTTCGTGGCGAGGGCAGACAGTTTGCAAGTGCAGCTGAAGCTTATACAACCTTGCGTGAGGAAACAGGTGCAATCGACCAGGATTTGCCACCGTTTGTTGTTGCTGAAAACGGTGAGCCTGTTGGTAAAATCTGTGACAACGACAGCGTAATCCTCTTTAACTTCAGAGGCGACAGAGCTATCGAAATGTCAATGGCATTTGACGATGAGGGCTTTGACAAATTTGACAAGTCGGGCTATGACCCTAAGGTAATGTACGCAGGTATGCTCCAGTACGATGGCGACCTTAACTTGCCAAAGAACTATCTTGTAAATCCTCCTGAGATTACAAACACACTTTCAGAGGTGCTTGTAAATGCAGGAATTAACTCATACGCAGTTTCTGAAACTCAGAAATACGGTCACGTTACCTACTTCTGGAACGGAAACAAGTCTGAAAAGTTCTCCGAAGAGCTTGAAACTTGGAAAGAAATTCCGTCTGACAAGGTTTCGTTTGACGAAAGACCTTGGATGAAGTCTGCTGAAGTTACAGACGACCTCATCGAGGCTATCAAGTCTGAAAAGTACCAGTTCCTTAGATGTAATTATCCTAACGGAGATATGGTAGGACACACAGGCTCTATGGAAGCTACAATTATCGCTGTTGAAGCAGTAGATTTGGCTTTGACAAGACTTCTCAAGGTTGCTGACGAGTACGATTGTACAGTTTTGATTACTGCTGACCACGGAAACGCTGACGAAATGCTCGAAAAGAACAAGAAAGGCGAAATCGCAGTCAGAACAGCTCACTCTCTCAACAGAGTACCGTTTATTATCTACAACAAGGATACAAAGTTTGAGATTATCGACGCTGACAGCGAAAAGTATGGACTTGCAAATGTTGCAGGTACTGTTGCTAAGCTTTTGGGCGTTGAAGCTCCTGAATGTTGGGAAGACGCAATGATTTAATTTTTAAAAAACGCAGGTGTAGAAATTTTTCTACGCCTGTTTTTTTGTCCGATTTTTAAAAAGGTTGACTATTTGTGAAATTTGTGTTATACTAAACGTAAAGCCGTTGGCTTTACGTTTGGGTATTTTGTTTTGCCGTCAACACCGACGGCAATTTCGCTAAAGCGAAACCACAAAAGTACCCGGTTTGCAGAAGCTTTATTGTATAGTAAACGTAAAGCTGTCGCTTTACGTTTGGGTTTGGGAATTTGTAAAAAAGAGGTTATCACACCTAAGCTGTGATTTGAAAAAAATGAAAATTTTAACCTGTGTAAAGCTTTTAAGCAGGGTTTGATGAAAAATTAAGGAGCTTTTTTGTGAAGAAGTATTTTGTTTATTTTTCGGCGCAGATAATGACGGTTGCGGCGCTGATTGGGTATTATTTGGTAGGCATTTTTATCTTCAAAAACAACGCCACGGAGCAAATGTTTACCGCAACAAGCCGTACAATGGGCGCAAAAAGGTATTTGTATGTTCCGCCTTTGGCAGGGATTTTGGGCGTTTTCGTTCAGGCGTTGGGACTTTACCTTTTCTGTGTTTGCTTCGGATTTTTGGCTAGGTATTGCAAAATCCACCTCAGCCTGACCGCAAAACACGTTTCCTTTGCACTTTTCGGCGTGGTGTATGTTTTGGGTGCGGGATTTTTGTTTACAAACAATTTTTCCATGCTGAACATGGGTAACGGCTATGCAATAAAAGAAATCTGGGCAAACGGGGTAAACTTTTTCGTGTGCTTCGTGTCATGCGTTATGGGTTTTTGCACCATGTATAAAATTAAAAACAAAAATAATCATTTGATTTACTGATTTTCCGTTTTGTCACGCAACAGCAAGTTGCTTGCTATGATAAGCAACTTATGTTATACTTAATGCGAGGTGAAATTTATGGAAACAAAAGAAATTATCCAAATGCTTCGCAAGGAAAACAATTTATCACAGGACGAACTTGCAGGCAAAGTTTTTGTAACCCGTCAGGCTGTGTCACGTTGGGAAAACGGCGAAA
>CAYZOV010000030.1:0-19466 GCA_964480525.1 uncultured Ruminococcus sp.
CGCAAAATAGTCCGGTGGACTGTTTTGCGACGTACAAAGTTTGACAGCTTTAAAAAGCTAGGCAAACTGTTTTTTCAGATTTTAAATGTCCGTCAGAACATAAAAGTTTCGGTCAAGCCTTTTCAAAGGCTTGCAGGGGGTTAAGTGGGGACAGCGTCCCCCTTATCGCCGTCCGCAGACGGCGAAACGCCCCTATATCATTAAGCGCTTTTCGTTTAGAGCATTAGAGCCGTCGGCCAACTTCCCCACCTTGCAAGGCATTCTTTGGTTACTTTCTGTTGCCAGACAGAAAGTAACTGGGGGTTATCACAAACTTTAGTCAAAACAAAGTCACTTAGGGGGCAACGCCCCTACGGGCAAACTTTGGCTTTTAACACGAAATTTGCCAAACTTTTAAGTCCTTGTACATTTTCCCACCCGACTTTGTACGTCGCAAAATAGTCCACCGGACTATTTTGCGAGGGGAGTTTGCTAAACCTTGCAAGTAGGGGGACTTTTTACTTGAAAAGTCCCCCATCGCAAAAACATAATGGCTTATGTTTTTGCTCCCCCCGAAAAACGCTTTAGGGTATAGGAGTATTTCGCCGTCTGCGGACGACGACTAGGTGGCTCCGCCCCCTAGACCCCTGCAAGCCTTTGAAAAGGCTTGACCGAAACTTTTATTTCCTGACGGAATTTCAAAGTTTGCAAAAAACGAAAGTTTTAAACTATTTCAAACTACGCCAGCGAGCAAAACAAAGTAGGACACATAACAAAAGTGTTGCGAGCTGAAATGACGAAAACGGCACGTTTTCAAAAAGGTGGACGAAAACTTTTATGTTCTGACGGGTTTAGAAAATACCAAAAAACTTAAAAGTTTCATCAAATCTGGGAACTTTTGCGGTTTCGCACAGCGAAACACCGAGTGTAACGAGGTGAGCAAAATTTCCATGCGAAACGCAGTTTCGCATACGCCACCGAACAAAACAAACTTTACTCCCCCGTAAAAGCGTGGCAAACTGAACAGGTCAATTGTCACGCTAAAAAAAGTCCTGCTCTTTAAAACAGAGCAGGACTTAATTTATTCAGTTAAACATAATCCATAGGGTTTACCGCAACGCCGTTTTTACGCACCTCAAAGTGCAAGTGGTCGCCCGTGGAAAATCCCGTCGTACCCACGATTCCCAAAACGTCGCCTTGATTTACTTCCTGACCCACCGACACGCTGATATACTGTGCGTGGCCGTAAAGGGTCATATAGCCGTTGCCGTGGTTGACAATACAATAGTTGCCGTAACCTCCGCCACAGCCGCACGAACCGCTTTTGCCATAGTCGTGGGTGCAGGAATTGTTTACCTTTACAACCGTACCCGAATCGGACGCAACGATATTTGCCCCACGAATACCCGCCGACGAAATGTCAATGCCCTGGTGGTATGCGCCCCATCTCCAGCCAACATACGACGTAATATGGTAATATCCCGGCACAGGCCATGCAAACGCCCCCGTACCTGTGTGGTATGTATCGCCCGTGTATGTGCCGCTTGTACCGGCGTTTGAATTAGAGCTTCCGCTGTTGTTATTTTGCTGTTGCTGTTGTTGAAGAAGTTCCTGTTTGCGTTTTTCTTCTTCTTTTTTGCGTGCTTCTTCCTTTGCTACAAGGTCGGCGATTTCGCCCTCCAAATCCAACATTTCGCTGTGGAGCTTGTCGTGTTCTTCCTGTGACAAATCAAAATCGTTCTTAAACTGGTCAGCCTTGATTTCGCTTTCGGAATACAAATCCTGCAATTTCAAACGCTGTTCTTCCTGCAAAGTTTTCTGCTCGTCGTACTCGGCTTTTTGAACTTCAAGTTCGGCTTTTTTCTCGTCAAGTGCGATTTTTTCCGCTTCAAGTTGTTTTTTTAAGTCATAAAGTTCGTCGATAATCTGTTTGTCATAACTTGCTACACGTTTGACAAGTTCGATTTTCATCAGCATATCGTAAAAATCCGTCGAACCGATAAGCACGCTTGCGTAGGTATCGTCGCCCGCAACGTACATTGCTCTAAGGCGTTGCAAAAATGCGTCCGTACCCTCTTCAATCTGGGTTTCTTTGGTTGCGATTTGGCTTTCTTTTTCTGCAATATCCTCTTCGCAGTCCAAAATATCCTTATTAAGTTCCAGAATATAATTTGACAAAACCCCCAGCGTTTCTTCAACCGTAGCAATCTGGGTGCTTAGTTCTTCCTGATATTCAAGTTCGTTTTCGTAATTTTCTTTGTTTTGTTGCAACTGCTGGTCAATTTGTGCCTGTTGGTTTTGCAGTTCTTCAAGACGTTTTTTGTTTTCGTCGATTTCGTCTTGATAAGTGGCGCTTGTTGGAACGGCATATTTTAAGTTATTGCAATTATTAACAAAAACCGTTGCCGTAATTACAAAAGCCACGCACATTGCCAGCGCTCTTTTTAAAACCTTTCTTTTCATAATTTTGCCTCCGACAATTCAAACACATCTGTCTTTTTTTTACTAAACTCGGCAATACTTTCGTGTGCTTATGGTTGTACCGATTGCGCCGATAACCGCACCTGCCAAAATGTACGCCAAAGCGACGATTTTGTAAATATCGCTGAACGAATACAGCGACGAAATTCCCAAAATTGATGTGATATTAAGGTCGTCAACAAGCACCGAATAAATGCCTTGATAAACAAATTTTGTCAAAAACATAGCAACCGTGCCTGCCACAACGCCGATAAGCATACCCTCAACGAAAAACGGGATTCTGATAAAGGTGTTTGTCGCACCCACATATCGCATGATATTGATTTCTTTTCTTCGTGAAAACACGCTTGCACGGGTTGTATTTGAAATAATAATCATACAAACGCACGTTAAAATCACCACAATTGCCACCAGAATCAGCGACAAGACGTTACGAATACTGATAAGAACGTCAACGTATTCTTCAGGCGACTGGACGCTTTCTACCGTATCAAACGCCGAAATTTGCACCGCCGTATTTGCCATAAGGCTGACGTCCTTAACCTGAACACGGTATGTATCAGGCAGAGGGTTTTTGCCGTCGGCATAGTGGAAAAGTTCCTGTTCTTCGGGGGTCATATCCTCAACCATGTCCGCCCAAGCGCTGTTTCGTGAATAAAAAACAGAGCTTGACACATTTGAAAGTTTTACAATATTATCCCCAAGTTTGGTCATATCTTCGTTGGAAATTTCGTCTTTTATAATGACGATAATTTCGTTTTTTTCTTCCAATGATTCAATTGCCTTATCAAGATTGATAGCCAATAAAACCGTCAATCCCACCAGCAAAAGGGAAACAAGCATTATACAAAACGACGCAAAAGACATCATTCTGTTTTTCCAAACTCCCTTAACGCCCTGACCGATAAGGTTTGTGTATGTTGAAACTCTCATTTTTGAAATTCTAAACTCCTTTCAGGACTTATTCTTCTGCGCCGCCGAAGTGCTGGTCAATGGTTATTGAACCCTTGTCAAGACGCACGATTCTTCCGCCGAAATGCACAACGTTGTTAAGGTCGTGCGTAACAACAATAACGGTTGTTCCGCAGGAGTTTATACCTTTTAAAAGTTCAAAGATTCCGTATGTCAGCGCAGGGTCAACGTTTGCGGTCGGCTCGTCTGCGATAATCAGCTTAGGGTCGTTTGCCAAAGCTCTTGCAAGAGCCACTCTTTGCTGTTCGCCACCCGAAAGTTGTTCAGGCAAACAGTCCACCTTATCCGCAAGACCCACCAAACCGATAACATACGCCACTCTGGCTTTTATAAATTTTTTCGGTGCGTCAAGGCAACGCATAACAAAGGCGATATTTTCGTAAACCGTCATCGTAGGGATAAGTCTATAGTCCTGAAAAACCGTACCTATGGTACGTCTGAGTTTCGGGATTTTTCTTCGTGGCATTTTTGTCAAATTAAAGTCGTTTACAAAAATTTCTCCGCTTGTTGCGTCGATTTCTTTTTGGAGAAGTTTAATAAGCGTAGATTTTCCCGCACCCGATTCGCCCACGACAAAAACAAATTCTCCGTCGTTTATCGTAAGGTTTATGTCGTGCAATGCGTCCACACCCGTGGAAGAATAGGTGACGGACACGTCTTTAAATTCTATCATAACAACAATTCCTTTTGAATATTTAAAAATTAAGTCGGTGAATAAACAAGCCCTCACTGTTTTAAAAGTCAAGGGCTTGGTTTGTCAAAGTTTTAAAGTTTAATTAGAACTTCATAGGGTTTGCCGAAAGATATTTTTTAACCATAAGTGCAATCTTGAAGATAATTGCGTGGTCAAATTCTCTCAAATCAAGTCCTGTAAGCTTCTTAATTTTTTCAAGTCTGTAAACAAGAGTATTTCTGTGTACGAAAAGTTTTCTTGAAGTTTCGGAAACATTGAGGTTATTTTCAAAGAACTTTTGAATTGTGAAAAGTGTTTCGTGGTCGAGGGTTTCGATAGAACCTCTCTTGAAAACTTCTCTTAAAAATGTTTCGCAAAGCGTCGTCGGCAAATGATAGATAAGTCTTGCGATACCCAAATTATCATACGAAACGATAACCTTGTCGGTGTCGAACACTTTTCCCACTTCCAAAGCGGTTTGCGCTTCTTTGAACGAACGGGCCAAATCCTTGATTCCCTCAACGACCGTACCGATACCCACGTTTACTCTTGTATAGAATTCACCGCTGAGTGTGTCCGAAATAGAACGTGCAAGTTTTTCCAAATCTCTGGATTCAACCCCTGCCTTGACTTCTTTAACAAGTACAATGTCGTTTTCGGTGATATTGAAAACAAAGTCCTTGTTTTTGTCAGGGAACAGGTTCTGGATTACGTCATAAGCGGAAACGTCGCTTGTTGCGGAAATACGAATAAGCAACACAACCCTTGATACTTCGGAATTAAAGTGGAGTTCTCTTGCTTTAACGTGAACGTCGCCCGGCAGAACGTTATCCAAAACAACGTTTTTGATAAAGTTGTTTCTGTCGTATTTTTCGTCGTAATACTGTTTGATACTTGTCAGCGAAATAGCGAGTATGCTGACATACTTCGCAGCCACTTCGTCCGTACCCTCTACGAAAACCGCAAAATCAGGTTTAAGGTGTGTGCCAAACGGCTTGTATGTATAGCCGTCCCTAACGAAAATATCGTGGGAATCCCCCAGGTCAAGGGAAACAAACTCGTTGGTCATACCGATTTTAGAAAGGTCTGAACAAGCGATAATCGACGCATTTTCGTCGATAACTCCTATTACGCTGTCGATAGCGTCACGCATTTGGTGAATTACGTTTTGAAATAATCTGTTGGACATAATTTTTTCCCCTCTACTGCAAAATTTGCTTTAAGAATCTTTTTGAAAATTAAAACCAAAGTACCCTTTAAAAGAGTAAACTTTGCCTATCAATACTATAATAACAAAAAAAACAGAAATTTGCAAGTGATTTTAGTAAAAAATAATGAAAATCGGACAATTTTTTGATTTTTGTCGCCAAATTTCCTTAATATATTACAAATTGTAACATATTTCAAAAGGAATTGTGTTAATTTTTTGTTAAGATGTCGAAAAAAACGGGATTTTTTTCAGCTATTTTGTAAATTTTCATTTATCCGCCCAAATTATCTGTAATGAAATTGTAAATATTAACAAAAAAGAACCGCACCTTTGCAGGCACGGTTCCAAAAGTTTGGTAAAATATCGTTAAATCAAATCTTTTACAGCATCAAATCCACGTTTTACGTCCTCGATGATGTCCTCGACGTTTTCAAGTCCGACAGAAAATCTGATAAGACCGCCGTCAATGCCTGCCGCAACAAGCTGTTCGTCGGTGAGCTGTCTGTGTGTTGCCGAAGCAGGGTGCAATACGCAAGTTCTGATGTCCGCAACGTGAACTTCGTTTGAAGCAAGTTTAAGGCTGTCCATAAACTTAACGGCAACGTCACGTCCGCCTTTGATTGAGAACGAAATTACACCGCTTGCGCCTTTCGGGAGATATTTTTTCGCAAGGTCGTTGTACTTGTCGCTTTCAAGACCCGGGTAGGAAATCTTGTTTACCATGCCCGAATTTTCGATAAACTTAGCTACTTTGAGAGCGTTTTCGCAATATCTGTCCATTCTGACAGCTAAGGTTTCAAGACCCAGATTGAGCAAGAATGAAGAATTTGCGGCAGGGTAACAGCCGAAATCTCTCATAAGCTGCATTCTGGCTTTAACAATAAATGGTGCAAATGAATAGGTATCTGTGTAAACCACTCCGTGATAGCTTTCGTCAGGCTCAGTCATACACGGGAATTTGCCGTTTGTCCAGTCAAATTTACCACTATCGACAATTACGCCGCCAACCTGAACAGCGTGTCCGTCCATATATTTAGATGTAGAGTGAATTACAATGTCAGCACCCCATTCAATAGGTCTGCAAAGGTAAGGGGTTGCAAATGTGTTGTCAACAATGAGAGGGATACCGTTTTTGTGTGCGATATCTGCCCATTTTTCAATATCAAAAACAGTTAAAGCAGGGTTTGCGATAGTTTCGCCGAAAATAAGTTTTGTGTTTGGCTTGATAGCTTTCTGAATCTCCTCTTCGGTTGCATCGCAATCAACAAAGATACATTCAATCCCCATTCTTTTGAGAGTTACGGCAAACAAGTTTACAGTTCCACCGTAAATTGAAGATGACGAAATAAAGCTGTCGCCAGCCTGACAAATATTCAAAATTGCACAAAGTGACGCAGCCTGTCCCGATGAAGTACACATTGCGGCAACACCGCCTTCAAGTGCTGCGATTTTCTTTTCAACAGCGTCTGTGGTCGGGTTTTCAAATCTTGAATAAATCAAGCTTTTGGTTGGGTCATCAAACACAGCAGCCACATCGTCTGTGGAATCGTACACATAGGTGGTACTCTGAACAATCGGCATAACTCTAGGCTCACCGTTTTTCGGGGTATAACCTTCGTGAAGGCACTGGGTTTCAATGTACATATTATCAAATCCTTTCGATTAAATTTAACCTATTAAATCAAAAAAGCGTTTGCTTTTTAAAAAACAGTATAGCACAATTTCATTTTCAATGCAATACTTTTTTGCGAATTTTTCTAAAAAGTGTTTTTAAAATCCTTTGACAAATATTTAAGTTTGGTATATAATATAAGTGAAACAAAATGATACAATTTATATTTCACACAAGCAAAAACCCTCGAAGGTGCAACTTCGTGGGTTTTCTTTCGGGCTACTTGTCGGACTTGCGTTTGTTTAAACAGTCAATTTGAAAACACTTGACAAACACTAGGTTTTCGGATATAATGTAATTAAAGAGATTATATGTGCCAATCACGGCTCAAAAAATCGAACCCCCAAAGAGTGCCAGCTCTCTGGGGGTTCTTTGTGCTATGTTGCCGTCTTTTACTTCTTTCGACCGTTTAGCCACTTACGGATATGCTGTGCTATATCACAAATGATATTTGCCACAATACCCGTTGCAACGCCGTTAAGAAACGAGATTATATATGTTCCAATCACTTAGTTCACCTCCTCTCCGTTAATCGGATTGGAGTTGGCAACAGCTATAGTATACTACATTTTGTCGAAACAGTCAAATTTGCCCTATTAAATTTATCTGAAAATACCTCTTGACAAACCGTGAAAAGAGTGCTAAACTAAAAATGTATAGGAAAAACATTGACGAGAAGCTGTGGGTAGCTTAAATTTTTCCGAAAGAGAGCCTTTGTCATCGGCTGAAAGCAAGGGCAGGAAGATATATTCACAGTACCACCTCCGAGTGCGACCAATCATCGCCGTACAAACTGCGTTAAAGTTTTAAATGAGGGTTAGCTTTTTAAAACAGGACAAGCTGACCGAATTTTGGGTGGAACCACGTTTACACGTCCCGAATTTGCAATTTTTTTGTTGCAAGTTCGGGCTTTTTTAATTAAACGAAAATTATTTTACAAAGGAGAATTTATATGATTAAGCTGACACTTAAAGACGGTTCGGTTAAGGAAATCGAAAGTGCAATGCCTGCGTTTGAAATTATCAAGAGCATTGGCATGGGACTTTACAAAGCAAGCTGTTGTGTAAAAATCAACGGCGAAGTTAAGGATTTGAGAACAGTTATCGACGGCGACTGTGACTTTGAGGTTTTGACATTTGACTCAAAAGCAGGTAAAGAAACTTTCTGGCACACGGCGTCGCACCTTATGGCACAGGCTGTTAAAAATCTTTACCCTGAAGCAAAACTTGCAAGAGGCCCTGCTACGGAAAACGGATTTTACTATGATTTCGGAGTTGAAAAGCCTTTCACAACAGCCGACCTTGCTAAAATCGAAGCTGAAATGAAAAAGCTTGCAAAAGAGGGTTACGAACTTGAAAGATTTGAACTTTCAACAGACGAAGCGTTAAAGCTTATGGAAGAAAAGGGTGAAAACTTCAAGGTTGAGCTTATCCATAAGCATGACAATTTAGGCGAAACACTTTCTTTCTACAAGCAGGGTGATTTCGTAGACCTATGTGCAGGCCCACACCTTATGAATGTTTCACCGATTAAGGCTGTTAAGCTTTTGTCTTGCACAGGTGCATACTGGGGTAGCGCTGACGAAAACATTCAGCTTTCAAGAATTTACGCAACGGCATTTCCTAAAGCAAGCGAACTTGAAGCGCACCTCAAGGCTATGGAAGAAGCAAAACTTCGTGACCACAACAAGCTGGGACGTGAACTTGAATATTTCACAACCGTTGATTGTATCGGACAGGGACTTCCTGTACTTTTGCCAAAGGGTGCAAGAGTTATCCAGACATTGCAGAGATGGGTTGAGGACGTTGAACAGGCACACGGTTGTCTTTTGACCAAAACACCGCTTTTCGCAAAGAGAGATTTGTACAAAATTTCAGGACATTGGGACCACTATCTTGACGGAATGTTCATTATGGGCGACCCTTACGACGAGGAAAAGGAATGTTTTGCACTTCGTCCGATGACCTGCCCGTTCCAGTATCAGGTATACCTTAACAGACAGCGTTCATACAGAGATTTGCCAATGCGTTTAACCGAAACTTCCACACTTTTCCGTAACGAGGACAGCGGCGAAATGCACGGTCTTATTCGTGTTAGACAGTTTACAATTTCCGAGGGTCACTATATTTTGCGTCCAGACCAGCTCGAGGAAGAATTCAAGGGCTGTCTTGAACTTGCAAAATATATGCTTGACACAGTAGGTCTTTTGGAAGATTGTACCTTTAGATTCTCACAATGGGACCCTGCAAACCCTAAGAACAAGTACGAGGGTACGGCTGAACAATGGGAAGAAGCACAGGCTGCAATGAAGAAAATCCTTGACCATTTGGGCGTTGAATACGAAATCGGAATTGACGAGGCTGCATTCTACGGCCCTAAGCTTGACATTCAGTACAAGAACGTTTACGGTAAAGAGGACACACTTGTTACAATTCAGATTGATATGCTTCTTGCTAAGAAATTCGGTATGGAATACGTAGACAAGGACGGGCAGAAGAAAATTCCGTACATTATTCACAGAACTTCTTTGGGCTGTTACGAAAGAACCCTTGCATACCTTATTGAAAAGTACGCAGGCGTGTTGCCGTTGTGGCTTGCACCTGAACAGGCTAGAATTTTGCCGATTAACGAAAACCACGTTGAGTATGCTCAAAAGCTTGCTGACAAATTGACAGGCTACGGAATGAGAGTAACCGTTAATTCAAAGGACGAAAATATCGGTACAAAGATTAAAAATTCACGTTTTGACAGAATCCCGTATATGCTTATCATCGGCGACAAGGAAGTGGAAGCAAATCAGGTTACCGTTCGTTCAAGAAAAGAGGGCGAACTGGGAGCAATGGATATTGACGCTGTTGTTTCAAAACTTGTTGACGAAGTTGCTACAAAGGCGAAATAATTTCAGATTTATTAAAACGGCTCACCTGCGGGTGGGCTTGTTTTTTGTGAAAAAGTGTAAAAACGTTTTTGAAAACTGTAAACTTTGTGTGTTGTTTTTTCTTTTGCTTGCAATGTGTATAAAAATATGCTAGAATGTTTGATGAAAGTTATAGATTTTATACCATTTAAATACGAAAGGAAATTATTATGAAACGATTTTTGGCACTTTTGTGTGCGATAACACTTTGTGCGTCGGCTTTTTCCGGTTGTAAAAATGGCGACGAAAAACAAACAACCACAACAACCACCGCACAAAACACGCAGGATAACGCCGACGACGGCGAAAGCGATTATCCGCCTGTTGACCAGAATTTGCAGGACGAACCGTCCGTTGTTCTTTCACAGAAAAGCGGAATTTACGGAGAAAGTTTCGCACTTTCAATGACGGCGGTTGACGAAAACGCAGAAATTTATTACACCACCGACGGTTCTAACCCGACCACCAGCGAAACGGCGGTGAAATACGAGGGCGAAATTCAGATTTCGGACAGAAAAGGCGACAAAAACGTGGTGAGTGCCGTTAGCACTTCGGAAATTTCGGGAAATTTTAACGAGTTATCTCTAAGCGACGGGGGATATGTTTGCAAAATTGAAAACCCGACAGACGAAAGCGTGGATAAGTGTACGGTTGTGAGGGCGGTTGCGAAAAATTCCGACGGGTCGTTCGGTGCGGAAAACAGCGCCACATATTTTATCGGCACAATGGAAGAACATATTCAGGGACTTAGCGAAAGCTGTCAGGCGTCGGGAATGGATTTGGCGGTGATTTCTCTAAGTGTGAATTTTGACGACTTTTTCGGTGAGGAAAACGGAATTTATGTAAAGGGAAATATTTTTGACGAAGCTTTTAATGCGTACATGACCGAAAACGGTGCGGGAAGTCTTTACGACGCCGAAGTGGCACGAAAACTTGACGCAAATTATAAACAGCGTGGCAGAGCGTGGGAACGTGAAACCCGACTTGTAATGCTTGAATGTAACGCAAACGGCGTAACAGAGGTGCTAAACCAGACTTGCGGTGTGCGTGTTCAGGGAAACTATTCAAGGTCTGATATTCAAAAAGGCTTGCGACTTTATGCAAGGGACGATTACGGCAAAAAGAATTTTAAGTATGCTGTTTTCGGCGAAGATTATAAAAATTCCGACGGCGAAACAATGGATAAGTTTAAAAAACTTGTTCTCAGAGCAGGGGGAAACTGTGCTTTTAATGCGAAATTTAACGATACTTTCTGGCAGAGTTTGGCAGAAAGCACAGACTGCGAAACCAAACAGTCCCGCCCGTGCGTTGTTTATTTAAACGGCGAATATTGGGGACTTTATGTGCTTGAAGAAGATTACGACAACGACCATTTTGAGGAGAAATACGGCGTTGAAAAAGACGACGTGATTGTTTACAAGGGCGACGCCGAAAGTCTGGCTTTGGGTTACAAACTTGACGAGGGAGAACTGCCGGAGGGCGAAACGGACGAAAGTTATTACTTTAACGAACTTTTGAATTTTATAAGCAAGCACAAAGATTTGTCAAACCAAAGTGATTTTGACGAATTTGCAAAAATCGTGGACACCGAAAGCGTCAAGGACTACTTTTTAGTGCAATGCTTTATAAACAACAAATGGGACTGGCCGGGCAAAAACTGGTCTATGTGGAAAACCGCAAATGTTGACCCGTCAAACCCGTATGCCGACGGAAAATGGCGACTGATGTTTTATGATTTGGACTTTGGCGGCGTAGGCGGTTCGGGCGAAGCAAGGGACAACACGGTTCAAAACGCAAATTATAAGGAAAAAGGACTTTTGGACATGGACACCAAAAACCCTGCTGTTTTGAGTTTTGCGCTGTTGATGACAAACGAAACTTTCAGAAACGAATTTTGCGACGAAATGACGGCTTTGCCGGAGGGAATTATGGAAAAAGACAACGCTTTGGCGGTGCTTGAAAAATTTGAGGGAACATATTCTCCGCTTTACGACCAGTTCTTTGCAAGATACAAGGGAACAAACACCACCGAGGACGCTGTAAACGGCGGTTATGCGTCGGTGAAATGTTTGAGAGAATTTTTGGAAAAACGTGAAAACAACCTTAAACTCATGACAAAATACATTGAGAGGATTTTGGGATAATGAAAAATTATAAAAAAATTATCGCCTGTGCGTTGGCAATAGTGATGAGTTTTTCGCTGATGTGCGGTTGTAACAACAGCGATAATTCAAACAACACAACTGCGACCACCTCTGCGACCACCACCGCAGAGCAGGACATAATTGACGTAATTCCCGACGAAGTAACAGAGTTTTGTTTTTCAAGACAAAGTGGATTTTATGACGAGGACTTTGTTTTAAAGCTTTATCACCCTGACAAAGACGTGAAAATTTATTATACAACCGACGGAAAACAGCCTGACGAAAACAGCACTTTGTACACAGACGACGGAATATCCTTGACGAACAAAACAAGCGAAAAAAACGTTTTGGCGGCACAACGAGATACAACGGCGGGGGATTATTACAAAGTGCCGGAGGGCATAACAAAGGGAAATGTTATCCGTGCGTTGGCTGTAAAATCCGACGGCACAACCGAGGAAATCTACGCAACATACTTTGTGGGGGTTGACCGTGAAGCGGAATACGGCGACGTGCCTGTAATTTCTCTTATAACTGACACGGAGAACTTGTTTAATTATCAAACGGGCATTTACGTTACGGGAATAACCCATGATGAGTGGCTTAAAGAAAACAGTTGGAACCAATGGCTTGAAGCGTGGCAACACAAAGGAAATTATTCAAACCGTGGAAAAGAGTGGGAACGCCCTGTTTGCGTGGAATACATAGAATCCGACGGCGAAATAGGTTTCAGCCAGAATATGGGTATAAGAATTATGGGCGGTGCGTCACGAAATAACAACCAAAAATCCCTAAGACTTATTGCCCGTGAGGAATACGGCAAAAAGAATGTGAAATATCCGATTATTCCCGACAACGAAAAATCCGACGGAAACGGCGAAGTTGAAAAATACAAGAGTTTTGTTTTGCGTGACGGCGGAAACGACTGCGATTATGCAAAAATCCGTGACCCTCTTTTGCAGCAGCTTGTCAGCGACAGAAATTTTGAAACAATGCAGTTTACCCCTGTTGTGGTGTTTATCGACGGGGAATACTGGGGAATGTACAGCCTTGTTGAAGATTATAACGACAATTATATCCAGAATAACTATGACGGAATTGAAAAAGAAAACGTTGTTATGATTAAAAACGGCGGTATCGAAGAGGGTGAGGACAATGACAAAACCCTTTTTGACCAGATGTACAATTACATTGTGTCAAACGATATGTCTAATGATGAAAATTACGCAAAAGCCTGTGAAATGCTTGACGTACAGAGTTTTGCGGACTATGTGGCGTTTAACTTGTATATTTACAATCAGGACAGCTTTTTTGAGTGCAACAACTGGAGAATGTGGCGTGTGCGTGAAGCGGTTGAGGGCGTTGAAAAAGCCGACGAAAAATGGCGTTTAATGGCGTTTGACAACGATTATTCCACGGGAATTTACGACGGCGGAACAAATTACGGCACAAACAATATTACCGCCGCCATAAACAAAGGAAAACAGGGAAATTATCCTGCACAGCTTTTGTCAAAACTTCTGGAAAACGACGGTTTTAAGGAAATGTTAGTAAACACCATGTGCGATTTGAGAAACGTTAATTTTGAAAAATCAAACGTAAATTCTCAAATTGACGAGCTTGTCAAAATTTATTCAAAACTTGTTCCCGACACATTTAAGCGTTTCGGACCTCAATGGGTAGCAGACCAGTGGAGCGTTGAGGAATATTATACAGGAAAGGTTGAGGAGCTTAGGACTTTCTTAAACGGGCGATATGATAAATATATCGGCATAATGAAAACCGCATTTTCTCTCGGCGACGCTTATAATGTGACGATTAAGTCGGATAATTCTTCGGGTGAAGTTATACTTAACGGCTGTACGAATGTTAGCCTTGATACCCAGTTTGACGGGAAGTATTTCGGCGATTACGGTTTAACCGTGGAAGCCGTGCCGCAGGACGGTTGTACCTTTGTCAAATGGCAGGTTGAGGGTTGCGAAATTTCGGACGAAAATTCCCCGACGGCAAAAATAACCCTCACGGGCGACTGCACAATTACCGCTGTTTTTCAATAAAAAATCAAAAAACCCCGCCGATTTTTAAAAATTGACGGGGTTAATTTTATTTAAATTTGTCTTTAAGCTTTTTGAAAAAGCTTTCACGTTTGGTATAATTTTTCTTTTCCAAAGACTTGTCAAATTCACGCAAAAGTTTTTCCTGTTCTTTGGTGAGGTTTTTCGGAATTTCCACAACCGCCTTGAAATAGTGGTCGCCGTATGAACTGCGGTTTACACGTTTGATACCCTTGTTTGCCATTTTGAAAATCGCACCGTTTTGTGTTCCTGCCGGAATGTCGTACTGTACTGTGCCGTTTACCGTCGGAATATCCAACGTGTCGCCCAAAGTTGCCTGTGCAAACGTAATCGGTACTTCTGTCCAAACGTCATAGCCGTCACGTTCAAAAATCGGGTCGGGACGAACGGTAATAACAACGTGCAAATCTCCTGCCGAACCGCCGTTTGTTCCGCTGTCGCCCGCTCCCGCAACTCTAAGGGTTACGCCGTCGTTTACGCCTGCCGGAATGTCGATTTCTTTTGAAACTGCGTTTCGTACTCTGCCGTTACCGCCACATTTAGTACACGGTTTTTCGATAACTTTGCCTTTTCCCTGACAACGTGAACAAGTCTGTGTGGACTGCATTGCACCGAAAGGTGTACGCTGGGTTACACGAACCGTACCTGTTCCGTGACAGTCAGGGCAGGTGTTTATGCTGCTTCCCGTTTGTGCGCCTGTGCCGTTACATTGTGAACATTTATCCATTTTGTTTACTCTGACCGTAACCTTTTTGCCCTTGCAGGCTTCCATAAAATCAAGAGTAACGTTTGCCCGAATGTCGTTTCCACGTCTAGGTGCGTTTGGATTAGCCGAACGTCTTGACGTTCCTCCTCCGAAAAAGCTTGAAAAAATATCTCCCAAATCGTCAAAGTCGCCGAAACCGCCGAATCCTCCGCCATAAGTTCCGCCTTGACCTGCGCCGTAATTAGGGTCTACCCCTGCAAAACCGAACTGGTCGTATCTTGCTTTTTTATCCTTGTCGGACAAAACTTCGTAGGCTTCGTTTGCTTCTTTGAATTTTGCCTCGCAGTCCTTGTCGTCGGGGTGCAAGTCCGGGTGATACTGTCTTGCTACTTTTCTGTATGCTTTTTTAATTTCATCGTCGCTTGCGCCTTTGCTAACGCCAAGCACTTCGTAATAATCTCTTTTGTCAGCCATTGAATTTCTCCATATTTAAGCAATGATTGATTTCATTTAACAAGCTTAACCGCAACCCTTTTGAGGTTACGGTCGGCTTGCGATATTTGAAATTTAGATGTCGATAACGTCGTCGTTTGCGTTGCCGTTAGGGTTTGTACCGCCCATGTTAGGGTTAGCGTTCTGCTGTGCCTGTGCTGCTTCCTGATAAATTCTTGTAGCAACCGGCTGGAATGCGCTTTCAAGTTCCTGTTGTTTAGCCTTGATAGCGTCCATATCGTCGCCCTTCAAAGCTTCCTTCAAAGCGTCAACCTTGCTCTGAACATCAGCCTTTTCGCTGTCCGTAACCTTGTCGCCGAATTCGTTAAGTGACTTTTCAATCTGGAATGCCATTTGGTCTGCTGCGTTTCTGGCCTCAACAGCCTCTTTCTTCTTCTTGTCCTCTTCGGCAAATGCTTCAGCTTCCTTAACAGCCTTGTCGATGTCGTCCTTTGACATATTTGTTGACGAAGTAATTGTGATGTCCTGTTCTTTGCCTGTACCCAAATCCTTAGCCGAAACGTGAACAATACCGTTTGCGTCAATGTCGAATGTTACTTCAATCTGCGGGATTCCTCTCGGAGCAGGTGCGATACCGTCAAGACGGAACATACCCAGCTGTTTGTTATCTCTTGCAAATTCTCTTTCGCCCTGCAAAACGTTAATGTCAACGGCAGACTGGTTGTCGGCAGCAGTTGAGAAAATTTGAGATTTCTTTGTAGGAATTGTTGTATTTCTTTCGATAATCTTTGTGCAAACGCCACCCATTGTTTCAAGACCAAGTGAAAGTGGAGTTACGTCAAGGAGAAGAAGTCCTTCCTTAACGTCGCCTGCCAAAACACCGCCCTGATATGCAGCACCCAATGCTACACATTCGTCAGGGTTAATGCCCTTGAACGGTTCTTTGCCCATAAACTTCTTAACAGCCTCTACGACAGCAGGAATTCTTGTTGAACCGCCAACCATCAAAACCTTGTCAAGTTCGCTTGCTGAAAGTCCCGAATCCGAAAGAGCCTGCTTTACAGGACCCATTGTAGCCTCTACGAGGTCGTGTGTCATTTCGTTAAACTTAGCCTGTGAAAGTGTGAGTTCCATGTGTTTTGGACCTGTTGCGTCTGCTGTAATAAACGGAAGCGAGATAGCTGTTGTCGGAGTTGAAGAAAGTTCAATCTTAGCCTTTTCAGCAGCTTCTTTCAATCTCTGCATTGCCATTTTATCATTTGAAAGGTCAATGCCCTCTTGTGCCTTAAATTCAGCAATCATCCAGTCGATAATTCTCTGGTCGAAGTCGTCACCACCAAGCTTGTTGTTACCTGCTGTTGCCAAAACTTCTGTTACGCCGTCGCCCATTTCGATGATTGATACGTCGAACGTACCGCCACCGAGGTCGTAAACCATAACTTTCTGGTCTGTTTCCTTGTCAATTCCGTATGACAAAGCGGCAGCCGTAGGTTCGTTGATAATTCTCTTTACTGTAAGACCTGCAATCTGACCTGCGTCCTTTGTTGCCTGTCTTTGAGCGTCTGTGAAGTAAGCAGGTACTGTGATAACAGCTTCTGTTACCTTTTCACCAAGATAGCTTTCAGCGTCGGATTTAAGCTTCTGCAAAATCATTGCTGAAATTTCCTGCGGTGTATAATCTTTTCCGCCCATTTTTGCTTTATAATCCGAACCCATGTGTCTTTTAATTGAAATAACTGTGTTGTCGAAATTTGTTACAGCCTGTCTTTTAGCAACCTGACCTACAAGTCTGTCGCCTGTTTTTGAAACGCCCACAACTGACGGTGTGGTTCTTGCACCCTCGCTGTTAGGAATAACTACTGCTTCGCCACCCTCAATAACTGCTACGCAAGAGTTTGTTGTACCGAGGTCAATACCGATTACTTTGCTCATAATAAAATCTCCTTTTTTAAAGCACTATTTAAAATAGTGAGTTGTTGTTAAGTTTAAAAAATTTCTGCTATGGATTTGCGACTACGACCATAGCGTAACGTATAATTTTGTCGCCGATTTTGTAACCTTTCTGGAACGTCTGGGCAACTATATTTTCGCCCAAATTTTCGTCCTGAATCTGGTTTACCGCATTTGCCACGTTAGGGTCAAATTCTTTGCCTGTCGGGTCGATTATCTCAACCCCCAACTTTGTCAGCACGTCGCCCATTTGTTTAAAAATCATCTCAACACCCGACTTGTATTTTTCGTCGGTTGTTTCGGTGTTTAAAGCTCTTTCAAAGTTGTCGAAAACGGGAAGTATTTCCGCAAGGGTGTTTCCTGTGGCGTTCGCCGTAAGTTCAAGACGCTCCTTAGCGTTCCTTTTTCTGAAATTATCGTATTCAGCCATAAGTCTTAAATACTTGTCTTTTGTTTCCGAAAGTTCTTTTTCAAGCTTTTCTTCTTTTGTCGGCTCTGCCTGTTTTTCCGAAGATTCGGCGTTTTCGGTTGATTCTTCGTCCGACGGGGTTTGTTCGCTAAACTCCTCTAAGATTTCTTTTTCCTCTGCCATTTCACAAAATTCTCCTTTCGTTAATCTATATTATTTTTACTTGTCGTCGTCATCTGTTTTTGACATAAGCTCCGTAATTTTTCCCGTCATGTATTCAATGTACGGAATGTATTTTCTGTAATCTATTCGCATAGGTCCGATAAGCCCCAACGTGCCGATTATTCTGCCGTTTCGACTGTACGGCGACGTGATAAGGCTTGAATTGTTAATTACAAAGCTGTCCGTTTCCGGTGAGAACATAACGTGAAGTCCGCTGAAGCTCTCGTCAAGGAATTTCGCAATTTCGGTTTTGTTGTCAAGAAACTTGATAATTTCGTTTTGGGAATATTCTTCTCTTTTAATAAGGTTTGTTTCCCCCGCAACCTTAACTTTTCTGCCACTCATTTCCTGCGACATATTAAATATTTCGGCAATAAGCGGTGAAAGGGTCACCATATAAGTTCCCAAAGCCGTTTCAAGCTTTTCAAGCATTTCTTCCGAAATGTCGTTAATGCTAAGTCCCTCAAGGTTTTCTGAAATAAAATCCGACAAGAACGCAAGCTGTTCGTTTGTCAAATCAAATTCAAGTCGGCAAACCTTATTTTTAATTGAGCCGTTTGACGTAATCATCAACAACACATACATTCTTTTGCCTGTCGGGATTACTTCAAGTTTTGAAATTATGGAAAATCTCGGTGAGGTGTTTGACGCAACGGCGGCGCATTTTGTGATTTCAGCCAAAGCGGACGTTGCGGATTCCATGAGGTCGTCCTCGGACGTAAAAGTTTCGGGGAACATTCCGTCGATAAACTGGATTTCGTCGTCGCTAAGGGCGTTTTTTTCCATCAGGCTGTCAACATAAAGCCTGTAACCTTTGTATGTCGGAATACGTCCTGCGGAAGTGTGTGGCTGTTCAAGATAACCTTGTTTTTCCAATTCTGCCATTTCGTTTCGGATTGTTGCCGACGAAGCCTTGACGTAATTCATTATGGCTTTAGAACCGACGGGTTCGCCTTTCAGGATAAATTCGTCCACGACGGCGGACAAAATTCTAAGCTTTCTTGAATCCACTTTTTTCACCTCTCTTTAAGAATTAGCACTTTGCGTTTTCAAGTGTTAGCACTCATACTCCTTGAGTGCTAAGTATAGTTTAACCTCTTTTTGAAAAAAAGTCAAGAGTAATGCGTACAAATTTTTCACAAATTCGCAGTGCGTTTTTTGTGCAATATACCAAACGAAGTAAAAAAGCGGATTAAAAGTTGAATTTTAAGGGGTAATGTGGTAGAATTTAGCTGGAAACGTGCCGTTTCATCAATTCACACCGCAACGTGGTTTGACTTTTGTAACTGTAACTTTGCCGTTAAACCCTACTATCTCCCCAAAGTCCGCCAGAGAATAAAAGTTTTTGGTCAAGCTTTTTTCAAAAAGCTTGCAGGGGTCTAGGGGGCATATGCGAAGCTAAATGCTTCGTATGCAAACTAAAGTTTGCATGGGTATTTTGCTTATCGGTCTATGACCGATATTTGCTACGCAAACCGCAAAAGTACCCAGTTTGTTAAAACTTTTAAGACTGTGCCGTCCGCAGACGGCGAAATTCCCTATCCCCTAAAGCGTTTTTCGGGGGGGAGCAAAAACATAAGCCATTATGTTTTTGCGATGGGGG
>CAYZOV010000031.1:0-19115 GCA_964480525.1 uncultured Ruminococcus sp.
GCAAAAACATAATGGCTTATGTTTTTGCTCCCCCCCGAAAAACGCTTTAGGGGATTGGGGTGTTTCGCCGTCTGCGGACGGCGACCAAGGGCTTCGCCCTTTGGAAACCCACCACCTTTTGAAAAAGGTGGACGAAAACTTATATATCCTGACGATTTTATAATGTTCGTGGGGTTTCACGGTAAAGTTACAGCTACACACTATAAACCACGGTGCGGACAAACTTTGAAAGAGTGGGTGGGAGAAATTTCAGTTCACTTCAAAGTTGAGGTTTTACAGGCGGATTCGTGGCGGTATCACAGTTCGGTTTTAATTACAAAAGTCAAACCACGTTACGGTGTGAATTGATGAAACGGCACGTTTTCAAAAGGCTTGACCGTAACTTTTATGTTCTGACGAAGTTTTAAAGTTAGCAAAAAACGAAAACTTTCATCAAACCGGGAACTTTTGCGGTTTCGCACAGCGAAACACCGAGTATAACGAGGTGAGCAAAATTCCCATGCGAAACGCAGTTTCGCATACGCCAGCGAGCAAAACAAAATCGGACACATAACAAAAGTCGTGCGAGCTGAATTGATGAAACGGTACGTTTCCTTATCGTTATTCCATAAACTTGCGAGGATTAGCAATTTTAAAGGCTTTTGCATAAAATACACTATCAAAATTTCTGAGAAACGAGGCTATTTTATGCAAAAACTTTTAATAAACGGTGAGAAAAAGCTGGGCGGTGAAATCTCCGTCCACGGTGCGAAAAACTCCGCTTTGCCCCTTATCTCCGCCTGCGTTCTAGTGGACGGCGAAGTGATTTTACATAACTGTCCACATCTCAGCGACGTTTACGCAAGCACCAGAATTTTGTCACATCTGGGGGCAAAGTGCTGTTGGGTTGGCGGTGGCAAAAGCCTGAAAATCTGTGCAAGGGGGCTTGTCCGAAGCGACATTCCCGAAGATTTAATGCGTCAAATGCGTTCGTCAATCGTTTTTCTTGGGGCGATAACGGGCAAAATGAAATGCTGTGATTTATCATTTCCGGGCGGGTGCGAGCTTGGTGCAAGACCGATTGACATACACCTAAGCGCCCTAAAGCAAATGGGTGTTGAAATCTGCGAAGAACACGGAAACTTAAATTGCAAAGTTCCGAAAGTTTTACACGGGGCGAAAATCACCCTTTCGTTTCCGTCGGTCGGAGCGACCGAAAACATCATTATGGCAGGTGTTTTGGCAGAGGGCGAAACGGTTATCCGAAACTGTGCCAGAGAGCCTGAAATTGTTGACCTTGCAAATTTCCTGAACGCCTGCGGTGGAAAAATCAGAGGTGCAGGCACAAGCACAATAGTTATCACGGGAGTTAAAAAACTTCACGGTTGCGAATATTCAGTCATGCCCGACAGGATAGTCGCCGCCACCTACTTAGGGGCGTGCGCTTCGGCAGGGGGAGAAATCTGTCTGAAAAACGCACGGGCAGAGGACTTGGAAGCAATTTTGCCGATTTTTGAAGAAATGGGTTGCAGTCTTTACGTTTTGCCAAACAGCGTATACATCAGCGTTCACAAGCCTTTAAAGTCGGTAAAAACCATACGCACCATGCCCTATCCCGGTTTTCCCACAGACGCCCAGTCCATAATGCTTGCTGTACTTTCAAAAGCCAAAGGCACAAGCATTATGGTAGAAAACATTTTTGAAAGCAGATACAGGCAGGTGCCTGAATTAAGGCGAATGGGTTGCAACATCAAAACCGAGGGCAAAGTCGCCATAATCGAGGGTTCAAGGCGACTTTACGGAGCAAGTGTAATTGCCACCGACCTAAGAGGGGGAGCGTCTTTAATAGTTGCGGGTTTAGGGGCGCAAGGCACGACCACAATTTCAAACGTGAAATACATTGACCGAGGTTATGAAAGCATAGAATCGGGTTTAACCTCTTTAGGCGGTGACATAAAGAGAGTTTCAACTTAGAAAAAGCTGTTAAATCAAAGTTTTTATTGTGCCGTAAATTCTGTCGGGCGTATCGGAAATATAAAGTTTTTTAGCATTTTCGGACATTGTTTCCAATTTTTCCTTATCAAAAACAAGTTCCTTAACCAAATTTACGACCGTATCTTCTTTAAGATTTTTTTCTTCCACAACAACCCCTGCGTTTGCGTTTTGCAGAACCATACCATTGTGGTACTGGTGGTTTTCGGCAACCATAGGCGACGGAATAAGCACGCTGGCACGACCGACGGATTCGATTTCAACAAGGGTGCTGGCACCGCACCGAGAAATTACCAAATCGCAAGCCGACATACAAAGTGGCATATTAACATATTCCTTAATGATAAAGCGAGGATTTTTTGTATCGATACCCACAGATTCAAGGCGTTGCAAATAATTTGCATAATCCTTATATGTGCCGTAGGAATGGATATGGTAAACGTCAACGTTGTTATCCTGATACCATTTTAAAAGTTTAACCACATTATCGTTAATTGTTTTTGCGCCCAGACTTCCCCCTGTTGAGAGAACGACCGTAGCGTTTTGGGGAATACCCAGTTGTTTTCTGGCTTCGTTCTTTGACAAAACAGAGAAAGCCTTTCGCACGGGCAGACCCGTAGTAGTTGCTTTTTTCAAAACTTCGTCGTCAAGATTTTTTGTTTGCTTAACGGTGAGCATAATTTTATCGGCGTTTTTTGAAAGCAGTTTCGTAGTAACCCCTGCGAAAGCGTTAGCTTCATGTATAGCGGTTTTAACGCCCATTTTTTGAGCTTTTTTAACGACAGGTCCGCTGACGTAACCCCCCGTTCCGATAACAATATCGGGGTTGAATTTTTTAATAATATCCTTTGCACGTTTTCCGCTGAAAGCAAGATAACCCACGGCTTGGAAATTTCGGGCGATATTTTCAAGGCTTAGTTGTCTTTGGAATCCCCTGACTTTTATCGGCGCAAAGTCATATCCGTTTTCGGGAATAATCTTCGCTTCAAGACCGAAAGGCGTTCCCGCAAACAAAAACTGTGCGTCGGGGTGGTGTTCTTTAATAATTTCGGCGATAGCAAGAGCAGGGTTAATGTGTCCTGCCGTTCCGCCGCCTGCAAGCAAAACTTTAAGCATTTTTTATTACCTCGTACATTTATTAAAATCAGTTAATTCAGCAACGGCGTGGGGGTTTAGTCGTACACGGTTTTTCGTGACACGGACAAAAGCAGTCCCACTTCGCAAAGTTGTATCAAAAGGGCAGTTCCGCCATAGGAGAAAAACGGCAGAGAAACCCCTGTGTTCGGTATGGTATTGGTTGCAACAGCGATATTCAAAAACGCCTGCAAGCCGATATGTATTGTAATTCCGGCAGCCAAAAGCATACCGAATCGGTCGGGTGCGTTATTGGCGATATTCACCCCACGGATTACGAAAATACAAAACAGAGCGATAATAAGCAAGGCGCCTATCATTCCCAATTCTTCGCAGACGATAGCGAAAACAAAGTCGTTTTGTGCTTCGGAAAGCCACAGAAATTTTTGTTTGGATTCTCCCAGTCCCAGACCTGTTACACCGCCTGTTGCAATGGCAACAAGGCTGTTCCAGATTTGGTTTGTCGAACCTTGAATATCCGATTCAGGGTGTCGCCACGCTTCGATTCTGTTTGCGATATATCCGAATCCCGAATCTTCCCCTGTGGACGTTATCATTTTATATAACACCAGCACGCCCAATGCTGCGGCAAAACTGGCCGTAATGATTATCCAGTGTTTTTTCTTGATTCCGCCGTAAAACATCATCATAAGTCCCAACACGCCGAAGATAATCACCGCCGACATATGACGTTGAGCCACCATTAACACAGCGCATATTATTATAAACGCAACGCTCGGTGCGGTGTATTTTGCTTTTTCAAAAAACGGATAATTTGCCGAAAGAGTGTACGCCATGATGATTATAAACAGCACTTTCAAAACTTCGGACGGCTGAAACGAACCCAGCCCCTTAATAACAAGCCAACGTCGTGCGCCCGCCACTTCGACGCCCCAAAAAGCCGTATATAAATTCAAAAGCAAGAACGCCCCGAACAAAGTGTATGCGACTTTGGTATTTTGTACAAAGTGGTAATCGATTTTTGAAATAACAACCATCAGAACAACGCCAATCACGGCGAAAATCCCCTGACGTTTTAAATAGTAATAACCGTCGTTATAGTCGCTTAGCGCCCAGAAATAGCTGGCGGAAAACATCATTCCCACGCCGATAATCAGCAAAAATATAACAACCGTAAACAGCATACTGTCAATATTTCCGTCGTGACCGAAAATGGATATTTTTTCTCTTTCGGGTGCGTGTCTTAACTGCGGTTTAATCTTTTTATGCTTAATATTTCTACGCACGGGTGTTTGGGACGAAGAATATCGCACGTTTTTTCTTTGGTTGTCGGAATTTATTCTTTGGCGGTTGACAGGTTTTCTGTTTCCCGAAGAAGTCGTTCTGTTTCGTGAATAATCTCCTGACATTTTTTGCGCTCCTTTCGTTTTAATTATTTATGATTAACTAAACATTCACATTCAAAAGCCAAACCGAAATTACGCCAACGGTACAAAAAACAGAGGTAATCACGGTGTAGGTCAGGTATAACTTTTTGTCCGAAAAATCCATTGCCTTTAGGTTTTCCGAAAGGGGAAGCTTTACGAAAATGTGCCTATTGAAAATTTTTACAAAAAGCTTATCCACGGGTTTTGAAATTAAAGCGATAAGTTCAAAGCACATCAAAAACCACATCAGAGCTTCGTTTGAGGTTAAAACGCAGGCGGATATGGTTGTGGCAACGCAAAAATACTTATCCCCCTGCCCTGTTTTCAAAAGGCACGGCGGGTACGTCCAAAAAATCGCCCCTGCGATTATTCCCGTAAAAACCGCCACGCAACAAAGATTATTTTGGGTTTGCAAAAGATTTGACGTTGTAAAAACCGCCAAAAGTTTCAGAAAAGTCATGGGATAACCCGCCCCGTATGTTTTGCCCAAATTGTGCGTTCCGTGGGTGAAAACAAGGGTTGAAAGGCACACAAACACGGGATATGCCCACCCCAGTCGCACACCGCCACGGACAAAAGGCAAAGTGACGATTGTGTTTTGTTTTGCAATGCCCAAAATTATTCCGAACAACAGCGAAATCAGAGCCGTGGCAAAAATCCTGCTTGAAGATTTAAAACCAACATTTTGCCCTTTTATGTCTTTAAGCCAATCGTCGGCAAACCCCACCGCCGTCAAACACGCCACAAATGCGCAACAGCAAACAGCCACGGCGATATTTTCACCATACGCCACGCCAAAAAGCGTTACAACGGCGCACAAAAACGGAGAACTTCCCGTGGATTTTTTATTGTCGCCCAAAGTTTTGCGGTTCGGGAGAAATTTTGACTTAACGCCTGTTTTCTTTTGCCGAAAAAAGCAAAAGGAAAAATATCCGCACCCCAGCGAAGCCACAAAAGAAAGGGCAAAAATCAAAGCAGTTTTCAACATTTTTTCATTTTTTCCAAAAGTTCTTCCACAATTTCTTTTTCGTCAAAGTGGATTTTAACATTATCCTTTAATATCTGGTAATTTTCGTGACCTTTTCCCACAATAGCCACCACGTCGCCTGTTTTGGCGTTTTCCAAAGCGTACTCAATGGCTTTACGTCTGTCGGTGATTTTAACATACGGGGTGGTCTGGTTTTCCATGCCCGCAAGAATATCATTTATAATTTCTTCGGGGTTTTCGTTTCGTGGATTGTCGGACGTAACCACGCAAAAATCGCTGTTTTGCGCAGACGCAATCGCCATAAGAGGACGTTTTTTGGCGTCACGGTTTCCGCCACACCCGAACACGCAAATAACTCTGCCGTGAGAAACCTGCCTTATGGATTTTAGAATTTTCTCCACGGCGTCGGGGGTGTGGGCATAGTCACGAATAACCGTAAAATCAACGCCTTTTGAAATAACTTCCGCACGTCCGCACACGCCCTCAACGGTTGTTAAAGCATTAACCGTTTCTTTCAAATCAAACCCCAAAAGCCTGCACGCCGACGCAGCCGCCAAAGAATTTGACACATTAAATTCTCCCGGCATTGCAAAAAACGTAAGGTATTTTTTATCTTCGCAACACAAATCATACTCACAGCCGTTTGCCGAAAGTTTAATATTCTCCGCAAAAAAGTCCGCTGTTTTTTTGTCCGAAAAAGACAGGCAGTTTTCTGTTTCGTCAAAAAGTCTTTTGCCGTATGGGTCGTCAATATTTGAAAGTTTGAATTTTGAAATATCAAAAAGCTTTTTCTTTGCAAGGTAGTAGTTTTCCATAGTTTTGTGAACGTCCAAATGGTCTTGGGTGAGGTTTGTAAAAATTCCTACCTCATACTCACAACCGTAAACACGCTGTTGGTCAAGACCCTGCGAGGAAACTTCCATTACACAATATTCGCACCCTGCGACCACCATATCTCTGAAAATCTTAAACAAATCTGACGGGTCGGGCGTTGTCGGGTTTGAGCGTGTTCCCTGCCATATTTCGTCGCCCACTTCCACGTCGCAAGTGCCGATAAGACCGCACTTTTTCCCCATTTTGCCCAAAAGGCGTTTAATTGTGGTTGCGACGGTGGTTTTGCCGTTTGTACCCGTAACCCCCACCAGTTTCAGCTGTTTTTGGGGATTATCGTACCAATTCGCCCACAAAAGGGACAAGGCTTTTCGTGTATCTTCAACCAAAATTTGTCTTTCTAAACCCAAATCTCTTTGGACGACCACCGCTCCCGCACCTTTACGGAGCATTTGTTCCGCCACGGTATGGGCGTCGAAATTTTCGCCCTGAATACACACAAAAAGTGAGTTTTCCGAAATTGGTTTTCGGTTATCGGAAATAATTTCCCCAACGTCGAAATTTTCCAAAAGCGTATCCGTTATTCCGTTTAAAAGATTATACAAAAGCAAATGTATCTCTCCGTTTCAAAAAATTATTGAGAAGTTGCCTCTTTAAGCGCAAATCCCACGGTTATGATTGTGCCTTTCGGAACAACGTCCCCTGTTCTGTAATTCTGCGACCAACACAACGCACCACTTTCGTATCTTGCGCTTCCTGTCGGTTGATAGTTAAGGTCGGCTTCGTAAAGTGCGTCCTGAACTTCGTCAAGGGTCATTCCGTAAAGATTCGGCACTTCGGTATATTCTTCTTCATAAGCTTCTTCGGTATACAAAACAACCTGACAACCTCTCGGCACAGAACCCGTTGACGGAACCTGTTTGTAAACCTTTGTGCCGTCGCCGATAACGTTGGCTTCAAGTCCCACGCTCTGCAAAGTGTCTTTAGCCGTCTGAACGGTCTGGTTTTCTACTGTCGGAACAGCCACTTCCATTTGTTCAAGTTCTTCCTGAGAATATTCAGGGTAATAACCCAGATAAGGCAGAAGTTCTTCAAAAACCTGTGTAACAATAGGTGCGGCAACTTGGCTTCCGTAATATCTTCCCCCTGTCGGGTCGTCAACCATAACCAGCATAATTATTTCGGGGTCGTCGGCAGGAGCAAACGCACAGTACGACGAAACGTAGGTGTTACCTGACGAATCCACGTCGATTTTCTGTGACGTACCGGATTTTCCGCCGATTCTGTAACCTTTTATATATGAATTTGAACCTGTTTCGGTGTTTACAACATTTTCCAGAATTTCACGCATTGTTGCGGAAGTATCCTCGGAAATAACCTGACGTTTAACAACAGGTTGAATATCCTTGACAACATTTCCCGTGTCGGTGTCCACGATTTTGTCAACCACCTGTGGGGTCAAAAGATAGCCACCGTTAATACACGCAGCATAGGCGGTTATCATCTGAATAGGCGTAACTTTGTTGGTCTGTCCGAAAGAACATGACGCAAGTTCGACAGGTCCCATTCGTGTGAGTGGCATATAAATAGACGTGGATTCGCCCGGCAAATCTATTCCTGTTTTTTCCGTAAAGCCGTATGCTTTAAAGTATTCAAAAAACTTTTCGTCGCCCAACGCCTGACCTATTTGAATAAAGGCAGGGTTGCAGGAATGAACCATTGCTTCGGAGAAAGTCTGATAACCGTGAGGTCTTGTTGACCAGCAGTTAAATCTGGTATCTGAAACTGTATAGAACGTTTCGCAACCGAAAGTCTGGGTGAGGTTTATTGCCCCCTCTTCCAGAGCGGACGAACCTGTAATAACCTTGAAAACCGAACCCGGATTATAAATTTCGGAAATAGCCTTATTTTTCCATTGAATACTCCATGCTTCCAATTTTTTGGCGTTATATTCTTCCTCGTCGGTGATTCCCGCAAGTTCAAGCGCCACGTCTTTGTCGTAAATTTCCGCAGGGTTATTCAAATCGTACCCCGGAGATGTTGCCATAGCAAGCACCGCCCCCGTGTTGCAGTTCATGATAATACCGCAGGCACGTTCGTTAGGCATATTAAGGTCAACGGCGTCGTTAAGCGCCTTTTCAAGATAACTTTGGATAGTTATGTCAATATTCAAATACAGCGAATTTCCCGTTTGAGCGTCAAAACTTTGTTTATACTCATACGGAATTTCTTTGCCGTCACGGTCACGGGCGTACACGGTTCTGCCGTCCGTTCCCTCCAAATAGTCGTTATAATAAGCTTCAAGACCGTAAATTCCGTCGCCGTCGAAATTAAGGTGTCCGATAACCGCCGCCGCAAGTTCGTTTTGGGAATAAAATCTCTTAGACGACGACTGGCAGTCAACCGCATTAAGTTTATGTTTTTTTGTATAATCCCAGATTTTGTCGGCGGTTGTTTTTTCCACATTTCGCATTAAAATTTCGTATCTTGATTCTTTAACCGCCTTTAGTTTAACCTCGTCAACGTCAAGTTCAAGAATATCAGCCAGTTCGTGGCAAATTTCGTCAAGGGTTGCGTAAACACGGCTTCCGTCGTCGCAAATCATACTTGCTTTTTTGGAATCCGTCAGGTTTTGCAAATAATTTTCAAGTTCGCCGGGGTCGATAAACACGGTGTACACGGTGGCGCTTCGTGCGAGAACGTCGCCGTTTGCGTCATAAATCGTACCACGGGTTGCCTGCACGACCTTGCTTGAAAGGTGTTGTTGGTTTGCCCAATCTTTAAACTGTTGATTCTCAACAAGCACGGTTTTCACCAGATTATAAATTATCGCCGCAATCATAACTGTCAAGCCGATAACCGTTGTGATTTTAAGCCTTTTTTTCATATACACGGCAGGCTCGTCTGTTAGCGGTATGGGTTCTTTTTTCTTTTTGGTGTTTGCTTTTTTTGCCACAATCAAAGCCTCCTTTTTCGGGTGTTGTTCCTTATCTTTTAAAAATTAAATCATATCAATTAAACAAGAAAGCTAAGTCTTAAATTCCCGACAGCTTTAAAATTTAGGGAAATAGGCTTAACTTTCTTTATGCTTATAATATCTTATTTTATCATATGCCGATATATTCCAAAACTTCGTCAAACCATTTTTTTATAGAAGCAAAAAGTCCGTCGTCCTCTTTTTCGATAACCTCTATGACATCTTCGTTTTCAATCTCGACATACTCTATTTGTGTTTTGTCAAGAATGACAAGTCCCAGTTCATTTTCGGCATAATCTTCCACTTTTACAAGGCTTGTTTTTGCTTCAAGCTCTGATTCAAGGGAACGATTGTTGTCCTGTAATTGTGCAAGGGTCGCCACAAGTTCTGATTGTTCATTGGTGATTCTTGAAAGTTCAACCTTGCCGTAAATAAACGCACCCATCAATGCAAAGGTCAAGATTCCCACTGACATTCTTCGGATACATTTTCGTCTAATTTCCGCCTTTTTAAGACGCGGATTATCTTTATGCGTTATTTTCGGAGCCTCCGGACGCTGCAGTTCGGGTTCGTAGGCTCTTACTCTCGCCAGATTATCTCCAGCCATTTTACACCTCTTAAATTTTAACCGCAAAACGGTTTTTTCTGCAACAATTTTCCGTCAGTTTTAAAAACAACTTCTTCGTTTTGTTTTGTCTTTTTCTGTCTTTTTTCTTTAATCTTTTTTAATTTCGTTTTGTTTTGTCTTTTTTGTCTTTTTTTGTTCTACAATTGTTTTGTCTTTCTATGCTCCCCGCCTAGAATTTTTCGATAATTCTAAGCTTTGCACTTCTGCTTCGGTTATTATTTTCAACTTCCCACTCACTTGGCTCTATGGCTTTTTTCGTAACAAGCCTGCCTCTTGGAGTTTTTCCGCACACGCACTGAGGAAAATCAGGCGGGCATATGCACCCTTGACAAAAGCTTTTGAATCTTTGTTTAACAAGCCTGTCCTCTAACGAATGAAAGGTTATTATACAAAGTCTGCCGCCGCTGTTTAAGCAGTCAAACGCCTTATCAAGCGCCACCGAAAGGTGTTCGATTTCGTCGTTTACGGCAATTCTGAGTGCTTGAAAAGTTTTTCTGCAAGGATTTTTTAATTTTTTATATTTTGCAGGCACACCGCTTTTAATTATTTCCGCAAGTTCCAACGTTGTTTCTATAGGTTTGATTTCCCTTGCTTTAACAATCTGCGAAGCGATATTTTTTGCAAATTTTTCCTCGCCGTATTCAAAAATAATTTTGCAAAGCTGTTGATAAGAATATTCGTTGACGATATTTTTTGCGGAAATTCCCTCTTGGCTCATTCTCATATCAAGCGGGGCGTCATTGTGATAAGAAAACCCTCTGTCCGCCGTATCAAGTTGATATGAAGAAACTCCCAAATCCATCAAAATTCCGTCACAGCCGTCGATTTCAAGCTGCGTCAAAACGTCGTCTATTTGCGAATAATTGTTTCTCACAACAAGTGCATTGTAGTCTTTAAGTCGTTCGGTTGCCACCTTTATGGCGTCGGGGTCACGGTCGATTGCAACAAGTCGCCCTGTTTTAAGGCGTTTTGCAATTTCCACGCTGTGTCCTGCACCCCCTGCGGTTGCGTCAACGTAAACACCGTCGGGTTTAATGTTAAGCCCGTCGATACATTCGTCAAGCAAAACCGAAACGTGTCTAAATTCAGCCACTAAAAATCCAATCCTTCCAAAGCTTCCATAACCGATTCTTCACTGATTTGAGCGTTAAATTCGTCCCATTTTGCCTTGTCCCAGATTTCGGCTCTGTCAGACACCCCTGCGACTACGATTTCCTTTTCAAGATTTGCAAATTCACGCAAAGCCTGTGGAACGAGGATTCTTCCCTGCTTGTCCGCTTCAACCGTGGTGGAGCTAGCCATAAAAAATCTCTGAACCGTCAACGCCTTTGACATAGGCATATCGCTAAGTCTTTGCGCAAGTTTTTCAAAATCTTCAAGTGAATAAACGAAAAGACAGCCCGACAAACCCTTTGTGATGACGAAACTTTCGCCGACTATTTCTCTTAGTTTTGTCGGAAAACTCATTCTGCCTTTAACGTCCATAGACTGGTAGAATGTTCCGTTTAACATCTTTGACGGCATTTCGTCACCTCCTGCTGGATAATTTTAGGGAATCAGTACCACTTTTTCGCACTTTTTACCACTTGAAAACATTATACAACATCTTAAATGAAATTGCAACCCAAAATTTAAAGGAAATTTTCGACAAAGCCCTTTAAAATCCGTCAAAACAGCCTGCAAAACCACATAAAAACCACCTCTTATCCCCGAAAAATGTCGGTTTTTCGGGGATTTTCGCAACAAAAGAACATATTTTCGTGCATAAAAAGTTTAAATGTAAATTTTTTGTGAACTTCAAAAATTAGCGAAAATCACACCCGAAAAGACTATTTGTTTCTCAATTTTTTGTTGTTTTCACATAAAAAAAGCTCCTAATCCGCCTGATTTTCCAAACATTGCCTCAAAAAAGAAACCGCCGACGGTTTTATCCGTCAGCAGTTTCAAAAAGGTATTATTATGAAAAAATCGGCTAAATCGTAAAAATGATTTTAAAAAATTGACAATGAGGTGAATATTTTCTACATTTTTTCAAAAGCCCTTGCAATTCAGGGCAAAAAAGAGTATAATGTTTACAGAAAAACCGCCCGCTGTTACGCAACACGGCTGTTGTCGGGGGTTGCGTGGGTGTGTTGGGTTTGGGTGATTGCATTTTCACGGTGAGGTGGACTGCTTTTTTTCTTTGGTTTTTGTGGTTTCATTTCGGCAAATGCGGACGAAATGGAGAAAAATCCAATCATTCCCAACGCAAACGGCAAAAAATTATCCATAACTTTTTTAATTTCAAACAAAATTTCTAACATAAAATCAAGTCCTTTCTTTTTCATGAGTACATCATACCAGATATTTTGTACAAAAGTTTGGACTAAAAAAGATTTTTCGGAATTTGCGGTACAAAAAGTTGTACAGTTGTCACTAAATTCGTTTTAAAATTATAGTTAATTTGTGATAATATTTAGCATTTGATTTCAAGGAGAAGATTTATGAAAGAATTTATACTAAAAGAGGGCGTAAACATTGAAAACATTCAGGGGGTTCAATGCGGTTACACCATTTCGGACAACGAAAATATTACCGCAAGCGTGAGTTTTGAAATGCAAAAAGTCCTGACCGAACAGGCGATTGACGTTATGAAATCTCCGATTTTCTTTTTTGCGGAAATCCCGTGTACAACGGAGGAAGAACAGTCTTTTGGCGGAGGTTTGCACAAAAAAATATACTACCTTGACAACTGCACTAAGGACGTTTGCCACGCAATTATAAAAAGGTACGGCGACATTTTGTTTGCCGACGGACTTGTTCAGTTCGGGTTTGGGTCGCACAAAGATAACAGCGAAATTTTTCATCAAAAATACCAAGTCGTGAGCATTTACTCACCTGAAATTTCAAAATTTGAAAATATTTTGATAAAGCAAAATTTACAAAAGTTTGACAATTTAACGACTTTGTGGGACGTAATTTCCCCACAAAACCCAGCCGAAGCAATGCTTGTTGAAGCAAACGGCGAAACAATTTACGACATGGTTGAAAACCTCAAAGACGCAGGGCTATATTGTTGCGAAACTGTTGAGGATTTATAGAAAGGATAGGTGTTTTATATGAACATTTGGCACGACATTTCACCAAAAAAAATCAGCAAGGACAAATTTACCGCAGTAATTGAGATTCCTGCAGGTTCAAAAGTCAAGTACGAACTGGACAAGCAGACAGGTTTTTTGAGAATGGACAGAATTTTATACACCTCCACCCACTATCCTGCAAACTACGGTTTTATTCCAAGAACATACGCAGAGGACGGCGACCCGTTGGACTTTTTAATGCTGTGTTCCCAGACATTGGTACCGCTTTCGCTGGTTGACTGTTACCCGATTGGGGTTATCAAAATGCTTGACAACGGCGCTGCGGACGAAAAAATCATTTGTATTCCCGAAAGCGACCCGACATACAATATGTACACAGATATTTCACAACTTCCTAAACATATTTCCGACGAAATGAGCCATTTTTTCCAAGTTTACAAACAACTTGAAGGCAAAGACACCGTAATTGACGAAATTCAAGGTCCTGAAGTTGCAAAGGAAATTATCCAGAGTTGCATTGACAGATACGTTGAAAGCTTTTGCAAATAGTTTTAACCCCGTCTTTTGGCGGGGTTTTTTGATGAAAAATTATGAAATAATTTGTTTTAACTGTTAATTATACCGTAAAAACAGCATAACAGAAAACTTTTTTGCACGAATTTGTTTCCGGCGGTTTTTTAGCTAAAATCACGAAAGAGCAAGTTTTTTCATATTTCGCCATTGACATTTTTATAATAGTTTATCAAAAGAAATAAGTTTACAAAAAGTTATATTTTAATTAAAAACAAAAAGCAGAAGAAACGGCATGTATACCTACCGTTTCAACTGCTTTCGTTTGTCAACAAGATTTTTAACAGGCACGTTTAATTTCTCGTCAACTTACTTATTTTATCATATTTTAACAAAAAAGTCAAGGAAAAATGCACGTTTAAATGTATTTAAATTGTCCACTTATCAGTTATACATTTAAAAGAGGAGATTATTTCCCACGAAGAATTACCGTTTCACTTGACCTTTTTGTCGAAATATGATACAATTATCAAAATAAAGTATAAGATTGAGGAGTAGACCCGATTTATGAACGAAAATCCAAAGAAAAAATTCGACTGGGACAACACCGCAAAGTTGAATATTCATGCCGGACACAGAGAACGTGTTAAGGAAAATTTTTTAAATGCGGGTTTGAAAGGCTTTCAGGACCACGAAGCTTTGGAAATGCTTTTATTTTTCGGTATTCCTCAAAAAAACACCAACGAGCTGGCTCATCTTCTTATGTATAAATACGGAACTTTGGCAAATGTTCTGAACGCAACTTATGAGGACCTTATGAACGTTAAGGGCATGACTAAAAACAGTGCGGTTTTGCTGAATATTATGCCACAACTTTTTTCAAGATACGTTTCCATTGAAAAAAATGTTGTTAAACTTAACAGCCACGCTTCTTTGCATGACTTTTTTGTTCCTTTGTATTTTGGAATAAGAGATGAACAATTTATTGTGTGTTGTTTAAATGATTCTATGGAATTAACATATCACAGAACATTGTTTACGGGCGGTTTGGCGTCGGTTGAGGTAAGCGTCAGAAAAGTTTTTGAAGTTGCGGTCAATGTAAACGCTAAGTTTGTAATAATTTCCCATAATCACCCAAACGGCTGTGCAATTCCGTCGTATGGAGATATTCAGTTTACAAAATGTCTTATGAATCTTCTTGAACAAATGGGTGTGTCGGTTGTTGACCACGTTGTCGTAGGTAAAAACAACATTGTTTCCATGAGAAATTCAGGGTATTTGGATATATAAATACATTTAAACTTTAAATAAAATCACTTTGAATTATTGCCTTTTATATTTAACTATGGTACAATTATTTAATGATAAGGCGTTATTTTAGGCTTTTTAAATGCTATAAATATACATTTTCACTTAGACAAACGTCGCAAATTATACTACCCCAAAGGAGACTTTTTCAATGCTCAGAGTGGCAATATGTGATGACAACAAACTTTTTGTAGAATATATGTCACAAGCTGTGCAAGCTGAATTTTTAAACCGAAAAGAAAAATTTCTTTTAAAAACTTATTTTTCCTGCGAATCACTTTATGAACATCACTTGGCAAAACCTTTTGATGTAGTTTTTCTTGATATAGATATGCCTAAGCATAGTGGCTTTCAATTAGCTTCAAAAATTTCAGAATTAAAAAACTGTTACATAATCTTTGTTACTAATCATTCTGATTTGGTTTACGACAGTTTGTATTTCAGACCGCTAAATTTTATCACTAAAAGTACAGATTCATGTTTTACCGATAAACTTCACCGTGTTATGAATCAGTTATTCCACGAAATAAAGCAAAACAAGTCTGTTATTCTCGAAAACAAAGAAATAGGAAGAATATCTGTACAACTTAAAGATATTCTGTACATTGAAAGTTCTAAGCATTATGTAGTATTCCATTCGGAAAATAACCCGCCCATTAAAGTCAGAGCAAATTTCAGCGAAATTGAGGATTATTATTCAAAATACGATTTTATAAGAATACATAAATGCTACATTGTCAATCTTCGACACATTTTTAATATTGACAAAAAGAATGACGAACTTATATTTAAACAAGGATTAAAGCTGAACATAAGTAAAACATACAAACAATCTGTAGACCGAAAGCTTACTCAATACTTGAGGAGAACGCTGTGAAAGAGCAGTTTTGGAGTATTTTTGAAATAGCTATCAACTATTACCAAGGCTTTATACAAATGCTATTTATCTACAAATTTTTACAGCCATCATCGAAAAAGAAGTCTAAAATTTTGCTTGTTGTGTTCAGTATTCTCCTAGGTTCAACCGTAACAGCGTTAAACCACATTACCATTTACGAGGGTATTGCAAGTGTCTTATACATTTTAATACTATTTTCATTTTCAATAGTTGCATTTAAAGATAAACTTATTAAAAAAATCTTTGCGTCCGTAATACCGTTTGTGGTGGTACTGTTAGTAACTACTGTTGAACTGAATTTAATATCATATTTTTGCGGAATTTCAGTCAAAGAACTTATTATTTGCCAAGACCTGAGACGATTTATTTGTCTGCTGATTATACAGATTTCATTATATGTATTATTATTTTTAATTTCAAATTTTTTCGATAAAACCGATGAATATGCTTTGTCGGATTGGGCTCCTATAGTAACCGTACTTATTTCTTCATTTATACTTACCTCATTATTGTATGCAATATCTTTGTCTATTAACAAAAGTGAAAGAATATATATTAACTTTGCGTATTTGGTTATTATTCTCCTTAATGTTATAATGCTCTATACTATACAATCTTTGGTTCAGAAAAACAGAGAAATAAACGAAATGAAACTTTCAAAACTAAAAGAAAAACACATGAATCAATTTGTTGAAGACGCTAATTTGCAATATGACCTTATTAGGAAAATAAGACACGATATTAAGGACCGTCTTTCAACAGTTTACTTCTTGATTTCAAAAAACAAAATTCACGAAGCAATGGAATTTATCGCTCAATCCAACAATATTGTAAACGAAGTTGAAGTTTTTGTCAGAACAAATAATGCAGTTGTCAACTCGATAATCAACTCCAAACTATCTTCGGCACAGACTTTAGGAATAAATGTTTCGTGCATAACGATAGCTGATTTTAACGGCATAAGTGATTTGGACTTGTGCGACCTGTTAAGTAATACTTTGGAAAACGCCACAACTGCGTGTAAAAATATGCCTCAAAATTCCGATAGATTTATCCATGTCAATATTAAAAAAGAAAATAATATTTACACGTTCAATATTAAAAACTCCATACATAAGTCCGTACTTGGTACTAATCCATTGTTGAAAACCACGAAAAAAGATAAACAAAACCACGGTTTGGGCACAGAAATAATAAAAGACATAGCTAACAAATATAACGGAAGATATGACTTTTATGAGATTGACAATACTTTTTGCTGTTCAGTAAGTCTGATTACATAAAATTTTCCGGTCTTACACATTAAACAATCCCTTGCCAAACTCCCATGGATAAGTTTTACACCGATTAACTAAAGCTAACGCAAATCAACATTACAACAGTTCACCCCAACCAATTGTAACAAATCGGTTGGGGTGTTTTTAACAGAAATTTTTGGTTAATTACACTTCAAAAAATCCTACGCTGCAAGGCGGTACGGTGATTTTTGTGCCATTTTGTGCAATTTTTTCGCCGAAAGAATATACCTCTTTTTTAATGGTATAATCACAGTCAAACTCCACAGTTCTGTTTGCAGGATTAACTATAACGAGAATTTTTTCCCTGTCGTCACCTCGCAAGTACGCAAGCGGATAGGTGTCTTTTTGCGCAAAAACAAACTCTATTTCGCCCTTTGATTGCAAAGCCGTATGGGATTTTCTGATTTTAATAAGTTTTTTAATTTCGTTGTAAAGAGAATTTTCGTCGGCAATTGCTTTTTCAACAGTCGGACGGTCGGGCGAATTGTCCAAAGAAATGTACAGCTTGTCAGTCGGAGCAAAGCTGAAACCTGCGTTTGTGGAGCTATCCCATTGCATTGGCGAACGTGAACCTGTTCTGCCGTAACCGCCCTCGACAGAGGTGAGGTTTTCCACATAGCGCATACCGATTTCGTCGCCGTAATAAATGAACGGCGCACCTGCCATTGACAGCAAAAAGGCAAAAGCGATTTTCAAATTGTCGCCATGAATATTCCGTGAAAGCCTGTCCATGTCGTGGTTGCCCGACGGAATACAAATTAAACCTTTCTTTTCGGATTTTTCATAGTTTTCAATATATTTTTTTACAAATCCCGAAATATCTCCCCTGCCCTCTTTTGCAAAGAACGGGTTTTCACAACGGAACAAATCGTTGTAATGCGACGGCCCGAAGTGCAACAAAAAGTCCATGTGAAAACCGCCCTGCAACGACTTGTCAGGTTCGCCCCACTCGGAAACCATAGCCGCATGAGGAAATTCGGCGTTCAAAAAGTCACGGATATTCTGCCAAAGTGCAATTGTTCCTTTGCTTTCGGGGTCATTTTTGACAAGCGAGCCTGCCATGTCAACCCTAAAACCGTCGCAACCCATGTTCAACCAAAAACGCATTACATCTTTAAGAGCCTCACGGGTGGCAATTGCGCCCTTGCTGTCCGTCGGCTGTTGCCACGGTCGTTCCACATTATAAAAGCCGTAGTTCAACGCAGGCTGGTGGGAGAAAAAGTTCACGGCACACGAGCCGTCACGGTCGGAAATTCCACGAATACAGCCCATTCCCTGTGGTTCTTCCCAGATACTGTCCGTCCAAACATATCTGTCCGTAAATTCGGACAGTTCAGCTTTCATGGACTGCTTGAACCACTCATGTTCCACCGACGTATGCCCCGGAACAAGGTCAAGAATGACGTGCATATCACGGTCGTGAACCTCGGAAAACAGGCGTTTTAAATCCTCGTTTGTGCCATAGCGAGGGGCAACCTGATAATAGTCGGACACGTCGTAGCCTGCGTCGCCAAAGGGCGATTTGAAGCACGGGTTAAGCCAGATTGCGTTGCAACCTAGTTCCCTAATATAGTCGAGTTTGGAAATGATTCCCTGAAAATCGCCTATACCGTCACCGTTTGTGTCGCAAAAGGACTGTGGGTAGATTTCGTAGAAAATGGCGTCGTCAAGCCATTTTGGTTGAGTAATTTTTGTCATAATTAAGCTTCCTTTCGAGTTAATTTTTTGTAAATTTTTCAAAACCGTACTGTTGCGGTTTGTGTGACTTTTGTGTAAATATTTATTACTTTGTTAATGTTTAAACTATCTGCCAAACGCTCTTTCAAAGTTTGTGACCGCTGTAGTTTGGCGGTTGTAACTGTAACCCTGTCGTTAATCCCAACTATCTTCCAAAGTCCGCCAAAGAATAAAAAGTTTCGGTCAAGCCTTTTCAAAGGCTTGTAGGTTTCCAAAGGGCGAAGCCCTTTGGTCGCCGTCCGCAGACGGCGAAATTCCCCAATACCAATAAGCGTTTTTCGGGGGGAGCAGAAACATAAGCCATTATGTTTCTGCGATGGGGGACTTTTCAAGTAAAAAGTCCCCCTACTTGCAAGGTTTAGCAAAC
>CAYZOV010000032.1:0-18212 GCA_964480525.1 uncultured Ruminococcus sp.
CTTTGTACGTCGCAAAATAGTCCACCGGACTATTTTGCGAGGGAAGTTTGTTAAAGCTTGCAAGTAGGGGTGCTTTTTACTTGAAAAGCACCCCATCGCAGAAACATAATGGCTTATGTTTCTGCTCCCCCCCGAAAAACGCTTTAGGGGAATAGGGGATTTCGCTGCTTGCGAGCAGCGATGAGGGGCGTTGCCCCCTCAACCCCTACCACCTTTTGAAAAAGGTGGACGAAAACTTTGTTTTTCTGACAAAGTTTTAAAATCTGTTGGGTTTAACAGAAAGATTACAGCTACACATTACAAACTACGGCGGTAACAAACTATGAAAGAGCGTTTAGCAGAAAGTGTGGCGGATTGCAAAGTGTGGGTTAGTCTGCTAATTTTGGCTATGCGCTTTAGTTCGGTTTTTATAAAATCCACAAAAAAAGTATGCGAAGTTGATTCGCATACTTTTTCTTTTACCCACGCTTTGCGTTTGCAAGCATAAGCTTTATTCTATTCTCCTGATTTACCTTTGTAGCACCCGGGTCGTAGTCGATTGCCACAATATTCGCCTCCGGGTACGCCTGTTTGATAACCCTCGACATTCCCTTTGCTACGATATGGTTCGGCAGGCAACCAAACGGCTGGGTGCAGATAATATTCTCCGTTCCCGTTTCAGCAAGAGCCGCCATTTCGGCTGTGATAAGCCAGCCTTCGCCCATTTTTACGCCCTGATGAATATACTTATCCGCATATTTTCTAAGCTCCTCAAAATCGTGAGGTGGCAAAAAGTCGCTGTTTTCCTGAATAATCTTAATCTGCTGTTTTTGGAATTTATACAAAACGTCATAGCCGATTCCATACGCAATCGTCCTCTTAGACTTTTTATCGTAAAGTTTTGCGTCGTTAATCACGTCCGAAGCGCAATACAGCACGAAGTCCAAAAGTCCCGGTACGTTTGGCTCGCAACCTTCCGAAATCAAAAACTCGTTAAGATAGTTATTTGCAAGGGGTGAATATTTAACGTAAATTTCGCCAACGATACCAACCCTCGGCTTTTTCTCCTTTGTACGTTCAAGAGCCGTAAAGTCTTTTAAAATCGCTTTATAGTGTGCTTTTGTGTTTGAAAATTTGTTAGCTTCAAAAAGTTTGCCCAAACGGTTTTCCCACTTTGCCAAAAGCTTGTCGGTTTCGCCCTCGTTTACCTCGTATGGCTTGCACTGGTTATAGAGAAGCATAAGCAAATCACCGTATAAAACCGCATACACAAATTTCAACATCATAGGAACAGTCAGCTTAAACGCAGGGTTTTTTTCAAGACCGCTGAAGTTAAGCGACAAAACAGGCACTTGTGGGAACTGTGCCGAAACAGCCTTTCGGATAAGGTGGATATAATTTGACGCACGACAACCGCCGCCCGTCTGTGACATCAGCAAGGCTACTTTATTAACATCGTATTTTCCGCTTTTCAATGCGTCCATAAACTGACCGATAACCAAAAGTGCAGGGTAACAGGTGTCGTTGTGGGTGTTTTTCAACCCCTCGTCGATAACGTTTTGGGTGGAAGTATGCAAAACTTCCATATTATACCCATAGCTTTTAAAAATCGTTACAAGAAGGTGAAAATGTATCGGCAACATATCCGGAACCAAAATGGTGTAGTCCTTTTTCATTTCCTCGGTGAACACGGTCTTTTTTACTCTATCAGACATTTTCTTTTGCTCCTTCCTTTTTTTCTTCCAATGCTGCGATAAGGCTTCTCAATCTGATTTTCGCAGCGCCGAGATTGTTAATTTCGTCAATTTTAAGCTGTGTATAAAGTTTTCCGTTTTGCTCCAAAATTGCTCTTACCTCGTCTGTTGTAATTGCGTCGATTCCACAACCGAAGCTTACAAGCTGAACAAGTTGCATATCGTCGTTTTGACAAACATACTCTGCCGCTCTGTAAAGTCTTGAATGGTACGTCCACTGGTTTAATACGTCAAGGTCAGGTACGTCCACCAAATTCGCCACGCTGTCCTCTGTTACAACAGCAAGACCCAACGACGCAACAAGTTTGTGTATGCCGTGGTTAATTTCAGGGTCAACGTGGTACGGTCTGCCTGCAAGAACCACAATTCCTTTGCCCTCGGCTCTGGCGTTTTGAATAATTTCCTTTGCCTTGTTTTCAAGGTCAAATCTGAAACGTTTCATCTCGCTGTATGCCTTATTAAGAACATTATACACCATTTCACGGGTGATTCCGTAACCCGACAAGGCTCTGGAAATTGCCTTTGCGGTGTGATTTTTAAAGTTGATATCAACATACGGTGTGATGAAATTCTTGTCGTTAAGTTCGCTCATATTTGCTCTTAAAAGTTCAGGATAGTACGCAACAACAGGACAGTTATAGTGGTTGTCGCTTCCGCCCTCGTCAACGTTATAACTCATACACGGATAGAAAATAAAGTCAACGCCCTTTTCCAAAAGGCTTATGATATGACCGTGGCAGAGTTTTGCAGGATAGCAAACGGTGTCCGACGGAATGGTCTGTTGACCTTTATAATATGTATCTCTGGTGGATTCTTCGGAGAAAACCACTTCAAATCCCAAGTCGGTAAACACGCTGTGGAAAAACGGCATAAGGTCGTAAAAGCTAAGTGCAAGCGGGAAACCTACCCTTGCGATAGGTTTTTTAGGCTTTTTATCCTCAATTTCCAGAATTTTTCTGTACTTATATTCAAACATATTCTCGCTTACTGTGTCAACCTTAATTCCCGCACCCTTTTCGCAACGGTTTCCCGAAATAAATCTGTGACCGTCGGCAAAACGGATAATTGTCAAATTGCAATGCGCTCCGCAACCGCCACACTGGGCGTTTGTTGACTTATAACCGAAGTTTTCAAGCTGTTGCGGTGTGATAAGGCTTGTTGTTTCCTTTGCCTTTTCCTTTGCGAACAAAGCACAGCCGAACGCACCCATAAGCCCCGAAATTGCAGGTCTTATAACGTTTCTGCCAAGTTCCATTTCAAAACATCTCAACACGGCGTCGTTAAGGAACGTTCCGCCCTGAACAACGATATTTTCGCCAAGCTCGTCCACGGATTTTGCACGAATAACCTTATAAATTGCGTTTTTGATAATCGACGACGAAAGTCCTGCGGAAATGTCCTCGACGCTTGCGCCGTCCTTTTGAGCCTGTTTAACCGAGCTGTTCATAAATACAGTACATCTTGAACCCAAGTCAACAGGTGCTTTTGCGAAAAGTCCAAGTCTTGCAAAATCGGCGATTGAATATCCCATTGCCTGCGCAAATGTCTGGATAAACGAACCGCAACCCGACGAACAAGCTTCGTTGAGCATAATCGAATCGATAGCGTTGTTTTTAATTTTAAAGCACTTAATATCCTGACCGCCAATGTCGATAATAAAATCTACGTCAGGGCAGAAATAAGCCGCCGCCTTGTAATGTGCCACGGTTTCAACAAGTCCGAAGTCGATTCCGATACCTGCCTTAATCAAGTCCTCACCGTAACCCGTTACGCAAGATGATTTTATGTTGATTTTGTCGTTTTTAAGGGTGTAAATTTCCTTTAATTTTTCCGCAATAACGTCCAAAGGCTGTCCTTTGTTGGAGCCGTAATACTGGTACAAAAGTCGTCCGTCGTCGGTGATAAGAACAAGTTTTGTAGTAGTTGAACCTGCGTCAACACCCAAATAAGCGTCGCCCTCGTATTCTTTTAAGTCCGCATATTTCAAGTCGGACTTGCTGTGACGGTTGATAAACGCCTGATATTCTGCTTCGCTGTTAAAAAGTGGCTGTCCTACGGCAATGCTGTCGTTGGTTTTGGCGTTTAATATTTTTTCCAACGCTTCGTCGATAGTCATTTCGGCGCTAAGGGTTTGTGCCTGCAATGCCGAACCGTATGCCATAAAGCACGGTGCAAGTTCAGGGAAAATTGCGTTTTCTTCGCTTAAATTCAAAGTGTTTACAAATGCCTTTCTAAGACCGCTGAAAAACGACAAAGGACCGCCCAAAAACAGCACTTTGCCCTCGATTTTTCTTCCCTGCGCAAGTCCCGAAACGGTCTGGTCAACCACGGCTTGAAAGATAGAAGCCGAAACGTCCTCTTTTTTCGCACCCTGATTAAGAAGTGGCTGAATGTCCGATTTTGCGAAAACTCCGCACCTTGAAGCAATCGGATAAATCTTGCTTGCATTAAGCGAAAGGTTGTTGAGTTCGTCAGGGGTCACGCCCAAAAGCTGTGCCATTTGGTCGATAAACGCACCTGTACCGCCTGCGCAAGTGCCGTTCATTCTCTGCTCGACGCCACCTGTGAGGAAAATTATTTTTGCGTCCTCCCCACCAAGTTCAACAACAACATCTGCGTCAGGATAAGCCTTGTTTACAGCCACAAAAGCCGAATAAACTTCCTGCACAAACGAAATACCGCTTGCGTTTGCTATGCCAAGACCTGCCGAACCCGTAATAGCAAGTCTGAATTTTTCTCCCTTATAAAGGTCGCCGATTATTCTAAGCTGTTCGGCAACTGTTTCTCTGACTTTTGAAAAATGTCTTTCGTATTTGGTATAAACGATTTGGTCGCCGTCAAGAATGACAGTTTTTACCGTTGTAGAACCCACGTCGATACCTAAAGAATATATTTTTTCCATATCTCTGTTTCCTTTCGATATTTATGCCATTTTAAAGTATACACATCTATTTTAACACACCTTTATTCCTAATTAAAATGGATTTTGTTAATTTTTTGGTTAAATTTTGTTATTCTATTGAAATTCAACTGATTTTAAACTATAATATATTGAGAAACCGTAGGGAGATGAGTTTTTGGGTAAATTAAAAAACAATTATTTAGGAATAATTTATATAATTTTGTCGGCATTTTGTTTTGCGTTAATGAACGCTTTTGTGCGACTTTCGGGGGATTTGCCGTCTGTTCAGAAAAGCTTTTTCAGAAATCTGGTGGCGCTTGTTTTCGCACTTATTATGATTTTCAAAAACAAAATTTCTCTTAAACCGCAAAAGAGCGAAAATCTGAAATTTCTCATTTTGCGTGCTTTTTTCGGAACAGTAGGAATTTTGTGCAATTTTTACGCCGTTGACCATTTGGTGTTGTCCGACGCTTCGATGTTAAACAAAATGTCGCCGTTTTTTGCGGTGATTTTTTCCATATTCCTTTTAAAAGAAAAAGCCACCCCCTTTCAGCTTAGCGCAGTCGCCATAGCCTTTGCGGGAGCGGTTTTTATAATCAAACCAAGCCTTGAATTTACTGAATTTTTCCCTGCTTTTATCGGTCTTTCGGGCGGAATTTGTGCGGGACTTGCGTACACATTTGTGCGTTATCTCACCCAAAACGGCGAAAAAAGTGCGTTTATTGTGTTCTTTTTCTCGGCGTTTTCCTGCCTTGTAACCCTCCCCTATCTGGTTTTTTTCTACACGCCAATGACCCCGAAGCAGGTTGTTTTTCTCCTTTTGGCAGGACTTTGCGCTTCGGGCGGACAGTTTGGCATAACGGCGGCATACGCCCACGCACCGGCAAAGGAAATTTCGGTGTTTGATTATTCCCAAATTATTTTTTCCACCCTGTTGGGCTTTTTCCTGTTCAACCAAACCCCCGATTTTCTTAGCTTTATCGGATATGTGATAATCGTTTCCGTGGGGGTTGTGATGTTTTTTTACAACAAAAACCGTGCCTAAATATGGCACATAAGCATTACCCCAAGCATTACCAAAACTCCTCCGTCAAGCACCGAAAGGTCGATATTTTTGATTTTTCCGCTTAGAATTTTTCCGATAAAAAGACCCAGATAAATGGCTAAAATTCCACCTAAAAAATTAAAAACAACCGCCCAAAGTTTTTGGGTTTGGCTAAATCCCAGACCTGCTGAAATTCCTGTCAAAAAACAGTCGGCGGACAAAATTCCCGCAAGAAAAAAGGCTTCTTTAACGGAAATATCCTTTGAATTATCAAAATCCGCTTTTGTCTGGTCGAAAAAAATCGCTCCCAAACCATGTTGTTTTTCTTTAAAATATTTTTTTATCACTCGTTTAAAAATCATCAGTATTCCGAAAATTATCAGCAAAAATCCGCCCATGCTCTGGGCAAAATCGGGTTGCAAAACCCTAGTTAAAATTTGGGAAATCCAAAGAGAAACCTCCAAAACAACGCTTCCGAACAAGGAAATTACCAACGCACTTTTCACGCCCACACGGATTTTTGCCAAACCATAAGTAATCGCCGCCGCAAAACAGTCAATGCTCACCACGAACACCAAAAGCAACACCTCAATCACACGTTCACCCCCCTCAATTCAGCCTATGAAAAGAGGGCGACATTTGTTAAATTTCAATTTTGACCGAAAGGACGTTAAAAATTTATGCTTTTTGAAAATTTGCCCCTAAGCGAGGAAAATATTTATAAAAATTATGAAAATTGCCCCTATAAAATTATTTTAAAAAAAGAAGTTACTTCCACAAACACTTTGCTTAAAGAAATGGCAAAAAATGGTAAAGCTTCGGGAACGGTGCTTATAGCCGAAAGTCAAACCGACGGCAAAGGACGTCTGGGACGGAGATTTGAAAGTCCCGAAAAATCGGGGCTTTATATGTCGGTGTTGCTTCGTCCCGATATAAACGTCCAAGACGCACTTTTTATCACCACGTCCGCAGCGGTGGGGGTGGCACGGGCGATTGACAAGCTAAGTCAAAGACCCCAAAGCGCCAAAATCAAGTGGGTAAACGACATTCTTTTAAATGATTTAAAAGTTTGCGGAATATTAACCGAATCGTCGGTGAATTTCAAAACAGGCAAAGTTGAGTTTGCAATTTTGGGAATCGGTGTTAATATTACAACAAGCGAGATAATATCGCAAAAACTTTTGGGAATTGCAGGGGGGATTTTTCAGCAATCCACCGAAGATTTACGAAACACATTAGCGGTTTTGATTTTGAAAGAGCTAACTATGGCGCTTGATTTTTCCAAGCGGGAAGAAATTTTGGCGGAATATCGAAGTCGTTCGTACCTTGACGGCAAACAGGTTGAAGTTATCACGCCAAAATCCACCTACACCGCAACGGTTTTGGGCATTGACGAGAGAGCCGGACTTATTGTGCAAACCGAAAGTGGCGAAAAAATCACCCTTTCCACGGGGGAAGTGTCCTGCAAAGTTAAAAAGTAAACAAAAAACCCGTCCTCAAACGAGAACGGGTTAATTTTTTCAAACTTTAAGTAAAAATTACTTGAGTTCAACAGTTGCGCCTGCAGCTTCGAGCTTAGTCTTGATTTCTTCAGCGTCAGCCTTAGAAACGCCTTCCTTGATAGCCTTTGGAGCAGCTTCAACGAGTTCCTTAGCTTCTTTAAGTCCAAGACCGCAAATGTCCTTAACAGCCTTGATAACGCCCATCTTAGCGTCGCCGAATGAAGCGAGGATTACGTCAAATTCTGTCTTTTCTTCTGCAGCAGCAGCGCCTGCACCTGCAGCTGGAGCAGCAGCAACAGCAGCTGTTACACCAAATTCTTCCTGAATAGCGTCTACGAGTTCAGCGAGTTCAAGTACGCTGAGAGCCTTGATTTCTTCAATAAAATTCATAATTTTTTCTGAAGCCATGATAATTTTTCTCCTTTAATAATAAATATTTGTGGCAAAACCCACATTTTGATTGTGACAAGTAAAATTAAGCAACATCTTCCTTGTCGATAATAGCCTGAATTGTTGCAGCAAGCTTCTGCATAGGTCCCTGAAGTGAACCAACGAGCTGAGCAAGAAGCACATCTCTTGATGGAATCTTTGAAAGCTTCTTAACGCCCTCTGTGTCGTAAAGGTCTTCGCCGATAAATCCAGCTTTAAGGTTGAACTTTTCACCGTTGCAAGCCTCTGAGAATTTTCCGAGAACTCTTGCAGGTGCTGTCTGGTCGTCTGTTGAAAGAGCGATAGCAGTTGTACCTTCGAGAACGTCTGTAAGTCCGTCAAGACCACATTCCTTCATTGCAAAACAGAGCATTGTGTTCTTCTCTACGAAATACTCAACGCCAGCCTCTCTGAGTTCCTTTCTGAGCTTAGTGTCCTCTTCAACGGTGATACCCTTATAGTCAACGAGTACGCCGGCAGAAGCGTTCTTGAGCTTTTCAGCGAGTTCAGCAACTCTCTGCTGTTTTGCGAGCAAAATCTTTTCACTTGGCATTTTAAATTTCACCTCTTTGAAATAAATTTGCCAATCGTATCAAATAAGAAAAGCCTTTTTACGACAAATCGAAAAAAGGCACAAAGTCATTTTTATAACTTCGCAATTCCTTCCTCGGTTGGGTTTACACCTTTTGGCAACCAACTGTCTTTAGATACGAATGCTTTATCATTATAACAAACCCCTCGACATTTGTCAAGGGGTTTTTGTGTGTATTTGTAAACTTTTTAAAAACTTAGCGTTAAAAATTAAACGCCGTACTTAGCTGTGTTTACCTTAATACCAACACCCATTGTTGAAGCAACAACTACGCTCTTGAGGTACTGACCCTTAGCAGCAGCCGGTTTAGCCTTAACAACAGCGTCCATAAGTGTGTTAAAGTTTTCTTCGAGCTTTTGCGCACCGAAAGAAGCCTTACCGATTGGGCAATGGATAATGTTTGTTTTGTCAAGACGGTATTCAATCTTACCAGCCTTAGCTTCTGTAACAGCCTTAGCAACGTCAGGTGTAACTGTACCTGCCTTTGGGTTTGGCATAAGGCCTCTAGGTCCGAGAACCTTACCGAGTCTACCAACAATACCCATCATGTCAGGTGAAGCAACAACAACGTCGAATTCCATCCAGTTTTCCTTTGTAATCTTTTCAACAAGGTCCATACCGCCAACATAATCTGCGCCTGCAGCCTTAGCAGCTTCAAACTTGTCTTCTTTACAGAATACGCATACTCTTACGTTTTTACCTGTTCCGTTAGGGAGAACAACAGCGCCTCTAACCTGCTGGTCAGCGTGACGTGAGTCTACACCAAGACGGATATGAGCTTCGATTGTTTCGTCAAACTTAGCCTTTGCGTTCTTTGAAGCAAGGTCAAGCGCTTCTGACGAATCGTATACTTTAGCAGTGTCAACAGCCTTAACGCTGTCAACATACTTCTTACCGTGTTTCATTAAATTTTCCTCCTTAAAGTGGTAACATCAGAATGCTTCTTCGCATTTTCTGATTAGCGGAAATTTTCCTCCCACCGATTAACGCACTGAAAAATCAATGCACCTAAACTTCAATAAAAATTAGTCAACAACTTCAACACCCATTGAACGAGCTGTACCTGCAATCATGCTCATAGCCGACTCAATGTTTGCTGCGTTAAGGTCAGGCATCTTCTGCTCTGCAATTTTCTGAATCTGTTCCTTCGTAATCTTTGCAACCTTTGTCTTGTTAGGTGTGCCTGATGCTGTGTCGATTCCACAAGCCTTCTTAATAAGAACTGCTGCCGGTGGAGTTTTTGTAATAAATGTGAAAGAACGGTCTGCGTAAACAGTGATAACAACAGGGATAATAAGTCCGATGTCGTTCTTTGTTCTTTCGTTAAAATCCTTTGTAAATGCCATGATGTTTACACCGTGCTGACCAAGTGCAGGTCCTACCGGTGGTGCAGGAGTTGCCTTTCCTGCTGGAATCTGAAGCTTAATATAGCCTACTACCTTCTGTGCCATTTTCTTTGCACCTCCGTAAAATTGTGGTAAGGCGAGTTATTCGTAGTTTATAACTCTCCCACTTGTCGAAATCTCTCATTTCGACAATCTTCTGATGTGTGTTTTTTAAGCGTTTTGCTTAAATTAAAGAAAACCTTTAGTCCTCAATCTTTTTAATCTGCGTCAACGCAATTGTTGCAGGCGTTTCACGTCCGAACATTGAAACCGCAATCTCTGCAGTCTGGTTTTCCAGATTAACGCTCTTGACCGTGCCTGTCATACCGTCAACAGGTCCGCCCGTAATTGTGACCATATCGCCCACTTTGATTTTTGTTTCAACAATCGTTTTAACTGTTTCAACGCCAAGCGAAGCCACTTCTTTGTCCGTCAGCGGAACAGGTTTTGACCCCGGTCCTACGAATCCGGTACAGCCTCTTGTATTTCTGACAATATACCAGCTTTCGTCTGTGAGAACCATTTTCACAAGCACATAACTCGGAAAAAGTTTTCTTTCAACTTCGACGGTCTTTCCGTTTCGGATTTCCGTAACGGTTTCCGTAGGAATTTTTACCTCGGAAATAAGCTCCTGAAGTTTTTGGTTTTCCACAACCTTTTCAATACTATCAGCAACCGTTTTCTCATATCCTGAGTAGGTGTGAATTGCATACCATTTTGATTTTTCTGACATATCAAAACCTCCGTAATTTTTTTGGGGCAAGTCGTGTAAACCTGTCGTTTTTGTTGATTAGCCGCCCAAACCTATGAGCTTTTCCACGATAAAACCAAGTCCCGTGTCAACGCCCGTGAGGAAAAGTCCGACAATAATCATTACCGCCAAAACAACCCCTGTGTTGTTTACAACCTGTTTTTTGTTAGGCCATACTACTTTTTTAAGCTCGCTTTTAAGCTCTCTGAAGTATTTTACAACTCTGTTGGTCTTTTTGACTTTTGACTTTTTTGACTTCTCTTTTGAAGACTTTGCTGAAGAATTCTTTGCCATAACAAATCTCCTTTCAGCCTACTTTGTCTCTTTGTGAAGAGTGTGCTTTTTGCAGAACTTGCAGTACTTGTTCATTTCAAGTCTGTCAGGGTCGTTCTTCTTGTTCTTTTTTGTGTTGTAATTTCTCTGTTTGCACTCTGTGCACGCCAAAGTAATTTTTACTCTCATTTTCGGCACCTCCTGACGAAATTTGGGTTTCACAAGAACCAATGAAACACCTTGTCCTTAATTTGCAAAAATCCTTTGCAAATCACCTATTTGCCTCCCTCAGCGAGCATTTTTGCTCAACGACGTAAAACGTCTGCGAGGTATTTTTTTATACCGCTTTTAAATGGGTTAAACTTAAAAAACGGCGCAAAAAAATAGACCTCTTAAAGAGGTACAATTATCATAACACATCTTAAATAGGTTTGTCAAGGGGTTTGGAACGATATTTATTAACTTTTTGTAAATTTTATCCTTTGTGCAAATTTGCAGTCCGAAATTTTGTACAGAAGTGCAAAAAGCCATTGACTTTGCGGTTAAACAATAATATACTCAAATCAAGCGAAAAGCTTAATTTCAAACTTTTAAGGGGGATTTTACAATGGCAATGCACGATTGGAACGGCGACGGCAAAAAGGATTTCAGTGATGATTATATCGAACATAAGATTTACAAGGACGTTATGAACGATGACTACAAGCCCACTTATCGCAAACCGATTTACAACAAGCCTAGCAACGAAGTCAAACCAATTGGTTTAGGCAAACTGTCTTTGATAATTCTCGGAATTATAGCCGCTATTACTCTAATTAAAGAGATAGGTATTGTTGACGTAGTCCTCCGTCTGTCAAGTTTTTTGTGTGCATTCGCAATATCGGTCACAGTTATGGCACTAGAAAAAGTAGTTTATTTTCGACATCATGACCCCGACAACGAAGATTTGCCTTTTTATCACGAAGCATTTAAATTTCTTCTTAAATGCACACTGATTATCATAGGAATTATCGGACTGGTTATGTTAGTGATATATTTTGTTTATCGTTAACCACTTCTTTTGCAAAACTTGTACGGGGCAAAAGCTCTACAAAAAAATCTTTATCACGCAAAAATTCGGCTACGTTAACCCTCCAAACAATGCAAAGTAAAATCGCTCTCACCTATCAAAGGCAGGAGCGATTTTTAACATTACAAATTTTCATTGTTTACCAAATCTTTTGTTTAATAAGCTTTACCCCAAAGAACCATCTTCTTTGCAGGTTTGCCACAGCACACGCAAACGTCAGAAAGTTCGTGCTGTTCAAACGGAATACATCTCGAACCAACGCCTGTGATTTCCTTAACCTTGTCCTCGCATTCTTCTTCGCCACACCACATTGCTTCCACGAATCCGTCGCCTTTTTCTTCCAAAGCCTTGACGATTTCGTCCATAGTCTTGCATTGATATGTCTTGTTTTTTCTGTTTTCCAAAGCCTTGTTGAACATTCCCTGCGGAACAACATTTTCGATAAGGTCAGCCACAACGTCGGCATAATTGTCAAGAGAAACAACCTGTTTTTCGCCGTTAAATCTTGTAACAACAATGCACTGGCTGTTTTCAATATCCTTTGGCCCGATTTCAATTCTGACAGGCACGCCTCTCATTTCGTATTCGGCAAACTTCCAACCCGGTGAGTTATCGCTGTCGTCCATTTTAACTCTAAGACCCTTTGCTTTAAGGGTTTTGCAAAGTTCGTTTGCCTTGTCCAAAACACCCTCTTTTTTCTGTGCGATAGGTACAATTACGACCTGAATCGGCGCAACGGCAGGTGGCAAAACAAGTCCGCTGTCGTCGCCGTGGGTCATAATAACCGCACCGATAAGTCTTGTTGTAACGCCCCACGAAGTTTGGTGAGGGTATTCAAGTTTGTTTTCACGGCTGGTGTACTGGATTCCGAACGCTCTGGCAAAACCGTCGCCGAAATAGTGAGATGTGCCTGCCTGCAATGCTTTTCCGTCGTGCATTAAAGCTTCGATTGCGTATGTTGCTTCGGCACCCGCAAACTTGTCGCTGTCGGTTTTTCTACCCTTAACAACAGGCATACAAAGGCTCTTTTCACAAAATTCAGCGTAAACATTAAGCATTTGTTCTGTTTCTTTAACGGCTTCTTCGGCTGTTTCGTGAATTGTGTGACCCTCCTGCCACAAAAATTCTCTTGAACGCAAGAAAGGTCTTGTAGTTTTTTCCCATCTAACAACCGAAACCCATTGGTTATAAAGTTTCGGCAAATCTCTGTACGAGTGTACTATGTTTGCATAATGTTCGCAGAAAAGCGTTTCCGAAGTAGGTCTAACGCAAAGGCGGTCCTCAAGTTTTTCATTTCCGCCGTGAGTTACCCACGCAACCTCCGGTGCAAAACCCTCAACGTGGTCTTTTTCCTTTTGCAAAAGGCTTTCAGGGATAAACATAGGCATACAAACATTTTCGTGTCCCAAATCTTTAAACATACCGTCCAAAATTTTCTGGATATTTTCCCAAATCGCATAACCGTAAGGGCGAATTACCATACAACCCTTTACGCTGGTGTATTCAACAAGTTCTGCCTTTTTGCAAATGTCCGTGTACCATTTTGCAAAATCTTCGTCCATTGAGGTGATTGCCTCAACCATTTTTCCGTTATTCTTAGCCATTTTTTAAAATCCTTTCGGTGTCAATATTTTTATTTTTTGTTATTTTTCTTTCTGTCAAATCCGTAAATATCGGTGTTGTAAATTTTATAATTCGGGTCAAAGTCCTCGTCAACCTGTTTGTCATAAGGCCCTTTAACCGTCGGTTCGTTCTCGTCAACCCTTTCGGGGTTTGGTTCGTCCTTATGATTTTCCAAACGCTTGTCGATAAATTTCGCCAAATGCGGAGTTAAAACGGTCACACCGCAGATTATCGCCATTATTCCAAGCATTGCTCCGCCGAATTTTAACAGCACCAACGCAAATTCCCAATTCAAAAGACCTCACCTCCGACAAACATATACAGTTAGTATAACATTTTTTCAAAACTTTTGCAAGCATATTTTTTTACTAACTTAAATTTCTTTGTCTTTTGTTGCTTTAACATAAAATATGCGAGGTTAATTTGTTCATAAATTACATTGACATTTAGGCAAAAATGCTTTAATATATATAGTGTATAGAGTAAATTTTGGATAATATGTCCTGTTTGCTCGGTTTAAAAGACCAAGTTTTTTAATTTTAAATTTTTTATGGTGGTGGATATTTTGAAACGAAACGAATCAACAAACGACAAAATTGTAAGACTTTTTCACGAAGGTTGGGAAGCGGAGCAGATTGCCGAAGAAGTAACCATTCCCGTAGGCTCGGTTCACAGCATTTTGGAAAGACGAGTTGAGGGATATGCCGAACTTTTGGCGAAGAAAAGTCTTGAAGCAAACAAAGCCAGAACAGCCGCAAAAGAAGAAGCCCTGAGAAAAGAACGTGAAGCCCAGGAAGCATTGGAAGCAAAACAGGCTCAATATTCAAGCGCAAAGAAGAAAACCTCGACCATTGTAAACCCGGACGACTTTTTTAACAGCGACCTTGACGGTATGTTGGTGGGAAGTTACAAAGAAAAGATGAAAGCGACCGAAGAAGAACACGTCAACATTCTCACAGCCGAAGAAAACACCAATCTTTTAACGCAGGATTTGGAAGAAGAAACGGCAGAAGAAGCAGTTGAAGAAATTGCGGAAGAAGTTGAAGAAGCGGTTGAAGAAACGACAGAGGAAGTTGCGGAAGAAGTTGCGGAAGAAGTGACAGAGGACGTTACGCCTGTTCCTGTTGTGGAAACAAACCCTACTGCGTCGGTTTCGCAAAAGCTTGCACTTTTTGCACAGGCACAGATTGCGGAAAACGAAAGCAAAATTCAGGCTATAAACGATGAAATCGCAAAAATTTCCCAGGCGCTTGCAGAAAGCGAAAGCACGGTTGCGGACAAGAACGCACAAATTGGAGAAATTTCCGAAAAAATCGCACAGCTTAACGCACAGATTGAGGAAATTAACGCACAAATTGCAACTCTGGAAGCAGAAAAAGCAGACCTTTCAGCACAGGCACAGGACAACAACATTGACGAACTTAGTGACAAGATTGCCAACTACAACGAACAAATTACCGCTTTAAAGGCAGAAAACGAACAGTTCAGAGAAATGATGTAAAAATTACATACCAAACGGGAACGTCTTTTGGGGCGTTCCCGTTTTTTTGCAAAAAATATCCCCGAACTACGTCGGGGGATAATTTATTGCGTTATTAAAATTATTCGTTAAGTTCGGAGATTATTTTTATAAAACTTTCAACGTCGTTAAAATCCTTATACACCGACGCAAAACGCACATAAGCCACAAGGTCGAGATTTTTAAGACCCTGCAAAACTTTGTCGCCTATTTCGCTGGTGGTGGTTTCAATCTGGATAGCGTTTGCGTAGGAATTTTCGATGTCGTCAACAAGTCCCATAACCTGCTCCACGGACACGGGGCGTTTTTTTATTGCCGACTGGATTCCTTTTAAAAGCTTTTCACGGTCAAACGGTTCAAAACTTCCGTCACGTTTGTAAACCATAAGCATAGGTTTTTCCACCACTTCGTATGTTGTAAAACGTTTTCCGCAATTATTACACTCACGGCGACGGCGCTTTTTTTCGTCGCTTGGGCGTGAATCTATAACTTTTGTATCTTCATAATTACAAAAAGGACATCTCATAAAATTGTTCTCCTTTCGTACATTTATTTGTACAATTTAAATATAGCACATTTTGTGGTTAATTTCAATAGCAAACACTAAAAATAGTTGTTTTTTTAGAAAAAGTTTTAAAATTTATTCTTAAATAATTGTACTAAAATTTGGACTTGCTGAATATACTTTGGTAAAACTAAACTAAAAAAGGTGGTAATTTTATGTTCGTGAAGTCTTTCAAAGTGAAAAAATCGTCCTTTGCGATTTTGGTTATTTCGGCTTGTATAATCGTTGTGGCAGTAATTATTGCAGTTGTTGCGGGCAAACAAAACAAAGTGGTTTACACCCTGAAAACCGAAAAAGCACGACAGGAATTTTTCAAAGAAATGGGTTGGGAAGTGTCGACGGAATACGACGAATGTAAAGTTGTGATTATTCCGGAAAAATTCAACGACGTTTACGAAAATTACAACAAATTACAAAAAGAGCAAGGTTTCGATTTGGAAAAATTCAAAGGAAAAACCGTGGAAATTTACACATACCGTGTGAAAAACTATCCTGACCACGAAGAAAACATTGTGGCAAATCTTATGGTTTACGAGGGCGAACTTATCGGCGGAGATGTTTCGTGCGTGGAAATCGACGGATTTATGCAGGGCTTGAAAAAGGCATAAAAATAATCCCAAGTCGCAAAGGCTTGGGATTTTAGTTTATTCAACTGAAATAATATAGTAGTAAACAGGCTGTCCGCCGTTTATGAGGTTTACGTCAAGGTTCGGGAACTTGTTCTGAATCTGTTCGCAAAGGCTTTCTGCCTTGTCGTCCGTAACGTCGCTTCCGTAGATAATGGTTACAAACGAACTGTCGCCCTTAGCAAGTTTTTTCGTTAATTTATACGCCGCTTTCTGAACGTCCTTTTCAACAAACGAAAGTTTGCCGTTGTCAAGCGCCAAAATTTCGCCCTCTTTAATGGCATGACCCTCAAAGTCGCTATCTCTTGCGGCAAACGTAATCTGACCTGTTGAAACTTTTTCAAAAGCCTTAGTCATTGCCACTCTGTTGGTATTAAAGTCTGCGTCAGGGTCAAAGTTAAGCATAGCCGTCATTCCCTGCGGAATGGTTCTTGTCTGCAACACGCAAACCTTTCTGTCAGCAAGCTTAACAGCCTGTTCGGCAGCCATAATTATATTTTTATTGTTCGGCAAAACGAAAACCGTTTCGGCAGGACAAGCCGAAATTGCAGCCAAAATATCGTCCGTAGACGGGTTCATTGTCTGTCCGCCCTTAACCACGCAGTCAACGCCTATATCAGCAAACACGGCTTCAAGTCCGTCGCCTGCCGCAACAGCCACAAAACCGTACTGTTTTTCAGGCGCAACAGCCTTAAATTCCTGCTTAGCCTGTTTTTGACGCTGTTCGTGTTGCAATCTCATATTTTCAACCTTTGGAAGATTGATATATCCAAACTCAAGACCTTTTTCAATGGCTTTACCCGGATTATTTGTATGAACATGAACCTTTATAATTTCGTCGTCCTCAACAACCACCACACAGTCGCCGATTGTTTCAAGGTATGCTCTGAGTTTTGACGAATCCTCTGCGTCCTCTTTTTTGGTAATAAGCATTTCGGTGCAATAAGTAAACGTAATTTCGCTGTCGAACTGTCCCACGGTGTCGGCAAAACTTTCAACCGTAACCGCACCTGTTTTTTCGCTTGCGTTTTCGTTTTTCGTAATTTCCCCCGTCTTGAAAGTTTCAAGCATAGCGGTAAAAATTATGAGAAGTCCCTGACCGCCTGCGTCAACAACCCCCGCTTTTTTCAACGCTTCAAGCTGGTTAGGGGTGTTATCAAGCGCTGTCTGGGCAGCCTGACAAACTTCAGACCAAAGGATAATTTCGTCGTTTGTGGACAAGGCGATTGCTCTTGCTTGTTCGGACGCCATTCTGGCAACCGTAAGAATCGTACCCTCCGTAGGTTTCATAACCGCCTTATATGCGCCCTCAACCCCAAGTTCCAGAGCTTTTACAAGGTGTTCAACGTCTGCGGTTTTCTGACCTGCAAGACCTTTTGAAAATCCTCTGAAAATAAGCGACAGAATTACGCCCGAGTTTCCTCTTGCACCTCTCAAAAGTGCTGACGCCGTAGCGTCCGCAACCTGCGAAACAGTCACATTGTCAGCCATTCTGGTAAGTTCGGACACGGCGTTTGACATTGTCATGGACATATTTGTTCCCGTATCTCCGTCAGGTACAGGGAAAACGTTAAGTTCGTCAACTTTTTTCTTTTTGTTGGAAATAGCATGCGCACCGCTTATGAAAGCGTCACGCAACTGACTACCGTTTATCACTAGATTTCCTCCTTAAATCAGTCGTCTTAGGACTGCATACTATCAATATAAATATTAACTTTTTCGACCTCAATACCCGCTTCGTTTTCCACGGCAAATCTGACTTTGTGGTCGATACTGTCGCTGATGGCGGAAATATTCACCCCATAGCTGACGGTTATGTGCAAATCAATAATGATTGAGTTGTCTTTTTCACGGATAAAAACCCCGTTGTCAAGAGACGTGCTTCCACGCATAGCCATAATATTCTGTTTAGCGCCAAAGTCGTTCATTCCCACAACTCCGAAACAGTTCATGGCGGTTTTGCCGATAAGCTTTTTCAGATATCTTGACGAAATGGAAATTTTGCCGATATGGTTTTCAATTTTTATCATTAAGCCACACGCTCCTTTTTTATTTGAAATAATTCTCTGTTAAAATGCGTTTCTAAACGCACCGAATTTGTTTTAATATACAACGCCGTCGCTGTTGACGGCAAAGCAAAATACCCAAATGTAAACCGATAGGTTTACGTTGATTTTACTTTAAACTCTCATCAAACC
>CAYZOV010000033.1:0-17232 GCA_964480525.1 uncultured Ruminococcus sp.
CATCGCAAAAACATAATGGCTTATGTTTTTGCTCCCCCCGAAAAACGCTTAATGGGATTGGGGAATTTCGCCGTCTGCGGACGGCGACCAAAGGGCTTCGCCCTTTGGAAACCTACAAGCCTTTGAAAAGGCTTGACCGAAACTTTTATATCCTGACGGAAGTTTAAAGTTTGTTGGATTCACGACAGAGTTACAGCTACACTCTACAAACCACGGTGCGGTGTGAACCGATAAAAACGGCACATTTTCAAAAAATCCCCCTCCCAGATGGGAGAGGGATTTTTAATGTTATCTCAAAACTATTTTTAGCTAAGTTCAATTATTTCTCACTTTCTCCCCCATAGGGGAAAACGGAAAACAAACTCAAATTAGCTAAGTTCAAACATTCCTGTGTAAAGCTGGTAATATTTACCCTTTTGTGCAATCAAATCTTCGTGGTCGCCACGTTCGATAATTTTGCCGTATTCCAAAACCATAATTGCGTGAGAATTTCGTACTGTCGAAAGTCTGTGAGCAATTACAAATACAGTTCTGCCGTCCATCAGCGAATCCATTCCCTTTTCAACAAGAGCCTCGGTTCGGGTGTCGATAGACGAAGTAGCCTCGTCAAGAATCAAAACAGGCGGGTCGGCAACAGCGGCACGGGCAATCGCCAAAAGCTGTCTTTGACCCTGCGAAAGGTTTCCGCCGTCCCCTGTCAAAACCGTGTCGTAACCCTGCGGCAAATGCTTAATAAAGCTGTGGGCATTTGCAAGTTTTGACGCTGCGATAACTTCTTCGTCCGTTGCGTCAAGTTTTCCGAAACGGATATTATCCATAACCGTTCCCGTGAAAAGGTGGGTGTCCTGCAATACCATCGACATCGAACGTCTTAGGTCAGGCTTTTTAATTTTGTTAATGTTAATTCCGTCGTAGCGAATTTTTCCGTCAGGCACGTCGTAAAAACGGTTTATAAGGTTTGTAATCGTGGTTTTTCCCGCACCTGTGGAACCTACGAACGCAATTTTCTGTCCCGGTTTTGCATAAAGTGTGATTCCGTTCAAAACGGTTTTTTCAGGCACATATCCAAAGTAAACGTCGTCAAACTCCACTTTGCCACGAACCCTTGTGTAGGTTGTTTCGCCCGTGGACTTGTGAGGGTGTTTCCACGCCCAAATGCCTGTTCTTTCGGTCGCTTCGGAAAGTTCGCCGTTTTCGTTCTCAACAGCAGGAACAAGGGTTACATACCCGTCGTCCTGTTCAGGAGTTTCATCAATAATTGTGAAAACTCGTTCTGCACCTGCGAGAGCTGTCAAAACGGTGTTAAACTGTTGTGTAATTTGAGAAATCGGCTGTGAGAAGTTTCTTGTATAGGTTAAAAACGCAACAAGCGTACCGATAGACAAATAGCTTTTACTTGCTAAAAGTCCGCCGATAATGGAAACAATTGCATAAAGCAAATAGTTCAGGTTGTTTGAAACAGGACCCATAATTCCCGCAAAAGTGTTTGCCTTTGTGGCAACTGTGCAAAGTTGTTCGTTAATCACGTCAAAGTCCTTTTCAACCTCGTCCTCGTGGCAGAAAACCTTAACTACCTTTGTTCCGTCAATCATTTCTTCAATGTAACCGTTAATTTCGCCCAGTTTTGTTTGCTGTTCTATAAAGAATTTTCCGCTTCGTCCTGCGATAAATCCCATTACCTTGAAAATCAAAATCGACATTACAATTACAACAATGGTGAGTTGCCAGCTGTAAACGCACATCATAATGAAAATTCCCACGATTGTTACACCCTGCGAAATAAAGTTTGCAAAAGCGTTTGAGAGCATTTCTCTTAGTGCGTCAACGTCGTTTGTGTAACGGCTCATTACCTCACCGTGAGTGTGCGTGTCGAAAAATTTAATCGGCAAAGATTCCATTTTGTCAAAAAGGTCAACTCTGATTTTGTACAAAGTCGTTGTGGACACTTTCAGCATAAGTCGTTGGTACAAAAGCGTTGACAACGCACCTGCAAGGTACACAACACCCATAAGCACCAACGTGGAAATAAAGCTTGACATAAGTTTTGCGCTGTAATTATCAAGAAGCGGTTGGAGATAGTCGTCCATGATATTTTTCAAAAACGCCGTTCCGATAACACCTGCAAGAGCTGAAATGACAATGAAAACAACCACAAAAAACAGATGTAATTTAAATTCCGCCATATAACTCATAACACGTTTGATTGTGCCAAACATATTCTTAGGCTTTTGAGGTGGTTTTCCACGTCCTCCTCTTGGTCCTCCCTGTGGTCCTGCCATTAAAGCTCACTTCCTTTCTGCTGTGAATAGTATACTTCCTTGTAAATTTCATTGTTCGCCATAAGTTCGTCGTGTGTGCCTACGCCGTCAATTTTTCCGTCGTCAAGAACAACAATTCTGTCGCTGTCCTTAACAGACGTAATTCTCTGTGCAATAATAATTGTAGTGGTATTTTTCAGATTTTCTCTGAAAGCACGTCTGATTGAAGCGTCGGTTGCGGTATCAACTGCGCTTGTCGAATCGTCAAGAATAACTATCTTAGGCTTTTTAAGCAAAGCTCTGGCGATACAAAGACGCTGTTTCTGACCGCCCGAAACATTTACACCGCCCTGACCCAAATCCGTGTCGTACCCGTCAGGGAAACTCATAACAAAATCATGTGCGCAAGCCTGTTTACAAGCGTTTATAATTTCCTCGTCGGTTGCGTTCATATCGCCCCATTTAAGGTTTTCCTTAATTGTACCCGAAAACAGCACGTTTTTCTGCAAAACAACAGCAACCTCGTCACGCAAGTTTTCAAGTTTATAATCCTTAACGTTTTTACCGCCGACTAAAACTTCGCCCTCGTCTACGTCATAAAGTCGTGAAATCATGGAAACAAGGGTACTCTTTGCCGAACCTGTACCGCCGATAATACCGATAGTTTCGCCCGACTTAATCTTCAAATTAACGTTTTTCAAAACAGGTTCTTCAGCGGTTTTGTTATAGCCGAAAGTAACATTTTTAAACTCAATATCTCCGTTTTGAACCTTGTCATCGCCTGCGTTGTCGTCCTTTATATCAATTTCTTCGTCCAAAACTTCGATAATTCTGCCAATAGACGCACGGCTGATAACAAACATCATCAACAGCATTGACAACATCATAAGTGAGGACAAAACTTGCGAAACATATGTGATAAACGCCGACAAAAGACCGATTTCAAATTTGCCGTCGATAACCAGATTTCCGCCGAACCAAAGCACCGCCAAAATTGTACCGTACATACAAAGCTGCATAATAGGTCCGTTGAGGATAACAAGTTTTTCCGCAAAAATCTGCGCCTTTCGCACACCGTCGGCACCGTCTTTAAATTTTTCCTTTTCATAATCCTCACGAACAAACGCCTTAACCGCACGAATACCGATAAGGTTTTCCTGAACGTCCGAGTTCATTCTGTCGTACTTGTCAAGCATAACCTTAAATCTTGGGTGAGCCTTTGTCATGATAAGTGCAAGACATACCGCCAAAATCGGCACCGAAACAAGCAACACAGCCGACAGCGACGGCTTGATTTTAACCGCCATAATTACTGCACCTATGAGCATTACAGGGGAACGAAACGCCATACGGATAAGCATATTAAAAGCGTTTTGCGTGTTTGTAACGTCCGTTGTCAGTCGGGTTACGAGAGAAGCCGTGGAAAATTTGTCAACATTGGAAAAGGAAAATTCCTGAACTTTTCTGAAAAGATTTCCACGCAAATTTTTGGCAAATCCCATACTTGCTTTTGAACCGAAGTACGCACCCAGCGAGCCGAAAATAAGGGACACAACAGCCATCACGACCATCAACGCACCCATTTTTGTGATATATCCCACGCCTTTTCCGCCACGGATACCGTCGTCGATAATCTTCGCCATAACCGACGGAATAAAAATTTCCATCGCAACTTCGCCCATCATCATAAGCGGGGTCAAAATAGCATAGATTTTGTATTTTCCCACATTGGATAACAGCTTTTTAAACATAAAAAACAAATTCCACCTTTCTTAAATAATTAGCTATCTAAATATTTTTGACGTCAAAACCGTTGATTTTTTTAATATTGTCCTCTACCCTTTTCAACAGCATTTTGAACAGAATCTTTTCTTCGTCGCTAAAACCCTCAACAAGCAGATTTTCAAGGTCAACAACGTTTTTCAATGCAACCTGCTGAACTTCCTGCCCTTTTTGTGTAATCTGAATAAACTTTGCTCTTGCGTCGGTTTCGCTGGCGGTACGGGTTATGAATCCGCCCTTTTCAAGATTGTTCAAAGTTGCGGTAATTGTGGAGTTTCGCCGTCCCATTCGGGTAAATTCCTTTTGTGAAAGTCTGCCGTTCGGGGATTCCGAAAGTCGCACCAGAATTTTCGCCTGAGAGTGTGTTACGCCGTATTTTGACAGAATAATGTTGTTATAAACATCAATCTGGTGGGTAACAAAATCCATCATAACAGCCATCTGTTTTTTAAATTCATCATGGCTGAAGCGGATAATTTTTTCCTCCAAAAAATCACCTCTTTCTCGGTTAAAATTTTCGCAAAAAATAATTAGAAGTCTAACTAATTATATTATACACATTACCCGTGCAATTGTCAACAGCATACTGCACAAAGTTAAACAAATTTTTATCAAAAAAATATGAAAATGAGAGAAATGCACAAAGCACTTCCCTCATTTTCCGAGAACAATATTTATGATGAAAAGATTTTAACAAATCACGCAGTCTTTTCCGTTACGTTTACCACTGTAAAGATTTTTGTCCGCATTTGAAACCATCTTATCCACCGATAGCTGACCTTTATTTTCGGTCACGCCGAAAGTCATAGTAATATGTATGATTTTATCGCCCCAGTCAAATTCCATCTCCGACACGGCTTTTCGCAAATTGTCGGCAAATTCCGCACCTTCTTCGACGTCGCAGTCGGGCAACAACATCAAAATTTCTTCGCCGCCCCATCTACACGCCGAACCGCCCGCAGGCAGAGATTCACGCACAAGCTGGCTGACTTTTTTCAGCACCATATCCCCGGCATTATGACCGTATGTATCGTTCACCTGTTTAAAATCGTCAATATCCGAAAGAACAATGGTAAAAGCTTCGCCGTTTTCCGCCGCACGTTTAAAACTTTCTTTAATCGACATAAACATAGAACGTCTATTCTGAAGTTTTGTCAACGAATCTGTATATGCAAGTTCAACAAGCTGGTGGTTTTTTTCTTTAAGAATCACATTTGCACGGTTGCTTGAAATATTATAAACAAGGGACAAAATAACAAGCATCATAAAGCTTATTATACTGTTTGCGATATAAATAATTGTCACAACCGTATCGGATAAATTCGATTCAATCAGCGGAACAATTATTCCCACGCCCGTGAGATATTTAAGCACAATAAACAGCACAATCGTAGACACGCAAATTATCATAGGCGTTAAAAAGCGTTTATAAGAAAGGTAAAACGCCAACGGAATCACGCACACAAGATACAGCGCAAATCCAAATTCCCACCCCACATAAACAGTTGCAAGTATGCCGTGCAAAACTATTTCGGAATAAGCAAGCGTCCCCACCACAGGGCGGTTTTCGTTTGTACATCTGAAAAACAGCAACAAATACAAAAGCACGCTGGCAATGTTAAAATTCATTACAACCATGGCTTTCATCACACGAAACAGAATCACAAATCCAAAGTGAACAATCGCACACGCCACGCAAATAATTTTATATATCTTAACAGACGTTAATTTTTCACAATATTCTAAAATTCTCTTATTGAGATATTCCATACAAGAAAAACACCTCGCAATCCCGCATTTTTTCTTGAAATAATCACTAACAAAACGGCTTATAATCAGCCTAGAACTATTTTACCACAATTTTCGACAAATTGCAATTAACTTTTTATACAAATTATTGAAAATTTTTGTACACTTCCTACAAAAAACGTCACCCAAACCAGAGTGACGTATATTTTTTAATAAATTACCGCTCCAAATTCGTTGCAGATTTCCTGCAAAACCTCGTCGTCGATTGACACCGTACTGTCAACCAACGCTCTGCCGTTGTAGTAACAAAGAGCCATTCTCAACGCTTCCGCCGTTTCGGCACGGAACATAACGGGAAGTTCAAGGAAATGCAAATTTCGGCTAAGGTGAAAACCGTCGTCGTGGGTGTTGATTTCAACAGTTATCACGTCGAAAGATTCGTCCTCAAAGTCAATAAGTTCGTCCGCCATGTCAAATTCAATATCCACAGGGTTTGACAGGGTGATATGTTCGGGGTTTAGGAAAAACGCCTGCAAATGGTTTGCCGCCACAATGTCCGTACTTTCGTCGTCTTTTTGAGCAAATTCCAGTCGGCTGACGCAGTTTTCAACAACCTCAACTTTGTTTTCGTTAAGGTTTGACACATCAAAAACCACGTCGAAAAAGCCGTCAAAATTCTTAATATATCCCCAATTTGCGTTGTTTTCGTCAAGGCACACATACAGCGGAACTGTTGCATAATTCATAATATACTTTACAATATCCAGAGTTTCTTTGCGTTCGTTTTCGTCCATAACTTTAAATCCCACGCCGTCGATTCCGAGATTTTGCAAAGTTATCAAATACCCAAGCTCTTTTCCGCCCGACGTTTCGTCCGTGTCCGTATCGATTTCAAGCACGGCAATGACGGGCTTGTCAAATTTACGACAAGCAAGCACAGCCGCCCTAAGTTCCGACAGTTCGGTTATACCTTTTAAAATAAAGCTTGTTGCGCCGTCCTCGTCCAAGACATAAGCCTTGTCATAAAAAACGTCAATCATTTTGAAAAAGCTAAGTTCCCCGAAAGGTTCGCAAGGCTCCCCCAAAGTTGTTATAACCGCAGGTTTTTGATTATCGCTCCACAATCGGTTGGGAGGGTTTAAACTGTCCATAAATTTTCCTTTCTGTCAGTTAAAATTACATCTGTTCAGGGCAATTGATTTTAAGCATATCAAGAATATTCTTAATAATCTGCTTAGTCGCCTTGCAAAGTCCAAGTCTTGCTTGCATTACGTCGTCGTTTTCGCCCTTAACACGGCACTGTGAATAAAATTTGTGAAACATTGTGGCAATTTCCACAACATATCTTGTCATTTTTGCAGGGTCATACGCCTTTGCGGATTCGTTTACGGTGTTCGGCAAAGTTGCGATATATTTAACAAGTTCTTTTTCTTCCGCTGTTTCAAGGCACTTCGCCATTTCAGGTTCAAAATTCTTAATTTCAATTCCCTCTGCTTCGATTCCACGCAAAATCGAACAAATTCTTGCGTGAGCATACTGTACATAATAAACAGGATTCTGGGAAGTTTGAGAAACAGCCAAATCAAGGTCAAAATCAAAGTGCGAGTTCGGCTCTCTAAGGTTAAAGAAAAATCTTGCTGCGTCAATCGGAATTTCGTCAAGAAGCGTCGAAAGGGTGATTGCTTTACCGCTTCTCTTTGAAAGTTTGTATTTTTGTCCGTCTTTGACAAGGTTTACCATCTGCATAATAACCATATCAAGTCTGTTTGCGTCAACCCCAAGCGCCGTCATAGCGGCTTTCATTCTCGGAATATAACCGTGGTGGTCTGCGCCCAAAATGTCAATAGCCGTTGTGAAATTTCTTGTAACAAGCTTGTTATAATGGTATGCAATGTCAGGCACAAAGTATGTCGGAATACCGTTTTCTCTAACCAAAACTCTGTCCTTGTCGTCCCCAAGTTCGCTTGATTTAAACCACAACGCACCGTCTGTTTCGTAGGTATAACCGCTTTCTTTAAGTTTTTCGATTATGTCCGCAACAGCTCCGCCGTTGTGAAGTTCGCTTTCTTTAAACCATCTGTCGTATGTGATTCTGTATTTGCCCAAATCTCTTTCAAGACCCTCAATATTCTTAGGAAGTGCAAAATCGCACAAAGCGGTTCTTCTTTCTTCGCTGTCGGCTTCGACGTACTTGTCGCCGTGGATTTCGGCAAAATTCTTTGCGTGTTCGATAATATCTTCGCCCTGATAAGCGTCCTCCGGCATTTCGATTCCGTCCTTGTAAAGCTGGAGATATCTTGTTTCCAAAGAAGTTTTAAACTTCTCAATCTGGTTTCCTGCGTCATTTACATAAAACTCTCTCTTAACGTCATATCCTGCCATTGACAAAACCGCAGCCAAACAGTCGCCGATTGCCCCACCTCTTGCATTTCCGATGTGCATAGGTCCCGTAGGGTTTGCCGAAACAAATTCAACAAGCACGCTTTTTCCGTTGCCCATATCGGTTTTGCCGTAATTTTCGCCCTCGTCAAGGACGTTTTTTACAACTTCACCAAACCATTTTTCAGAAAAGAAAAAGTTAATAAATCCTGCGCCTGCGACCTCGCATTTTGCAAAAAAGCTGTCGTCAAGGTAAACCTTTGAAAGAATTTTTTCGGCAATAGCACGGGGTGCCATTCTGAAAGTTCTTGCACAAACCATTGCAACGTTTGTGGACAAATCTCCGTTTTTTGCGTCGGCAGGAATTTCCACGTTAAATGCGGGAATCGGCTCGTTTGCAAGTTCGCCCTCTGCCACCAGTTCGCCCAAAGCCTTTAAAATTATTTCTTTTACTTCGTCTTTTGCATTGTTAATTAAATTAGCCATTATCTTATCTCCTGTTCTTATTAAGCTTAATTTCCACAACAAACGTGCTGAAAACGTTAAAGTTAAATTCTAAAGAATACCCCAACTTTACGTTTCCGCCCTGCCGGTTAATTCGATAATCAATTTCTTTACCTGTTACGCCAAATTCGGCAACACCCATTGGCAAACTGTAGCTGCAAAAGTGTTTTTGACCGCTTTCAACAACAAGCATACTTTCGTCGGCGTGAGGATTTACACGTTCAATCACCGCTCTGTTGTTTTTGTAAATGCTGAAAACCGTTCGTGTGTCGCCGTACCCTGTTTGAGAAGAATCGTCGTATCTGATAACATACAAAGGTCGGTTTGACTTTGCCGATTCGCTGTAAATAGTCAATTCTCCGTTTGTCAAAAGCTCGGTCTTGTTGCTAAGTTCACCTTCGTACTGGGTTGTGGTTACGAGAACTTTCATGTTTTTAACTGTTATTTCTTCTTTGTCGCCAAATTCTATTTTTTCGGAAATTTTCTGCTGTTGTTTGTTAAGGTTTTCTTCGTGCGCTTTTGCCTGTTCGCCCCTGCCCAACGTTACCATGTTAAATCAAATCTCCCTTCGTCTTATTCTTAGATGTATCAATACATTATAACATACTTTTTTAAATATTGCAACACCTAAAACCACAAATTTCTACGTTTTTCAAAAACAGAAAACGCCTGCACGGATATGTGCAAGCGTACTGTAATGATGGGGGGAAATTTAGTTATTAAGAGATACGGTGACTTTACCGACTTTTACATAATCTGTTTTAGTATTGTCAAGCGTTCCGCTTAATTCAAGTTTGGAAATGGCGGAATCTGCTCCGTCATAGTCGCCTTTAACACCGACTTTTAAGGTGGGATTTTCCACACTATCAAATCAAGAAAAATATTCGCAAAAAACGCACCCCAACCATGCAAGGTCGGGGTGCGTCTGCCGTTTAATCGAAACGATAAGGGTTAATCTTCACCCTTACCTTCTTCTGGCGTAGTGTAGCTAGCTATAATAATATCCTCCGATTCAAACTCTACAATATTCATTTCAGGTGAGTTGTAAATTTCTTTCATTTCTTTTTACCTCCGTTTTTATGAATTTGCACCGTCATAAGCAATCGCTTTCTTATAAAAATCGTACATTGCTTTCATTGTGCTGACCAAATTTGCGTCTTTTGTTGCGCTGTTCTTAATAATCTGACGTGCATACGACAACGGCGAAATACCGACTTCCGAATAAAGAAGTTGTTCTCCCGTGGAATCATATAACCGAGCCGACATAATCACTTTTTCACCCAAATTCTTAGCGTCAATATTTTTAAACGTGAAAAGGAATCTGCCGTCGTCCAAAACCTTAACTATGTCCTTGACTTCATCATCTGTTAATACCTTATTATCAACCATAAATGAATAATCGTCAATTGTTTTGCCCTCGACAGGCTTGAACGTAACGTTAAGATTTGTTGTTGAGTTAAGTGTGAGGTAGAACGTCTTAAATTCGCCCACTTCGTCAATGTTTTCATCAAAGTACGGCTTGTAATTCGCAAGGTCGTCAACAGCCACATCAGAAATAGCCTTATCAGTATCAGCAAGGATAGAGTTTGCAAGTTTATCCGTATTAACTTCAAAGTATTTCTGTGCCATTGTGCCGTAGTTTAAGAGTGCCTTAACAAGTGCTACTGTTTCAGCGCTATAGTCACCCTTATTGTCCAAAATGTACTTAGCGTAGTCCTGAACTGTGAACTTGTAAACCGTGGATTCAAAGTCACCGCTGAATACCTGTGCTGTGATTTCCTTTGTCATTTCAGGGGCAGGAACATAGCATGGGAAAACATAATAACCGCTATCTTTAGTAGCTTCGCTGACTTTAACAATCTGTTCTTTGCCGTTGACTTTGAATTTAACGTAGGAATCTGCGTCATTAACAATATCGTCCGACAAATCCATGTAGAAGTTTACACCGATTGAGCCGTCAAGAGTGAGGGTGTAACCCAAAAGCTGTGCAGAACCGCCGTCAATCTTGCTGTTACACAAATCGCAGTATCCGTCGCCGTCAACATCTTCGTGAACGTAACTGTCGCTTTCAGCGTTCTCCGTATTTGAGCCGTAGCCTTGACACTCGTTAGATGATGAAACAGAATATACGGTTGCACCCGTAAAGTTAGGCGAACTGTCAGGGGTTTTGCCGTCAATGTCAATATTTTGTTTCCATTCTAATATTGTAACACCATAATTTACTTCAATGTTAAATATCATACTACCTAACATAGTTTTATTTGAATTCAAATTTAACGCCTCACAACCACTTGCAAAGTTCTTCTCATTAGTTGTGGCTAAGGAAGCATTATCTGCGTCCGTGCTTATTTCTCCGACTGCTGTTTTATATGCTGCGTCAAGAACTTTTGAGAATCCTATACCGCCACCATTATATCCGCAGAATCCGCCGACAGCACAAATATCGTCCATATTATCCGACGTCGTAATTTTACCTGTGCTGTATGATAAAACAATAACTCCGTTTTCGTTTTCGCCAATAAAACCGCCGACGCATTGCAAGGTTGATGTGGCATTTATATTGCCTGTGTTGTAACAGTTAATGATTCTTCCGTCATTATATCCGTTTACGCCGCCAACAATCTGACCCGCGTCCGGAGTTCCTGACGCTGAAATTTCGCCTGTGTTATAACTGTTTGAAATACAATCACCATTATATCCTGCTATACCGCCGATATTTGCTTGGTAACCGCCAACGGCTGTTGAAGTGATTTTTCCGCTGTTATAACAGTTATCAATCAAACCATAAAGATTACAACCAACAACACCTGATACATATGTATCAGATACAGCGTTTGTATCAGCAGAAATTTTGCCGGTATTGTAACTGTAAATAACATCACATTCATTATATCCGCAGATACCCGAAATATCAAAAATAAATCCGATACCTGTTGCGCAAACAGTAGAATTGCTATAACAACTATCAATTATCGCACCGTCATTATCTCCGCAAATTGCACCTAAACTATAATATACAGTATCATCAGTTCCGGTGAGTTTGAAATAAGAATCAATTACGCCAACGTTTGTAACTAAACCGAAACAACTTGAATCGTCATTATAATCCAAATAACCGAACAATCCTGCATTAATGTCTGAACCGTCATAATAAAGTCCCGAAATCGTGTGATTATTTCCGTTAAAAATACCAACAAATGGGAAATCTGTATCGTTATCATAATTACCTATTGGCGTCCATTTTCTGAAAGTGCTTGAATTTGTCGTATTAAGCGTGCCGTCTGTGTTAAGGACGTTTTTGTTAACCACGATATCATCTATCAAAACAACATTTATGTCTGCATAATCGTCGTTTTCATTGTTAACCTTGTCTGCAAACCAGTAAAGCTGACCTGCATTTGAAATAGCATAGAAATCTACATAACTTTCGTCAAGGTTAAGTTCTTCAAAGTTTTCACTTGTCACCAATGTTGCGGACTGGTATCCACCGCATTTTTTACAGAAACCGTCGTCGTCTAATTCAGAGTGATTTGTGCTGAAAACATCAGCGATTTTTACGTTTGAATAGCTGTACGAAGCAGAATTTTCGTCAACATAACAAGTTGTGTATGTTTTGTTTTGGAACACTTCTTTACCGCCGAAAACAGGACGTGTTTCCTTGTTTTTACCGATAACTCTCTGTCCCCAAACAATTGTATCTTCTGAATCCTGTCCGTTCTGCAAGAGATATGCTACTTCGCCCGATTTAAACTGCGCTTCGGTTTTTCCGCCGTCCGTAGTCGATGTAGCCGAAAGGTAATAACTGTTTGTGATTGTGCCGTTATAGTTATATCCGCACAACCCACCGGCAGAAGAAGCACCGGCTGTGGTTGCGTATTGGGCAACAGAACCGCTGTAATAACAATTTGCAATAGTTCCGTAATTATATCCGCATACACCACCGATATGTCCACCGCTTGTTGTTAGAACAGAACCAATGTTATAACAGTTTGTGATTGTGCCTTTTCTATTATTTCCGCACACGCCACCGATAAAGCTACCACTTATTGTTAGAACAGAACCGCTGAAATAACAATTTGTGACCGTACTTTCATTGTTATCTCCACACACACCACCGACATGTTTTTCTGCGCAAAAATAAGAATCAATTACGCCAACGTTTTGAACTTTTGCACCTGATTCAATTTGTCCAAACAGACCTACATAACCCTGATTGGTATTATTGAAATAAAGTCCGCTGATTGTGTAGCCCTGTCCGTCGAACGTACCATTGTAGCAAACGTCCTCGTATGTACCATTGCCGTCACGGTCATAATAATAACCAATCGGGAACCATTCAATAAAGTTGCTTGTATCGTCAGCAAGTGTGCCGTCCGATTTAAGAACAGACTTGTTTACAACGATATTGTCTGTCAAAACAGCGTTTGCACTTTGGTTTTCGCCGTTTGCATAATTTGCAAACCAATAAAGCTGACCTGCGTTTTCTATTGCATAATAACCCACATAACCGCTTGTCAAGTCAAAATCTTTGTAATTATCCTCTGTGATTAACGTTGCCGATTCGTATCCGTCGTTACAGAATTTGCAGAATCCGTTTTCGTAAACGTGGCTATCGTCCTTGTATTCGTCGTTTGAATAGAAATACTGCCAAGTACAGATATAATTTTCGTAAACTCTCGGTGCGTTAAATTTAGGATAATCGTCCTTGTCGTCGCCCGTAAGCTTCTGACCGATACCGTTATCTCCTAACTTGCTCGCAACCACACCGTTTTTAAAGTTCTCGGAAGAATGACCCTCAATTTTTGTGGTTTCGCTCTGACCTACTCCGATTGCATTACTACAGATGTCTGAATTATAATAACAAGAGTCGAATCCGTCTGCACCTGACAAGTTTTGACCGATAATCGCACCTGCATTTGTTGCGTATACATACGATTCGGAATAACAGCCATACAAATGTCCGGCACTATCTGCGCTATATGCGCCTATGATACCGCCTGCAATTGTTACGCTGGTGGAAGAAGCATTGACATAACATCTGGTGTAACAACTATTGACATAACCGTCGGTAAGACCGCCGACGATACCGCCTGCAACACCTGTTCCGTTAAAGTAAGAATCCTCAACGCCGATATTTCTAATATGAGCGCTTGCTCCCGCATTACCAAACAAGCCAAAATATCCGGTGTAACCGTTAATGTACAAACCGCTGATTGTGTGCCAGTTTCCCTCGAATGAAGCGTTGTAACCAATAGTAGTATTACCGATTGGTTCCCATGTTCTGAAATTCGCCGAATTTGTTGTATTAAGTGTGCCGTCTGAATTAAGAACATTTTCGTTAACAACAATGTCGTTTAACAAAACTGCTTTATAATCTGTATTGCCGGCGTTTACTTGCTGTGCAAACCAATAAAGGTTTCCTGCGTTTTGAATTGCGTAACAATCCCTATAATTCAAAGATGGTAGTCCCAATGATTCCTCATTGCGAAAAGTAACCAGCACCGCAGGTTCATAACCGTCACAGAAAACGCAGAATCCGTTGTCGTCGTAGCTATGACCGTCGTTGTCAAATTCAAAGTTTGAAAAACTTGACGAACTTAGCGAACTGTCGTCACCTTTACAGCTTGTTCCGAAATAAATCTTTTTACCGCCCAAAACAGGGTAATCGTCTTTCTTGTCGCCCATAATCGTCTGACCCCAGACCTGTGGGACTTCGCCGTTATCGTCAGCTTCTTGTGCCATTTGCAACAAGTACGCAATATTACCGCTGTTAAAAGCTTCGTCCATATAAGCAGAGCCTATATTTTCGATGTCAACGTCACCGTTTACAGTGCCATAAAAACCTATATCATCATCATGGTAATAGGTAGAATAAAAACAGCCCTCAATCTTTGTTGCCACGGCGGTAGTACCCTCTGTAAGATAACCGCCTATCTGACCGTATTTTGATGTTTGGCTATAATCTGAATCACCACTTAATAATCCTGTGTTATAACAGCACGATATCGTACCCGACGCTATGCCGACAATACCGCCACCATATTCCGCATTTGTTATATCTACAGCACCATGGTTATAACAGTTATATATGTATGATAGTCTGCTATTACCGCAGATACCACCTAAATAATATCCGTTAATATCAGCCGAGATACCTCCGTCATCTGTATTGTAACAGTTTTCGATATACGCATGTACGTCACCGTAACCGCCGAGATATCCACAAATACCGCCAATAGCACCGTAAGCACTCTCTAATCCTGCAGTATATCCTCTGCCTTGAATAAATTCTGTGTTATAACAGTTTTCAACAATATTTTCGTTAAGTCCGCAAATACCGCCGATATATCCTTCGTCAGCCCAAACGTCTATCGAGCCTTTGTTATAACAATTTGTAATCTTTGATACATTATTTTCAAAAGAACTGCAACCGCAAATACCGCCTGCATAAACTCTTTTTCCTCGTGCAATTACATTTCCCGTGTTATAACAACCGTCGATTAACGCACCTGCTTCGTCGTCCTCATCTACAATATATCCGCAAATACCACCGATATAGGTAGAAGTACTGCTTGTAGAATCCGATTCCTGCCAGATAAGTCCCTCGTTGTAACAATCTTTAATTGTACCGCCGTAGGTTTTCGCACAGATACCGCCAACATAGTTGGCTAATCCAGACATAAAAATCGTACCCTTGTTGTAACAATTTTCGATTAAACCATTGTCGCCCAAAGTTTCACAAATAACACCGATACTGCTACCGTTATGTTCCGAAGAAAAGTAAGAATCAATAACACCAAGATTCTTAACCGTTCCGTCAAGATTGTTGAACAATCCCATTTGTACTACCCAACCGGTATCTTCTTGAATGATAATAAGACCACTTATGGTATGACCGTTTCCGTCGAAAGTACCTGTATAATACAGGTAGTCATCATTTACTTTATCATAGTAATAATCGATAGGCGTCCATTCCCTGTAAGTATCCTCCGGGTCATAATTAAAATTGTCGTACTCGTTCAAAACATCATAGTTTACTACGATATCGTCCGTCAAAACCACATTAAAGTCGGTTTCGCCATGCTCGTTTACAAGCTGTGCAATCCAGTAAAGCTGACCTGCGTTTTCCACAGCATAATAATCCTCAAACTGTTTCCAGTTGTCAGCCGTAAAACCGTACTCCTTATAGTTTTGTTTTGTGATTTTTTCGGCTTCCTGGTATTCTTTTCCGAAAAAGCCGTTGTCCTCGTCGCTAAGTTTAACCGTGGTTGTGGTTGTCGTCCGGTTTTCTTCTGCGTTTGCCCACATTCCGTAGTCGTTGTTGGTGAACACGCCCACAGGCAAATACAAAAGCATTGTCAACGTCATTGCAACCGCCGAAACAAAAGCAACAGGTCGTCTTAGTTTTTGCAACATTTTATTTCCTCCAATCATTAAAATTACACATAAATAGGCACAATTTACCTTATACACATTATAATATATATTCGTTAAGTTGTCAATAGATTTTCACACAAAATCTCACTTTTATTTATACTGAATAATCGATAATTTTTTATAAGTTATACTATTAAATATATATAATCTTTTATAATCTTTCACGACGAACTTTTTTAAGAAATTGTGAAATTTTCAGCTTGTCACACCGCATATAATTAAACACAAATTTTCACAAAGGAGTGTGGCAAAATGTTTTCAAACGTACTTGATTTTCTTTTTTCAAATCTGCTGTTTTTGGCGCTTCATCTGGATAAACCCAACGTTTTCCCAAAACCCCTTTCTGCCAAAGACGAACGGCTTTATTTTGAAAAGATGAAAAACGGCGACAAAACCGCCCGAAATAAGCTTATCGAACACAATTTAAGGCTTGTTGCGCACATCATAAAAAAGTATCTCAACGGCACCCAAGACCAAGACGATTTAATTTCCATAGGCACAATCGGACTAATTAAAGCCGTGTCAACTTTTGACTACACCAAAGGCAACCGCTTCGCCACATACGGTTCAAGGTGTATTGAAAATGCTATCCTATCATAACGGCTTATTCCGGAGCATACGGTGAAAGTCAAGTTCCCTCCGATGAAAAATGGCACGTATTTCGCCGCTTAGGTAGCCGTTCTTATTTAATGGTGCAAAACATATCGGGAGAGGTAAAATTTGCTCCTTTATTCATTCACAGCTTTCCGTTGCTTGCACCGCATCACTTATTAGAGTCCGAAAAATTCAATATTCGTTTCTCCGACCCATCGGAAATAACCGAAATTGCGGACAAACTCCGTTATCACAGATACCGCAAAGCACTCCTACAAAGAGAGGTTGCGGATTACATAGGCGTTGACCGAAGCACTTATCTCCGCTATGAGGAATACGGACGCGATTATTACCCATTAGAGAATATGGAAAAGCTTGCTGCCTTGTTTGATGTTCCCGTTACGGAACTTCTTGACGATTTCAATATGTTTTTATATAACGACCAAGGCAAGCAGATACGCGAAAAGCGGTTGACTCTCAATATGACACAGCGTGAATATGCCGATATGCTTGGAACTAATTTAGGCAA
>CAYZOV010000034.1:0-16653 GCA_964480525.1 uncultured Ruminococcus sp.
AATTTTCTCCACCAAAAAATCCTTTTCGCTGTTGTTTAAATTAACATTTGTCATAATTAAAACCTCTTTCGTAATTTTTATTGTGGTTAAATAATAAGCCTTATTTGTTTTTGAAATTTTTGAGAAATGTTTGAGTTTTGTTAAAGGAAAAAAATGCGGGTTTAATGTTGACAGAATATGTCGAATGGTGTATAATAATTGTATATTTAGTCTTTAATGAGGTGCTAAAATTGGAAAGAATACACAAAATAATCATTGCCGTATTGGGCGTAATACTTATTGGAATAATGGTTGTGGGGATTGTTTTTACCGCAACCCGTGACAAATCGGACAAAACCATTGTGAATTTTAAATCCGAAAGTGTTTCCACAACCACCACGCCGAAAGCGACCACGACCACTTCTGTGGCTACGACAACAACCGCAACAACCACGACCACCACAACCACAACTCAGCCGAAACCTATATTTAGCGTTGTGGCGCAGGACGTAACCGTCAACGAAGGCGAAACAGCCACAATTGAGATGAAACTCAGCGACGGTTTTAAAATTTCCGACCTTGAATTTTCTTCCACGGACGAAAGCGTAGCGACGGTTGACGAAAACGCAAACGTTACGGGCGTATCGTTGGGTGAGTGCAAAATCAAAATCAAGTACGACGACAACGAAGTCAACATTGGCGTAAAAGTCGGCGACGAATACGGCACGGTCGTAGTTGAAAAGAGAAATATTTTCACAAATTCCTGCCATTTCAGACAAGGGCCGGACACAACTTATACTTCCATGGGAGTTTTCGCACTTAACACCGAAGTGACGATTATCGGTGAAAACGGCGACTGGTGGAAGATTGATTACGACGGCAAAATCGGATTTGTTTCAAAAGATTACGTTTCCGATACCAAATACTGATTTTACGAACAAAACAATAACCGCACACAAAAAAAGTGTGCGGTTTAATTTTTTGCCTAAACTTCGTCGGCATTGTTTTGTCTTTGAACTTTAAAAAGGTATGCGCAAAGTCTGTCGTTGTCGGATTCGTTTTCAAATTCCAACTGGCAACCGTAGTGATAGAATTTCTTTGATTCGTCCAACATTCTTCTCACCACAACGCACTTAACCCGTATAGGTTTTGCCCCAACGTTAAAACTTATCCAAAGTTTGTTGCCCTTTGAAAGGCGCAGTTTCGACTGGATTCGGGTGCCGTTAAGGGACAAATCCTTAATAAACACGGCGTTGATTTTCGCTTGATTCTTTTCGTCTTGCGTCACGCCAATATCGTTTTCGTTTTCTAAATCAATGGTGGCAGGCAGGCTGACCTCAACTCTGAAATGGTTTCGTCTTTCGTGGTCAACAATACGCACCACGTCCACAATTGTTACGTTGACCCCGTCAACACCGCTGACAAATCCCACCAGCACGGCAAATTCAAGTTTGTTGTACACATTGATTTTCACCGGTTGGTTTACGTTGAAATTAACAAGGCACTTTTTATCCGCCGGTCTGATTTTAATAAATTCCTCGTTAATGTCAACAAGAATACCTTTTGCGACAATCTCGTTCTTTTTCGACCTTATTTCGCACAGCGAATCTTTGTACTCAATCGGAACAGGCAAAAGCATGGTTTTTTCCCCCTAAATAAACTGTATACCTATATTTTACACTAAAAAAATCCGTTTGTCCATATTTTTTTTGTAAAATATCTTAGATTTTGACTAACTTAGTCATTTTTCTGTGACAAAAAATCCCGCTTAGGATTCTTCCTAAACGGGATTTTGCGATTTAAAATAAATTATCTTTTTTTCTTTGCGGTTTTTGAGTGTTTGTTATTCCACCAAACCCAAAGTGTAGGTGCGATACAGTTTGACGAGTAAACACCCGAAACCATACCCACGATAAGTGGGAACGCAAAGCTTAGAATTGAAGTTACGCCGCAGATAATGCACACAATGCACACAACAGCCATTGCAAGCACGGTTGTTACGGTTGTGTGAATCGAACGTCCCAAAGTCTGGGAAATTGACATATCAACCAATTCTTCAAGCTTGTATTTATTGCCGTAAAGACGTCTGTTTTCACGGATTCTGTCGTAGATGATAATTGTTGCGTTAATTGAATAGCCCAAAATTGTGAGAAGTACAGCCATAAAGTTTGCGTTGATGTCGAATCTGCAAATTACGAAACAGCCGAACACCATAATCATGTCGTGAACAAGCGCCACAACCGCCATACAGCCTGCGCTCCAACCACCGATTTTCTTGAATCTGAATCCGATATACACAACCATTACGATTGCTGCGAACAATACAGCTACGAAGCATTTGAGGAAGAAAGCTTTACCGTTTGACGGGCTAACGTCTGTGGTTGACAAACTTTCAAGATTGTTTGCGGAAAATTCAGACGAAAGCTTGTCGCCGAGTTCCGAAAGTCTTTCGGAAGAAAGTCCCTCGTTTGAAGCAAACGAAAGCTCGACGGTCTTATCGCCTGTGGAGAACTGTTCGCCTGTCTTAACCGTAACCTTTTCGCCCACGGCGTCTTTAACGACTGTTTCAACACGTTTTGTGTCAAGGTCGCCGTCGTATGTATAGCTGAGAACCGTTCCGCCCTTAAATTCAATAGCAATATTAAGTCCCAAAACAACCGCCACAATTGCAAACACAACCATAAGAGAAACCGACGCTGTGTAGAATTTTTTGCTGTTTTTAACAACTTTGTGGATTTTCTTTTCCTTTGGCTGTTCGTCTTTTCCGTAACCGCCGTAAAGCTTAGGATTTTTGAAAATCTTGAACTTTGAAAGGGAAGAAATCATAAGTCTTGAACAGAAAATTCCGAACACGAAGTTAAGAATAATACCAACCAAAAGTGTATAACCAAGTGAATAAATTGTTCCCGCTGTTGACACGCCGAACGCAAAGAACACCGGTTTAAGAAGTGTTGCGAAAACTCCGTCGGTCGGTCCGAACGCAGCCATAAGAATTACCGCAACGAACACAACGGTGATATTTCCGTCGAACACAGACGACCAAGCTCTCTTAAAGCCCAAGTCAATCGCCCCGTTGAGGGTTTTGCCGTTTCTAAGTTCTTCCTTGATTCTTTCAGCCGTAATAACGTTTGCGTCAACGCCCATACCAATTGCAAGAATAATACCTGCGATACCCGGAATCGTCAGAGAAAAGCTGTCGGCGCTTCCGAAAAATCCTGTCATAGCCGCAATTGAAACAATAACCTGTCCTGCAAGGGAGATTGTAGCAACCACGCCCGGAAGTTTGTAAATTGAAATAACATAAATTGCAATACAAACAAAAGCGATAAGTCCCGCAATTACCATTGCGTTTTTAGCGCCGTCGCCAAGTGTCGGCGAAATTGTGTTTGTGCTTGTTGCAACCAATTTAAACGGCAATGAACCTGCGTTAATCTTGTCCGCAAGGCTCTTAGCGGAATCGTATGTAAAGCTTCCCGAAATAACACATTCGCCGTTTGTGATAGCGTTTGAAACCGACGGAGCGGAAATACACTCGTCGTCCATCCAAATAGAAATCGAACCTTTTCCCGCAAGTTCGGTTGTTGCGTCGGCAAAAGCGTCTTTTCCCGTACTGTCAAGTTTGAGCGCTACGACCCAATCATAACCGCCGTTGTCGTTTGGTTGTTGCTGCGCACTTGCTTTTGAAACCTGCGTTCCGTCCAAAACCTTGTCGCCGTCCTCGTCTGTTCCTTTACGGAATGTGAGAATAGCCGTTTCGCCAAGTTCGTTTACGGCGCTTTCAGGGTCAAAATCCGTTTCGCCAACCTGCCACGGAAACGACACCATAACGTGGTCGTGGTCATAGTCAACATAAACCTCACCGTCTGTGATGTTAAGGTTTACAAGACGTTGTTCGATAACCGCCTTTGCGGCGTCCATTTCGTCATCTGTTGCGTCATAATCGCCATAAGGTGAAAACGTGGCGTTTACACCGCCCTGAATGTCAATACCCCAGCGTATTTCGTCAACGCCTTTGATAATCGTGTTTGTAGAATCGCCGTAATATGTATGCACTCCGAAAAATGTCAGAAGCCCAAGCATTATGATACAAAGCAAAACTATAAAAAACACGGGTTTTTTTACTTGTCGCACTTTATTTTTCCTCCTAGATATTTTTTGCGTCCTAAAAAAAGACACACAAAGTCACTATATAAGTATATTATTTTTCACACAAAAAGTCAAGCATATTTTAAATTTATGGGCAATTTTCAATAATTTTTTTGATAAATTTATAATTTTCGCCCAAATCGTCTACTTTATCAAAGCCGTTTCGGTAAAGTTCCAAAACAATTGCGCCGTCAAAACCCACGGATTTAAGTTCGGAATAGAAATTTTCAAAATCAAGTTTGCCGTTTCCAACCAAAATACAGTCGCTTTTTTCGTTGTGGTCGCTAAGGTGAACGTGTTTGATATTTTTACCCAAAGATTTTACAAAATCATACGGTGAAAAACCACGTCTGACAGCCTGTTTTACGTCCAAAGTGAAATTTGCCTTGTCGCCCAGAGCGTTTTTCATTTTCACCATAAAATCCAAATCCCCCGCAGTACACCTTGAAACATTTTCGTGGCTGACCGTCACGCCGAAAGTTTTGCCCAAATCGTAAAGCCCCTCAAACCTTTCAAAATACGTTTGGTCGTCAAATTTATTTTGGGGTTTGTTGCCGTGCAAAACAAACACCTTTGCGCCGAGAATATTCATGGCGTTAAAGAATTTTTTGTAATATTCCAGCATATCGTAAAATCTGCGTTCGTAATAGGTAAACAACATCATGGGTTCGATTCCGCAGGTAAAAGGGTGCAACGAAGCACATTTTGTGTTGGTTCTATCAAGAGTGTTTTTCATTTGTTTAACAAAAGATTCTTCAAGTTCGCAGTCGGAATTTACGAAAATTTCCACGCAGTCAATGTCAAGGTCGCACACGGTTTGCAAGGCGTTTTCCGTCAGCATTGGGTACATACACGCAGTTGAGATTCCTGCCACAACAGACACAACATCACTTCCTTTTTTAAAACTCAAATCTCTAAACTATATTTTAATTTTAACACAAAAGTGAAAAAAACGCAAGCTTACACACAAATTTGTTTTAATTATTCTAAGATTATCACTTTATTTTCACAAAAAGCCCTTAAAATTAAAAACGGAAGTTAAAATTTAACTAAGCTGAAAAAAATCGGAAAACGGGGGCGTTTTATGGGGTACCAGAATATTTTTAAACGGTACGAATTGAAATTTATGCTTAACACCGACCAATATTTTTCTTTGCGTAAAATTATGGAAGAACATATGCAAGCGGACAAATACGGCGAATGTACTATTTGCAATTTGTACTTTGACACGCCGGACTATCTTTTGATACGGCGTTCCATTGAAAAACCCGTTTACAAGGAAAAATTAAGGGTGCGAAGTTACGGGGTTGCCACAGAGGACAGCGTGGTTTTCACCGAACTTAAAAAGAAATACGAAAGCATTGTTTACAAACGGCGAATCAGCGCCACGGAAAAGGACACAATGAAATTTCTTGTTGACCGTGAAGTAACAAGCAACGCATTTGAGGGGCAAATCCCGAAAGAAATTAACTATGTTCTCGACCACTATGCACCGCTTTTGCCAAAGGCGTACATTTCTTACGACCGTCAAGCGTTTTACGGCAAAGACGACCACGATTTTCGCATGACCTTTGACCGCAATATTTTATGGCGTGATTACGATTTATCCTTGTGCAAAGGAGTTTACGGCACGTCGATAATTCAAGATGACCAAGTTTTGTTGGAAATCAAGGTCGCAAACGCTATTCCGTTGTGGCTGATAAATTTTTTATCAAAGGAAAAAATTTACAAGACATCATTTTCCAAATACGGAACGGCATATTCAAAATACATTAAGGACAAAATAATTTAGGGGGAAACACCAATGAACACAATTACTTTAGCAAACACTTTTTTTAACGGAATTTTTGACGAGGGAATAACCTCCACCGTCACAATCGGCGACTTCTTAGCCTGCATAGGCGTAGCGCTCGTAATCGGAATTTTTCTTTCGTTCGTGTACGCTTTTAAGTCGAAATACACCAAAAGTTTTGTTTTGACGCTTTCAATGCTTCCTGCCGTTGTGTGCGTAGTTATTATGATGGTAAACGGAAACGTGGGTGCAGGGGTTGCCGTAGCGGGAGCCTTTAACCTTGTACGTTTTCGTTCTGTTCCGGGAACAGCCAAAGACATAGGCACGATTTTCCTTGCAATGTGTGCGGGAATTGTTGTGGGAATGGGATATTTCGGATACGCACTTGTATTCACGGCGATTTTGGGCGGATTTATGCTTTTATGCTCGGCGCTGGGTCTTGGCACAAAACAGAAAAACACAAACGAAAGAGTTTTGCGAATTACAATTCCCGAAGATTTAGACTATACCGAAATTTTTGACGACCTTTTCGAGGGATACACCGCTTCACACGAAATCCAGCGTGTAAAAACCACAAATATGGGCAGTATGTTCCGACTTACATACAATGTTAAGCTAAAAGACGCAAAGGACGAAAAGAAATTCATCGACGAAATCCGTTGTCGAAATGGAAATCTTGAAGTGAGTATGTCTTTGCCGGAGGTGAACTCAGTTGAGCTTTAATTTTAAAAAATCGCTGTCTGTTTTAACCGCACTTTGTCTGACGTTTGCTCTTGCAGGGTGTGAGGACAGCGAAAAAAATAACAACGGCAATACGGAAAACACACAGCAAACAAACGGTGAGCCTATATCGTCGGAAAACGCAAATCTTCAAACGGACGATATGTTTTCCGACCGTGATTTAAGCGGTGAATACGACGAAGCAAAGGCTGTTTCGGTTAAACTTAAAGGCGACAGCGTAGAAACAAGCGCAAATGGCGTTTCATTTAGCGACGGCGTTTTAACCGTTAAAAACGAGGGAATTTATCTTTTGAGCGGTGATTTAAACGGTCAAATTGTTATTGACAACTCGGACGACAAAAAAATCCAGCTTGTACTTGACGGCGTAAATATCACCACCGACAAGGCGTGCGGAATTTACGTTAAAAATGCCGACAAAGTGTTTGTTACGGCAAAAAAAGACACGCAAAACACCATCACCACGTCGGGTGAAAGCTATGCAGACGGTGACACAAACGTGGACGGTGGAATTTTTTCAGACTGCGACTTGACCCTTAACGGACAAGGGAGTTTGACAATTAAATCAACCGCCTGTCACGGAATTGTGACAAAGGACGATTTGAAAATATGCGGTGCGGTGCTTGACGTAACCGCCACAGGACACGGCTTAAAGGCAAACGACAGCATTAGAGTTTCAAGTGGCGAAATTACGGTTAATTCGGGCAAAGACGGACTTCACGCAGAAAATTCGGACGATTCCGCAAAGGGATTTGTTTATATTGAAAACGGCAAATTAAACCTAAACACAAAGGGTGACGGAATCGACAGTTCAATGACGGTGCAAATTGAAAACGGCGATTTTGACATCACCACCACCGCCACAGACGACGCAAGCACAAAAGGAATCAAGGCGAACGCAAACCTTGTTATTAACGACGGAAATTTCGACTTAAACACCGCCGACGACGGACTTCATTGTGCAAACGAATGTTATATTAACAACGGCACATTTAATATTTCCACAGGCGACGACGGAATACACTCGGACGAAAACGTGATAATAAACGACGGCACGATTACAATTTCAAAATCATACGAGGGTATTGAGGGCAAAACCGTCACTATCACAGGCGGAAAAATCGACCTTGTTGCAAGCGACGACGGAATTAACGCAAGCGACGGCACATCACAGGGCGGTTTTGGATTTGGCAGACGAAACGCACAACAGGGCGAAACCTCTCAAACCTCGGACATATACATTAAAATTTCGGGTGGCGACATTACTGTAAATGCAGGTGGCGACGGCATAGATTCAAACGGTTCGGTGTATGTTTCGGGTGGAAAAACCGTGATTTACGGGCCTACCACGGGGGCAGACGGAGCGCTTGATTACGAAACCTCGGCTGAAATTACGGGTGGAATTTTCGTTGCCCTCGGCTCGGTGGGTATGGCTGAAAACTTTACAGACGGAACGCAAGGTTCAATTATGGTAACTGTAAACAACGGCAGCGACAATATGATTTTGTCCGATGAAAACGGTGAAATTTTAAACATTGAGGGCAAAAAGAATTACAGCTCTGTTGTGGTGAGCTGTCCTGAAATCGTCTTAAACGGCAAATACACTATTTCGGCAAACGGCTCGGAAACAGAAGTGGAAATGACTTCGCTTATTTACGGCAACGGAAACGGTTTCGGTGGCGGTGGCTTCGGGAACTTCCCAAACCGTGGCGACAAGCCGAATCAGGGTGGGCAAATGCAAAAACCCGACAACATGGAACTGCCTGACGATATGGAAATCCCCGACGACTTCGACCCTGGCGAAATGACACCGCCTGACGGAATGGAAATACCGGACGACTTCGACCCTAGCGAAATGACGCCACCCGACGGAATGGAAATACCGGACGACTTCGACCCTAGCGAAATGACCCCACCCGACGGAATGGAAAAACCAGACGGCATACCGCAAAAACCACAGCAGAATCAAACGGACGATTCTTCTGCAAAGGCATGAATAAACACAAAAAGCTCCCTTAAAAAAGGGAGCTTTTATGTTAGTCGCAGTTTTTCTCTTTTACAAGAATTTTAAGCATATAAAGGCTTAGCACAAAGCCTATCATTGTCACAGGCAAAATTTTAATGCTTGTTCCAAAGCCGAAACGTTCCACGGCTTTTCCGAAAAAGGCATTGAAAATTATGTCAAACAAATTTGAAATTCCGATTATAAACCCTGTGGCTGTTCCACTAAGGCTTGACGGATAATAGTTTCCAATCATAAGCACCATTGTAGGATAAATTATTGAAAACGCAAATCCCGACACGCACACCAAAATTATTCCGCTTTTGCCCGTCAAAAGCCCCACAACATACAAAAGTCCTGCTACGGACGAAAAGCCCAGCATACTTTTCATTACGCCTATCTTTTGAACAATCGGTGCAAAAACAAGTCGTCCCACGGTTATGCCGATGAAAAACACCGACAAATATGTAGAGGCTTTTGAAACCGAAAAGCCCAAGTGCTTACTTCCGTAGTCCGTCAGCCAGTTCATAAGTCCGTGTTCGGAAACGTTATAAAGTCCGAACATCAATATTAAAAACACGCAGGCAGGGTTTTTCAAAACTGTTTTATAGCTTGCTTTTTCTGTGACGGCTTCCACCTTGTCGTTTGGAATTTTCACAAAAGCCACAACAAGCAACAAGCAAATTATTCCTAAGCTTAGCAAAATTAAGTTTGCCCAGTGGAAATTTTCAAAACGTGACGCAAATTTTCCACCCACATTTTGTGCCGTGGAAATACCAATCCCCTGTGTAAAATTGAAAATATTCACATAAAACGCAGGCGACATAAACACAATTGGCGTAATGAGATTTACGGTTGTGGATAACATTGTGGACGCACCCATACTCACTATCATACAGCACAGCAAAACAGTATAGTTATTCACCACGGTGTACACGCCCAACGCCAAAAGCCACAAAATCATATTTATGCACAAAAATTTCTTTTTGCTCATTCGGTCGGCAAAATATCCCCCCACAAAAAGAAAAATCAAATTTCCCACATAGCTTATGCTTATGATAAGGGACTGTTGAAATTTGGTCAAAACAAAATGACTTTGAAAGCTGGGCAAAAACACGCCTCTTAATGCGTCGCTTGCTCCCGTGATTATCATAAGACACGCACACACAATCATAATCAATCGCTGTCTTTTTTTGGTTAAACCGCTCATATATATTCTCCTTTTAAAAATCTTCGGTCTTGTTAAGTTTAACACCGATATTTTAAATTGTCAAGAATTTCATAAATTTTAAATTTGCTATTGCAATTTTTTTCGTAATAATATATAATAAAGGTATCTGAATACGATTACAGAAAATTTTTAAAAGGAGTTATCACTATGGCTTATATTATCGGAGTTGACTGTGGAACAAGCGGAACAAAAACCGTTTTGTTTGACGAAATCGGTACAGTCATTGCTTCACAGACAATCGAATACCCTATGTACCAGCCGAAAAACGGCTATGCTGAACAAGACCCACAGGATTGGGCAGACGCTATGATTAACACCATTAAGGCTGTTATGGCAAAAAGCGGAGTAAACAAAAATGACGTAAAGGGCATTGGTATTTCGGGACAAATGCACGGACTTGTTATGCTTGACGGCGACGACAGGGTTTTAAGACGTTCAATCATCTGGTGCGACCAGCGTACAGCTAAGGAAGTAGCAGAAATGAACGCAAAACTCGGCGAAAAGAAGCTTATCGAAATCACGGCAAACCCGGCACTGACAGGTTGGACGGCTTCAAAAATCCTTTGGGTAAAGAACAACGAGCCTGACATTTACGAAAAATGCAAGCACATTTTGTTGCCAAAGGACTATTTACGTCTTATCCTCACAGGCGAATACGCAACCGAAGTTTCGGACGCTTCGGGTATGCAGCTTCTTGACGTGGCTAACAGATGTTGGAGCAAGGAAGTTTGCGACACTTTGGGCATTGATATGTCTATGCTCGGCAAAGTTTACGAATCATGCGAAGTAACAGGAAAACTTACAAAGAAAATGGCTGACGAGCTTGGTCTTTGCGAAGGCACAATCGTCGTAGGCGGTGCAGGCGACAACGCTGCGGCTGCTGTCGGCACAGGTGTTGTTGAGGACGGAAAAGCATTTACAACAATCGGCACTTCGGGTGTTGTTTTTGCACACACATCTAGCATTTCAATCGACCCTAAGGGCAGAGTACATACCTGCTGTGCCGCTGTACCTAATTCTTGGCACGTTATGGGTGTTACACAGGGTGCAGGACTTTCACTCAAGTGGTTTAGGGACAATTTCTGCAACGCTGAAAAGGAAACAGCAAAGCTTATGGGTGTTGATGAATATTATCTTATGGACAAACAGGCAGAAACCGTTCCTGTGGGTGCAGAGCGACTTCTTTATTTGCCATATCTTATGGGCGAAAGAACACCTCACCTCGACCCTGACGCAAGAGGCGTATTCTTCGGTCTTTCGGCTATGCACACCAAAAAGCATATGCTAAGAGCCGTTATGGAGGGTGTTTCCTACTCGTTGCGTGACTGCGTAGAAGTTTTCAAAGAAATGAACATAAGCGTATCGGATATGATGGCTTGCGGCGGCGGTGGTTCGTCACCACTTTGGCGTTCAATGCTTGCTGACCTTTACAACTGTCCTGTAAAAACAGTTGCGTCAAAGGAAGGACCTGCATTGGGTGTTGCACTTTTGGCGTCTGTCGGTGCGGGAATTTACTCGTCCGTACCTGAAGCTTGCAAGGCTGTTATCAAAACAGACAAGGTTCAAAATCCTAACCCTGCAAACATTTCAGATTACGAAAAGTATTACAAGCTTTACACACAAATTTATCCGGCAATCAAAGAACAGTACAAGGCTCTTGCAAAGCTTTAATTTAACAATAACAAATCCCACAACTTTAATCGGTTGTGGGATTTTTTGTGCTTAATATTCCATTGTAAATTCTACTCTTGGTCGTCCGTCGGAATCGTTGTCAATCATTCTCGCTTGTTTAATTTTAATCGGAGATGTTGGTTTAGAAACGGCGTTGTCAGAACCCAAAGTTCTTTCAATCTCCAAAAATCCGTCCACAACGTCCATGCCCTCGGTTACAAGACCAAATGCGGCATAATTTCCGTCAAGGAACGAACAGTCGGTATAACAGATGAAAAACTGGCTTGACGCCGAATCCATGTCGTTGCTTCGTGCCATTGAAACAACTCCACGGGTATGCGCAAGGGTGTTTTCAACGCCGTTTGCCGTAAATTCGCCCTTTATGGTATTCTCGCTTCCCCCTGTGCCGTCGCCCTTCGGGTCACCACCCTGTGCCATAAAGTCATCAACAACTCTGTGGAACGTCAACCCGTCGTAGAATTTTTCCTCAACAAGTTTTTGAAAATTCTCGCAAGTTATGGGTGCGGTTTCGGGATAAAGAGTTATAACAAAGGTTTTTTCTTCGGTTTCCTTGTCGGAATTTCCGCAAGCCGTGAAAATTCCCAAAGTCATAACAGCACAAAGTACGGTTGCTAAAATTTTTCTAAGTTTCATAAATATTTAAAGCTCCTTGCAATTAGTCCTCACCAAGCTTCAACGCCTGTGAAATTTTAATCTTTTTAATTATTCTGCCCAAAACGACAAATCCTACTACAAGCATTAACAAAACAATGCCGTAAATTTTCAGATAGTCGCTTCTAAGTGGTTTAACCACAAACGGCGGTATTCTTTCGGTTGCGTCGTAAAGGGATTGGAACAGCGGTACGAACAAATCGCTGGCAATTCCGCCGATAACGACAGCCGTAACAATCGCAACCCCCGATACCAAAAGCTGTTCGTAAACAATCATTGCGATAATTTCGCCATAGGACATACCCATTGCACGCAAAATACCGAACTGCAAAGTACGGGATTTAATAGACAAAATCCAGTAAATCAAAAATCCGATAATGCACATTATCATAATTGTTATAAATCCCAACGTCAGCGCACCGTTCATACCTTGGAGCATTGGGTCATTCTTTTCGGAAATAAGATTCTGGCTTGCGATAGTATAGCTTTCGCCCTCAATGTCCGATTCGGCAACAGAATTGTAAAATTCTTCAATGGACGCTCCGTCCTCTAAGTCAATCCACACGTCATACGGTTCAACGGCGGTTTGAAGTCTGACATAATCAAAGTTCAAAACAGCAAAACTCTGGTATTCGCCGTCGGATTTTTTCGTATAAGGGTTAATTGACGGCCAATATTCCGCAAAAGCCACAACCGTTGCTTCAAAATAGTCGTTTGTTCCCCATTTAACCTGAACTTTGTCCCCAAGTTTTACGCCGTAATCACGGAACGATTCGGACAAAACAACACCCGACTGATAGCTTGCTAATGCGTTAAGATAATTATTGATATGGGTTGGCAACAAATCATCTCTGAACCACGCAATTTCGGAAAATTCTCCCGGAATAACCCCCATAACGTTTACTTCGCTGATAACGTTTGTGGTTCGGTTTTGTTCTTTTTCTTCCCAACCCCATTGCGGACGGTCGGTTTCGTCGATTTTTTCTTCCTTAGCGATTGTGTCGCCCTTAATAACAGCGTCCTTTCGTGAAAATACTTTCGTAACGTCCTTTACCCCTGCAAGTTCTTCAAAACGTTCAATGGCAGGTTCGATATAGTAAAGTTCCGACGAATCTCGGTCGTCCTCCTCGGTTTCCTGCGAAGTATTTGACGACGGACCTTGCGCCTGTGCTTCGTCAATTGCGGAGCTATACCATTTTTCGCTCATTACCACGTCCGCACCTGCGGAATAATACACTCTGTCCTCGGCGTTTTGGTTTAAGGCTCTTGCGGTGTTTGCAAAGAAAATTCCCAAAGAAACGGTTAAAATTAAAAACGTCATAATGAATCTTTCTCTGCCCGTTGAAGAACGTCCGATATTGTTAAGAGAAACATACGCCGCAGGCGACCAAAAGCGTTTGCCGACCCTGTAAACAAGTCGCACAACAAGAGGATAAATTCGCATTACAAAAAGTCCCGCACCCAAAATAAACGCTGTGGACGCTACAAAAAGCATAGGATTTATGGAAGCTGTGGCGGTGGAAAGTCCCTCTTTCACCAGATTATCCTGTGTGTAGTTATAGTAATAAAGCCACGCCACGGAGCCTGCCAAAAGGATAATATCAAAGAAAGCCTTTTGCCAGAGTGGCTTTTTGTTTTTCTTAGCCTTTGACTGTTTGTGTGCAACGATTGACACCTTTGTGGCAGGGATAATCGGAAGCATTGTTGTCACAAAGAATACAATCGCAGCCACAAAAGCGTACCCGAACGCCGAAATTGTCAGGCTTGCAGGGAGAGATTTTCTGTTGACAAATTCCAAAAATCCGTTTGACGCACCCAGAATTTTGCACAACAAAAGTCCCACAAACGGGCCGATAATCGTTGTGGCAACCCCCAAAACCATACTTTCAAGGGCGTATATCGCCATAATCTGCCACGACGACGCTCCACGGCTTTTGAACACGGAAATTTCGTTTTTCTCCTGTTCTACGTTAAGTTGCGACACCATAAACAAATAAAACACAATCATCAGCATAACGGGAATTTGCAACAGCCACAAAATCTTTTTAAGCTGTGCCGCTCTGCCCTCATAGTCCTTGAAAATCGACTGTGCAGGGATTTTGAAAGAAAGGTCGGCTTTTTCGTAATCAAGTTTTTGCCGGGTTATTTCGTCGTTAATGCCCGACAAATTGGTCATATCCATTTTCGGATAATTCATATAAACACGCTGTGAAATGCTTGACATAGAAAACGCCTTTGAGTTCATACCCTCGTCCATAAACGTATCATAGTCCATAAACACGGCGCTGACGTAGGTTTTGTCAATTCCCTCTGCCCAAAAAGCGTCGTTGTCGGATTTTTGCTCGTACATACCCACGATTTCAATTTTTGTGGTTTCCATTTTGCCGAAAATACTCTGAATTTCGTACACCGTTCCCACCGTTGCGCCCATGTTTTTCAAGGCTTTTTCCGTGGCGATTACTTCAAAAACTCCGTCGTCACGTTTGCCCGATTTAAACATTCTGCCGTCCACAATTTTAACATGGTCGGCAATGTTTGTCATACCGCCCACCGAAAGGCGGTTTGTCGTACCCACTGCGTCGATAGACTTAATATAAAGTCCTTTGTCGATTACAACTTTTTTTGAATAAAGCTGTGGGATTCCCAATTCGTCGTAATTGCCGTCTACAAGTTCAAAAAATTCTTCGGCTTCTTTAAGCTGTCCCGAAACGGTGGTTGCTTTTATATTTGATTTAACTACTTCGTAAAGTCCCGGATAGGTGTCGTTTTCCACCTGAAAACTTTCCATATCCTTAACCAACATTCGTTGCAAGGAGGCATTCATATAAATCGGAATTGTACTCATCATAGCAGACGCCATTACAAAACCAATTAAAAGACAAATAACCATCCATTTTGTATTTCGCATTTTACGAAACAATAAAGTAAACATTTATGTTTTTCGTCCTTTCGTTGAATTTAGCAAAGTTATCTGATGACGATTTCGTCGCCCTCGTTTATACCCGAAACAATTTCGGTCTGCGAACCTGTCTGAAGTCCCAATTCCACAGTCTGGGCAACTTTTTTCCCGTCTTTTAACAAATACACAACCTTTTCGCCGTTTACGGTTTTGATAATATTGTTCGCAACGACCACAACGTCTTTTCTTTCGTCCTGAATCAGAATTGTGTCTGCCAAAACGTTTACGCAATTTTCAGGCGGGTTGTCTTTAAATTTAACGTACACACGCTTGCTCTTAAACTCAATTCCGTACTCGTTTTCCTCGTCGTCCTCCGGAAACTCGTTAGGAATCATAAACACCACGCCCTCGTAAATTTCGCCGTCAAGCTTAATCTGAATATCCATATCCATTTTAAACTGCGTCAAATCGTCAGGGGCGATTTCCATGTAAACAAGATTAGGGTCTATGGTTTTGACAACTTCCTGTTCTTCCGAAACCCAATCGCCCTCTTTGGCGGTCACGCTGATAACAGCGCCGTCGTTTGGTGCCTTGATAACGGCGTTTTCTTTTTGTTCGTTATATGTAATAATTTCGTGTTCGTAAATTTCTTTCTGAACCTGTTCTTTGTCGATTTCGGTCTGCGACGCACCCTGTTCTTTGAGCAGTTTCATATTAAGTTCGCAACGTTTTATGTAAAGCTCTTTTTCTTCGATTAAATAATCCAGTTCGCCCGTGTCAAGTTCCGCCAAAACGTCGCCCTCTTTGACGGTATCGCCGGCTTTTTTATAAATAGTTTTAATCGTTCCGCCCATGCCAAACGTAAGCGCCTGTTCCTTTTGTGAAACAATAGTACCCGACGTAACAATTTTTTTCACCAAATCTTTTTTCTTCGCAATAATTGTCGTATATGACGTTTCCGACGTTTTAACCGTAGGCGGTTCGATAATTTCCTCCTCGTCAGGCAAAAAGTAACAGCCTGTTGCCGACAGCGAAACTATTCCTGCCAGAACAAGTGACAAAAATCTATTTTTTTTCATAAATCCATATCCTTTCGGTAAAGTGGTTAAATTTAATTTTGGGCAAAATAACCCACCTTTTATTTTACCAAAAAAAATTCAATTTGTCTAGCGATTTTTTATCATTTTTCACAATTTACAATAAAACTGAAATTTCAAAGGTTTTCGTAATTTTTACTACACAAACTTTTTGCGAAAAAAAGACTTCACCCGAGGGTGAAGCCTTATAAAAAGTAACTATTTAAGGTGTTAATTAGATTGAAGAATGCGACTTAACGTATTCAACAACTTCGTCGATATGGCAGAATGCAAGACCGACAACTGTATCAGCACAACCGTAGTAAATAGCAATTCTACCTGTATCCTTGTCGCAAAGTGTAGCGCAAGGGAATGTAACGTTCTGAACGTCGCCAACGCACTCGTAAATTTCCTGTGGGCTGATGAGGTATTCAGCACATCTGTACT
>CAYZOV010000035.1:0-15377 GCA_964480525.1 uncultured Ruminococcus sp.
CACCTTTTGAAAAAGGTGGACGAAAACTTTTATATCCTGACGGAATTTCAAAGTTAGCGAAAAACGAAAAGTTTAAACTATTACAAACTTCGCCAGCGAGCGAAACAAAGTGGGACACATAACAAAAGCATTGCGAGCTGAATTGATGAAAACGGCACGTTTTCCGAAAACTTTTATGTTCTGACGAACGTTCATAGTTTGTTGAGTTTCACGGCAAAGTTACAGTTAAAGCCTACAAACCTCGGCGGTCACAAACTGCAAAAGAGTACAAGAAAGTTTTAGTTTTTATCAAAGTGTAAAATATTTGCAAATTTTTAGCGTTTACAAAACTCATTTTACCTAAAAACAACCGCATATTCCTCATTTTCAAGTTCAAAATCATCTTTCAGCGCACTTGAAACATACACCGTTTTCCCCTCGCAGACAACAACAAGCTCCACGTCGGTTTGGGCAAAGAACCCATCAAGGCACTCCTCCCCCTTAATATATATGAGCGTGGACAGAAAATCAGTATACCACCCCGCCTGTCCGACCACCGTAACCGACAAAATGTCCGTCACCACAGGTCTGCCCGTTTGCAAGTCCAGAATATGGCAAAATTTTTGGTCGCCAACCTGAAAAAATCGCTCGTAACCCCCCGACGTAGACACAAAACACTCCGTCAGGTGCAAAATTCCCAGATTTTTCTCGGTGTTTTCGGGGTCGCAAACCCCCACCGAAAACTTTTCGCCCCCGTCTTTTTCGCCGAAAAGCACCGACGACGACCCGAAAGTCGCCACGGCACACTTCACATGATTCCTCTCAAACTCCGCCCGAAGCACGTCGCAAGCGTAGCCTTTCGCAACGCAACCTAAGTCGATTTTGCCCTTTTTAAGCGTGGCATTATTGCCGTTTAGTTCCAGATTTTCAATGCCTATATTCTCCAAAACCGCAGAAATTTCGCCCTCGTCGGGAACATTTCCACCGCCGTTTACGTCCCACAAATCCACCAGTTCACCGGCTGTAATATCAATTTGCGGATTTTTTTCACAAAAAGTTTTTGAAATATTCAGAATGTCCGCTGTTTCGCTGCTTAAATCCGTCTGCATATTTTGGTTAAGCCTAAAAATTTCGCTGTTTTCGTCGTTTTTATCAAAAAGCCCGTCCAATTTTTGCACAATTTTTTTGTAATCTTCGGCTTTTCCGCCCCGGACTTTCACGGTTACAGCCGTATCCATAGAAAAAAATGTCACGCTGTCCTCTTTGGCGGAAAAAACAAAACTCAACACGCCCACAGTCAGAACCGCAAGGATTCCCACCAAAGTTATAATTTTAAATTTTTTGTAACTTTTCTTCATCTACTTTGTTTCCTTTATTGCTACTTCGGAGAAATAACACCCCGTGGGTGATTTTTTGTTGACAATATTTTGGGGTTATGGTAAAATTATTATATATAAAATGTATGAAGCAAAAATTTACTACATTCAATTTTTTGCACAATATAATTATAGTCCAATTTTAAGAAAAAGTAAATAGAAAACGTGTAAATTCAGTTGTAATTTTAGTGTAAATTACAAAAAATTTACCCCAAAAGGAGAAATAACATGAAAGGCTACAGAATCCAATTTATACGCCACGGCATGACGCAGGCAAACCTTGACGGAAAATACATCGGCAAAACAGACGAACCTCTTTGTTCCGAGGGTGTTGCGGAACTTTTCAAAAAACTTGAAACCCGCATTTATCCCAACGTTCAAAAGGTTTACACCTCACCGCTGAAGCGTTGCACTTCCACCGCCGGCATACTTTTGCCTGACACCTACACGGTGGCTGTCGACGAACTTCGGGAAATGGACTTCGGGGATTTTGAGGGCAAACGTGCCGTTGACCTTATGAACACCGAAAGTTATAAAAATTTTCTCAAAGGCGGTCTTGACAACCCTCCGCCCAACGGCGAAAGTATGCGCAGCGTTATCGAAAGGTGCTACAGCGCCATAAGTTACGTTGTGCAGGACATGATGAACAACGGCTTGACAAACTGCGCTGTTGTCACCCACGGCGGTATAATTATGAACACTCTTTCTTGCTTCGGTTTGCCGAAAATGAAGCCTATGGAGCTTCCGTGCGACTTCGGTGAGGGGTACGAAGTCCTCGTAACTGCGGATATGTGGATGCGTTCCCACGTTTTTGAGATTATGGGAAAATACCCTTATTATCATGAGGACGACGATATTTTTAATAATATGTAACTTTTATATCAAGGAGATGTAAAACTTTGACCAACAAAGAAATAATTAACTCCGCACTTTCTAAATTAAAAGGCAACTGGGGCAACGCTGTTGTAATTGGCGTAGCTTTTATTGCCATGTCTTTGATGATTTTTTTGTGCCACCTAGTTAATTTTGTGGCGTACCGTGTTATGGGTTACGGCACGGTGAGTTTAAAGCTCCACAACGTTAGCATTTTGCAAATTGCGTCCACAACCGCCCTGAATTTGGCGTTTTTGGTGGTCTTGATAATGGCGTACAGCACGGTTGTCCGCCAATTTATAGATATGTCACAGGGTCGTGGTTACAACCTTTCACGAAATTTGATTATGAAAAGAAAACGCCACTTTTTCAAAATTTCCGTGGTGCCGTTTTTTACAAAGATTTTTATTATTTTCCTCTCAATGGTTCCGGGAATTTTGGGGTACGATTCGGTAAAAAACCTGTCCGAGTTGGCAACCCAACAAGAAAGCCTGTCGGTTTTCACCCTGTTGTTTTTCATGATGAGCGTTTTTATGATAATTTTGTCCGCCTTTATAACCCTTAATTCCATTTTATCCCTGCACCTCTTAGGCACGTTGATTTTGCTAAACCCGCTTATGCCAATAACTCAAGCGGTGACGCTGTGTTTCAAGCGTTCCGAGGGCAACAAAATACGCATAATTTCATTTTACATTTACTTTTTAAAATACTTGTGGAGCTGTATTCTGGTCTATCCGATAATCATCGTTTTCCCGTTTTATCTGATGTGCAACCTTGTTTTGTGCCAAGATATTCTGGGAAAAGATTTGTCAAAGGACAACTTTTTCGATTCGTTCGACAGCCACACCACCCCCGTTTAACGAAAGGATTTTTTAATTTTGAATATGGAATTTATCGCAAAAGAAACCGACAACAACACCACCGTCGGTTTTTTTCTTAGTAAAAACAACGTTTCCAAGCGTCTTTTGGTAAAACTGAAACGCCAACCCGACGGCATAACCCTAAACGGCAAACACGCAAGAACTATCGACACGGTTTCGACGGGCGACGTGGTAAAAATCTGCTTTAGCGACAACAAAATTCTTGAACCCAATCCCGATTTGAACGTTGAAATCGCCTTTGAAAACGAGAATTTTGTAGTCTTTAACAAACCTCCGTTTATGCCTGTTCACCCGTCGATTAAGCACCAGGGCGACACGCTGGGGAACTTTTTCTCCTATCGTTATCCAAATCTCACTTTTCGCCCCGTAAACCGCCTTGACCGAGATACGTCGGGTCTTTGCGTTGTTGCGAAAAACCCGTTTTACGCAAGTGCGCTAAGTTTTTCCGTTAAAAAAACATACTACGCCGTTGTTATGGGGGAAATTTTGCACAGCGGGACAATCGACGCCCCAATTGCACGGCAACAGGAATCAATCATAACCCGAATTGTCAGCGAAAACGGTCAGCGAGCGGTGACGCATTTCAAGCCTTTGAAAATTTCGCAAAACCGCACTTTGCTGGAAATCTCTCTTGAAACGGGCAGAACCCACCAAATCAGGGTGCATTTTGCCCACATAAACCACCCTCTGGTGGGCGACGACCTTTACGGCGAAAAATCTCCCCTGATAAACCGCCACGCCCTCCATTGCGGAAAACTTGAAATATCCCTCCCAAACGGCGAAATTCTCCGAATTTCCGCCCCCCTCCCCGAAGATATGGAAAAACTGGTTTAGTTTACAGTTTTTGTTAAACAGTTACAACTTTTCCCTTTGCTTTTTGTTTTGTATGACAATTGTTTTTTCGGAAAATATATTATATAATAAACGTAAAGCTAAAGCTTTACGTTTGGGTTTTGCTTTGTGCAAAAATCTAAGTTTTAATTCAGTTAAAAAACCGAAAAGGAGGTATTCTTATGAACAAACTTGCTGTTATTAAGTACGGCGCTATTATATGCGTTATGACTGCTACAATTTCGGCTATAGCAATCAATTCCAGACCCGCAGAAGTGGGAGCCGACGAAGAAAGCGGTATAATTATCGCCGACGAACTTGACACATACGACCTTTGCAATCACGACGAAAGCTACGTCGAACCCGAACTCAAAATCGGAAAATATTATTACAACGGAGATACTTCCGCAAAATATATAGAAATTACGGGGGACGGATACCTTTATTTCAGGGGCGGTTCACCGGAAGAATTTGTCAACGACATTTACGGCGACACCCCCGAAGCCCTTGAAAAGGCAAAGGAAGCCGACCCTGACGGCGTAGCGGAAGAAATTGAGTTTTACTCAAAACCATGCAAGTACAGAGTATACACCGAACATATTTTGAAAGACAAGATTTTTGTTTATGAAAGATGGTCGGAAAACGACTTCGGCGACGGACGAGAACACGTTTCGGGCGGTGGTATGCTTCTTGAAGATGAAAACACCTTAATGCGAAACGATTTTACAAGATTTATTTACATTGGAGAATAACATAAATATCGCACAAAAAAGCCACCCTTTGGGGTGGCTTTTGTTTTTGTTAAATCTGTGCCGAATAGTTCGGTGCTTCTTTTGTGATATAAATGTCGTGCGGGTGGGATTCTTTAAGACCTGCGCCTGTGATTTTAACAAATCTTGCTTTTTCGTGAAGTTCCTCAATTGTCGGACAACCGCAATAACCCATACCCGAACGGATTCCGCCTACAAGCTGGAACACCGTGTCAGACAATGCGCCCTTATAAGGAACACGTCCCTCAACGCCCTCAGGAACAAGCTTCTTTGCGCCCTCTTGGAAATATCTGTCCTTAGAGCCGTTTTCCATAGCCGCCAAAGAACCCATACCTCTGTAAACCTTAAACGAACGTCCCTGATAAATTTCCACAGCACCCGGCGCTTCTTCGCAACCTGCCAAAAGCGAACCGAGCATTACAACGTTTGCGCCTGCCGCCAACGCCTTTACAATGTCGCCCGAATACTTAATACCGCCGTCGGCAATAACAGGAATATTGTATTTTGCCGCAACGCAAGCCACGTCATAAACCGCCGTAATCTGCGGAACGCCGATACCTGCAACAACACGGGTTGTACAAATTGAACCAGGTCCGATACCAACCTTTAATGCGTCTGCGCCTGCTTCGATAAGGTCTTTTGCAGCCTCAGCCGTAGCAATATTTCCCGCAATAACAGGAATATGCGGAAATTCTTTCTTAATCATCTTAACGCACTTAATAATATTGTCGCTGTGTCCGTGTGCGGAATCAAGGCTGAGGAGGTCAACCTGTGCGTCAATAAGTGCTTTTGCTCTTTCTAAAACATTTGCCGTTACGCCAATCGCCGCACCGCAAAGAAGTCTGCCGTTTTTATCTCTTGCGGAATTAGGGTACTGAACAGCTTTTTCAATGTCCTTAATTGTAATAAGACCTTTAAGCATACCGTTTTCGTCAACGATAGGAAGCTTTTCGATTTTGTGTGACATCAAAATTTTCTTAGCGCCCTCAAGGTCTGTGCCAACAGGAGCGGTAACAAGGTTTTCCTTAGTCATCACTTCGCCGATTTTAATTGAAAAATCCGTAATAAATCTTAAATCTCTGTTTGTCAAAATACCTTCAAGTTTACCTTTTTCGTCAACAATCGGCACACCGCTGATTTTGTATTTGCCCATAAGTTCGTCAGCTTCGGCAACAGTTTTGTCAGCCGTAAGAGAAAATGGGTTTACAATAACGCCGTTTTCACTTCTCTTAACCTTGTCAACTTCTTCAACCTGCTGTTCGATAGTCATATTTTTGTGAATAATACCGATACCGCCCTCACGAGCAATAGCAATAGCCATTCTGGATTCCGAAACCGTATCCATTGCGGCGGTCATAATAGGGGTGTTAAGCATAATGTCCCCTGCAAGTCTTGTTCTCAGGTCAATCATATTCGGTGTAACGCTTGAGTGTGCGGGAATAAGAAGCACGTCGTCAAACGTAAGTCCGTCTTTGCCGAATTTGTTGTTAATGTTTGTGTCCAGCATTAAATTACCTCCTCAAATTTAAGCGTCTTTTTGCGACATTTTTCGTCTGGGATATATATTATTTCTATGTTACTACATTTTTTTGATTATGTCAATCGTAATTATCAATAAAAAATCTAAACTTTTTGAGATTAAATTTTAGCCTAATAATATCTAATCACAGCCACAACTTTTCCCAATACCGAACATTCATCAACAATAATCGGTTCCATGCTGTCGTTTTCAGGTTGAAGTCTGAAATGTCCGTTTTCTTTATAAAATCTCTTAACCGTTGCGGATTCATTTTCAACCAAAACCACTGCAATATCGCCGTTTTCCACAACCGACTGCTGTTCCACAACCACAACGTCGCCGTCCAAAATTGCGGCGTTAATCATACTTTCGCCCCGAACTTTCAGGGCAAAAAGAGGGTTTGCATATTTTTTGTCGGGAGAAAAACTTATAAAATTCGTAATTTCTTCAATTGCCGTAATCGGCTGACCTGCCGTAACCGTTCCCACAAGCGGAACTTTCTTTGTGTTGCTTCCCGCAAGTTTTATGGCACGGTTTTGCCTGTCGCCCTTTTCGAGCAATCCCTCCTCAACCAAATTGTGAATACATCTGTGCGCCGTAGAGGTTGACTTAAACCCGAAATTCGCACAAATTTCTCTGACTGTCGGCGGATAACCCTCCTCCATCTGAGTTTTGATAAACTCGTACACCTGCTTATCTCTGTCACTCAGCATAACAAATCCTCCTTTTTAAACTTTTTTCAACTCGTCCGCAAGTTTCAACGCCAATTTATACACATCTCCGCAACCAAGTGTAATAACCAAGTCGCCCGTTTGGAGATTATTTTTCAAATATTCCACAATATCCGCAAAATTTTTGTCCTTTTGCTGTGCTGTTTGCAAATCCACAACGTCCTTGTCGTAGTCAAACCACACCGCACCGTCAATTTTTTTGCCCAAATCTTCGGTGTAAATTTTCAAATCGTTCTTTTCACGGCTTCCCATAATGTCCGTCAGAACAACCCTGTCCGCAATTTGCAATGCGTCAACAAAATCGTCAAGCAAAATTTTAGTTCTTGAATAAGTAAACGGCTGGAAAACCGCCCAAACACGGTTAAATCCAAGATTCTTAGCCGCCGAAAGGGTTACTTCAAGCTCTTTCGGGTGGTGCGCATAGTCGTCAACAATAGTCACGCCGTTTACTTCGTCGATTTTTTCAAATCGTCTTATTGCACCTCTGAAAACCTGCAATCCCATTTCGATTCCGTCCAGCGAAACCCCGCAGGTGTATGCCGTGGCAACCGTCGCCAGAGCGTTAAGCACATTGTGAACCCCCGGCACAAAAATACTCAAAGTACGTTCTTTTTTGCCGTCAATGTAAAGGTCAAATGTGGTTTTCATACCCTTTGTTTCCAAAATTTTGGCTGAAAAATTATTTTTCCTGTCAAACCCGAAGGTCACAATTTTTTTGTCAAGACCCTCAACCACGTCAAGGGTATTTTGGTCGTCGCCGTTTATAACGAGGCATTTTGTCGCCATTGACGCAAATTTTCTGAAAGATTTTTTAATGTTGTCAAGGGTTTTGAAGTATTCCAAATGGTCGGCGTCAACGTTTAAAATCACCGCAATATCAGGGTGAAGTCGCAAAAACGTGTCCACATATTCGCAAGCTTCGCAAATCATTGTGTCGCTTTTTCCCGCACGACCGCTTCCACCGATTGAGCGAAGTTTTCCGCCGATAACGCAGGAAATGTCAACCCCCTCTTCCATGAAAACCGTGGTAAGCATGGACGAAGCCGTAGTTTTTCCGTGTGTTCCACAAACGCACACGGCGTTGTCGTACCACCCTGTCACCAAACCCAAAAGGTCGCTTCTTTCAAGCACAACGGCGTCGGAATTTTTCGCCGCAACAAGCTCTGGGTTGTCGCTCATGATAGCCGCCGAATAAACAATCAGGTCCGTGCCCTTTATGTTTTCGGCTCTTTGACCCATAAAAACCTCAATTCCCATATCCCTGACAGCCTGCAAAGTGGCGGTTTCGTTGTTGTCCGAACCTGTTAAATAATAGCCCTTTGCGTGCAAAATTTGTGCCAGAGGGTACATTCCCGAACCGCCGATTCCGATAAAATGAATATGTTTTTTTCCTAAAAGAACGTTTTTATCCAAAATAAATCACGTTTCCTTTCTGATGTTTTGTTTGAAATTTTTGAATAATTTTTCAAAACTCTGCCAATGCTAACTTTGAAAAACCACAAAAGGAGTATTGGTAAAAATGACAATTACAGACATCAAAGTCAGAAAAATTATTTCCACAGGCAAACTTAAAGCCGTCGTATCCATAACTTTTGACAACTTTTTTGCCGTCCACGACATAAAAGTCGTACAGGGCGAAAACAGGCTTTTCGTCGCAATGCCCTCACGGCGTGACGAAAGCGGAGTTTTTCGTGACATAGTTCACCCGATTTCCACCCAAGCGAGGGAAGTTATCGAAAACACCGTTTTGGGAGCGTACAACGAAGAAAAAGCACGTCAATCCCAAAATCCCCCGTTGACATAATTTTATGCCGAAAATTCACAAAAATTTCATTAAGGGATAAAATTCTTTGCCTTATTCACAATTGACTTATCATTTTCATACGCAAGCACCGAGCCTGCACGACCGATTTCCACCCATTTTATGTCCGCAATTTCGTCCTCTTGCGGTGTATAATCGGTATTTTTCGCCTTTGCGATAAAATACACCACCTCTTTGTGGGTGTCACGTCTAGGGGAATATGTGACAATTTCACGGAAACTCTGGTCGATAATAACGTCTATTCCGGTTTCTTCTTTAATTTCACGCACGGCTGTTTCGACTTCCGTTTCGTTGCCCTCAACGTGACCTTTCGGGAACGACCAATGACCGCTGTTGATGTGTTTAATCAACAAAATTTCGGTGTTTCCGTGGTATTTTCGGTACACGAGAGCGCCACAGGATTTTTCATTCATAACAATTTACCTTTCTTAAATGTTTTTGAGCTTTTCAAAACAAAAAGGTTTTTTAACTCATATCAAATATATTATAGCACACTTTTTCGCATTTGTCTTTAGTTTTCGCAAAAAAACCGAACAAAAATTTCAAAAAATTTTTGCACCAAGCCCCTGCCTGTCACAATTTGTTAAAATTTTGCCGAAAAATCCGTTTATTCGCCCTCTAAGTTTTCCAAAAAAAACTGACACCGCTTTATTTAAAAAACGATGTCAGCAAATTTTTGTCAAATATTTTTGTTAATTAGATAACTCTAACGTTTACAACGCCGTCAATAGCCTTGATTGCGTCAACGTCAACTTCGCCGTTTACGTCAAGCATTGTATAAGCCCAGTCTTTTTTGGACTTGTTTACAAGGTTTTCAACGTTACCCGAAACGGCGCCCGTAATCTGTGTGAGAACAGCAGGAACATTTTTGTGAAGTACGCAAACGAGAGCGTTTCCTGTTTTTGCAAGCTCTGCATTAGGGAAGTTTACGCTGTTTTTAATTGTACCACGTTCGATATATTCGATAAGTTCGTCCGCAGCCATAACTGCGCAGTTGTCCTCGGATTCAGCACTTGAAGCGCCCAAGTGTGGGATAGCGACAATGTTTTCAACTCCCAAAACTTCGTCGCAAGGGAAGTCAACAACATATCTTGCGACTTTGCCTGAATTTACAGCCTTAACGATAGCTTCGCTGTTTACAAGTTCACCTCTTGCAAAGTTAAGAAGTCTAACTCCGTCCTTGCACTGTGCGATAGTTTCTTCGTTAATTGTGTCCTTAGTGTCCTTGTTGTATGGGAGATGAAGCGAGATATAGTCCGAATTTGCGTAAATATCGGCAATGTTGTTTGTAACCTTAACCTGCGGTTTAAGGCTAAGAGCTGCGTTTACAGACAAGAACGGGTCGTAACCGATAACGTTCATGCCCAAAGAAATTGCGATATTAGCAAGTTTTCCACCGATTGCTCCAAGACCGATAAGGCCGAGAGTTTTGCCCATAATTTCGCAACCTGCGAAGTTGCTTTTGCCTTTTTCAACCATTTTGCCCACTTCTTCGCCGTTGCCTTTGAGGGTTTGAGCCCAGTTGCAAGCTTCGGTAATTTTTCTCGAAGCAAGCAAAAGTCCGCAAATTGCAAGTTCCTTAACAGCGTTTGCATTAGCGCCCGGTGTGTTGAAAACAACAATACCTTTTTCTGCGCAAGCGTCAACAGGAATATTATTTACGCCTGCACCTGCTCTTGCGATAGCCAAAAGGTTTGGAGCAAATTCCATATCGTGCATTTTAGCCGAACGAACCATAATTGCGTCAGGTGTTGCGCAGTCGTCGCAAATTGTGTACTTTGCAGTATCGAACTTGTCAGTACCGATACTTGCAATTTTATTAAGAGTAAGAATATTATACATACAAATTACCTCTTTCAAATATTTATGAAATTCCAAACGAAAATTAAGCGTTTTCAGCCTCAAATTTCTTCATAAATTCAACAAGCTTTTCAACGCCCTCAATTGGCATAGCGTTGTAGATAGACGCTCTCATACCGCCAACGGTTCTGTGACCTTTGAGGTTTTCAAAACCTGCTGCCTTAGCTTCCGCAACAAACTTCTTGTCAAGTTCTTCGTCGCCTGTAACAAACGGAACGTTCATCAAAGACCTGTCTTTCGGTTCAACAGTACCCTTAAAGAGCTTGCTTTCGTCAAGGAAATCGTAAAGAATCTTAGCCTTCTTTTCGTTGTGAGCCTTCATAGCCTCAAGTCCGCCCATTTTCTTGAGCCACTTGAACACTTTACCGCAAATGTAAATACCATAGCAAGGCGGTGTGTTATAAAGAGAATCGTTGTCAGCCTGTGTTTTCCACTTGAGCATAGTAGGTGTGCCAGCCAAAACGTCATCTCTGATAAGGTCCTCACGGATAATAGCGATAACTACGCCTGCAGGGCCAACGTTTTTCTGAACACCGCCGTAAATTACGCCGTACTTTGTTACGTCAACAGGTTCTGACAAGAAGCATGACGAAACGTCGGCAACCAAATCTTTGCCCTTTGTATTAGGAAGCTCCCAGAATTTTGTTCCGTAAATTGTGTTGTTTTCGCAAATGTAAACATAATCTGCGTCCTCCGGAATGTCAAGGTCTGAGCAATCCGGAATGTATGAAAATGTCTTGTCAGCCGACGAAGCAACAGCAACAGCGTCGCCGTAAATCTTAGCTTCCTGATAAGCTTTCTTTGCCCACTGACCTGTGATAATGTAAGCAGCCTTTTTGTTTTTCATAAGGTTCATAGGAACTGCTGCGAACTGCTGTGAAGCTCCGCCCTGTAGGAAAAGTACCTTATAGTTGTCAGGGATATTCATAAGCTCACGCAAATCAGCTTCAGCCTCTTTGATAATTGTGTCATAAGCCTTTGAACGGTGTGACATCTCCATAACAGACATACCTGTTCCCTTGTAATCAAGCATTTCGTCTGCGGCTTCCTGCAAAACTTCTTCAGGAAGAACAGCAGGACCTGCACTAAAGTTATAAACTCTGCCCATAATAAAAAACCTCCAAAAAATAATTTCCTAATTCTACTTTAATCTATTAAATAGATAAAACTTCATAGAATAATTATATAACCTTTTTTAAAATAAGTCAATAGAAATTTCGGCGAAATTTGACGAAATCCGAAACTTTCGGGCAAATTTTTTAAGAAAACGCCTTTTTAAACCCTTGCGAAACTTCGTCGGGGTTGTCGCACACAATCAATGCCACGATATTTTCCTTTGAAACAATCTTTGCCTTGCGAAGTTTCGGCACTTCTTCGGGAGCATAGGATTCAAATTGGTTAAGTCTTGAAGATATATAATTTTTCATAACCGTTTTCAAATCTTCGGCGTCGTCTTTGCTTTTCAAAACCACCACCGTAATTTCGTCGGCGGTTGCTTCGTTTGAAAATTTAATAGAAAACTCTTTCACTTTGTCCGCCGAAAAGTCGTCGTAAAGCGCCGAAAAAGAATCCGCCCAGCCGTCGGTTTCCACGCCCTTTTCGTCGTGGCTTGAAATTTGGGTACATTCGGGAAAATCTACGGTTTTTTCCTCCATTGACTTGATTATATCGTTTGCGGACAAGTTAAAAATCCCGTCGCTCTGGGTTTGTGAAGATGATTGAGAAGTTTCGCCGTCGTCGTTTTTTTCACCGCAACCGCAAGTTAAACCGAAAACACAAACCGCCGTTAAAACGCAAAATAATCTTTTCATGCCTTAATTTCCTCCCGAAAGTTCAATGTTTTGGTATTCGTATTCCGTATAATAATCCGAAAAATCATAGCTTCCGAAAAATTTGTCAAGTTTTTTATCCATTTCGTCGGTGTCAATGGTAATGTCGTCCATATCAATCCAGTCGCCGCCGCTGAAATCGTCCTCCCAAATTTCAATAGTCATTGTGCAAATTACACGGTCGTCATTTTCCTTGACGTCAAAGTTTGCATATGTGTTTTCCAATATGTTAAGTCTGTTTGCGATTCCGTCCGCAACGTAATACATATCGCCGTATTCTGCGTTTTTAACCGTAAAGAAAATTTCTCCGCCTGTTTCTTCAAGTTTAACAATTTCTTCAATCGCCTTGTCAAAATCGTCAAATTCAACGGTGTTCATGGTTGCGTAATCGTATTTTGTGCCGTTTGCCACGGGATAACGTTCGACGTCCCAGTCGTTAAATTCAAGAAATGTTTCCTGATTAACGTTAAAACAAGAATGTAAAGCAATTCCGTCAGACGAAGAATCCGAATAAACGTCAACTATGTAATATTCTCCGTCGTCAAGCTTGATAATGTTCCATGTGTGGGAATAATCCGAATTGTGAACTACGTCACATTTAAGCCCCGCCATAGTTGTCAAAAGCCTGAAAGTTGTGGCGTAACCTACGCATACGGCGTTGTGATATTTTAAAGTTCCGTACGGCGTGTCGGCGAAAATGTCGCTGTTTACAATCGCCGAAAGGGAAGAACTGTCAAAAGTTATCGCCGTGCAAAGCCAGTCGTGAATCGCAAGTTCCTTTTCGTAATCGGTCATGCCGTCGGTGATTATTTCGTCCAAAACGCCCTTTGCAAGCTGTAGTGTTTCACGGTCGGCGTCGGATTTAAGCAGGCTTTCGTCGTTTTGCAAATAACTCTGGGCAATATAGTCAAAATCCCGAATTGTGTAATCGTCCGCAATTTTGATAAGTTCGCCGTTTTCGTGGTAATAATCCCCCTCGTCATATGTTATGTCGCCCCTGTCGGAATCGTACCAGTCGTCGTCGTAATCGTCCTCGTCAAAACCGCCGTTTTTGTCCGTGTTACCGCCGTTTTTGTCGTTTTTTTCCGCAGAAAGTTTTGAAAAATCCGCTTTTACGGTTGCAAGGTCGCTTTTGAGGGAAAAATTCATAACAAGGCTGAACGCAAGACCGCCGACGATTATAAGCGCAACGATTCCCGCAAGAATCTGTTTGATTTTAGTTTTCATAAAAATTCCGTCCTTTCGACTGTACTACAAAGTGTAATACAGATTATGCACAATTTGAGTATACTCCATAACATAATGTATGTCAAGTGTTTTGCGAAAATTTTATTTAATAGTCGGGGGATTGAAACCTTGTCGAAGTTTTTTTAAAACCGAACTCGGAAATAACGAAATACTTTACCCGTAAAACCCAACTTTGAAGTGAACTGAAATTTCTGCCAAACGCTCTGCCACGGTTTGTGACCGCCGTAGTTTGGAGGTTGTAGCTGTAACTCTGTCGTTTAACCCCACAAACTTTGAACGTTCGTCAAAACATGAAAGTTTTCGTCCACCTTTTTGAAAACGTTCCGTTTTCATCGATTCAGCTCGCAATACTTTTGTTATGTGTCCTACTTTGTTTTGCTCGCTGGCAAAGTTTGTCAAAAGATTTAAACTTCTCGTTTTTCGCTAACTTTGAAATTTCGTCAGGATATAGAAGTTTTTGGTCAAGCTTTTTTCAAAAAGCTTGTAGGTTTCCAAAGGGCGAAGCCCTTTGGTCGCCGTCCGCAGACGGCGAAATGCCCCAATACCCTAAAGCGTTTTTCGGGGAAGTCAAAACTAGAGCCATCTAGTTTTGACGTGGGGGACTTTTCAAGTAAAAAGTCCCCCTACCGACAAGCTTTATCAAATACCCCTCGCAAAATAGTCTGGTGGACTATTTTGCGACGTACAAAGTTTGACAGCTTTAAAAAGCTAGGCAAACTTTCTTGTCGGCAACTAAAGTTTGCCAGTAGGGGGCGTTGCCCCCTAAGTGACTTTGTTTTGACTAAAGTTTGTGATAACCCCCAGTTACTTTTGTAAAGTAATCAAAGTTCGTCCGTAGGAACTTCGTTCCTAGATTGGTTTGTGACCTACCCAACTACCCTTTTAAGGGGGGAAAACCAACTAGGAAACGGGAACTAAGAAAAACCTCCAAAATCGGGGGCATTTCCCTTTTCCTTTAGGTTTTCCCCCCTTGACCCCCTTTTCCTTAGCACCTTTTCCCATTACCCCCGATTTTACCAAGCAACGACTGCGAGCGTGCCTTTACCAATCATCTTGTTGCCAAAACAGTTTGCGGTTTAGAGCGTGTACTTTGACATATGGGGAAGATAGGAAACGATTTAGGCTAGAGCTTTTTAGGGACTGAAAATTTGTTGGGTTTTTCAACCCATGTTAATTCAAACGGATTGTCAACACAATAGCTAATTGTTTTTACAATGCTGAAATTTACAGGAAGAAAACCATTTGCTTTTACAAAGTTGATTCCCAACGTAGTGAATTTGTCAAAGTGATAGTTTAACAACAAATTAAAAGTTTAAACGAAAGTTTGAACCGACATTGCGAACGTAAGCGACCTCCTGATAAAAAATCGAGACAGGGGGAAAAGGTGCTAAGGAAAAGGGGTTCAAAAGGGGGAAAACCTAAAGGAAAAGGGGGATGTCTCGATTTTTGAGGGCTTTTTTCTTGTTTTTCGTGTGGAGACGAACGTCGTAACATGAAAAACTCCCCCTTTTCCTAGTTGGTTTTCCCACTTTTAAGAAAAAAACTTTTCTCTTTATCAAAGTCACATAGGAGCATAGCTCCTACGGACGAACTTTAGTTACTAACAAGAAAGTTTGCCTAGCTTTTTAAAGCTGTCAAACTTTGTACGTCGCAAAATA
>CAYZOV010000036.1:0-15342 GCA_964480525.1 uncultured Ruminococcus sp.
AGGGGCGTTGCCCCCTCAACCCCCACCACCTTTTGAAAAAGGTGGACGAAAACTTATATATCCTGACGATTTTATAATGTTCGTGGGGTTTCACGGTAAAGTTACAGCTACACACTATAAACCACGGTGCGGACAAACTTTGAAAGAGTGGGTGGGAGAAATTTCAGTTCACTTCAAAGTTGAGGTTTTACAGGCGGATTCGTGGCGGTATCACAGTTCGGTTTTAATTACAAAAGTCAAACCACGTTACGGTGTGAATTGATGAAACGGCACGTTTTCAAAAGGCTTGACCGAAACTTTCATGTTCTGACGAAGTTTTAAAGTTAGCGAAAAACGAAAACTTTAAACTATTTCAAACTACGCCAGCGAGCAAAACAAAATCGGACACATAACAAAAGTCGTGCGAGCTGAATTGATGAAACGGTACGTTTCCAAAAAAAGCAACTCCCCACAAACGGGAAGTTGCTTTAGAAAAATTATTCAACAACAGTATAAATCTTCGTTTCCAACGGGTGCGGGGTTACGCCTTTTGCATTGAAAAGCTCGCTGACCGTGGCAAATTGATATCCCTCTTCCAACAGCTTCGGTATAATTTGGTCAAGAGCTTCCACCGTCTGAAAATTCCCCTCTGCGTCGTGAAGCAAAATTATAACCCCGTCCTTAACCTGATTGAGGGTTTTGTCAACTCTTGTCTGCACGTCAACGTTCGGGTTCCAGTCGTCGCAACCCACTCCGCAAATAAACGGAATGTCCACCGCGTCATAAAGCATTGAGCTGACGTCAATGTACGGCGGTCTGAAATACTTCGTCTTTTCCCCTGTATATTTTTCCACAAGTTCATCAACATACGCAATTTCCGCCTGAATTTCCTCAACCGACATTTTCGTCATATAACTGTGGGTTTTGGAATGATTGTTGATTTCGTGGCCTTTGTCATAAGCAAGCTTCATAACTTTCGCCGATTCGTCGTTGATGTTGTTTCCAATAACGAAAAATGACGCTTTTACGCCGTATTTGTCCAAAACTTCAAGCACCTGTTTTGTGGTGGTGGTGTTCGGACCGTCGTCAAATGTAAGAGCTATGACAGGTTTTGTCGGGTCAATTTCATACTCAATTTTCTCTACCACTTCTTCTTCCTCCTTTGGAGTTGTTTCAATGTTTGATTGGGGCGTGGTGGTTGTGGTGGTCTGCGTTGAATCCTCCGAACCGCACCCTACAAGCGCCGTTCCGATTGTGAACGCAACAATAAAACTTAATATTTTTTTAATTTTCACGTCAATCCCGCCTTTCATTAACTAAAAGCATAACATTTTTCCCCCTGATTGTCAACAATTTTTCACTTTGTAAACATAAAGTTTAGGTATATTGTAATGTTTAAAGTATAATTTTTGTTAATTTAGCTGAAAAAAACCTTGACATAATGGGGAAAATGGTATAAAATATTAGTATACATTTTTGTGTATCTAAGCATTTTATGCACCGGCTTAAACGATTAAGTTTTTGCGGTTTGAAACTTTACAATTTAAAATGAAAAGGAGGAAGGCTAACCCGATGAAAATTGAATTAGCTATTTTGCTTATTGTCGTTGCTTTTATAATCGGTGCTTGTATAAGCGGAATTATTCTGTTTAAACAGGGCATTAAATATAGAAGAAAAACCGCCGAGGCGAATATCGGTTCCGCCGAGGAGGAAGCAAAGCGAATTGTTGATGAAGCAAAGAAAAATGCCGAGAGCGTAAAGAAAGAAGCTCTCATCGAAGCTAAGGACGAAATTCACAAAAGTCGTACCGAAGCCGAAAAAGAACTCAAAGACCGTCGAATTGAGGTTTCAAGACAGGAAAGACGTGTTCAGCAAAAAGAGGAAACCCTTGACAAGAAACTTGACAATCTTGAAAAAAAGGAAGAAACTTTGCAGAACAAGTTAAAGAATGTTGACGAAAAACTCAGCGAAGCAGACAGAATCAAAAACAGCCAGTTGGAGGTTTTGGAGCGAATTTCCGAATTTACCAAAGAACAGGCAAAAGATTATCTGCTTAAATCCTTAGAGGACGACCTTGTTCACGAAAAGGCTGTGAAAATTCAGAATTACGAAACACAGCTTAAAGAAGAATGCGAGGACAAAGCAAGACAGTATATCTCGCTTGCAATCGCAAGGTGCGCCGCAGACCAAGTCAGCGAAACCGCTGTGTCCGTTGTTGCGTTGCCAAACGACGAAATGAAAGGCAGAATCATCGGTAGAGAGGGTAGAAATATCCGCACTATCGAAACACTCACAGGCGTTGACCTTATTATCGACGACACGCCGGAGGCAATCACACTTTCGTGTTTTGACCAAGTAAGACGTGAAGTTGCCAGAATTGCCCTTGAAAAACTTATTCAAGATGGCAGAATCCACCCAACCAGAATTGAAGAAATGGTTGAAAAAGCAAAACGTGAAGTTGAACAGAAAATCAGACAAGAGGGCGAAAGAGCCGTTTTGGAAACCAACGTTCACGGGCTTAATCATGAACTTGTCAAACTTATCGGCAGACTTAGATTCAGAACAAGCTATCGCCAGAATGTACTTAATCATTCAATCGAAGTATCACACCTTGCAGGTATGATGGCGTCAGAACTTGGCGTTGACGCAAACCTTGCACGTCGTGCGGGACTTCTCCACGACATTGGTAAGGCTCTCAGTTACGAAATTGAAGGTTCGCACGTCCAAATCGGCGTTGACGTGTGCAAAAAATATAAAGAAAATGCCGACGTGATACACGCTATCGAAGCACATCACGGCGACGTGGAAACAAGAACCGTTATTGCGGCGCTTGTTCAGGCTGCAGACGCTATCTCAGCCGCAAGACCTGCTGCAAGAAGCGAAAATTACGAAAACTATATCAAACGTTTACAAAAACTTGAAGAAATTTGTTCTTCTTATGACGGTGTTGAAAAGTCGTTTGCTATTCAAGCCGGCAGAGAAGTTAGAATTATGATACAGCCGGATAAAATCAACGACGAAAAGATGACGCTTGTTGCAAGAGAAATCGCAAAGCGAATTGAAGACGAAATGGATTATCCGGGACAAATTAAGGTAAACCTTATCAGAGAAAGCAGAGCGGTTGAATACGCTAAGTAATTTTAAAACACGTTAAAATGCAAATATCAGGGGCAAAAAACTTATTTTGCCCCTTTTGTTTTAACAATTTTTCAGAAAAATATTCCTAAAAAGGAGTTTTAAAATATGAAAGTTAAACCAAAAAGAATAACTAAAAACGAAAAAACCGACTTTATTGTTAATATGACAAAACCCCAATTTATGAAAATGGAGTTTATCTATCTTGTAATCGCTTGCTTGGGTGCGTTTTTAAGTTGTGTGGCGTACTTGCTAAAAAGAGGAACTTCCTACCTTAGCGGTGATATGAGCGCTTCCACACTTGCAAACGCCGTGGGTATGAAAGCTTTCGGTATGCTGAGATACGGCGCTGTAATTATTATGGCGGTGGGATTTTTGGGGTACCTTATGCTGTTTATTTCTAACGTAAAAGGATATTATAAGTTAAAGGAAAACAAAATTTTCATGCTTGTTTTCGGGTATATCCTTTTGTGCGGAATTTCCACTCTTTTGGCAAACGACATAAGTTTGGCGTTTTTCGGCGTGGACGGACGGTACGAGGGATTTATCGCCGTGGTTGCGTATGTGGGATTTTTCTTCGGAGCGTCCCAATTGACGGATAAACGCCTGAAAGAAAAGCTTCTCATGGTTCTTAGCGTGGGAATTTCTCTTAACGCTCTGGTGGGAATTTTCCAGAGTTTTGAAGCAACAAGCGAAATTTTCCCTAGCTTTTTTGTGGAAAATTACAGCATTTACGGAAACCAAACACAACATTTTCTCGCAAGCGGATTTACTTCGTCGCCATACGCACTTTCTTCTCTTGGGGTTATGGGGCTTGCTGTTTGTCTTGGCGGATTTATGTACGCCGACAGCAAAACAGCAAGAATTGTTTTCGCAATTTGCGGAAGTATAACCACGTTGGGCGGATTTTTGACAAAAAATATCGCTGTTTGCGTGGGATTTTGCGTTGTGGCAATAACCCTCGGCGTGATTGAAATTTTGCGTTTGGCAAAAAAACATTGTTTGTGGGTAAAGGGTTTTACGAAAAACTCTTTAGGAAGATTTTTTGTCGGAATAATTGTTGCAATCGCTATCTTCATCGCACTTTGCATTACGAATAATTTCAGCCTTTACGACGAATATATTTTAAAACAGGACGCAATCAGAGTTCTTTGCCCTTTGTCGTCGGATTTTCTCAACAGTGGGTTGCACATTTATACGGACGTTTGGAAAAACATTCTGAAAATTATTAAGGAAAATTTCGTGTTCGGCGTAGGTTTTGAGGGACTTGTAGGAAGCGACCTTTCAAAACTGGGAAACCCTGACAGAGCGTACAACGAATTTTTGAACATTGCCGTAAACACGGGCGTTGTTTCGTTGGTGTTCTATGTAGGATTTTTGGTTGGCTGTGCTGTCAAATGCGCAAAGGGCGTTGGCAAATTTTTCAACAAAGAGGACAATTTCACCAAAGCCGTAGCATTTTCAGGCTGTGCGGGTTATATCGCAACATCTATGTTTTGCAACACCGATTTTGTCGCTACACCGATTTTCTTTGTGCTTTTGGGACTTGCTGTTTCAAAAAGCGAAAATAATAAGTAATATTAAAACTTTCAGAAAGGACAAATAATATGGCTATACACGAAAGCGGAGAAGATTATCTCGAAACCATTTTAATTTTGCACAAAAAAACAGGTTATGTCCGAAGCGTTGACATCGCAACAGAACTTGGTTTTTCAAAACCGTCGGTCAGCCGTGCTATGTCCATTTTAAAAGAGGGCGGTTTTATAAATTTTGCGTCTGACGGACAAATTACGCTGACGGAAATAGGTCAGGAAAAAGCAGAAGAAGTTTACGCAAGACACCTTTTGATAACAAGCTTTTTGCGGGACACTTTGGGCGTTTCGGAAGAAAATGCGCAAGAGGACGCTTGCAAAATCGAACACGTTGTCAGTTGCGAAACCGTGGAAAAATTAAGAGAGTTTGTCAAAAAGCATAATAATTAAGGAGAACGCTTATGTTGTCGGAAATTTTATCCAAAGAAGAGTGTGCTAAGTGTCAGATTTGCTGTTCGTTCGACAGCACCGATTTGTGGGAAACCCCTGTTATTTCCCCACAACTCAGGGTGAGGATTTTGGACGATTATCCCGAAATTAAATTTATAAAAAAGGACGACAGTTACCTTTTTCGGCTTGAAAAAGAACCCGACGAAGATTTGTATTTTTGTTCGGTACTCGACCGCAGCCGTGGGTGTGTTTTGGGCGACCAAAAGCCGTTTGACTGCAAAATCTGGCCTTATCGCATAATGGATTTTTGCGGTAAAAATGTTATAACTTTGTCGCCTGTCTGCCCTGTTATGATTAAAAAGCCCCTTGACGTTTTGCAAAATCACGCAAAAAAAATCGCTCCGCTGATTTTCAGCGAAGCAAAGAAAAATCCCGACATTGTAAAAAAATATCTGCCTAATTATCCGATTCTCGTAACCGATATTTAAACACAAAAACCCCCGATTTAACGTCGGGGGTTTGGTTTTACTTGGTGTTTTTAAGGTTCCAGCGGAACGTTGAAATACGCTGTGCCTTAGTATTGTCAATGTTGGTATTTGCGTTTATGGACGTAGGGTCAAAGTATCTGTAATCCATTTTCGCACGGGATTTACCCAACGAAACAAGATTTTTGATTGTGTCGCCCGTCATACTCTTTTGGATAACCGCACCGATTCTGTGGTGTTCTCTTTCGTGTTCCAAAATTTCTTTTGCGGTGATAAGTCTGGTGTCCGCAACGTTATAAATACCCTCGTATCTTCCCTGCGGAACGTTAATTATACCGTTTATGAAGTCAATAAGGTTGAACACACAACAGAACGAAAAACCGTATTCGCCCTCGTTGTAAATAAATGCAATGTCGTCTTTCGGGTCGTAAACCTTATCTCTCAGGTTTTGGGTATAATCCGACGTGTACACAGGCGCAACTCTGGCAATAACAGGAACAACGGCGGTTTTCTTAACTTCTTTCATAAGAATTTTTTCCGACGTGAGTTTCATGTCAACATAGTTTGAACTTCCCTTTGTGTCGGCTGTTTCACGAATAGGCTCTCTGCCTTTCGGGATTCCGTAAACCTGCGTTGTACTAAGCAAAACAATGCTCTTAACTCTTGCGTCAATAGCAGCCTTGTAAAGGAATTTGTCACAGTTTTTGCTTTTCTTAACTTCTTCGTCCGTAACATACGAATCAATGTCGTTATCCACGCTGCAACCCAAATGTACCAAAGTCTGAATTTCGCTTTGGTGTCTCATAAGTAAATCGCTGATAGCGATTTTGTCGGTTACGTCGCATTGAAGAAATGTATAGTTAGGGTCTTTTCCGGCAAACTCGTTCGGCTTTGAATCAACTGCGATAACTTTATGTTTTTTGGCAAGGAGGGCAGAAGTGAGGTACATACCAATCATACCACTACCACCTGTAATAAAAATTCCTGCCATATCTGTCACCTCTTCTTTCTGAGCTTTTGGTCATCTTTAACAGATGACTATTACTTACTATATATTATACCACATTTGAAGAAAATTTCAATGGATTTTTTAAAATTCCTGAAAAATTCAATTTAATTCATAATTTCACTTGCACTTTTTTGTGAAATGTGATAAAATAATGTTGCGAAAACTAATCGATTTTTTAACAAATTTTAACTATCACTATCGACACGACTAAAAAACGATTACAAAAATTAAGTCAAAATTTTTCAAAAAACGCCAAAATTCGCACATTGAAAAAGAGCTATGTTTATAAAAATATTTACACAAAGGAGATATAACCTTGCTTTACACCGACCTTTTGTTTGTATACGCATTTCTGCCGTTGACAATTATCGCCGGTCTTTTTGACGACAGCGCAGAATACAAAAACCTCATACTTGTTATTTCTTCCCTGATTTTCTTTACTTGGGGGCGACCGATAATAATTTTGCTTTTGTTCCTGACCGTTTTTGCGGATTACGGGTTGGGTTTTGTGGCAAACAGCAAAAACAAAATCGCAAAATACGCAGGTCTTTTGTTAAGTATCTGCCTTAACTGTGGCTTTTTTGTGGTTTTTGCAAGAAATTATCTGTTCAAAACAGGTTCGGTTTTTGAAAAATTTACCGCTCTTTCGTTTTCCGAAAAATTGATACCGTTGGGTGTTGCTTTTTATACAATTCGTGGCGTCAGCTATGTTTTTGACGTTTTTAAAGGCAACGTTAAACTGGAAAAAAATCCGTTTTGTTTGCTGACTTATATGACTTGTTATCATTTTATGCTTGCAGGTCCCATTGTGCGTTACGGCGACGTTGAACCCCAAATAAGGCACAGAACCGTCACCGCAAACAACCTTAGCGACGGCTTAACCCGTTTTGTGTTCGGTCTTGGTAAAGCCACCCTTATTGCGCCCGCTTTTTCAAAACTGATGAGTGCTTCGTTGGACTTTGAAAACACAACCACCGTGGGTGCGGTGCTTGGATTTGTGGGATTTTTGGGTTATTATTTCTGGAGTTTTGAGGGATTTACAGACATGGCGCTGGGTCTTGGAAAAACAAACGGCTTTAGTTACGAAGAAAATATGAAACCTTTTTACGTTGAAAAAGGCTTTTCCCAAAACGCATATTCTTTCAACGGCACTTTGACGAGATTTTTCTCCGACGTGCTTGTTTACAAAGGCGATAAAAAAATTCTTAACCTGTTGACAACGCTTTTGTGCGGCGCTGTTTGCGGACTTTGGTACGAATTTTCCAAAGGAACATTTGGCGGTGCGGTGCTTGTTGCGGTGTTTGTCCTGTTGGAAAAGTATGTTGTTAAACAAAAATTTCCTAATCTGCCGAAAATTGTTGTGGGAATTTACACAACCGTCGGACTTTTGCTGTGTTCGTCATTTTTCATGGTTGACGCTTTTTGGCAATGGAAAGATTGGGTTCTGGCGATTTTAGGCAAACGCACCGTGGCTTTTTCAAACAGTTTGGCGGTTGAAATTTTTAAAGAAAACTTTGTTTTGATACTTTTCGGCGTGGTTTTTGCCGTGCCTTATGTTCGTGACCTGTTTAAGAAAATTGCACAAAAAGTCACCCAAAAGGGTGGCTACGGCGGTGTGCGAATCGCAAAAATGCTGGGTACGGTTGCCGTGCTTTTAATGTACACCGTCGAATCGTACCAACTTGCTCTTTAACCGCAGAAAGGAGGGTAAAAATGGGAGATTTGGATTTTAAACTTTCATCTGCGGGTGAAAAGGATTCAACCCATTCAAATTTAAGCAACGAATCTTTGGATTTGAAAATTACAAACGGCACTTTGGAAAAAGTTGAAAAAGCCGAAAATAATCTTCCGAAAACTTTGGGGGAGGAATATTTCCAGAGCCTTTTTGACTTGGAAAAATCCGAAACGGCGGAAGAAATCTTGCAGGAAATCACTTCCGAAATTCCCGAAAACGACGAACTTTCGGAAGATGTTTTTCAAAATTTGCAAAACGAAACCGTTTCCGACTTGGCGGAAGAAATCATGCAGGAAATTACTTCCGATATTCCCGAAAACGACGAACTTTCGGAAGAAACCCCAACCGACTTGACGAACGAAAAGGAAATCATCATGTCGGCAAACGAAATTCTTCCGTCCGAAAGTGCCACGGACAACGTTTTGACCGGACTTTCGCAAACCACACTCAAAGACAAATACGATTTTCTCAACCTTTGCGTTTTGGCTGTGGTAATTTTGCTTTTGGGAATGACGTTTATATTTGCAAAAAATTCGACAAGCGGAAACGATTCTGTTAAGTTTTCTCTTTCAACTGTAAAAACAGGGGAATACACCCAATATTTAGGCGAACAATACACCGAAAAAATGCCCCTTGAAAAAACAATGACGCAGGCAAACGTTTTTTTGCGTAAAATTTTCGGAAAAACCGACCTTGAATTTGTGGTTTTCAAGGACACCGAACCCCCTAACGGCCCTGTGGATAACAACAATCTGGGCGGAATGTCCGCAAACGACGGCTTTTCAGAGAACGAAACCACCACCACGTCGGCAACCCAGAGCGTGACTTTGCAGACCACCACCCCGAAATTTGTTCAGGGGTTTGAGCTTTCGACCCCCGAAGAAACCGACGAAACCGACAAGGTTTTCACGGGCAGACCGATAAAAACCACCACTTCAAAAGTGACGACCACAATAAAGCTCCCCGAAACAACTGACGAAACAACCACGGGCAAAGTTAATTTGATTTTGCCTTAAAACGGCTAAGAAATTCAAAACCTTCCGCTTTTTCGGGAGGTTTTGTTTGAATTTTTTGAAAAAATTGTCGCATTTACCTATTGACAAGGTAGGTAAATGGTGCTATAATCTTATTAACCTACAAAACAGGTAGGTAATTATTTAGCAAGGTGAACTTATGACAATTATTTTTCAAAAACTTTTACGGTCTAATTTTCGTTTTGGACGAATGTGAAAATTAAATTTTTTACCAAAAAGCCAAACGAAAGGATAGATTTTAATGACAAAAAAATATAATTTTGAAACGCTTCAGCTCCACGTCGGACAAGAACAGCCCGACCCTGCCACGGACGCAAGAGCCGTGCCGATTTACCAAACGACTTCATATGTTTTTCACAACTGCGAACACGCCCAAGCGAGATTCGGGCTTGCGGACGAGGGAAACATTTACGGTCGTTTGACAAATTCAACCCAAGAGGTTTTGGAAAAACGCATTAACGCCTTAGAGGGCGGTGTTGGTGCGTTGACGCTGTCAAGCGGTGCGGCGGCGATAACTTATACGCTTCAGGCACTTGCACAAAACGGCGGTCACATTGTGGCACAAAAAACCATTTACGGCGGAAGTTACAACCTTTTGGCGCACACTTTGCCTACTTTCGGAATAACCGCCACTTTTGTGGACATACATAATTTAGAGGAAGTCGAAAGTGCCATTTGCGAAAACACACGGGCGATTTTTATCGAAACTCTGGGCAATCCAAACTGCGATATTCCCGATTTTGACAAGCTTTCAAAAATTGCCCACGACCGCAAAATCCCCCTTGTTGCGGACAACACTTTCGGAACGCCATATTTAATTCGCCCAATAGAACACGGGGTGGACATTGTGGTACATTCGGCGACTAAATTTATCGGCGGTCACGGCACGACTTTGGGCGGAATTATTGTGGATTCGGGAAATTTCGATTGGGAAAACTCCACAAAATTCCCTCAAATATCACACCCAAACCCAAGTTATCACGGAATTTCGTTTACAAAAGCCGTTGGCAAAAACGCTTTTATAACCTATATTCGTGCGGTTTTGTTGCGTGACATGGGTGCGACAATTTCACCGTTTAACGCATTTTTGCTGTTGCAGGGTGTGGAAACGCTGTCGCTTAGGCTTGAACGTCACGTTGAAAACACAAAAAAAGTTGTGGAATTTTTAAATTCTCACCCATTTGTGGAAAAAGTCAACCACCCGTCACTTGAAAACCACCCGAACCACAATTTGTACAAAAAATATTTTCCAAAAGGCGGAGGGTCGATTTTCACATTTGAAATAAAGGGTAGCGTAAACGAAGCCCACAAATTTATCGATAACCTTAAAATTTTCTCCCTTTTGGCAAACGTTGCGGACGTAAAATCTCTTGTAATCCACCCCGCAACCACCACTCACAGCCAGCTAAGTGACAAAGAACTTTCGGAACAGGGAATCAAGCCGAACACAATCAGGCTTTCTATCGGCACAGAACACATTGACGACATTATCTGGGATTTACAAAACGGATTTAATTCAATTACGGAGGGTTAATTATGTCAAAAATTTACACATCAGCAGACCAACTTATCGGAAAAACTCCACTTTTGGAGCTGGGAAGAATTGAAGAAAAACTGGGCATTTGCTCAAAAATTCTGGCTAAACTTGAATACTTTAACACCACGGGTTCGGTTAAGGACAGGGTTGCGAAAGTTATGCTTGACGAAGCGGAAAAAGAGGGAAAATTAAGCAAAGATTCTGTAATTATCGAACCGACAAGCGGTAACACGGGCATAGGTCTTGCGTCGGTGGCAACCGCAAGAGGGTACAGAACTATCATAGTTATGCCCGAAACCATGTCCGCCGAAAGACGTACTTTGATGAAAGCATACGGTGCGGAGCTTGTTCTGACCGAGGGCGCAAAAGGTATGTCGGGGGCAATCGCAAAAGCCGAAGAACTTGCAAAAGAAATTCCAAACAGCTTTATTCCGTCGCAGTTTACCAATCCTGCCAACGCAAAGGCTCACCGTGAATCCACAGGCGTAGAAATTTGGGAGGATACGGACGGCAAAGTTGACATTTTTGTGGCAGGCGTCGGCACAGGCGGAACTATCACAGGGGTTGGAGAATATCTTAAATCCAAAAACCCCGACGTGAAAATCGTTGCGGTTGAACCGTCGGGTTCGCCTGTTTTGTCAAAAGGAAAATCGGGCGCTCATAAACTTCAAGGAATCGGCGCAGGGTTTGTTCCCGAAGTTTTAAACACCGAAATTTACGACGAAGTTATTGCGGTTGAAAACGAGGACGCTTTTGAAATGGCACGTCTTGTTGGCAAAACCGAGGGGGTTTTGGTCGGAATTTCGTCGGGAGCGGCTCTTTGGGCAGGCGTTGAGATTGCAAAACGTGAAGAAAACAAAGGCAAAAATATCGTTGTCTTAATGCCCGACACAGGCGACAGATATTTGTCAACCGAACTTTTTGCGTAATTTTCGGGTAAAAATGCCATGATGATTTCAACAAGAGGGCGGTATGCCTTGAGAGTGATGATTGACCTGACAGAACACGCAAACGAGGGGTATATCCCCATGAAAGAGGTTGCAAAACGTCAGGGAATTTCCCTGAAATATATCGAACGAATTGTGCCGGTGCTTGTTAAAAACGGTCTTGTAGAGGGTTTGCACGGCAAAGGCGGCGGTTATAAATTAAGCGTCAGTCCGCAAAACTGCACGGTTGGTGAAATTCTAAGGCTGACCGAGGGCAACCTTGCTCCGGTTGCGTGTCTTGAATGTGACACCGTGCAATGCGACCGCAAAGACCAATGCAAAACCATAGGTATGTGGAGCGAATTTCACAAAATGACTAACGACTTTTTCGACAAAATTTCACTTAGCGATTTAACAAACACCTCGCTTTAATTTGCAATAGATTCCTTTTGTTTTGGGTTTTTAATTAAGTTGCACAAAAATAACAAGAAAAATTTGTGAGAATTGTTTTTGGTTAAACTGTATACAAACCGAAAAAAATATGTTATACTTATTGTACAAAACCACTATACAAAATGAGAGGAGCGAAAGGCTATGACATCAATTATTACAATAAGCCGAGAGTTTGGAAGCGGAGGACGTGAGATTGGAAAAAAACTTGCGGAACGTCTGAATATCCCGTTTTATGACAAGGAACTTTTGGAAGAAGCCGCAAAACAGAGCGGAATTTGCGAAGATTTGTTCCACAAACACGACGAAACCTACACCAGCAGTTTGCTGTATTCGCTTGTTATGGGGGCTTATCCTGTGTCAAACGACGGAAAACTTTATCCGGATATGCCTTTGAACCACAAAATCTTTTTGGCACAATTTGACGCTATAAAGTCAATTGCCGAAAAAGGTCCGTGTGTAATGGTGGGCAGATGTGCGGATTACGTTTTGGCGGACGATTATAAAACCATAGATTTCTTCATTTACGGGGATATGCCCGAAAAGAAAAAGCGTATTCTGGAACGATATGACATTGAGAAAAACAAGGTTGAGGATTTTATAAAGAAAACCGACAAACGCCGTGCAAGTTATTACAATTATTATTCCGACAGAAAATGGGGCGTTGCAAGTCATTACGACCTTTGCATAAATTCGTCGGAATTGGGCATTGACAAAACCGTCGATATTCTGGAAGCGTACATTAAAATACATGAGGGATAAAACAAAACCGTGTGCTTTTTCGCACACGGTTTTTTTATGCAAGCCCCACCGCAAGTGGATTTTTTGTGAATTTTGCTTTTACGTTTATGTTTTTTTCCATGCTCTTTTTCTTTAAGTCGTCCATTTCGTAGATTCTTCGCACAACAACGGTTTTGCTTCCCGATTTTTTAAAGTTAAAACTTGCGTAGTATTCTTTTTTGCAATCGCATTTGCCTTGTTTTACCCCACGAAAAGCACCTTTTGAATAGTATTCCCCAAGCTTTACTTCGCTGTGACAGCAAGGACAGCAAAATTTTTCCAAAATCGGATTTGCCAAAATTTCGTACTTCGTTTGGGCGTTTTCGCTAAGTCTGACTTTTTCCAATACACCAAGCCTTTTTTCTTCGGACGAAAGCTTTATTCTGTGAGTGCCTGTCTTGTTTTCGACCTTTTTAACATTCTTTTTTTCTTCGTAATATTTTCTGCTCTGTTCGGTCATAGGGTACAAAAGTCTTGTTATTTCAATCTTTTTGTCGTCCGCTCTTTTAAGTTTAAACCTTATAAGATATTCTTTTTCGCAAACGCATTTGCCCCACGCCATAAACCGTGAAGCGTTTTGGAAAACCAAACCGTCGCAGGTGACGACTTTTTTGCACTCGGGACAGCAAAATTTAAGATTTTCCGGGTCCGAAAGAGCGTCGGCAGGTTTTTCGTAATGCTTTTCGGGTTTGAATCTTTCTAAAAATTCACCGCTTGAACATTCGTAATAATTTTTAATCGTGGAATAATTCGCCAAACCTTGAAACATATCCATGTGCAAACATATTCGGGCGGTGTTTTTTGCGTCGTTTAGTGCGTCGTGAGCGTCAAGAGGGGGTTCGTTGAGCATTTGCATAGCGTCCAAAAGGGAAACTTGCTTTCGCTCTTTCATAATCTGCCCCGCAAAAATCGCCTGCAAATTGTACGAATCGGGAATCCACTCAACGTCAATGCCGTAAATTTCCATATTAACACGCAAAATTCCTACGTCGTCGCAACCCCAAGTCATTATGGCAAAATCCTCACCGCACCATTTTTGAAATTTTTCAAAAACAATAGGAAACGGCAAACCGCACCTTAATGTTTCATTTGTAATTCCCGTCAGTTCGGAAACTTTTTTGTGCATTTTTCGGTAGTATTTCGGCATAACTATCATGTCGAAAACATCAGTTACGATAAAATTTTCGTCAAGTTTCACCGCACCTATCTGAATAATTTCACCGTACATAATCACGGGTTTTCGCACCAGCATTTCCTCACACAACGGCTGGTTCCATTCCATATCCAAAACTATGTAATTCATATAAAACTCCTTGATTTGACAATTTGAAAACGTACCGTTTTCATCGATTCACCTCACCACGCTTTTGTTGGGTAGTAAAGTTTGTTTTGTTCGGTGGCGTATGCGAAGCTAAAGCTTCGCATGGGAATTTTGCTCACCTCGTTATACTCGGTGTTTCGCTGTGCGAAACCGCAAAAGTTCCCAGTTTGATGAAAGTTTAAAGTTTTAGTTTTTTGCAAACTTTAAAACTTCGTCAGAACATAAAAGTTTTTTTGAAAACGTGCCGTTTTAATTCATTCACACCGCACCGTGGTTTGTAGTGTGTAGCTGTAACTTAGCTGTTTAACCCCACTATCTCCCAAAGTCCGTCAGAAAATAAAAGTTTTCATCAATTCAGCTCGCAACACTTTTGTTATGTTTCCTACTTTGTTTTGCTCGCTGGCAAAATTTGAAATAGTTTAAAGTTTTAGTTTTTTGCAAACTTTAAAACTTCGTCAGAACATAAAAGTTTCGGTCAAGCCTTTTCAAAGGCTTGCAGGGGGTTAAGTGGGGACAGCGTCCCCCTTATCGCCGTCCGCAGACGGCGAAACACTCTATACAACTAAGCGTTTTTCGGGGGAGCAAAAACATAAGCCATTATGTTTTTGCGATGGGGGACTTTTCAAGTAAAAAGTCCCCCTACTTGCAAGGTTTAGCAAACTCCCCTCGCAAAATAGTCCGGTGGACTATTTTGCGACGTACAAAGTTTGACAGCTTTAAAAAGCTAGGCAAACTTTCTTGTCGGCAACTAAAGTTTGTCAGTAGGGGGCGTTGCCCCCTAAGTGACTTTGTTTAGACTAAAAGTTTGCTCTACGCCCAGTTGTTTTTGTAAAGTAACCAAAGTTCGTCCGTAGGAACTTCGTTCCTAGATTGGTTTTGCGTTAGCAAACACTTTTTTCTCAAAGGGGGAAACCTTCTTTGGGGAAGGAAAACTAAAAAAATCCCCCAAAATCGGGGCATTAGACAAGA
>CAYZOV010000037.1:0-14946 GCA_964480525.1 uncultured Ruminococcus sp.
TCCCAAAGGTCAAGACCGATTGACTTGAGGTCATCAGCAACAATCTTTGTGATTTTGAGCGTCTGTTCTTTCATGCTGTTGAACATTTCAGGAGTCATTACGCCAAGTGCAGCAAGACCTTCGCTTGTTACCAATGGGTCGCCCTTTTCGTCGTTTTTGAATGTACATTCAACATATCCGCCTTCAAGAACTGTTCCGTCCTCCATGTATTCGCCGTATCTGCGAATAAAGCTACCTGTTGCTACAAGACGGCAGATTACTTCAAGACCGTGACCGAAAACTGTTGCAGGAAGCACTTCCATTGTAGCTTCGTCAATGTTTGCGCCAACATAGTGCGTCTTGATTCCTGCTTTTTTGAGCATTTCAAAGTAGTAAACAGAAGTTTCAAGGTTTGCCTTGCCGATACCGTCAATAGTAAGTCCTACTGAATTTTCGCCCGGGTCAAAAACTCCGTCCTTGCCTGTGCAATCGTCTTTGAATTTAAGCATTACGTTGCCGTTTTCAAGCTTGTAAACGTCCTTTGTTTTACCTGTGTAAATTTTCTCCATAACAAAAACTCCTTTGTTTTTAAAATTACTCTACTATTATAATACAGAAATTTCGATTAGTAAAGAGTTTTTTAGAAAAAAAATCAATTTTTTTGCAATTTTTTTCTATAAAACTTGCATTTGTGAATTTTTTTGAAATTTTTGTAGTAAAAATTATGCGTACAACGGAGCGCAATATTTTTCAGCCTGTGTATTCCACATCTGTGCGTACTCGCCACCCTTTGCCAAAAGCTTTTCGTGAGTACCCACGTCCACGACTGAACCGTTTTCTAAAAGTATAATTCGGTCTGCGTCACGGGTCGTTGAAAGTCGGTGTGAAATAAGTATCACGGCTCTGTTGTCGGCATTTTCAAGCATACTTTTGTTAAGTCTGTACTCTGCGATTGGGTCTAGTGCCGACGACGGCTCGTCAAGTATTGCAATATCGGATTTTTTCACAAAAATTCGTGCCACAGCCATTTTTTGAGTTTCACCACCCGACAGCATTGTACCCTCATCGGAAAATTCTCTTGTCATCTCGGTGTTAATTCCGTCAGGCAATGTGTCAAGCTTTTTGCCGAAATCAGCCTTTTTAAGAGCGTTAATAATTTTTTCGTTCATACCCTCATCGGTTTTGCCCGCAACGACATTTTCGCCTAGAGTTGCCCCGTACATCTGAAAGTCCTGAAAAACAGCACCGATTTTTTCACGGTATTCCTTTATACTAAGCTTTCTTATGTCAACCCCACCAAAGGTAATACTTCCGTCCGTTACGTCATAAAGTCGCATAATAAGCTTAATAAGCGTGGTTTTGCCTGCTCCGTTTTCGCCAACAAGTGCGATTTTTTCGCCTTTTTTAACTGTGAAACTTACATTTTTAAGCACATAATCCTCATCGTCTTTGTACTTAAAGCTGACGTTTTTAACCTCCAAAGTGCAGTCATCAGGTATCTCAACCTCGCCCTGACAGCCCTCGATGTTGATTTCCGTTTCTATAAATTTTCTGAACTTTTCACAATACTGTCCAACATTTTGAAAATCCACCAAAGCATAATTCATCTTGTCAAGTCTATTTTGAATTTTATTTGTGGCATTTTTAAGTGACGCAAACTCGCCTATACCGATTTTTTTCGACACAATCGCCATATACGACAGCACTACGTTTACGGCAAAATATTGAAAAAACGTAAATGTAAAAATCCAGTTTATTAAGGTCGGCGGAACAATTTTCAGAGCATATTTCATCGCCATTTTGCGTTCCTCGGCAATAGCCTCATCGTACTGTTCCAAAAGTGCATTTTCAATTCCCGTCAGCTTTATTTCCTTTGCGTATTCAGGCTGGTAAAAAACACGTTTTGAATAGTCGGCTTTTCGTCCGATACGCTGTTTTTCCATATTATACTCGTACTCAAGCTTTTGAATTTTAAATCTTGTAAAAATGTTAATTACAAATCCAATCACAGGGAAAATCACCAGCACAGGCTTGATTAACAAAATAAGCGAGCCTGAAATAATCATTGCTACGACATTTGAAACAATACTGCTGACGCTCAAAATCGCCTTTCGGCACATTTCCTCGGACTGGTTTGCCGCAATTATATAGTCGTCGTAATACTCGGGAATATCGTAATATTTCAAATCCACCATTCTTGCTTTTTTCATAAGCATTCGCTGAATTTCGCCTGTAAATCCCACCATTTTTGTTTCAAAATAGTTTGTCAAAATCATAGTCACCACAAACATTACAAGCTCTACCAAAATCGTTATTCCCAAAACATACAAAAGACTTTTTATATCTGCCGTTGTGGTTAAAATATTTACAATCATCATCCAAAGATATGTGTCCACAATCGTATCGGCACTCATCCAAATAGTGTCGGCAACAATTATGGAAAGTGCGAGTTTCTTGTTTGTTTTAAAGGAAAAATCAAGAATATATTTAATATTCGACAAAAGACGTTTCATCGAAATTTTGTCTTTTTTTGCGTTTTGTTTACTCAAAATATAACCCCCTTTTGAGTTTAATATTTTAATACTTAAACAGCCAAATAGTTTTGTGCCTGAAGCTGCCACATTTCTGCGTATTTTCCGCCAAGCTCTATAAGCTCACGGTGGCTGCCCTGTTCGATAATTGTGCCGTTTTCAAACATATAAATTCTGTCTGCGTCACGGGTTGCCGAAAGTCGGTGAGAAATAAATATCACCGTTTCGCCCTCGGTGGCTTTTAGCATATTTTCGTACATTTTGTACTCGGCGATAGGGTCGAGTGCCGATGACGGCTCGTCAAGAATAACCACGTCAGGCTGTCGTGCAAAAACTCTTGCAATGGCGATTTTTTGAGCCTCTCCACCCGAAAGACCCATTCCCTTGTCGTCAAATTCCTTTGTCACAATGGTATCAATTCCATTTTCCAAAGTCTTTAGCTTGTCACCAAACTGTGCCTTAATAAGCGACTCCTCAACAAGCTTGCGTTCCTCATCATTTTTAGGCTTTCTCATTAAAACATTGTGGGAAAGTGGCAACGCAAACACTTGTAAATCCTGAAAAACCGTACCGAAACGGCTATGCAACGACTTCGGCTCGTACTCGGTGGTTTTTACGCCACTAAGCTTTATACTTCCCTCTGTCGGTTCGTAAAGCCCCATCAAAAGCTTGACAAGAGTGGTTTTTCCTGCTCCGTTATAACCCACAATTGCGATTTTTTCGCCCTTTTTAATTTTCATATTAACATTTTTCAGCGTAGGATTTTTAGCACCCTCGTAGGTAAATGTCAAATTGTTAATTTCAATATCCGAAATTTTTTCAGCCATTTTAAGATTATCCTTGCTGTGCTTAGGCTCGATTTTCAGAAAATCACGAATGTTTGACACAAAGGTACTTTCCTTGTAAATTCCCACTATCTCGGTGACAAGCGAGCTTGTCGTCCACGTCATCCATCCAAGTCCCGACAACGCACCCACATATTTAGCCGCCAAAACTGGGCTGTTGTTAAGCACAAGTGCAATGTAAATATACGGAACAAACTCGCTGAAAACAGAGCCGATAAACATTCTGAAAATTTCAATCACAGCCATCTTTTTACGCACCTGTCGGGTTTGCTCTTCGATATTATCATACGCTTTTTCGTGACGCTCCAAAAGAATATCGCTCATATTAAAAAGTCTTAGCTCGCTTGCGTATTTTTTCTCGTAAAACACACGCTTAGTATAGCCTGCAACTCGTCCGTCACGAGTGTTATGTATGTCAAGCTGATAATAAAGGTCACCTAATTTTTTACCTAAAAACAGCATTACGACAACATTCGGCACAATAAACAAAATCAAAATCGGGTCTACCTTTGCCACAACTCCACCTGCTACAATTACGCTAACAAATCCCCCCGCAATCCACACAGCCTTATCCAAAATATTCTTTGCACGGTACTGGCACTCGTTCATTGCACGGGTGTATTTGTCGTAAAAATCAGGTCGCTCAAACTGGGCATAGTCCATAGAAACCGACTTGCTTATGACCATTTTGTAAATTCTTTGGTAGATTTTCGGCACAAACTGTTTTTCGCAAAGCTGTAAAAAAGCTGACGAAATATGAATGCAAACGTGACCCAGACACATTCCACCGATAAAAACCAAAAGCGTCTTAAACGGCGTTTTGTTTTCGATTGAAACATAGATGTACATTGTCATATACACCGAGAAAAACACTCTGAAAATATTCTCGGTTATTTCCTTGAAAAACGCATAAAAAACGTAGCCTTTGCTACCCTGCCACATAGTTTTCATCATAAAGAAAATGTTTGAAATTGACGAATACTTTTGTTTTTTCTTTTCTTTCATTAAATTTACCCCCTTTTTTTAGCAAACAAAAAAGCGTGAATTTTCCACACAGAAAAATCCACGCCTAAGCTCTGATTTTTTTAACGCTTACAGCAACTCATTGCAAGCATTTTTTTGAGATAGACCAAGTATTTTTTTGTGTAAAAAATTTCAGTTTGTTTATGTGCTTGGACATTAGTCTATCCCCCTTTCGTAAAATTGCAGATTATTATAACACAGCTGTTTTATAATGTCAATAACAATTTTTGCATTTAACATTTTATTTACAATTGTTGTTTCACATCATATATTTCAGTTAAGAAAATATAAAGTCGATTATTTCACAAAACATAAAAACAAACCTACGGATTTACATTTATTGTATCATAAACGGCAGTTAATTTCATGACTTTTTGAGTAAAGTTATTTCAAAAAAACAAAACAAAAACCCGCACAAAAATGCGGGTTTAAGAAAGTTTTAAAGGTTAATTTCGGCGTTTTTGCCGTCTGCGTCTTTGATAAGCGGTTTAATTTTTTCAACAAGTTCCGTTACCTGTTCAGGGCAACGACCTATGTAAAGTTTCGGATTCAAAACTTCTTCCATTTCTTCAAGAGAAAGTCCGAATTCTTCGTGGTTTGCAAGTCTTGAAAGCAAATCGCACTCTTCCCCGTTTTTCATTTTTGCCGTTGCTTCCATAGAACACTTGCGTATAATTTCGTGCAAAGTCTGACGGTTTCCGCCACGCTTAACAGCTTCCATCATAAGGTTTTCCGTGGCGATAAAAGGCAGATATTCTTTGACGGTTTTTTCAACAATTTTTTCGTTGACGCAAAGTCCGTCGGTGACATTTTGTGCAAGTCTTAAAACAGCGTCACAGCAAAGGAAACCTTCCGGCAAAGAAATTCGTCTGTTCGCCGAATCGTCCAAAGTTCTTTCAAGCCATTGGGTCGAAGCGGTCATTGGTGCGTTCATAGCGTCCGCCATAAGGTATCTTGAAAGGGAGCAAATTCTCTCGCTTCGCATAGGGTTACGTTTATAAGCCATTGCCGACGAACCAATTTGATTTTTTTCAAAAGGTTCTTCAATCTGTCTGTCATGCTGCAAAAGTCTGATGTCGTTTGCCATTCTGTAACAGCTCTGGGCAACAGACGAAAGTGCATTGAGAATACGGCAATCAACCTTTCGTGGGTATGTCTGACCGCAAACGTCAAAACACTCGTCAAAATCAAAGTCCTTAGCAATCATCTTATTCATAGCGTTAATTTTTTCACTGTCGCCGTCAAAAAGGTCAACGAAACTTGCTTCCGTACCTGTTGTACCACGACAACCTAAAAATTTAATATTTTTAATTGCAAAGTCGATTTCTTCAACGTCCGAAAGAAAATCCTGAATCCAAAGAGTCGCACGTTTTCCCACGGTGACAAGCTGTGCAGGCTGGTAATGAGTATAACCCAAAGTCGGTGTGTCTTTATATTTCATTGCAAATTCCGACAGATTTTTGATTACGCCCAACAGCTCGTTTTTAACATACCTAAGTCCGTCACGGTAAATAATCAAATCCGCATTATCCGTAACATAACAGCTTGTTGCTCCGAGATGAATAATTCCCGCCGACTTTGGGGCAACAATTCCGTATGCGTAAACGTGCGCCATAACGTCGTGTCTGACTTCTTTTTCACGTTTTGCAACACATTCATAATCTATGTCGTCAATATGTTCTGAAAGTTCCTCAACCTGTTCTTCCGTAACGGGAAGTCCCAATTTGTTTTCGGCTTTTGCAAGAGAAACCCAAAGTTTTCTCCATGTGCGGTATCTTGTATCGGAAGAAAAAAGTTTAAGCATATATTCCGAAGAATATCTTGAAGAAAGAGGGGATTGGTATTTGTTTGTCATAAAAAATCTCCTTAATTAACGAATAATTATACTGTCACGTTCTGCGCCCACCGAAACATATTTAATAGGACAGCCAACTGCTTTTTCAATAAAAAGCACATAATCCTTTGCTTGCTGTGGCAAATCTTCCCATGTACGGACATTAGAAATATCACATTTCCAACCGTCAAAATATTCAACCACAGGTTCGCAATGGTCAAGAGCCGACGGGAACGGGAAATTATCAATGGTTTCACCGTTAAGCACATAATGCGTACAAACCGGAATTTTGTCCATATAACTTAAAATATCAAGTTTTGTCAGGGCGATTTCGGTTGTACCCTGAACTTTCACACCATATCTTGTCGCCACAATATCCACAGGACCCACACGTCTTGGACGACCTGTTTTTGCGCCGTATTCAAAACCGTTTTTGCGAAGTTCTTCCGCTTCGTCGCCAAACATTTCGCAAACGAAAGGTCCTTCGCCAACGCAGGTTGAATACGCCTTTACAACGCCCACGACCTTATCAATCTTAGCGCTTGGGAATCCCGAACCGATAGGAGCATATGCGGCGATAGTGTTTGACGAAGTGGTATACGGAACAATTCCATAATCCAAATCTCTAAGCGACCCCAGTTGTGCTTCAAAGAGGATATTTTTGCCCTGTTTTTGGGCGTTTTCCAGAAAATCTCCCGTGTTGCAGATAAAAGGCTTAATTTTTTCGCAAGCGTTATCAAGCCACAAATCAAGCATTTCCATTGTGTACGGTTTTGCTCCGTAAACCTTTGTGAGAGTGAGATTTTTCCATTCTAAAATATCAACAAGGTGTTGTCTTAATTCTTTTTTATAAAAAAGTTCTCCCGCCAGAATAGTTTTCTTTTGGTATTTATCAGAATAAAACGGTGCAATTCCCTGTTTGGTTGAACCGTACTTTTTGTCTGCAAGGCGCATTTCTTCAAGTTCGTCAAGTTCTCTGTGAAACGGCAACAAAAGCGACGCACGGTCGCTGATTTTAAGGGTTTCAGGAGTAATTTCAACTCCTTGATTTACAACTTCCTGCATTTCTTTCCAAAGATTTTCAGGGTCAAGAGCCACGCCGTTTCCCAAAATATTAACAACGCCATCTCTGAAAATTCCCGACGGCAAAAGGTGAAGTGCGAATTTTCCTTTTTCGTTTATAACCGTATGACCTGCGTTTCCGCCACCCTGAAAACGCACCACAACATCATAATCTTCAGTCAAAAGGTCTACCATTCTGCCTTTTCCTTCGTCGCCCCAGTTGATTCCGACAATTGCACAATTTGACATACATTTCCCTCCGTTAAATTTAAATATGTTGTGTAAGTCTTTTCATAACTTCCGCATAAGCGTCCTCAACGCCGCCCAAATCACGTCTGAAACGGTCTTTGTCAAGTTTTTCGCCTGTTTTTTTATCCCACAAACGGCAGGTATCAGGGCTTATTTCGTCCGCAAGAACAATTTCGCCGTTTTCAAGTCTGCCAAATTCAAGTTTAAAATCCACCAATGTAACGCCACATTCGTCCCAAAATTCACTAAGCAATTTATTAACGGCAAAAGAATACTTTTTGATGGTTTCCATTTCTTCCTTTGTACAAAGATTCAGAGCGATTGCATGGTATTCGTTCATCAACGGGTCGCCCAAGTCGTCGTTTTTATACGAAATTTCGATAGTGGGATTATCAAAAACAACGCCCTCCTCAACGCCGTAACGTTTTGAAAACGAACCTGCCGCAATGTTTCTTATAATTACTTCAAGAGGTACAATTTTAACCTTTTTAACAACGGTTTCTCTGTCGTTAAGTTCTTCAACAAAGTGCGTCGGAACGCCCGCTTTTTCAAGCTTTTGCATTAAAAGGTTACTCATTTTGTTGTTAATTATACCTTTGCCCGCTATTACTCCTTTTTTAAGTCCGTTAAAGGCGGTTGCGTCGTCCTTGTAGGACACAATAAGAAGCTGAGGGTTTTCGGTGATAAACACTTTTTTTGCTTTTCCTTCATAGAGCTGTTGTTGTTTTGTCATAGCTTTATACCTCCCAAAAAATTAAAAAAGGCAATAGAACATCTATGTTGTAAAAAACACAAAAGACGCTATTGCCTTAAAACTATTTCAGTAAGTCTTCAACAAGCGTCACGTTCAGATTAAACTCAAAAACGCCGTTGCCTTTTTACAAAAAACAGTATACTCTTTTTTAAGTAATTTGTCAATAAAAATAAGCGTTTGACAGCATAAAAAATATTTTAAATCACAAAGGAAATTTTAGTTTATTTTCAACAAAAAATCTCTCCGTCACCTTTGATAACGGAGAGAAAAAGTCCTTATTTAGTTCCGAAAATTCTGTCGCCACAATCCCCAAGACCAGGGCAAATATATGCGTCCTCGTTAAGTTCACGGTCAAGACAACCCACATAAAGCTGTACGTCAGGGTGAACTTTGTGCAATCTCTCAACCCCCTCCGGAGCGGCGATTATGCACAAAAATTTAATGTTTTTTCCGCCGTGCTGTTTGATGAAATTAACCGCTTCAACAGCCGAACCGCCCGTTGCAAGCATAGGGTCGGTCACAACAATAAGTCTTTCGGAAATAGGGTCAGGGAGCTTGCAATAATATTCTTCCGGTTCGTGAGTTACTTCGTTTCGGCACAAACCTATATGTCCGATTTTTGCCGTAGGAACAAGTGCGGTAATTCCGCTGACCATACCAAGACCTGCTCTTAAAATCGGCACAACAGCAAGCTTTCTGCCTGCGATAACAGGCGTCATACATTTTTCAAGGGGTGTTTCGACTTCAACTTCCTTTGTCGGCAAATCGCTCAAAGCTTCGTAACCCATAAGCATGGCAATTTCCTCAACCAAAGCACGAAATTCGTTCGTACCCGTGCTTTTATCACGCAAACGTGAAATTTTATGCTTAATAAGCGGGTGGTTCATAATAATTACATTTTCCATAATATACCTCTTTTCAGATTAAATTATACTTTATTTAATTCTAGCACATTTGCGGGAAAATGTAAATAGTTTTTTTAAAACTTAAAGCCCATTTTTAATTTCAAAATTTCTCGGTGCTGTTGCAAGTTCGGCAAAAAGCGTATCATAGCTAAGTTTTTTGTTTTCCAAAAGAGTTATTCCGCAACGCATGGAAACCTCAACCTCACCGCCGCTGTACTTGACGTTTTCTCCGTTGTGACAAAGGATTTTTCGGGCGATTTTTTCCGCCTGTTCACGGTCGCTAAGTCCCGTCATCATCACAAATTCGTCACCGCCGATACGAAACATAACCTTGTCGTCGCCACATTCTGCGTCAATTCTTCGCAGACATTCAAGAATCGCCTTGTCCCCTGCTTCACGACCCAAATTTTCGTTAATCCACAAAAGACGTACCGTGTCAAATGTGAGAATATATGTACCCTGATTTGATTTGATATAATCGTAAAGCTTAGAAATGTCATATTTTTTACTCATAATAAATTCTCCTTTGTAAATAAAATCAATATTTTCGTCTTGAGTATTAAGGGGAGGACAAAGTTGTGAAAAGCGCCAATTTTTGCGGTATTCCGTGGGCGAAACTCCCCATACTCTTGAAAACGCTCTGGAAAAACTTTCGGCACTGCCATATCCGTATTTAACCGCAATTTCAAGGGTCGAAACCTTTGTGTTTAACAGTTCTTCGGCGGCATTGCTAAGGCGACGACGGGTAACATAATCGCCCACGCCCATGTGAAAAACGTTGCGAAAAAGTTTTTGCAAACTTGACAGCGAGCAATAACACGCCTTAGCACAATTTTCCTGTGAAAAGTCCTCTGTCAGGTTTTCTTCCACATATTCAAGCGCTTTTCTTAAAATGTTAAGTTTTTCGGCACTCATCAGACGTCCCCCCTTTTGATATTTGTAAGCCTACAATGTCAGTATATCACAAAAAATCCACTTTGTCTTGATTTTTTGAGTAAATAATTTTTTTGATAATTTACAAATTATTTGTTGCGGTCGCTTCCGAAAAGGTTTAATATTTAAAAAGAGCAATATTACACGCTTATGAGGTGATTATTTGGAAATAATGTATTGTAAAAACAACGACCTTAATATTTTCGGGCGATTATACAAGCCTAAAAATTGTACAAAAAAACTTCCTGCGGTAATTCTTTGCCACGGATTCAACGCCGTTGGGGACGATATGGACGACATTGCGCAAAATCTTTGCGACAATAATATTATCGCATACACCTTTGATTTTTGCGGTGGAAGTACACGTTCAAAAAGCGACGGCAACAGCACAGAAATGTCAATAAAAACCGAAATTTCAGACCTTTCAGCGGTTTACGAAACGATAAAAAACCAAAATGAAGTGGACGACAAAAAAATCTACCTTTACGGCGAAAGTATGGGGGGATTTGTTTCTGTTCTGACGGCTTGCGAAAAAAATGTAAAAATCGCAGGACTGTTTCTTTGTTATCCTGCGTTTTGTATTCCCGACCAATGGCTAAGCCTTGACATAAATGCTATGGGAGATACATTTAATTTTATGGGAGATATGGTACTATCTCGAAAATTTTACGATGATGTGCCAAAGTTTGACGTGTTTGAATATGCCGGAAAATTCAAAAATCCCGTAGTAATTTTCCACGGTGATTGCGACCAAGTTGTAAATTTGAATTATTCACAACGATTGGTAAAATGTTTTGAAAACGCCAAACTCAACGTTGTCAAAAATGCAAACCATTGGTTTGAGGGCAAAGACCGTGACATGATTAAAGATAATCTGGTGAAATTTGCAAACAGCAAATAAAAAGCAAAAATATCGTATTTTCTGTGTTTTTTTACTAAAAATTATTGACTTCGCAGGGAATATATGTTATAATGAACACAGTATTTGTTTTAATTTTTATACGAGGAGGAAGTTTAGGTGGACAGAAAGGAAAAAAACAAGGAAAAAAGCTATAACAAAAAATGCGAAATTATGGAAACTTGCTATAATTGTTACGCAGATATGGGGTTCTACGGTACAGGACTTAAAGCGTTGGCGAAACGTTGCGGATTCACACCGCCTAACTTTTATGTATATTTTGACAATATCGACGAGCTTATTATTCAGTCAACCGAATATTGCATGAGCAAGGTTGAGGACGAATTTATGCAGCTTGCGCCGAAAGATTTTGAGGATTTGGACAGGTTTTTAAGCGAAGTTCCTGCGTGGACAGCCCAGAAACACGGCAAAAAATACCGTTTGATGTACCAAATTTACACTCACCCTAAGTACCGTCAGCACGGCAAAAAGTTTTTTGACGGCGTAAACCAGAGATATTCCGAATACGCAAAGACCGTTGCGCAGAATATCGGAATCCCGGACGACGTTGTAAGACCGCTGATTTTTACTTTTGTCAGAGCTTGCGTTCACTATGCATTGTATGAGGACGAATTTTATTTGAACGAACAAATCAGACTTATTAAACAGGTTTTAGATATGTTTGTTGAAAAGTACAAATAATAAATCACCCCACTTGTCCGAAATTTTCGGATAGGTGGGGATTTTTTTGACTATTATTCGTCGTCTGAATCAAGGTCGAACAGGTATTTTTCATAATCTTTCACGAAATATCGCAGGTTCTTTTTGCCCTTTGAAATAACGGTGAAACCCTCTGCTTCCAAAAGTTCTTTTTGAGATTCCACGCCGTTTGGGTATTTTGGGTTAAGTTCGCCGTCGGATTTAAGCGTTCTCCAATACGGGGTTTTGTCATTTGCTCGCTGGTGACTAGCCCACGCAACAATCGTGACGAAAATTCCTGCGGTCATCGGTTCGGTAAAATCCGCATTGTTTTGTTTGGCAAAATACTCACGGATTTTTCCAACGGTTGTAACAGACCCTTGCGGAATTTTTTTCATCACCTTGTCATAATCAACAGGCGGAGCAAAATACATCTTGTTGCCACCGTATTTTTCAACGGTTTTTGGGTCTGTTACGGTCTGGATTTTCGGCATATCTTTACTGTTATGTAACATTTTGTTAAAGTCTTTTTTATCTTCCTTAGCCATTTTTACCGTCCTTAATTATTTAATAATTTTGCGTAAATCTTTGAATTTTTCTTTAACCTCATTGCTGACCCTGAACGAATCGCAGGTTTTTTGTATTGCTTTTCCTGTGATATTATAATCAAGCGAACATTTTTTCAGATAATCCAAAGTTTTTTGCGGAAAATATATTGCCAGATAGGACAACAACCACGCCTGCGCCATCTGAACGTAGTATTCGTTATCATTTTTAAAAAGCAAAAACAGCTTTTCGGCGTTTTTTTCGTCCTTAACAAGGTTTGGCATGAACATCACATACCCCCATCTTCGCACAAATGCAAGGTCGTTTTGGACGTATTTTTCGGCTTTTTCGTATGCAAAATCAAAGGTCAGGTATTTATCGACAAACTGCGAAAGCTGGTCAACGTGCCACCAGTCCTGCAATTTGTCAAAATTTTTCTCTATAAAATCAAATTTTTCCTCAACGGTTTTCAGATTTCCCAAAGAAACCTGAAAGAAAGTTCGGTGAAATTCCTGCCGTGACATGACGATTTCACCCAAAAAATCCACATTTTCGTGATTTTTTATAAGTCTGCGGTTCAGTCTGTCAACGTCTTTCGTCTTATAATTTTCCCCAAGATTAGCAAATTCTTTTTCAAGTTCGGATAAGTTCATTATTTCACAGCCTTTTTATGTAATTTTTTCGTTTATTCAAACCTTTCTTTGCCCCACCAATCGGGCATAAGTTCTTTAAGGCGGATTGTCTTTTTCGTTTCCAAGTCAAGAAGAATTTCGATTTCGCCACTATTTTTATGCAATTGCAACATAAATTCCCTGCACGCACCACACGGCGAACCCACTTTTCCGTTTGGCATAACTGCCACAACCTTGTCAATTTCACATTCGCCGTTTGTCAGCATATTCGCCATTGCGTTCCTTTCGGCACACATTCCGAGGGAGCTACAGGTGTCAATGCACACTCCCAAATAAATATTTCCCGACTTTGTGAGAATTGCCGCCGCAACTCCGCCCGCTTCCATAAACGGCGAAATTATTCTGCCATTTTGAACTTTTTTCGCTTCGTTATAAAGTTTTTCCCAAATATCCTGCGACATAATTTTACCTCTTTTCTTAAAATTACTAAAGATTTATCCAATTATCCATTTCATTTTCCGTCGGGGGTTCAAATATGCTGTTTACTTTATTCAGCAATCCCTCGTCAACATAATAATCCGTTGTTTTACCGCCTTGCACGTCATTATTTCGTTTTAAAATATTCTCATTCCACCTGTCTTTGGGAATATTTAAATAATACCATTCAGTTTCAATTTTGTTCTGATGAAAAAAATCCGTTATTGCTTTTCTGTCGTTTTTCGTCCAAAATCCCCAATCCAAAACAACATTTGTCCCCGATTTAACCAGTTCCACCGATTTATTCGCTAAATATTTCTGAACCGATTTAATCAATTCGTCGTGGTATAAGTTTTCATTCGGGTGAAATAACGCACTCATTAACTCGTCGGACGATAACAGCACAGCTCCGTTTAATCGACGCAATTCTTTTGAAAAAGTCGTTTTACCACTACAGATTTTTCCGCAAATCAACATCACCTTTGGCATATCAACAGCCACCTCCCGACTTGTTCGTACCTAAGTTTGCTCTATTCAACAAGCATTTGAACATATTCTTTGCTAACCCATTCTACCGATTTTTTTAATGCGTCAATAGTTTTTGTTTCAATAACACATCTTGCATTACATTCCTTTGCAAGTTTCAAACGTTCAATTATGTTAATTTCTCCATTTCCTAAAGCAAGGTGATTCTTTGGTGGGTTTTCTTTACCGTCGTGAATATGAAAGTGCTTTAATTTATTTTTGTGCTGAAGAATAAACGGAACATCTTCCTCTTTTGTTGCTTTTGAATGTCCGATGTCCCACGTCAGCACAAAGCAATCTTTTTCTAGCAAATATTCTATTGCTTTCTTCTCATATTCTCTAAATCCACTTGTATTTTCAATCGCAATTTTAATATCAGACTGTCCTATCCACTCTTCGCATAATTTAGCAAAACACCGAAAATGCGCAATATATGTTTCAAAATCTCTTTCATACATTTGCACTTTTCTATCAGGCAAAGTAATAAAAATTCCGTGGTGCATATGCATATTTATTATCAAGGGTTGTTCCTTATTTCCGTATTTATCCTTTAGCCCTACAAATTGTTTTGCAACTTCAATAGTGCGTCTAACTGTTTCTAAATAAGCGTTTCTGACTAATGGATTAAAATCTGCAATATTCAAATTCTCGTCCAAATGAATCGTGTAATAAATGCCTGCGTTTTCTGCTTTTTTTATAAATTGCCCCATATCTTCGATTTTATCTATTTGATATTCGGGAAAATTCATATTAAGTTCAATAAAAGACAGCCCAAGTTCCTTGCAAAGAGCAATATTTTCATCTAATGTTTTGTTTTCAATCAACGTCGGCATTCCGTATTTTTTCATAATACTTCTCCTTTTAATCCTCTATATTTTACAAATGTTAAAAATGCTTCTTTATGTAGAATCTTTCTTCGACAGCAAACAGACCGTTTCCATATAGCACGATACGATACGCTGAATTTCCTCGCTATTTTTAGGTTCAAGGGAATATATACACAGCCTTTTTCACACTTTTGCTGTTTGTGGGAATTGGTCGAGAAAGTGATGCC
>CAYZOV010000038.1:0-14735 GCA_964480525.1 uncultured Ruminococcus sp.
AGAGCAGCTCTCACAGCTGACGAAATCGCTAAGGAAGCTGACTTCTTCTGCTTCGGTACTAACGACCTTACACAGATGACATACGGCTTCTCAAGAGATGACGCCGGTAAGTTCCTCAACGCTTACTACGACGCTAAGATTTTTGAAAACGACCCATTCGCTAAGCTCGACCAGACAGGTGTTGGTAAGCTTATGGATATGGCTATCAAGCTTGGTAAGCCAGTAAATCCAAATCTCCACATCGGTATCTGTGGCGAACACGGTGGTGACCCTTCATCTGTTGAATTCTGCCATAAGCTCGGTTTGACATATGTATCTTGCTCACCATTCAGAGTTCCAATCGCAAGACTTGCTGCTGCACAGGCTGCTATTGCTGACAAGAACTAATTTGGGTTTGAGAAAGCTTAATTAACAAATTTAGACCTTGCAAGAGTTTTCTTGCAGGGTCTTTTTGTTTTGCCAAAATATACTTAACTGAATTTTGCCAAAAAAATGCCCTCAAAGTCTGAAACTTTGAGGGCGGGGAACACCTTTATTTAAAACGTGTCTGTCGGGGCATAAGGTCTGCCGTCGTCATCAATATATGGGTCGCTATCGGTGATTATATCTTCGTTTTCAAAATATACAATTTCCATTTCAGGACATGAGTATTTTTCTTTGTTCATTTTTAATGCTCCTTTTTTATGAATTACTGCACTGAATCGCTGTATGCAACAGCTGCGTCTGCGTAACTGTAAATTGCAACAATAAGGTCACGCACAGCCTGACTGTTGGTGTTTCTGTAGGTGTTTGCCATGTATTTGGCAGGGGAATATGTGATTACATTGCCTTTTTCGTGTTTTGATATTTGATTACTTGTAAAATAAATTTCTGCGTCATATGTATTATCAAACGTACAGAAAGCCTTTAATGGGTAATTTAAATAAAGAAAACTAACTCCTTTGCTAAATATCAATTGAATTTCACTCACTGTATTTGGGGAATAAGTTAAAAACAAATCGTAATTTTGAGTAACTGTGTTGGTGTAGAAAGTGAATCTTAACGAGCTTCCGAGCTGTAATCTTGCGGACGTAATTTTGTATTCTGCGCCTTCGGGAATTTCGTTCTTAACCGTGCCGTCAAAACCTTCTATAGCTTTTTCAAAATCGCTTGCGGTTTTGAAAACATCTTCGTATTCGCTGACGTCAATGGTTGATTCTTCATTTGTGTAGGCTGTTGTTTTAGCGCCGTAATTCAAAATGTTCTTTGCCAAAGTTTTTGCTTCGTCGCTGTAATCACCGTTGATAATATCTTCGCAGTATTCTTTCATGCTTATTGTATATCTGTCGGTGATTTCGTCACCGCCTCGCTTTATGGAAATTTTAATCTCTTTGTCCATATCGTTTGCGAAAAGGGATTCGTACAACGTTTCACCAACGTATGTGCCGTCGCCGTTGTCTACAAGTTTAATAAGGTTTGCACCGTTTGGGCTTCCGGGTTTTTCGATTCTGAATTTGTCGCCTTCTTGAAATTCAAAATTTGAAACCGAAAGTTTAAATTTCAAATTTTCGTCAATACAAAGTGCCACACTGATAGTCGGTTTTGTTTCGCTTTCTTCTTCTGCCGTTGCGGTAAACGATAACGTGGAAAATCCAATTACTGTTGACAACGCAAGTGCCAATAATTTTTTTAGCTTCATAAAATCAATCCTTTTTGTTATATTTCTTGTACAAGCCGAAGCGGACTTTTACTATATTATTATACATATATATATATATATGTCAATATTTTTTCAAATTTTCGGCACAATTAACAGAATTTCACTTGAAACTTCGTTAAATCTGTACAATTTTCTTTTCGGATTAACGTTATACTTTCATAGGCTTTTTGTGTTGACATCTGCTGAAAAATGTGGTAAAATTATTGTATATTTTAAAGCAAGGAGTAATTTTAATGAACAGTATTGTTTCGGAAAAAATGTACGCTCTCGGCAGTAAACGTTCGGAAATCAGAGAGCTTTTTGAATACGGCAAAAAAAGAATCGCACAGGTTGGCGCAGAAAATGTTTTTGATTTCAGCTTGGGTAACCCTAGCGTTCCCGCACCTGACTGCGTTAAAGAAAGTCTGGCTAAACTTGTTTTGGAAACCGACCCCGTTTCGCTTCACGGATATACTTCCGCACAGGGTGACGCAGGCGTCAGACAGGCTTGTGCAGATTATATCAAAAAAACACACGGATTTGACTGCGGAGCAGACGATTTTTACATGACCTGCGGTGCTGCCGCTTCACTCACAATTTCTCTTAGCGCATTGTCGCAAGACGGCGACGAAGTTATCGTTTTGGCACCGTTTTTCCCTGAATATTCCGTTTTTATCGCTCAGGCAGGTATGAAATGCGTTGAGGTTAAATGCAGAGAATCGGATTTTCAGATTGACTTTGAAGCCGTTGAAAACGCAATAAACGAACACACAAAAGCTATAATTATCAACTCACCGAACAACCCGTCGGGTGCGGTTTTTTCAGAGGACACAATTAAAAAACTTGCGGAAATTTTGGAAAAAGCGCAAGATACATACAACAGAAGCATTTTCATAATTGCCGACGAACCGTACAGAGAACTTGTTTACGACGCTGATACATTTGTGCCGTTTGTCCCGAATTATTACGACAATACGTTGGTTTGCTATTCGTTCAGTAAATCTCTTTCGCTTCCGGGTGAACGTATCGGTTATATTCTCGTTTCACCAAAAGCCGACAGCAACCGTGAAATTTATTTCGCTGTTTGCGGTGCGGGACGCTCTCTGGGATATGTTTGTGCGCCTAGCCTTTTCCAAAAAATTATTCCCGATTGTCTTGGCAAAACCGCAGATATTTCCGTTTATAAGGAAAACCGTGACATTTTGTGTAACGCTCTCACCGAATACGGATATAGAGTTGTTAAACCTGACGGAGCGTTCTACCTTTTCATTAAAACTTTGGAAGAGGATTCCCGTGCATTTTGCGAACGTGCAAAAGCTCACGACCTTTTGATTGTGGCAGCCGACAGCTTCGGTTATCCGGGATATGCCAGAATTTCATACTGCGTTTCAACAGATATGATTAAACGTTCGCTTCCTGCGTTCAAGGCTCTTGCAGACGAGTATAAATAATTTTGAAAACTAAAAAAGTCAACGTGCCGTGGGTACGTTGATTTTTTGTTAGAATTTACAGCTTTAAAAAAGTTTGGAAGTTTTTGCGCATTTTAATATAAAATACTGGACTTTTAAAAAAATATGTGTTATCATTAAAGGTGAAATATATAGGGTACGGAGGGAGATATTATGATAAGATTTAAGCTGCAAAACGAAAAATATACGCTTGGCATACCTGCGTTGACGTTTGGCACGGGAAATTTTGAAAAACAGGATAACGACGAAGAATATTTTCCGCTTCTTGATGAATATATAAAACTTGGCGGAAACTGTATAGACACAGCCAGAACATACTGTAGCTGGCTTGAAAACGGTGAGGGTGCTTCGGAAAAAACCATAGGACGTTGGTTGAAAGCCAGAAATAACCGTAATAATGTGATTCTGGTAACAAAAGGCGGACACCCAAACCACGATTCTATGGACGTTTCACGTCTTTCAAGGGCGGAACTTGAATACGATTTGGAAACAAGCCTTAAAATGTTGCAGACCGATTATGTGGATATTTATTTGCTCCACCGTGACGACGAATCTATACCGGTTGAGGAAATTATGCCTGTGCTTAACGATTTTGTAAAGTCGGGCAGGGTGCATTTTATCGGTGCTTCAAACTGGAAAACCGACAGAATCGAAAAGGCTAATAAATTTGCCGTCGAAAACGGCATGGAACCGTTCAGAATCAGCCAGATTTATTACAGCCTTGCTCACACCAGCAAAGAAACAATCGGCGACCCGACAATCGCTTGTATGGACATGAAATCTTATGCTTGGTATAAGAAAAACTGTTTTCCCGTAATGGCGTTTTCTCCGCAGGCAAAGGGATTTTTCTCAAAAATCGCAAGCGGAAAATCAATAACCCACCAAATGGAAAGCCAGTTTGTTTCAACCGCAAACCTTGCAAAACTTTCTAAAGTTAAAACAATGTGCGACGACACGGGATATACCCCCGCAACACTTGTTCTGGGTTATCTCAACAGCCAGCAGTTTCCTGTTAGCTCGGTTTTCAGCGCAACAAAACTTTGGCAGATTGATGAAGATATGCAGGCAGGGGACATAACCCTCACGCCAAAACAGCTTGCATACTTAGAAAACAGAATGTAGCTTGTTAAAACCTTATTTTAAACAAAAAACCGTATTCGTAAATTAAAACGGATACGGTTTGTTTTATTCTTTTTTAAAAATCTCATATATAAGATGTTTTTCGTGACAGTTTGTACTGTTTCTTAAAAAACCGAGCCTTTCAACGAGATTTACGGATTTTGCGTTGCAAGGGTCAATTTGTGCAAATATTTGTTTTACGCCCATTTTGTCAAAAGCATACTTTATCATTTCACCAACGCTTTCGGTTGCATAACCTTTTCCCTGAAAAGCCTTGTTAAATGTGTACCCGATTTCAAATTTTCCGTTGCTTTTATCGGAAAAATAAATTTTACCGATAACTTTTTCATTTAACACAACAGCAAAAAATTCGTCGCTCTTTGAAAAATTAACAGCTTCCTGAACACACGCTTCTTTGGTAAAAGTTTCGTATGGCTCAAAATATGTAACTTCGGGGTCTGTGAGAATTTCGGCTAAATCTTCCCAATCATCAGGTGAAAATTTTCGTACAGTCAGCCTTTGGGTTTTAAAAATTTCCATAAACTAATCCTTAAAAAAATAAAATACCGCCTTGCCGTCGTGTAGCTTATAAAACCCGCACTAAAGCAGGTGGGTGCTTGCCTGACTGCTACCATGCTCCCAACGTCCGTGAAAATTTCTCGGTATAAAACGGAGTTCCACGGGAGGTCTGCAATCCACTTTCAGAGCCAATGCTCCCTAATATAATATGTTGGATTATATTTGCAACACTGAATCGTACAAGGCAGTGATAATATTATGAGGTTTTAATTTAAAACTATTCTTCGCTAGGTTCGGAAATTTCTTCAAGATAGTTTTCAATAATGAAAACCTGCGCTCCGTCAAGTTCGATTTCGTACCAGCCGTCTGAATAGCCAACAGCTTTAACTTTTGTTCCTTCCGAAACAATCTCCACAATTTCTCCTGCGGTTGAAGGCTCTTTTCGGGCGTTCACGTTTGCCGTGGTCATCATTTCCATAGGAAAAGGCGACTGGGGTTCGTCAGGTATTGCGGGGTCGTCTGAAATAACAGGGGGCGTTGTGTTTTCCGGTTCGCTTGTCACCGTAGGTACTTCCAACGTGACATTTGAAGTTGTGGTGGATTCTTCGTCGGGCTTAACAATGTTTTTGTCCGTTTTAATCTCAACAAAACCGCAAGCCGAAAGTGTTATCGCCGCAAGAATAATCGGAAAAGCTTTCTTAAAAAAATTCACAGCTTTCACCTCAATTATTCGTGGTGACAACAGTCGCAATCGTCCTCGTCACAGTCACATTCGTCAAATTCGTACATATCGTTAAGACGTTCCATGAACATTCCGCCGATTCTTTCAAATTCGTCCTCGTCGTCAATAGAAATCATTATTTCTTCGCCTGTTTCGTCAATGAAAGATTTGAGAATTACAACTTCGCCGTCGTCCTGCAACATAGCGTCAGCGTCATTTTCAAAATAAGGCGTCAAAGCAAAATACTGCTCGTCGTCAACTTCCATAACATCAAGAAGTTCAAAAACGCTCTTTTCTCCGTTGTCGTCAACAAGTTCGTAAAGGTCTGGTGTGTATTCGTTTTTTTCTGACATAAAATTGCCTCCGTTCGTTTAATTGATTATGTGTAACATTAAAAATCGTCACGCAATACTATTATTATATACCAAACTTTCAATAAAGTCAAGTACAAAGTTTTGAAAGTAATATTAAATAATTAAAATCGAAAAAAGTTGAAAAAAACTATTGACATTTCACAAAAAGTGTGCTATAGTATAGACAAGGAAAAGGAAAGACCAAAAGGAAACAACACCGACCGAGAGGAATCAGGAGTTTCAAAGTGTTAGACCGAGTACCTAAAACTTAACTAAAAGGCAGTTTTGAAGAATCGTTTGAGTGTCAGAAAGTGATTTTAAATGTACAACGACGCTTGAATGACAAAACGGTGAAATCCTTAATCGACGTAGAAAGGGGCGAGTCCAATGGAAATGATGAGTGAGCCAAAGCAGAGTATCCGTTACGGCTCGGTAGAATTTTAAAAGAAGGTTGCGGACTCAGACGCAAGGGCTGACAGAACCAAAGTTAAATGATGTGAAATTTGCCGACTGTAACAATGGAATAAACCTACAACACAGTCTTTACAATAAAGATACTCAAAAAACAAAACAAATTAAATAGCCGAATGGATTTTCGGTAACTTCGTTGCATAAGCTTTTAAAATTTCATCAGAAGGGACAGATGAAAAATGATTCTAAAGAGGTTTAAAATTACATAAAAGATTGGAGCGAGTCCCATGTACTATGAAGTTTAGGCACAACATGATTTAGTTAGTGCGATAACCAATAGAAATTTACGAATAGTTTAGATATAATTTCTTAAAGAGGAGAGTGGTCGTTATGAAAGTGACTTCCACGAGAAAACTTGAATTTTAAAAAGACGGGAGTGATTCCTCCAAGAAATTGAGTGGTAGCTGAAAGGCGTGCCGACTTGGGAAACCGAGCAGACGAAAATGCTTTAAAAGCAAATCTAAGAAAAGGAAAATGGTCCAATGGTTTAACTAGATTTACCTCGACAAAAATTTGAAATTAAGGGTGAGTCCAATGTAAAATTAAGCTTTATTTGACAAACCGAATTTAATACGAAGGGTGAGTCCAATGGCTTAAAAACGCTGAGTGATACTCAGAAAACGGAATATTAGAATAATTGGAAGTGGTATATATGATTAAACTTACCAAACGTTTGAATATTTAGTGTTTAGGAGTGAGTCCACCAGAAAATTAAACCTTATTAAAATTAACCAATCTTAAAAAATATCGTTAGGAGTGAGTCCGAAACAGACTTTAGCTTAACTTAAAAAAATTACAAGAAACATTAGAGTAGGAAACCCGAAATAATGTTTCTTTTTTTGTTTTCTGCAATAAAAAACGGACTTGAATTTTCAAGCCCGTTTTGGTTTTTAAAATTAAAGTTGGAACGTAACGAAAATGTCGTAAATGCACTTCATAGCATTTTCAAAATCTGCTTCGTTTACACCGATGATGATGTTAAGTTCGCTTGAACCCTGGTCAATCATCTTTACGTTGATGTGGCTGTGTGCAAGTGCGGCGAAAATTCTGCCCGCTGTACCTCTGTTTGACTTCATGCCACGTCCTACAACGGCAATAAGCGCAAGGTCCGTTTCAATGTCGATAACGTCAGGCTTGGCGTTTCTGTGAAGTCCCGCAAGAATTTCCTGTTCTTTCTTTTCAAATTCAGCTTGGTTTACGATAACACTCATGGTGTCAATTCCCGAAGGCATATGTTCAAAGCAAATGTTGTTCTTTTCCAAAACTTCCAAAACTTTGCGTCCAAAGCCGATTTCAGAGTTCATCATGTCTTTTTCGATGTTGATAACCGAAAATCCTTTTTTGCCTGCGATACCTGTGATTGTAAACTTTGACTTTACAGACGTGCTTTCAACAATCATTGTGCCTGCGTCGTCAGGAGCGTTGGTGTTTCTGATGTTGATTGGAATACCTGCTTTGCGAACAGGGAAAATAGCGTCCTCATGCAAAACGCCTGCACCCATGTATGAAAGTTCTCTCAATTCTTTGTAGGTAATAGTCGTAATCGGTTCAGGATTTTCAATAATTCTAGGGTCGGCAATCAAAAATCCCGAAACGTCCGTCCAGTTTTCGTAGAGGTCGGCGTTTGCGGCCGAAGCAACTATCGAACCTGTGATGTCCGAACCGCCTCTTGAAAACGTCTTGATTGTGTCGTTTGGCATAGAACCGTAGAAACCGGGAATAACCGCTCTTTCAACTGTCGAAAGCTTGTTTCCCAAAACTTCGGCTGTCTTTTCGCTGTCAAGTGTGCCTGATTCTGTAAAGAAAATAACGTCCGCTGCGTCAATAAATTCGTATCCGAGATAGTTTGCCAAAACAATACCGTTGAGATATTCACCTCTGGAAGCGGCATAATCTCTGCCGGCTTTTCCGATAAAACAAGCCTTAACCGTTTCAAATTCATCTTCAAGGGAAATATCAAGTCCTAAATCGTTAATAATTCCGTAATATCTCTCTTTAATGGCGTTAAAGCTTTCGGAAAAATCCTGTCCTTTTGCCGCAAGGTCGTAACAACCGTAAAGCATATCCGTAACTTTTGTATCAGCAGAAAATCTTTTTCCCGGTGCCGATGGCACAACGTATCTTCTAGATTCGTCTGCGTGGATAATGTCAGCAACTTTTTTAAACTGTTCAGCGCTTGCAAGCGAGCTTCCGCCGAATTTTACTACTTTTGTCAAAATGTTCAAACCCCTTTTTATAATGATAAATCTTACTATATTATTATACGAAAAATTATGCAATTCGTCAATAGACATAAAAGACAAATTTTCAGATAAAAATGCTGTTTTTTTGTGAAATACGATTGTACACCTATGACGAACAGTTTAACCCTTTTGTTTTTATCAAAATTTTCATAAAAAAGGCTTGCTTAAAAATAAAGCAAGCCTGAACTTTTATTCAATTTCCAAAATTTCGCCCGAATTTTCGCTGTCGGTCAATGTGCCGACCTCTTTAAGTTTGCGGTTTATAGCCTTTGTTCGTGTGCCAATCAATTTGTCAAGTTCGTCGTCCGCCTGTCTTAGCCTGTTTCGGGTGTTTTCCAAAACCTTTTCAAAGTTAAGAAATTCAGTTTTACACGCTTCAAGAATTTTCCAAACTTCACCGCTTTTCTTTTGAATTGCAAGGGTTCTGAATCCCATGTGCAGGCTGTTCAGCATAGCCCCCATAGTCGATGGCCCTGTGATGTTTACTCTATAATCAGACTGGAGCTTTTCTACAAGACCCATATTGATTACCTCAGCATACAGCCCCTCAAACGGCAAAAACATAATTGCAAAATCCGTTGTGTACGGCGGTTTAACGTACTTGTCACGAATACTTTTAGCACAACGTTTGATTTCGTTTTCCAAAATGGTGCGTTTTTGCTTGATTTCGTCGGTGTTTCCGTTTTCATACGCTTCCATAAGATTTGCATAGCTGTCCCCGGGGAATTTTGAATCAATCGGCAAATAAACAATGTCGCTGTTGTCGCTGTTCGGTAGCTTAACGGCAAAATCCACCTTTTCGCTTGAATTTGGCACAACAGACACCTGTTCGGCGTATTGTTCGTGGGTTAAAATTTCCTCCAAAATTGCCCCAAGCTGAATTTCGCCCATAATTCCACGGGTTTTCACGTTTGACAAAACCTTTTTCAAATCGCTAACACCCGACGCTACGTTTTTCATTTCGCCCAAGCCCTCGTAAACTTCTGCAAGTCGCTTGTTTACCGTTTCAAAGGACTTTGAAATTTTGTCGTCCAAAGTTTTCTGGAGCTTTTCGTTTACCGTTCCGTTAATTTCGTCAAGGCTTTTTTTGTTTTCCTCACGCATATTATTTATGGACAAAACCACGGATTTTCTGATGTTTTCAAATGAATTTTCAAGATTTTTAAGGCTTTCGCCTACCATTTGTTGCTGTGCTTTTTGCTCCTCACGCAAATTATTTCCCAAATTCAAAACAGATTTTTGAATTTCCTCTCGCTGTGCCGAAAACTGCGTAGCCGAACTGTTTGAAAATGCTTCAATTTTAATTTGCATTTCCTTGATTTTGTCGTCAAGCTTAGAAATTTCACCGTCAAACTTTGTGAAATTTTCATTTAATGTTTTAATTTCTTCGCTGTTTTTGTCGCCTTTGCTTAGTTTAACCAAAACTATAACAGCAACAATTAAACAAACAATACTGATTATAAGTGTTAAAACTTCCATAAATCCCCCTTATTTTTTAGCTTTTTTTCTTCCGAAAAGTCTTGCGAAAAAGCCTTTTTTCTTAGGTTTTTTGCTGTTTTCTTCCGATTTAATCTGACTAAGCTGTGCTTTTGAATATGCCGTCGAATAGAACATTTCCTGCGCACAAATAGAAGTACCTGTTGCGTTTGTTCTTGAATAACTTCCGTCAGGCAGCATAATTCTCGCTTTTACATTGTCCTCCATTTGGGTTTTGAAAATGGTGAGAATTTTTTCCTTAACGTTTTCGTCCAAAATAGGCGAAGCAACCTCAATTCGCCTTAGAGTGTTTCTGGTCATAAAATCAGCCGACGAAATGTAGATTTTTTGTCTTTCGCCAATTCCGAAAATGTAAATTCGTGCGTGTTCCAGAAAACGCCCCACGATAGAGCGAATGTGAATGTTTTCCGTTTCACCCTCAACGCCTGCCACCAAACAGCTTATGCCACGGATAACGCACTCAACTTTGACGCCTGCTTTTGAACACTCTATCAGCTTGTCAATAATCACCTTGTCGGTGAGCGAATTAAGTTTCAAACCGATATACGCAGGTTTTCCCGATTGTGCGATTTGAATTTCCTCGTTCATCATTTCGATAACACGGTTTTGCAAGCATTTCGGAGCAACCAAAAGCTTGTTAGCGTGTTCCACCAAAACGCCCATAGAAAGTGCGTTAAATACCGAAACAGCGTCCTTTGCGATTTCCTCGTTTGCTGTCATAAGGCACAAATCGGTATAAATTGCCGACGTTTTTTCGTTGTAATTTCCCGTGCCGACCTGAACGATATATTTAACGTTTTTGCCACTTTTTTTGGTAATTAACAAAAGTTTTGAGTGAACCTTTAAATTTCTCGGTCCGTAAATCACCTGACAACCGCTGTCTTCAAGACGTTTTGACCAGCCTATGTTGTTTTCCTCGTCAAATCTCGCTCTAAGCTCAACCAAAGTGAGGACTTCTTTGCCGTTTTCCGCCGCCTTTACTAAAGCGTCAATTACCTTTGAATTTTTAGCCACACGGTACAGCGTGATTTTAATTGACACAACTTCAGGGTCGTTTGCCGCCTCGTTTAAAAGCTGAATAAACGGGTTAATGCTCTCGTAAGGGTAGTGGAGAAGTATGTCTTTTTCCCCGATTTGCTCAAACATACTGCGGTTTTTGTCAATGTCCACACACAGCTGTGGGGTCATTTTTTTGTTGAATAACGCAGGATTTTTCACCTTGTCAGCAAGTGAAAACGCATAGCTCATATCAAGTGGGGATTTTTCCACAAACACCTGCTTTTTCGTAAGTTCAAGCCTGTTTGAAAGTTCTCCGCAGGTCAAATCCGACAGCTGTTTTGAAAGCTGTAACCTAACAGGACAAAGACGTTTTCGCTTTTTAATCATTTCCGACATAATCGACCGAAAGTCCATTTCGTCAGCAAGCGGTGAGTTTTCAAGGTCAAGGTCTGCGTTTCGTGTAACACGCATTAACGCTTTTTCCGTCACCTTAAATCCGTCGAAAATCTTGTTGCAAAAATGACTTATAACGTCCTCCGAAAGGATAAATCGCACCTCGTTTTTGTTGTCGCTCGGCAAATAAATTATTCGTGAAATCGCACCCGCACCACCTGTCTGGGTGGAAACTATGCCCAATTTCACCACATTATCGCCCTGCTTTTTGTTTGCCGAAATTTTCGCAATAAGATAAATTTCTTTGTTTTTCAAAAAAGGGAACGGGTGTCGTTTGTCCACAACCTGCGGGGAAATAAACGGTTTTATCTCATAATTAAAAAATGCTTCAACAAATTCCTGCTCTTTTTGGCTTAACTCTTTAAAGCTAAGCTGTTTAACCCCTTGACTTGCAAGTTCGGTTTTAAGTCGGGAAAAGGAATTATCCTTGTCCGACGTAAGGTTTTTTGTTCGTGAAAAAATCCTGTCAAGCTGTTCTGAGGGTTTCAGATGAGTTTTTCCGTCACGTTGGCTGTCGTTTGTCAAAACTTTATCGTGCAACGAACCCACACGCACCATATAAAATTCGTCCAAATTGCTTTGAAAAATCGAAATAAACGAAAGTCGCTCCATAAGCGGAACGGTGATGTCGTCTGCCTCTTCAAGAACACGTTTGTTAAATTTCAGCCACGATAATTCTCGGTTGTCGTAAACGTTGTTAGTCATAATAAATTTCCTTTTTAATTATAAATTAAATTCTTTTTTGAAATTTTCGCCCAGAATTTTGCGGTTTTCCTCGTCGGTAAGGTTAAGATTCATAAATCTTCCAAGTTCGCCTACATGGTCCCACATAGGGAAGTCTGTGCCGAAAAATACCTTGTCAACGCCAAATCCGTGGATAATTTCACTTGCAAATTCAGGGCTGATAAATTCAAGGGACGAACAGGTGTCAAAACGAATGTTATCATAATAAAGACAGGTGATTGCTTCTTCCCAGCGTTCATAACCGCCTAAATGTGCGGCAAAGACCTTTAAATTCGGGTGATTTTTAACCACGTTTTCAAGTCGTATCGGACGTGAATAATCGTATCTGCTGTCGCCCATATGAATTAAAACAGGAAGTCTGCCCTCAATCGCTTCGTAAATTCTGTAAGCCTTGTCGTCATCAATGAAAAATTGCTGAAAATCAGGGTGCAATTTTATGCCTTTCAGACCTGCGTTTATGCACCTTTCGACTTCTTCTTCGATGTTTTCATAATCAGGGTGAAGTGTGCCAAAACCCACAAATTCAGGGTGAAGTTTACATTCTTCAATGATAAAATTATTTATGGATTCAACCTGTGTTGGCACGGTGGCTGTTGAACAAACAAGGTAATGCTTAATGCCGATATTTTTTCCGCTTTCAACAAGTGCGTTTGCACTTCCACAGGTGCAGTCCATATGAAGATTGTAGAAATTACCGATTGACGTTACAGCCTTTTGAGCGATTTTTTCAGGAAAAATATGCGTGTGTGCGTCGCAAATTTCATATTTTTTTGCAAATTCGATAATTTCTTTTTCGCTAAACTGATTCATTTATATTCTTCTTTCTATTTATAATAGTATACTAATTAGTTTTTACTCCTATGACCGAAACATTATCCGTTGAGCCACGCTCCAATGCAAGTTGTAAAAGTGCGTTAATTTTTTCGTCAAACGAAATGTCAAGTCCCATTGTGACCTCAATTTCGTCCTCACCTACAAAATCTGAAACCCCGTCGCTACACATAATAACAGCGTCGTCTTTGTTTAATATATGTGAAATTTCCAAAATATCAATTTTCGGTTCTTGGTACGGATTCCCGATTGACGAGGTAATAATGTGTTTTTGCGGGTGATTTTTTGCCTGAACTTTTGAAATTTCGCCGTCGTCAACAAGTTTTTGGACAAGAGAGTGGTCGTGAGAAATTTGCACGGCTTTTTTGTTTGAATAAAGATAAAGTCTGCTGTCGCCTGAATTTACGCAAAAAAGTCGGTCGTCCTCTGTCACCGAAAGACAGCAAAGTGTGGTTTGAAGCCCGAACATTTCTTTGTTTTCGTTTCCATACGAAATTAAATCTTTGTCAAGTTCGCAAACAAAATCCCTTATGTAGTCGGGGTTGAATTTTTCGATTTTTGAAAGGCTTGATGTGACGTAAAACGAAGCAACTTCACCACCGTTTTCACCGCCCACGCCGTCGCAAACGGCTGTTATGAAAGGGGAACAAAGGCATTTTGAAAGTTTGCCGTCTGACAAAATTTCCTTAGAAACCGCAATGCAATCTTCATTTGTTTCACGAAAATTGCCTTTTTCGGTTTGTGCGTAAACATAATAATTCATAATTTGATAGTCCTTTAGAGTTTTATCAAAGTAAATTATACTACTTTTCTGCAATAAAGTCAATAAATCGCACTTGAAATCAATGATAAAATGTGGTAAAATAAATTAAATAAACTGGGCGGAGTTTTGGAATAGAGGGGAAAACTGTACGATTTTTAACTTTTGTTCATTAAGACAAGTTTGATATAGCTAGTTGTTTGATATTTTCCGCATTTTATAGGATTTGTAAACTTGTAAATAAAGCTAAACGTCCCTAGTAAAGCAAAGTTAAAATTAAAGAGCTTGCTTAACTATTTTATCTCGTCATACTTTGAGTGTCGTAAAACAGTCCACCGGACTATTTTGCGAGAAAAGTATGTTAAAACTTTCTACTAGGGAAACTTTTTTCTTGAAAAGTCCCCCATCGCAAAAACATAATGGCTTCACAAAGGGAGTTTTGTGGTTTTGCGAAGCAAAATTGCCGTCGGCGTTGACGGCAAAACAAAATCTCCGAAACAAAACGCTTTAGCGTTTTCGTTTACTACCCTTGAAAAACGCTTATTAGGAATAGGGCATTTCGCCGTCTGCGGACGGCGTGACTTTAAAAGTTTTAACAAACTGGGTACTTTTGCGGTTTGCGTAGCAAATATCGGTCGTAGACCGATAAGCAAAATACCCATGCAAACTTTAGTTTGCATAACGAAACCGCAGTTTCGCATATGCCCCCTAGACCCCTGCAAGCCTTTGAAAAGGCTTGACCGAAACTTTTATATCCTGACGGAAGTTTAAAGTTTGTGAGAACTGTTTACTTTGTTTTTTAAGCTCCACCAAACTTTGTTTATCGCAAAATAGTCCACCGGACTATTTTGCGAGGGAAGTTTGTTAAACCTTGCAAG
>CAYZOV010000039.1:0-14526 GCA_964480525.1 uncultured Ruminococcus sp.
TGCTTATGCTTCTTGGACTTGATGGCAGTAGGTTTATTTTGCTTAATCCGATTATAGCCGATTTTTAAACCAATTTCTCAATTGATTTCTTGTTTTCAGGCTAATCAAAAAGACAACTTACGATTATTTGGCTGTCATGCGCAGCCAAAGGTAGGTTAGTAACACCAAAATCTTTTTCCGTTTAACGAGAAAAGGCGTTTTAACGTTGTACAAAACCATTATGCAACAAAAAAGCACTTAGCTTTCGCTAAGTGCTTTTTTCTGTGTAAGAACAGCAAAACGGTGCGTAAATGGTGAAAAGAAAAGCGAAAAGTATACCAAATCATTTTCTCTCGGATAAGAAGGTTTCGAGATTTATTGTGTGATGATACTTGACGGATGCCTTTTTATCTTTTTCAATCATGAGCGTTGTGAGATCAATATCGTTAATTGCGGCAATAGCGACAACATAGTGTATCATATCCACAAGTTCAACGCCCAATTGCTCGTGCAGATCGTTTTCGTCAGAGGCTTTACGACCGGCTCGCTTATTAAGCACCTCTGCGACCTCTCCTATTTCTTCCACCAGTTTCATAAACATACTCTCTTCGGTTGCCCAGCCACAATATCGATCTGCTAAATAAGCCTGTAAATCATCTATTGAAATCTTCATTCGCATTCTCCTTTGCGGTGTTGATGGAGGCAATCAGGACACGGCGTATCGTGCCACATTGATTATACAATTCAACAACCGTTTCTCTGTTCAGAATATCCGCCTTTACAAACAGTTCCAACCAATACTCCGCTTCGTAACATTCTTTCAATGCGATTTGCAACTTTGCTATAAAATCAGGTTTGCCGTGGGCATAATTGGCTTCACGGATATTCGCACCGATAGAAGTTGCAGAGCGTTCCAACTGATTTACCAGTGAATAATGACCCTTAATCGTTTCACATAGCTTTATAACTTTGACTGCAAAATCAGTTGAAAGTTCCCGAAGTTTTGATTCAGCCATAAAAACACCGCCTTTTAGCTAATTATACAACAGGTAAGACGGATTGTCAAGTGAAATGATATAAATCCACCCACGCCCGCAGGCATTTTACACGGTGTAGGTGGATTGAAAAAAGTGAAGTTTAGCATTCGCTAAGTGAAGTTGCAACGCTGTTGGGGTGAAGAAGTATGGTAATTACGGTGTTATTCATTGGAATTTGAAAGTGCATTATGTGAAATATCAGCAAAAGCTGATGTGAAGTATTTTCCGCACGGAAAATGTGAAGTTTTGTGCTTCGCACAAAGTGAAGTGTACAAAATCCCCCATGGGATTTTGTACGTTAAAAAAATCACTTAGCGAAAGCTAAGTGATTTTTTCTGGCGGAGAAGGAGGGATTCGAACCCTCGAAGAGCTATTAACCCTTACACGAGTTCCAGTCGTGCGCCATAAACCGGGCTAGGCGACTTCTCCACGATTATCAACCTATTTATTATATCACACTTAAACACAAATTGCAACCCTGTTTTAAAAATGTTAATAAAAATATAATCTTACAACATAATTTGATAACAAAATAGCAACTAAATTTGCAAGCAATGCGGAAATTATCACTCTCAAACTTGTTTTCGATTTAATGGACGACGAGTAAACCGCTATGGTGTAAAATACCGTTTCCGTCGAACCTGCAATAACGCTTGCAACACGTCCGACTAGGCTGTCTGCACCGTAGGTTTTCAAAATATCAGACAAAACCGCCGTGGAACCGCTTCCCGAAACAGGCTTGATAAGTGCCAGCGGAACACATTCTGCAGGAAAATTTGCCATCTGGGTTAGGGGCGAAACTATCAGAGCCAAACCGCCCAGTATTCCGCTTGATTTTAAAAGTCCTACGCAAGCCACCAAACCCAACAGGGCAGGGAATATGTCAACCGCCACTTTCAAATTTTCCACGGCTCCCTCGGTGAATGCCTGAAAAATGTTAATTTTTTTATAAACAGCATAAAAAAATACTACACCCAAAAACACGGGAATTATGTACTTAGCTATCATTTTTACCTCCGTGAGAATAAAGAAATTTCACCGCCAAAACCCCTGTAACAACCGAAAACAACGACGTAATTAAAATACACACCGTCACATCAAAAGGCGACTGCGACCCGTATTTTTGCCTTAACATTCCCACGGTTACGGGGATAAGCTGCACCGAAGCGGTGTTCAAAACGATAAATGTTGCAAGATTTTTTGTTATTTTTCCGCCAGATTTTTCTTCTTTTGTCATTTCTTTTACCGCTTCGATTCCCAAAGGCGTTGCCGCATTTCCCAACCCCAACATATTCGCCACAATGTTCATCACAACTGCCTTAAAAGCTTTTCCGTTTTCGTTTAATCCTTTAAAAATTAGTTTTAAAATCGGACTTAAAAATTTTACAAACAAATCCGACAAACCCGATTTTTTTGCAATGTTCATAATTCCGCCCCAAAAAGCCATTGCACCCGCAAGGTCTATAGCCAGCGAAACTGCGTCTTGACAGGATTGCATTATCGAATTTGTCAGTTCTTCGCTTTTTCCGAAAAACAGTCCGACAACGATTGAAATTACAAAAATTACGGTAAAAATGTACGACATAATTTCCCCCAATTGTACTAAATTTGACATTTTTTTGAACTTTTTATTGTGCTAGTTGACAAATTATTCTTTTTGAGTTAAAGTATATATAGTGTAATATGTATTGAAATACGCCAAAAATGTATTAAACGGTAAAAACAAGAAAGGTAAGGTAATTATTATGAAATCAACAGGAATCGTTAGAAAACTTGACAGCGTAGGACGTTTGGTTTTGCCAATCGAACTCAGAAAAACACTTGATATCGAAAACAACGAACCGGTAGAAATTCTCACTGACGGAGATACAATTGTTCTCAAAAAGTTTGAACGTACATGTGTTTTTTGTGACAACGCCGAAGATCTTATTGCTTTCAAGGGCAAAAACATTTGCCACGAATGTCTTGAAAAGATTAACAAACTTGAAGACTAATCTTCTAATTTTTATTCGTTTTATCCAAAAAAAATTCCCGTTTTTGAACAAAACGGGATTTTTTTATGCTATAAAATTAAGTAGATTGGTTTTCTTGGGGTTTTTGCAATTTTTTGTCTATATCATTCTGAACCTTTATAAGGTCGCCGAATGTGTATTCCTCAAGTTTTTGTCTGACAATGTTGCTGATTTCTCCGAAAGCTTTTTGATAACAACACACTCCCGACATACCTCTTGAACATTCGTGACCGTCGCTTAGACATCTGGAAAAATTGTATGTACCCTCAATTGCTTCGATAACGTCTTTCAAAGTGATTTCGTCGGGACTTTTCGCAAGCGTATATCCGCCCTGATAACCTTTATAGGATTTTACAAATCCCCCTGCAACAAGTTTTCGCAGGATTTTCAGGGCAAATCTCAGCGTAACGCAGGTCTTTTCCGAAATGGTTTTTGCGTCAAGCTTTGTTCCTTCTACGGCAAGGCACGACGTAATTCTCACCGCATAATCGGATTCAAACGTAATATACATAATTTTCCTCTTAATCTAGGTAATCCTTTACCTTGTTGCAACGGTTAGGGTGACGAAGTTTTCTCAACGCTTTTGCTTCAATTTGGCGAATACGTTCTCTTGTTACGTTAAACTGCTGTCCAACTTCTTCCAATGTTCTTGAACGTCCGTCGTCAAGACCGAATCTAAGACGCAAAACTTTTTCTTCACGCTCCGTAAGGGTTGACAAAACTTGATTGATTTGTTCTTTTAGAAGAACCTGTGACGCAGCTTCGGCAGGGGCAGGAGCGTCCTCGTCCGGAATAAAATCGCCTAAATGTGAATCTTCTTCTTCGCCGATAGGCGTTTCCAACGAAACAGGGTCCTGTGCGATTCTCAAAATTTCTCTCACACGTTCTACAGGCATATCCAGTTCCTTTGCGATTTCTTCTGGGCTTGGGTCTCTGCCGTTTTGGTGGAGAAGATGTGACGAAACTTTCTTAACCTTTGTGATTGTTTCCACCATATGAACAGGAATACGAATTGTTCTTGCTTGGTCGGCAATAGCTCTGGTTATAGCCTGTCTTATCCACCATGTTGCGTATGTTGAAAACTTAAATCCTTTTGTATAATCGAACTTTTCAACCGCCTTGATAAGACCTAAATTTCCTTCCTGAATTAAATCCAGAAAACTCATGCCACGTCCCACATATCTTTTTGCAATTGAAACAACAAGACGCAAGTTAGCTTCAGCAAGACGTTTTCTGGCGTTCTTAGCTTTCTTTTCGTCGTTTCCCGACATAGTTTCAGCAAGCTGGATTTCTTCCTCTGCCGTCAAAAGCGGAACTCTGCCTATTTCTTTGAGATAAATTTTTACAGGGTCGTCAATCGCCACTCCGTCGGTTGAAAGGGAGATGTCAATTCCGTCGTCCGTAATTTCTTCTTCCGGCGGGTCAAGGTCGATAGAATCGTCGGCTGAAATGTCGTCGATAATTTCAATGTTAAGCGAAGCGCAATTATCGTAAAAACTGTCCATTTGTTCAACGTCATAGTCCATTTTTTCCAATGCGTCCGTAATTTCTTTTGTGGTCAGTTTGCCCGATTGTTTGCCTTGTTCCATAAGTTCGTCAAGAATGTGTCTTTTGTCTGTACTCATAAAATTCTCTCCTTTGAAAGTCCTTAGTTAAACCTTATTTTTTGTTACGCATATTTTGGGCGAATTTCAAAAAGTCGTCGTCTGAAATTTCCGAATTTTCCTCATTGTTGTTCGCTTTAAAGTTAATAAGCGTATCTATGTAATCCATAACGGTTTCATAGCCGATTGTGATTTCGCCTTTTGAAAGTGCAATTATTTCGGATATTTTACCCATTTCTTCGCTATTAAATTCGTCGTGAAATGAAGAAATTGAAATATTTTCCCCATTTTCAATCTTTTTCAAAAGACTGATGTAGATTTTTTTGTTAATTTCCGAAATAAATGCTTCGGGCAAAAGTTTTTGCGAAATATTTTTTGCTTTGTCGGGGTTAAAGAAAAGGTAACTTAAAATACCTTTTTCCGCCTTAACCTCACGCCTGTGGGTATTCTCCATAGGGTTCAAGGCGTCACGTCTGCCGTCGGAAAAACTTGCTGTTTTCTGCCATTCACGTTTTTTCTGCGCTCTGGCACGGCTTTTAATTATTGATTCCACTTCCTGCAAAACGCTTTCTTTTGAAACGCCGTACTCGTTTGCAAGTTTTGAAGCGTAAACATCACGTTCAATCGGATTTTTAATGTTTGCCACAACCGAAGCGGACTTGTTAAGTATATCGATTTTGCCTTGTTCGGTTTGTTCGTCGATTCCGTCTTTGCATTTTGCAAGTTCAAAACTTATTGCTCCCTGCGAGCGGTCGATAAGCTTTTGAAACGCCACGCCCCCGAATTTTTGTATAAATTCGTCAGGGTCTTTTGCCCCTTGAATCTTGATAACCTTTGTTTTTAATCCCACGTCAGAAAGAATACCGATTGCTTTTTGCGTAGCTTTTTGTCCTGCGTCGTCCGAATCGTAACAAAGCGCCACTTCGTCGCAATATTGTGAAATAAGCCTTGCGTGTTCGGGCGTAATTGCCGTTCCGCAGGTGGCAACGGCGTTTTCAAAACCCGCCTGATGAAGGGAAATTACGTCCAGATTACCCTCGCATAAAATAAGCTGTTTTTTCTTTGCCGCAAGGTTTTTAGCAAAATTCATGCAAAAAAGCGTCCGTGTTTTTTTATAAACCAAAGTTTCTTTGGTGTTCAGGTATTTTCTTGAATCCTCACCGCTTAAATCTCTGCCGCTGAACGCAATAACATTTCCTCGTATGTCAAATATAGGGAACATAGCACGGTTTTTGAAAAAATCAAACGTCTGGTTGCTTTTGCTGGAACGTGTTATCAAACTTCCGTCAATAAGTTCTTGTTCGGTAAAACCCTCGCTCATCAGATGATATTTCAAATCGTTCCAACTGTTTGTGGCAACCCCCAACCCGAATTTTGTAATAGTTTCGGGTTTAAGACCACGTTTTAACAAATAATCCCGTCCCAATCGTCCTTTTTCGGTGTTAAGATTATTGTAAAAAAATCTTCCTGCCGCCTTGTTCATCTCGTAAAGGCGTTTCTTTTGGTATGTGTATTTGTCGTCTTTGTTGGAATCTTCGGGCATTGGCAAACCGCTTCTCTGCGCCAAAAGTCTGACTGCTTCGATATAACTTAGGTGTTCAATGTTCATTATAAAAGTTATAACATCTCCGCCCACTCCGCAACCGAAACAATAAAAGCTCTCGGTGTCGGGATAAATTACGCAGGACGGTGTTTTTTCGCTGTGAAAAGGGCAGCAGCACTTTTTGATTCGTCCTGCGCTTTTCAATGTGGCATACGAGGACACAACGTCGTCTATTCTGTTTGCCGAACGTATCTGTTCGAGAAATTCGTTAGGTAAAGCCATTTTGTCCCCCTTAAAATTTTAAATATTTTTCCACCCAACAGGAATAAAAAGGTTTGAAAAAACCGAAATAGCATAACTGTCCGTCATTCCCGACACATAATCGCACACAGCACGTTCTTTGCCGAATTTTTCCGAAAGTTCCTGATAAAGTTTCGGCATAAGTTGTGGATTCTTGCAAAAATGTTCGTAAAGTTTTGCAATCATGTCTTTGGCTTTTTCTTCTTCCGATTTACAAATCGGGTTTGTGTACACGCTTTCAAACATGAATTTGTGAAGTCTTTCGTGTGCGTCCTTAATGTCGTCGGAAATTCTGATTTTTTCGGCGCCGTTTGAAATAATCGACTTTACAAGTGTTGTGATTCTTTCGGATTTTGAGTGTCCCAACACTTCCGTAATGTCTTTCGGTAAATCACTTTCTTTCAAAACTCCCGCTCGCACCGAATCGTCAATGTCGTGGTTTATGTATGCAATTACGTCCGCAAGTCGTACAATATAACCCTCACGGGTATTTGCAATCTGGTTTGTGTGCTTTAAAATTCCGTCACGGACTTCCGCCGTAAGGTTAAGACCTTTGCCGTCTTTTTCGATAATATCAACCACTCGCAAACCCTGCGTATAGTGTTTAAAACCGTCGGGGCAAAGTTCGTTCAGCATACGTTCGCCTGCGTGTCCGAAAGGCGTGTGTCCCAAATCATGACCCAACGCAATTGCTTCGGTTAAATCTTCGTTAAGCCTTAACGCCTTTGAAATTGTTCTTGCAATCTGTGAAACTTCCAGAGTATGCGTCAATCTTGTTCTGTAATGGTCGCCCGACGGAATCAAAAAAACCTGCGTTTTCTGTTTAAGCCGTCTGAAACTGTTGGAGTGAATAATTTTGTCACGGTCACGCTGAAATTCCGTGCGAATATCGTCTTTGGGAACGTCAATTTCACGTCCCTTTGAGTTTTCGGAAAGCGTTGCAAATTCGCACAAAGATTCACGTTCAAGTTTTTCAAGCATTTGTCTTGTTGTAATTGATGTCACAAAATCACCCCTTTAGTCTAAAAAAGCTGTCGGAAAGATACATTTCAACAGCTTTCTACAAATATATATGGTTTTAACCTTGTTTTCACCTTTTAATTTTTACAAACTTTGTAACATTGCACAATTTTTAAGCGAAATCGGCATACATATTTTCCGATTTAACCAATTTAATATTGCCGTTGCAAACATCAACAAGCTTGTCGCACAAAGGTTTAACAAAATCCGACTTAACGAGCATTTTAACGGTTACGTCGTTTTCAAAAATCGTGTCCAACAATTTAACCTGAAAATCAGGCAAAATATAAGAAATTTTGCCGAAAAGGGAATAGTCACAGCTTGCGTCAAGCTGAATACAATGGCACATAATCATTTTTTTGGCGCTGTCAACAGCAAGTTTGCAGGCGTGGGAATAGGCTCGCACCAATCCTCCGCCACCCAGCAAAATACCGCCGAAATACCGTGTAACAACCACGCAAACGTCCGTCAGACCTTCCTTTTGCAAAACCTCCAACACCGGCACACCCGCCGTTCCTTGAGGTTCGCCGTCGTCGCTGTAACGTGAGGTGTTTTCATCACGAACAATATATGCGTAAACGTTGTGCTTAGCCTTTCGGTGCATTGCTTTTATTTCGTTTATAAATTCAATCGCTTCGTCGCCCGTTTCAACGTGCTTGATATACCCAATAAATTCGGATTTTTTTTCGACAAAAGAGCCTTCCGATTGACCTTTTACGGTTACATAGTCCAAAAAATTCACACCTCTTTGTTAAAAATAAAACGGAGCAGCACTTTCGCAACTCCGTTTTTGATAATTAGTCAAGATTAAATCTCTTCTTGAATCTGTCAACACGTCCGCCTGTATCAACAAGTTTCTGTTTACCTGTGTAATAAGGGTGGCACTTTGAACAAATTTCAACCTTAATGTCTTTCTTTGTTGAACGTGTTTCGATTACGTTACCGCAAGCACATGTGATAGTGGTTGCTTCGTAATTTGGGTGAATACCTTCTCTCATCAACAATTCCTCCTTTCTAAACCAAATATATGACTCGCATAGAAGCCCATCAATTCAGCTTAGACAGTAGTTCTATGGAATAATCATTTAAACGTGCATATCGCAACGCTAATAATTATAACACACTTTTTGATAAAATGCAATAGTTTTTGCAAAAATTTTTATGTTGCATTTTCACAAAAATATGTTATAATTAAATTGTGAATTTCTAAATTTTCAACAAATCGGGAGGTGAACACGGTGAAAGAGAAGATTTATTTTGTGTGTACTTTGTTTTTGGCGATAATGTATTGCGTCGAAGTTATACCGAAAGGGAATTACAATGTGGCAAATTATATTGCGTTTGCTATTGCACTTGTAACCATAATTTCTTGGCTTTTGAGTATTCTTATTGCAATTAAGAAAAAATCAAAGGAAAAAGACGCCCAACGTCAAAAGAAAGAAGCAATTCGCAAAGCCAAAGAGGACGAAAAAAACAAGAAAATCGCCGAAAAACAGCAAAAAGCAAAAGAGAAAAATCTGAAAAAATTCAAGTAAACAAAAGGGAGTACAAATCTGTACTCCCTGATTTTTTTAGAATCCCAAAGCTTTTTTAAAGTCTTGCGAAATTTCAGCTTCGAGTTTTTCCGCTTCGGCTCTTGTTTCGCCGATTGTGGTGTAGTATGCCTTGATTTTCGGCTCTGTACCCGACGGACGAATAATAACCTTAGCACCGCCTTCAAGTTCAAATGTCAAAACATCAGATTTCGGCAGGTTGATAACGGTTTTTTCGCCTGTTGCGTAATCAATGTGTTCGCTGATTTTGTAATCTGCAAATCCCATAACTTTAAGACCGCCGATTTCTTTCAAACCGTTTGTACGCAAATCGGTCATAATTTCTTTCATACGTTCCATACCGCTTGCTCCCTCGCAAGTGAACGAGCTAAGGGTTTGAACATAATTTCCGTAGGTTTTGTACATTTCTTCTCTGGCTTGAAGAAGTGTAATACCCTTTGTACGGTAAAATGCAGCCATTTCACAAATAAGCATTGAACCTACAACAGCGTCCTTATCTCTGACATACGAACCAGCCAAATAGCCGTAACTTTCTTCAAATCCGAAAATATATCTTTCGTCCTCACCGTCAGCTTCGAGGAAGCCAATCTGTTCGCCGATAAACTTAAATCCCGTGAGAACTTCTCTTAATTCAACGCCGTATTCTTCTGCAATCTTCTTGCAAAGGTCTGTTGTAACAATTGTCTTAACAGCAACAGGTCTTTCAGGCATAGTACCCATAGCCGTTCTTTCTTGACAGATATATTTAAGAAGCATTGCGCCTACTTCGTTTCCGCTAAAGAGTACATAGTCGCCCTCCGGACTTGGTACAGCAATACCAACACGGTCACAGTCAGGGTCTGTTGCCAAAAGAAGGTCAGGTTTAACTTTGTCGCAATATTCAAGACCTTTTTGAAGCGCTTCTTTGATTTCCGGGTTAGGGTATGGACAAGTAGGGAAGTTTCCGTCAGGGTTTTCCTGTTCCTTAACCACCGTAACGTCCTTGATTCCAATCTTGTCGAGAATAGCTCTGACAGGCTTGTTTCCTGCACCGTTAAGAGGTGTATAAACAACTTTAAGTCCGCTGTCTGCAACAAGGTCGGTATGGATTCCTTGTTCTGATACCTTGTCAAGGTATCTGTCAATAACGTCCTGTGAAATAATTTCAATCATTCCGTTTGCAAGTCCCTCATCAAATCCGACAAGTTTTGCGCCGTCAAACATAGGTACGTCGTTAATTTTTCCGATAACGGTGTTTGCCACTTCAAGGGTAATCTGGCAACCGTCCTCACCGTAAACCTTGTAACCGTTGTACTTAGCAGGGTTGTGCGAAGCCGTAACAACAATACCTGCCGCACATTTTAAATCTCTGACAGCCCACGAAAGCATTGGCGTAGGCATAAGTTCAGGGTAAATGTATGCCTTGATTCCGTTTGCCGCAAGAACTCTTGCTGCTTCTTTTGCGAAAACGTCGCTCTTGTTACGGCTGTCGTATGCGATAGCAACCGAGCCGTTTTCAAACGAGCCGTTTACATAGTCCGCAAGACCCTGCGTAGCACGTCTGATTGTATAAACGTTAAGTCTGTATGCGCCTGCGCCGATTACGCCACGAAGTCCGCCTGTACCAAATTCCAAATCTCTGTAGAATCTGTCAAAAATTGCGTCGTCGTCGCCCTCGATTGCTTTAAGCTCTGTTTGCAAATCAGGGTCGTCCACGGCTTTTTCGCACCAAATACGATAAAGTTCCTTTTCAGTCATTGTATATTCGTCCTTTCATAATTCGGTTTAACTAAAACTAGCCAAACCGCAATTTTTTCTTGGTAACATAATTATATCACATTTTGAAAAACTTGCAACACTTCTTGATTATTTTTAACTTTTTATCAACATTAAATTATGCTTTTTTCAAAATTTAGCTTAAATTTTCCTGCTTTTTAATATATTAAATAGTATAGTTTGTAATCTTGCACAAATCTGTATGCGAATTTTAGTTAATAATCGTCAAAACGCTATATTTAAAAAATTGTTAAAAAAACCCTTGACAACCTTGAAAAAATATAGTATACTTGTAAAATGTATCAATATGGAATATTATGCACCTAACATAAAAATTATACCACAAACCCGTTGTTAAATCAATAGGTTTTGAACGAAATTTTATGTTTTGCAATAAAAATTCATAAAGATACAACGGAGAATTTTATGCTTTTGCAATTAACGTTGTTGCAAAAGATGAAGTTAATTTTAATAAGGAGTGATTCAGCCTATGGTTAATGTCAAGGACGTAAAGCTTGGCAAAAACACCAGAAAGAGTTTTGCTAAGATTGATGAAATCTTGGAAATGCCAAACCTTATCGAGGTACAGAAAAAATCATACCAGTGGTTTATTGATGAGGGCTTGAAAGAAGTTTTCAGAGATGTTGGAACAATTACGGACTACAACGGTAATCTTGAACTTAGTTTTGTTGATTTTAAAATCGACGAAACACCGAAGTATACCGTTGCGGAGTGTAAAGACAGGGACGTAACTTATGCGGCGGCTCTAAGGGTTAAAGCAAGACTTAACAATACTGAAACGGGAGAAATAAAAGAAAGCGAAGTTTACATGGGCGATTTTCCGCTTATGACAGACAGCGGAACTTTCGTAATCAACGGTGCAGAGCGTGTTATAGTTTCCCAGCTTGTTCGTTCACCGGGCGTTTATTACGCAGTAGAAAAGGACAAGACAGGCAAAAATCTCTTTAAGTCAACTGTTATCCCAAACAGAGGTGCATGGCTTGAGTACGAAATGGATTCTAATGACGTTGTTTACGTCAGAATAGATAAAAACAGAAAAATTCCTCTCACAACATTTTTGCGTGCGTTGGGTCTTGGAACCAACGAACAGCTTGAGGACGTTTTCTGCAACGACCACAGACTTAATCAGACAGTTCTTCTCCAAAAGGACACAACCGCAAACAGAGAAGAAGCTCTTCTTGAAGTTTACAGAAAACTTCGTCCGGGTGAACCGCCGACGGTTGACAGCGCCGAAACCCACCTTAACAACCTTTTCTTTGACGCAAGAAGATACGATTTGTCAAGATTCGGTCGTTATAAGTACAATAAAAAGCTCGGAATCGGTTCAAGACTTTCGGGTCACGTTTTGTCAAGAGATGTTGTAAACCCTATTACAGGCGAAGTTATGGCTTCGGCAGGCGAACTTATCAAGTACGATAAGGCTATGGAAATCGAATCCGCAGGCGTTTACGAAGCTTTTGTTACCGTTGAAGTAAAGGAATTTGTAAACATCAACGGTGAAAACACAGTTAAAACAGAGGACAAAGAAGTTAAGATTATCGGTAACGGTATGGTTGACATTAACAAGTATGTTGATTTTGACTGCACCGAATACGGAATTAACGAAAAGGTTTCGTTTAACGTTCTTAAAGAAGTCCTTGAAACCGCAAACGACGAGGAAGAACTTAGACAGATTATTAAGTCCAGAGCAGACGACCTTGTTCCTAAGCATATCACTCTTGAAGATATTTTCGCAAGCGTTTCTTATTTCCTTAACCTTTGCGAAGGGGTTGGGTTAGTAGACGATATAGACCACTTGGGTAACAGAAGAATCCGTTCTGTGGGCGAACTTCTCCAGAATCAGTTCAGAATCGGCTTTACCAGAATGGAAAGGTCTATCAGAGAAAGAATGAATATCCAGTCGCAGGATACAGACGTTATTACGCCTACAATGCTTATCAATATCAGACCTGTTACTGCGGCAATTAAGGAATTTTTCGGTTCGTCACCTCTTTCGCAGTTTATGGACCAGAATAACCCTCTTGCTGAACTTACGCATAAACGTAGACTTTCAGCCCTCGGTCCTGGCGGTCTTTCAAGAGATAGAGCAAGTTTTGAGGTTCGTGACGTACACTATTCTCACTATGGCAGAATGTGTCCTATCGAAACCCCTGAAGGTCCTAACATCGGTCTTATTTCCTACCTTGCTTCTTATGCGAGAATCAACGAATACGGCTTTATCGAAGCTCCGTACAGAAAAGTTGACAAGGAAACAGGCGTTGTAACGGATATTATCGAATATATGACAGCGGACGTTGAGGACAACTTTGTTGTTGCTCAAGCTAACGAACCTCTTACAGAAGATAAAAAATTCGCTAATAAGAGAGTAAACGGACGTTTCAGAGATCAGATTTCCGAATTTGACGCTGAACAGATTGACTATGTTGACGTTTCGCCTAGAATGATGGTTTCGGTTGCTACGGCTTGTATTCCGTTTTTGGAAAACGACGACGCTAACCGTGCGTTGATGGGTTCAAACATGCAGCGTCAGGCAGTTCCGCTTCTTAAAACAGAATCCCCGATTGTGGGAACAGGTATGGAATATAAGGCTTGCGTAGATTCGGGCGTTGCTGTTGTTTCGGAAAAAGCAGGTGTCGTTGAAAGCGTTGACGCTGACAAGATTGTTGTCAGAGAGGACGACGGAAACGTTCGCACTTATACCCTTACTAAGTTTAAACGTTCAAACGCAGGTACTTGTACAAACCAAAGACCTATTGTCGATAAGGGCGAAAGAATTTCCGCTCATCAGGTTATCGGCGACGGCCCTGCAACTTGCAACGGCGAACTTTCACTTGGTAAAAACGCTCTCATAGGCTTCATGACTTGGGAGGGTTATAACTACGAGGACGCTGTTTTGCTTAACGAAAACCTTGTCAAGGAAGACAGATATACTTCGATTCATATTGAAGAATACGAAATTGAATGTCGTGATACAAAACTCGGCCCAGAGGAAATTACAAGAGATATTCCAAACGTGGGTGAGGACGCTCTTAAAGACCTTGACGAAAACGGTATTATCAGAATCGGCGCCGAAGTTCGTCCGGGAGATATTCTCGTTGGTAAAGTTACGCCAAAGGGCGAAACCGAACTTACGTCCGAAGAAAGACTTCTCAGAGCGATTTTCGGCGAAAAGGCTAGGGAAGTCAGAGATAATTCTCTTAAAGTTCCTAACGGCGAAAGAGGTATCGTAATCGATGTTAAGGTGTTTACAAGAGAAAACTGCGACGAACTTTCACCTGGCGTAAATATGCTTGTTAGATGTTATATCGCTCAAAAGCGTAAAATTTCCGTCGGTGACAAAATGGCGGGTCGTCACGGAAACAAGGGTGTTGTTTCAAGAATACTTCCGCAGGAAGATATGCCGTTCCTTGAGGACGGAACACCGCTTGATATCGTTCTTAACCCTTTGGGCGTTCCTTCCCGTATGAATATCGGTCAGGTTCTTGAAGTACATCTTGGTATGGCTGCAAAGGCTCTTGGCTGGAAGATTATGACGCCTGTATTCGACGGCGCTCACGAAGAAGATATTCGTGCTTGCTTTAGACTTGCAGGTATGGCTGAGGACGGTAAAACAACCCTCTATGACGGCAGAACAGGCGAAAAGTTCGCCAACCGTGTAACAGTCGGTTATATGTACTATCTTAAACTTCACCACTTGGTTGA
>CAYZOV010000040.1:0-13018 GCA_964480525.1 uncultured Ruminococcus sp.
GAGCGCGTGACTGTTAATCACGATGTCACTGGTTCAAGTCCAGTTGGGGGAGCCAGAAAAAAGCACTTAGCAAAAAGCTAAGTGCTTTTTTAACTAAGAGTGCCTTTGGCACGTTAAGTTGCACCTTCGGTGTGTGAAGTGACGCTATGCGTCGTGAAGAAGTTTTTTCACCGCACACTTAACTTTACTTAGCAAAAGCTAAGTGTTTTTTTTAACGAAATAAATCCCTAACGAGATTTGTGAAATTTGCTATGCAAGTGAAATACGCCTGAAACGTGTGAAATACCTGCGGGCGTGGGGATTTACTTCATTCTGTCCGAAGAAACCATAAAACGAATTTTGTATAGGTGAAATTTGCCCTCGTTGTGCTTTTTAGCATATATGAGGGCTTGTTTTGTTTAAAATAATTACTACACTTGTAGGTGCTGAAATTTCGTGTTATACTGTTTTTAAAGGATTGAAATCTATGGTTGAATATACAAAAATCAATTCAAAAACGTGGGATTTGTGGGCTGAAAACGGCTGTGAATGGTCTGTTCCTATTACGCACGTTGAATATGAGGCTGTGTCCGAAGAAAATTTCGGCGTTTATCTTACGCCTTGCATAACTGTACCTCACGATTGGTTTGGAAATTTAAAAGGCAAAAAACTGCTGGGTCTTGCAAGTGGTGGGGCTCAGCAAATGCCTGTGTTTTCTAAGCTTGGTGCAATTTGCACGGTGCTTGATTATTCCGACAAACAGCTTGACGCCGAACGTGAAGTTTCCAAACGTGAGGGCTATCCAATCGAAATTATTAAGGGCGATATGACGAAAAAGCTCCCGTTTGAGGACGAAAGCTTTGATTTGATTTTTCACCCTGTTTCAAACTGCTATGTTGAGGATGTTTTCCATATTTGGAATGAATGTTACCGTGTTTTGAAAAAGGGCGGTCGTCTGCTTGCAGGTTTTGACAATGGTATCAATTTTCTTTTTGGGGACGATAACCCTCTGCTGGTCGTAAACAAACTTCCTTATAATCCACTAAATATGCCAAAGGAACAATTTGAACAGATGGTTAAAAACGGAGAAAGTGTGCAGTTTAGCCATTCTCTTGAGGAGCAAATAGGCGGTCAAATTAAAGCCGGATTTACTCTTAAAGCTCTGTATGAGGATAGGGATAGAGTGGGTGGAGCAAAAATAAGGGATTATTCCCCCCAGTATATGGCGACTTTGGCTGTTAAATAGCGAAGATTGATTGAGTTAATAGAAAGGAAAAAATATGCACAACGAATTGATAAACGGAATAAAACAGTAAGTAATCGAGTTTCCTAAGCTGTTTGCCTCATACGAAGAAAAAGAGTACGGCATACTCGTTGTATTTTAATAAGATGTAAACAATCTGATAATATATATATATATATTTACAATTAAACTTAACTATGGTAAAATGTATGTAAAGAAAAGTTTTTGTACTTTATTATAACATTAAAAAGGAGAATATCTTATGAAAAGAAACTTCAAATCCATAGTCGCAGGCGTTATTGCCGTTTGTATGTGTATCACAATGGCAGGATGTGGCAATTCCACGCCTAAAAATGAAAAAGAACTGGAAAGTATGCTGGAGGATATTTCAGAAGAAGCAGGCACAACGGAAAAACCTACGGTAAAAGAAGTTGACCCTTTTGAGTCGCTGGACGTTTCCTTTGAGGGGATTTCTCCTGCTGTCAAGTTGGAAATGAACCCGCCTTATGGCTCTAGGGTAAGATATACTGCTAACGCTGAAAAAGGTCTGAAAAACGGCGATGTTGTGGAGATAACGGTTGAACCAATAATTCAGGATGACAACATTGTCTACACCGAAACCGTCAAGCAGTACACTGTGGAAAATATGCCTACCTATGTATGCACAATGGAGGATATTCCTCAGGAAACCTACGACAAAATGGACAGCACTTTTAGGGACGGCTACGCAGCTTACCTTGCCAATAGTGGTGCTCAGCCTGTTATCAAGAAGATGGAGTTGGTGGGAAATTACCTTCTTACGCCTAAGGATACCACTTCATACGGCGACTCTTTCAACTACATTTATTTCGTCTACAAAATAAATGCCGACTTCAACAAAACAGGGGAAAATCACGATTACTATTGGTGTGCTTATTATCAGGGAGTTTATGCCCTTGAAGACGGCACAATGGTTGTTGATTATAACGAGCTGTATAAGGGTTCTCATATTTTTGATAATCTTCTGGTTGACGCTTTCTATATTGAGGGTTGCAATGATGTGGATACTATTTTCCAGAAAAATGTTGTTCCGAAAACTGATAAATATGAGTATATTTCAACTATTAAGGAATAATATTTTCTTTAAAAAATTCATCTTGCAAACATTTAAAATTAAAAGAAAAATCTACCATTTTCTTTTAAATTGTTAAAATACAGTTTTTGCTAGCTCAGAGTCTCTCACAAAAGAGGCTCTGAGTTTTTTGTTTACGCTGATATTCGCAAGTCAGAGTACGAAAATACACGCTTTGACTACATAGTCACGTCAAAAGAACACCGTGGGAACGGCTATGCAAGCGAGCTTTTGAGCTTTATTGTGGAGTATTGCAAGAAAAATGATTTTCCTATGTGCTGGCAGTGGGCTGGCCCGTCGGAGCATATTTGCTATAATGCAGGCTTTGCGACAGGGGCGGAGTAGAATTTGCGTATAGAATAAATTGATTTTTATTAACGAAAAAAGAGCCAATGAACGTGAAAAATCACAGCCATTGGCTTTTTTGTATATATACAGAAACTTTTTAATAATATTATTCTGTTTTTACTCTTTGTTGTTCGTTTCAATGCAGTTGTGTTTGGCGGTTTGGGTGAGAAATTTTATAAGTTCGCCGTTGGTGGGCAATCAGAATCTTTGTTTTTGGCATAGTTCTACCTATTCTTGTTATTTAAAAGCATATTCATAGAAATATATGAATAAATTGCAAATAAAAAATATTGCACTACTAACTTATCGGCGTATTGTGTTAGATTTAGTTTAAAACATTAACGCAATACAAATTCCGATAAAAGTAGTGCAAACGTGCAAAAAGGTAAGGTAAGATGTTTACTTTTTGTAAATATTCTTTGGCTCTTTAGCCTGATATCCGCCGTAAGATGAAGCGGCACCGCAAGCGAAAATTGCCATGTTTTTAGCGATTTTTCTAACCTTTTCAGCGACATTTTTCTTAAAGTTATTCATTTTTTGCACCTCTTTTCTCTTTTATTTTTCCAGCTACAATTAGCATAGCTATTAACAAACAAGTATATATTACCATTGTGCCAATAAGATAATCTCTTAAAATAAATCCTAAAACGTTCATTATTAAAGTAATTAAAGCGCCGATTATCTTTAATTTCGGCTTTTTTGAACTTTCGATTGGTTTGTTTTCGTTTTCTATAGGCGCAAAAATTAAAACCGTAACCTCTGTTATCAATATTAAAATTATAAGAAATAACGGTGAGAATTTATTAAATAGCGCTTCGTTGACACATAATGTTAATAAAAATGTTACACACATTAGGGAATTACACCTGAAATATGTATCGGCATGATAGCCACCTGTGAACGAACGCACCAAAATAAACAAAACAAGATAAACTATGCTTTCTATGGGGTGACGAACAAGCAATCCGAGTGCCAGTACAAGGACGATATTAAGAATTGATGAAATAGTTATTTCTATGCCGTATTTGTAAAAGTCTTGAACGTCCTTTTCTGTGCTGATTACTTGTTGTTTAGTAATGAAATTTAACAATTTCGTCACTACAAATTCCATTTTATCACCTTCTTGTTTTAATTTTATAGTCGTAGCTCCATAATGTCAAGTTTTTTGGCACGAATGGACACTTTTAGGCACGAAATCACTATTTGTAAACATAAAATATACTCTATAAGAAGAAATTATTTCTAAAGCTTTAAGGAGTTAATAAAAAATCGGAAGTCTGTTTCCCCCACCCCTTTCCCCCCGTCAAAAATATGTGCTTGACAAAATGTAATAAACGTGGTAAAATAACTAAGTTAAGTATATGCGGGTGTGGTGAAATTGGCAGACACGTTAGATTTAGGTTCTAATGCCCTATGGTGTGCAGGTTCAAGTCCTGTCACCCGCACCAAATTTTTGAAAGGTGGTGAATGATATGAATATTCGTAACGGAAAAATCGAAAACATCTATCATTCACATTTTCTTTCTTTTTAATCTCGTTTTGTGAATAATAAATTCAAGTGTTTTCGATTTTTTCGGGAACACTTTTTTATTTATGAAATGAGGAATTTTATGAACAACATTGTCATTGAAAAGCTAACAGATAAGAACTTCAACGTAAATTCTCTTGATGATTTTATAAGATATCAGGAAGTAAAAGAATGTTGGCGGTTTGTGGGCGAAGAATGGAAATTAGTCGCCAATGAATTTATTGAGGATTGGGATTTGAAAAAGCGCAGAGAGATTGCCGATTCAATCTGCAAACTTATTGGTTCAAAAGGGACGGCATACGGTGCTTTTTGGGGCGAAAAAATCGTGGGATACATAGTGATTTCAAAGGAGCTGTTCGGCAGTAAAAAACAGTACGCTGAACTTGTTATTTTTCATGTTTCACAGCCTTTTCGCCAAAAAGGCATAGGCACTAAACTTTTCAGAGCAATCTGCCGAGAAGCAAGATTTCTGGGAGTTGAAAAACTGTATATTTCAGCACATCCATCAAAAGAAAGTCAGACGGCATACCGAAAACTAGGCTGTGTTAATGCGGAAGAGATTAACCGTGAAATTGCTGAAAACGAGCCGTTCGACGTTCAAATGGAATATGTCTTATAAGACTAGCAACAGACGCACCGCCGGTATTTTCTTTATACAAAATATGAAACGAGGAATTTTATGAACACATCATATGCAGTAATTACTGCGAGAAATTCAGACCACGCAAACTATATTACCCAAATTTACAACGAAAATTTAGTGGCACTTCACGGCATAGAAACAATGTTTGACGAGTGGTACAAAATGCTGTCTGAAAACGACACGGACGAAGAAAACTTTATTATTTACAAAGAGAAGATTCCTGTTGGTTGGCTCAAAATCAACGGTCTTGACAGCACAGACACGGGCTATATTTCAATGCTTGCAGTTGAGCCGTGTTTTCAGCACAAAGGTATCGGCAGGTTTGCTGTGAAATTTGCAGAAGATTTTCTTTTAAAAAACGGCAAACAAAAAATCGGGGTTCAAACAACAGAAGATAACGCACCCGCACTTTCTTTATACCCAAAGTGCGGATTTGAAGAAGTTGAAAAACGTTTAGTAATTGCAGAGGATAATTCCGAGGTAATTAAAGTTATGCTTATCAAAAAGCTTTAAGTTAATTTATTTTATTTAAATAGGAGGACAAAGAAAATGGAAATTTGGGACGCATACGACAAGGATTTTAACAAAATTCCCGACGTGACGCTTATAAGGGACGAAGAAATACCAAATGGTATGTTTCATCTGGTTTGCGACGTAATTGTAAAGCACACCGACGGAAGTTATCTGTTAATGCAGAGGGATAAACGCAAGGCATATGGCGGTATGTGGGAAGCCACAGCAGGTGGTTCGGCATTGCAAAACGAAACGCCTTTAGAGTGTGCTATCAGAGAACTTCGTGAGGAAACTGGAATTATTTCTGATAACCTTGTCGAAGTCGGACGAACACAAAACGAAGTGACTTTTTATGTAGAGTTTTTGTGCGTTACGGATTGGGACAAAAGCAATATTACCTTGCAGGACGGAGAAACAATTGCGTACAAGTGGGTTAGCAAAGACGAATTACTTTCGATGAAAAAAAGCGAATTAGCGACCGAGCGTATGCAACAATTTATTACGGAATTACAACGATAGACCTAGTTTTCAAGTTAAAATATAGGTTGTTCGGCTTAATTAAAATGTAATACCGAGAAAAAAGTGTTTTGTTTTTTGCAAAACACTTTTTTAAACAGCGCAAAATGTAAAATTTCTTTTAAGTGTATTGACTTGATTTAACATTTTGATATAATATAATAGTAGTTATGCAACGGCTATTACGCAACAAAGGTTATTTTTGAAAGTATAACAGTTAATAATTATAGAAATTATTATGTAATTGCGATATAAAAGACGTTTTTATAACTAAAATTCGGCGTGTGCTGTTTTTCGGACGGGCTTTTTGAGCATAACGCCAAAAGTGGGGGAAAAGACGTTGAGTAAATACGAAAAACTTTGGAATTACGTTATAAATTGTGGCAAACACAGTCTTGTTATGACTTTTGGAGAAATTGAGAAAATCGGCACTCCCATAGACCATTCGTTTTTGCGGTACAAAAAAGAATTGGCGGAATACGGTTGGGAAGTGGGGAAAATTTCTATGAAAGAACAGACTGTTTACTTTCAAAAAAGTGTGATTAAATAAGCCCGACATGGAGAAATAAATGGAAACGAAAAATCAATTTGCATACATAAACCTAAGACAGCAATCGAAATTAAAGGAGCAAGCCGCACAATGGTTTCATCAAAAATGGGGCGTACCACAGCAAGCATATACGAAATGTATGGACGATTTTCTAAGTAGCAAAACCGAATACGGTTGGTATCTTTGCTTAGACGGGGATAAAATTGTGGGCGGTTTGGGGGTTATTGAAAATGACTTTCATAACAGAAAAGACCTGACCCCGAACATTTGCGCCGTTTATACCGAGCCTGACTATCGCAGTAAAAAAATCGCCGGGCGGTTGCTTGATATGGCAGTGGAAGATTTGCGTAAAAACGGCGTTTCGCCCGTCTATTTGCTCACAGACCATGTGGGTTTTTACGAACGCTATGGGTGGGAATTTTTGTGTATGGTTCAGAGCGACGGGGAAAAAGACCTTTCAAGAATGTATATTCATTTTTGATAACGAAATCTTTTTCCCCTTTGTTAAACGAAAAAAATTTGAATAATTGCACCGATTTTTTGAGAATATAGCATGACAACAGCTATCGTTTTACTTAACTAAAAAACTTCAAGGAGCGTGATTTTTAATGGATTCACTTTTGCTGAAACAATATGGGTTACATTTAATAGAACAAGAAAAATCCAACCGAACCGAATTTATACCGAATCTGAAATAAATAATTTGCCGGATAATCTGACAACTTTTCACGACCCTGCCACCTTGCGGCGAGAACTTTACAACAAGCATTTGCTTGACCGAACACCTGATTGCAAGTCGTATTGGAAAGAAGCGGAAATTTTGCCGTTAGATGATTTTGTTTCACGCTATATTTAGACAAAATCTCAATAATTTTTTAAAAAATAATGTCGTATTAACTAAACATATAAAAAACAGGAGGGCGATTTTATGAAAGCGAAAAACAAAAGCTGGTATAAGGAAATTTGGTCTTTGGACATCAAAAACCAGTCTTGGACGGAGGACACAATAAGACAAGTTGATTTTCTTATTGAAAAACTTGGGTTAAAAGGCAACGAGCGAATTCTGGACTTGGCGTGTGGTTTCGGCAGGCACAGTTTAGAGCTTGCAAGACGTGGTTTCTCCGTGGTGGGCGTTGACATTACCGAAGATTACGTCAAAGACGCACAGTTGGAGGCTGAAAAAGAAAATCTCCCTGCAAAATTTTATTGTATGGACGTGCGAGAGGTTCCGTTTGAAAACGAATTTGACGTTGTGCTTAATATGGGCGACGGTGCAATCGGATATTTGGAAAACGATGATGAAAATTTGAAAATTTTCGACGTTATATCAAAATCTCTGCGACAGGGCGGACAGCACGTTATGGACATTATGAGTGCCGATTATGCCGACACGCATTTTCCGTGCAATCTTTGGGACGCAGGCGAAAAAGGGCTTACCCTTTCACGTTTTGAATGGGACAAAGACGCAAAAATTATGCTGTACGGACAAAATGATTTTGCCTATGGAGAGCCTTTGAAAGCTCCGTCTTTTGGGCTAGGTGACCCGATTAGACTTTATCATTTAGCCGAAATTCACGAAATTATGAATAAACGCAATATGCAGGTTCAGAATGTGTTTGCAAAATTTGACGGGACACCGGGAAATATTAACGAAATTCAGATGATTGTTTTTTCAAAAAAGGCGTAAAATTTTGTTTTGAAATATTTTGAAAGGAAAACACAAAATGAGTAAGAAACAACAAGATATGACTGTGCCGTGCGATGACGGAATTTTGAATATTCGTGTGGGTGCAATAATTATGAAAAACGGCAAAGTTCTGATGGTCGGAAACGATAGGTCGGACTATGTTTATTCCGTGGGCGGTCGAATCAAATTCGGTGAAACTGCGCAAGAAGCTGTTGTCCGTGAGGTTTTTGAAGAAACGGGCGTGAAAATGGAAATTGACCGTCTGGGATTTGTACACGAAAACTATTTCCACGGCGACGCTCCGTTTAATTTCGGCAAACTGATTTACGAAATTTCATTTTTCTTTTATATGAAAGTGCCAACGGATTTTCAGCCGACAGGTGGAGATTTTACGGAAGATAACTGCAAAGAGCATTTGGTGTGGGTTTCTCCTGACGAAGAAATAACAATGTACCCCGATTTCTTTAAAGGGGAGCTAAATAACCCCGTTGATTACGTTAAATATTTAAGAACGGACGGTAGATAAATTATGAAAGCAGACGTTAATATCGGTGAAGTTTGGTATCACGGTTCAAACGAGATTTTTTCGGAACTTAAAACAAACAGCACAATTACTCAATGGAGGGAACTTGCTGAATGTTTTTCCCACAAGCCTAGCGTTTTGGAATATGATGACGAGGGGAAAATTTGCCACAACGGAACGGAAAACGGTTATTTGTACGTTATTGACGAGCCAATAAAAGTCGGTGTTGACGTGATTAAGCACCCACGGACGACTATGGACGAAAACGTCGAATTTCTGACAATGCGACCGTTGAAAGTCAAACTTTTGTGCAAACTGTTAAGTTAGGTTTGTTTTGAAATAGTTAGAATGGGTTTTTACAAACGTGATAAAAAATAAAAGCGTCGCTTAGGCGGCGCTTTTTGTTGCAAAGAATCATAATATAAACGGCTAATTCTCATGAGTTTTTGTATTTTTGGGATTGCGCCACCGCCAAAGAATCGCAACGTTCGTTTTCGGAATGTCCTGCGTGACCCTTTATCCACACAAATTCCACATTGTGCTTTTCCAAAAGCGGAAGAAGTTGTTCCCATAAATCCACGTTGAGGGCGGGTTTTTTGTCGGATTTAACCCAGCCTTTTTTCTGCCAACCATACACCCACCCTTTTGTCACCGAATCGATAACGTACTTGCTGTCGCTGGTGAGGGTGACTTGGCACGGCTCTTTCAACGCCGAAAGACTTTGTATAACTGCGGTTAGTTCCATGCGGTTGTTGGTGGTGTCGGCGGCACCGCCGCTTAGTTCTTTTTCGGCGTTCCCGAATCGCAAAATTGCACCCCAACCGCCTGCGCCCGGATTTCCGGAGCAAGCGCCGTCGGTATAGATGTAAACGTGTTTCATATGTTTCTCCTTGAGATAATTTTTTATGTAAAACCAAACTTTTTTTGCTGTCATGGTCGTTTTAACATATCTGATTATAACCTATTTTCCGCATAAAATCAAGTAGTGTGATAAGATAAAACATTTAATAAACTAAGTGCGTTAAATCGGATTGCATAGGCAAAATTTTACGGAGCGGTGGGGCAAAATGCCGTTTGCGAAAAAAGGGGCGGGGTATTTAAGCGTTGAGAGCGAGAGAGGTTTGTTATAATTATCAGCATATTCTTTGTCGCAACGTGGGACTTTTGATGTTTTACGCCATAGTTTAGCTAAGTGAAATTTTGTCAGTTAAGGAGAATATTGGCTTAGAAAAGAGGGGCAAAAAGAGAAAAAACCATTGGTTAAAATATTATTATTAAAATAATTATATACCAGATAAAATATTGTTAGAACACTATATTTATTACGCTATTACTTAATAAATCGAATTTCGCAATAATTTGGCTTAGTTTCATATTTTTATATTCATTGTGCTATTTAAACAAAAAATCAATGTTAAATTATACAAAAGTGCGGATTGACAACGTTTACAAAAAAGTGATATAATTATATTGTGAACGAAACGGCGATAATTTCGCCAAAACCTAAATTTTTATCAAGGAGGAAATTATGAAAAATTTCAAAAGATTACTTGCAGGCGTTCTTGCGTTTTCAATGGTTTTCACCGCAACGGCTTGCGGAAGTAACGACGATTCAAACACAAAAACCTCAACCACCGAATCCGAAGAAGATTATCTCAAAACCTACACAAACAAAGTAGAGATTGACACAAATGCTTCTATTTTGGACGAGATTACAACCCTTTCGGGCGGCGAAGAAAGCACAATTTTGTACATGGGTGAAAACGACATCAACCCTACGAAAGCTAACCCTGAAATGAGCGTTGAACTTAAACTTTTTGAATCAAAGGGCGGAAAAATCGAATTTTCAAGAGTAACAAACGCACAGAGATTCGACAAGCTTGCAGAGGCAATTATTTCACAGCAGGACGTTCCGGACATTTTCAAGTATGAATGGCTTGCGTTCCCGTCACAGATTATGCAGGAAAGATACCAGCCTGTAAACGACATTGTGGACTTTGATTCGGCTCTCTGGAGCGACGTTAAGGACGCTGCGGAACAGTATTGCTTCAAGGGTGACTACTATGTTGCACCCCTTGATTTTGTACCGTCTGCAATGATTTTCTATGATAAGGATATTATCGAAACCGAAGGTTTGGACGACCCATACGAGCTTTATTTGCAGGGCGAATGGAACTTTGACGCAATGCACAGCATTATGTCAGAATGGGTTAAAGGCGGAACCGAGGACAACGTAAGATACGGTATCAACGGATTCTTCAAACCGCACATTGTTCAGCAGACAGGCGAAACAATGATTACAAAAGACGGCGATACGTTTATTAACAACACAGCAAACGCAGATATCGAAAAGGCAGAAAACTTCCTTTGGGATATTACTAAGGAAAACCTTGTTTTGGGCGGCTGGATTGGTTCAGCAAGAGATTGCTTTACACAAAACTGCTTGTTCTACGGCATGGGCGAATGGGCTGCAACAGGCACAGGCTCACCTAAGGAGGACGAACATTGGGGCGTTGTTCCAATGCCACAGTATACAGACAACCCACAGCAGATTACAACATCTGATATGACAGCGTTTATGTGGATTAAGGGTTCAACAAAGGCTGACGCTGTTAAGTGCTGGTTTGAGTGCTACAGAGCTTCAAAGACAGACCCGTCATACGTTGAAGCAAACAAGGAAACATTCTTCACAAACAACCCATACTGGACAGAAGAAATGTATCAGGTTAAAATGGACATCGTAGGTAGCGATTATCTCCAGATTTTCGACTATGGTTTCGGCGTATCGTCTGCTTTGGGCGACAGAAACCAGTTTGACGGCAACCAGTGTCTTATCGACGCACTTTACGGCGACGTAACAGTTATCGACGACGAAGGCGTTCAGAAGTCTTGGACGCAGGTTAGAGATACATACAACACTATCATTAACAGCGAAGTTGACGCACTTAACGAGGCTTTGGAAAACTACTAATAGGATTTTAAGTAACTTTTCCGAAAATTCAGCATAAAAAATCAAGCTCACCGTGTTTGGTGGGCTTGTTTTTGTTTTTTGAAAAATTTACATAAACTATAAAAATTAGTTTTAAAACGAAAGAACTTTTTTGAAAAAATCTTCGGTTGAAACGTCGCAAGGGCGGTTGTAACGGTTGAGATTGTAAAGGCAATCGGGGTTTTGAGAGATGAAATTCGGCTTTTCTTCGACGCCCAGAGAAGCTTTGAAACCCAGAGATTTTACAATTCGCACAGACGGTTCGCACACAAAACCGAAAGGATAGGTAAACGTCGTTGGAACGATTTTGCAATTGTCCCTTAGAAGATTCTGGGTTCGGTTGAGGTCGGAAATCAGGGCGTTTCGGTATTCTTCAAAAGTTTCGCCGTCGTTGATAAGACAGCCTTTTCGGGGCGAAAGTGCGTGAAAATCGTAGGTGTGATTTGCAATTTCGACATGGCAGCTCTGGTAAATTTCGGAAATTTCGTCCCACGTCAAATAGGGAAAACCGTTGTTTTCTTCCGAAGCGGTTTGGGAATAGCTTCCAACAATTGAAATTGTGGCTTTGAAGTCGTATTTTTCCAAAAGCGGTAAAACGTTTTGCAAATTGTCTGAAAAACCGTCGTCAAAGGTCAAAACCACGGGCTTTTCGGGGAGCGGGGCGTTTGTGTAAACGAAGTCGATAAGCTGTTGAACGAAAACGGGGGTGTAACCTTGCTGTTTGAGGTAAACAATGTCTTTTTCAAGCTGTATAGGGGTAATGGTGTAGTCGTTTGAAAGTGCGTCGTCCTTGTTGACGCTGTGGTACATGATGATTGGCACGAAAACCCCGTCGGCGGTGGCGGAAGTTTGGGCAAAACGGTGGGTTTGACGGTAAAAATTGTCAAATAGTACAAAGATGAAAAGGATAATTGTTAGGAAAATCGCACAGGTTTTAGCAGAAAAATTTGTGCAATTTGAACGGCTTTTTTGTTTCATCTGAAAAAATCTCCTTATGATTGTTAGGTTAAAATAGTATATTGCAAAAATGTTGTAAAAATGCAACAAAAATCGAAAAAGCACTTGAAAAAATTGTGCAATAGTGATATAATAAATCTAAAGACGTTGGCTTTATGTTTGGGTGTTTGGTTTTGCTGTCAACGGCGACGGCAATTTCGATAAAGCAAATTGCAAAAATTTCCAGTTTGATGAAAGTTTTCGGAAAACGTGCCGTTTTCATCGGTTCACACCGCAACGTGGTGTGTAGTGTGTAGTTGTAACTTAGTCGTTAAACCGCACAAACTTTAAAACTTCGTCAGAAAATAAAAGTTTTCGGAAACGTACCGTTTCATCAATTCACCTCACCACGCTTTTGTTGGGTAGTAAAGTTTGTTTTGTTCGGTGGCGTA
>CAYZOV010000041.1:0-12686 GCA_964480525.1 uncultured Ruminococcus sp.
TTGTCTGTCCCTCAGGCGACTTATTTAGTTTATCACATTTATGGGGGTTTGTCAACACTTTTTTTGATATTTTTTTCAGTTTGTTAAAATTAGCCAGTTTGCAGAAGTTTAATTTCACCAAAACACATCAAATTGCACACAAAATTCGCAAAAAGCGCACCAATCAAAGTAAAATTCCCCGCCCAAATGAATAATTTTTCCTCATTTACAGATAATAAACACAAAAAAGGAGGACTTTTATGTTTACCAAATCAATGAAAACAAAGTTTGCGGTTTTAACCGTCTTGGGGATTTTCGGGGTGTTGTATTTAATATTTGCCCTGCTGCCCGTTTCGTCAAACCCGACGGTTTCCCAAGTGGGTTCAAGTGGAAGCGAAGTTAAGGCGATTCAACAGGCGTTGAAAGACCGAGGACTTTTTTCCGGCGAAGTCACCGGTTATTACGGCGAACAAACCAGACAGGCGGTTGTTAAGTTTCAAAAACAGCAAGGCATTTCCCAGACAGGCACCGCAGGGGCGCAAACTCTGAAAGCACTAGGCATAACCATAGGCGAAATTCCCTCCGCCACCGAAGCCAACATAAATCTTCTTGCAAGAATAATTTCAGCCGAAGCAAGGGGCGAACCATACGAGGGTCAAGTTGCCGTGGGGGCGGTGATTTTAAACCGAATCGAACACCCCTCTTTTCCCGACACATTATCGGGCGTGATTTTTCAAAACGGCGCTTTTACGGCGGTTGTTGACGGGCAATTTGAACAACCCGTTTCGGATTCCGCATACAACGCCGCCCGTGACGCTCTGAACGGTTACGACCCCACAGGAGGTGCAATTTATTATTACAACCCCAAAAAGACTTCCAACGCTTTTATGCACTCACGTCCTATCATAACCGTTATCGGCGACCACCGATTTTGTTCTTAAAAAACAAGACTGCAACCCCGCAAGGCGGTTACAGTCTTTTTGCTGTTTGGTTTTTTAGAAACCCTTATCCACTTCAAAATAATTTTTTGCGGACGAATCTATAATTTCGCAAATAACCCTAGCCACCAGCAATCCTGCAACAATGCTTGCAAATATTCCTAAAAATCTCATAAAATCTTTCATTATAACTACCTCCGTCGAAATAATTTTCCCTTTATTTAATAGTATAACAGATTTTTCGGAAAAATCAATACAGTTTTAAAAAATATTTCTATTAAATTTTACTTGCAAATTTCCGATAATGTGTTATACTATATAAATAGAATAATTTAGGAAGTGAAAAATTGGCAGATAAGAAACCCAACAAATACAAAAGTTTGTTTTCAAACACTTTGATTTTTGCAATCGGCTCTTTCAGTTCAAAAATTCTTGTTCTGATACTTGTTCCGATTTACACTTATTTTATGTCAAATGCCGAACTCGGCACAAATGACGTAATTGTTCAAATTGCCAACTGGCTTATTCCCGTTGTCACCCTCACGATAAACGAAGCTCTTATTCGTTTCGGACTTGACAAGGCGTATGACAAACAGTCGGTTTTCACCGGCGGAAATGTTGTGTGTGCGTCGGGATTTTTGATTTTGGGAATAATTTTGCCCCTTGCAATGAAAATCCCCCTTGTACAAAGTTTTGTGGGAAGTTATGCTCACCTTTTGTTTATTTACGTTTTAACTTCTTCTTTGAAACTTGTTTACTCAACCTTTGTCAGGGCGTTGGAAAAGGTAAAGCTTTACGCCATAAACGGCATACTCACCACATTTTTAACTCTGGTGTTCAACGTGGTATTTATCGCCGTAATGCGTCTTGGCGTAACGGGATATCTTTTGGCAATAATTCTTTCGGACTTTTGCTCCGTAATTTTTCTTCTTATTTCGGCAAAACTCTGGAGATATTTAAAACCGAAAAAATTCGACCCTACCGTTTTAAAGGCTATGCTTTTGTATTCGTTACCTTTAATTCCAACACAGCTTTTGTGGCTAATCACAAACAGCTCCGATTCGTTTATGGTTAAATACTACATGGGTTCGGACGCAAACGGCATACTCACCGCAGCCTACAAAATCCCGAACATTGTTTCAACGGTTTATCTGATGTTCGGTCAGGCGTGGAATATGTCGGCTATCACCGAAAACGAAAGCTCTGACCGAAGTCGTTTTTACACAAAGGTTTTCGACCTGAACCAGTCGCTTATGTACCTTATCGCAGGCGGGGTTTTGCTTTTTGTAAAACCTGTCACAATGGTGTGGATTGGACCTGCGTTTCGCCAGTCCATAAGTTATGCGCCGATTTTGATTTACGCTACGGTTTTCACCTGTTTTGCAACATTTATGGGTACAGCCTACGTTGCCACTAAAAAAACAATACACTCGCTTGTAACAAGCCTTGTTTCGGGCGTAATTAACGTTGCGATAAATCTTTGGCTTATTCCGAAAATCGGAATTTACGCCGCGGCAATATCCACCCTCGCAAGTTATGTGGTTGTATTTTTCATTCGTCTTTACGACGCTAAAAAACTTATAAATTTTGATTTTTCGGCGTCTAAAATGATTATAAATAACTTAATTTTGATATTTATGGTATTTGCAAATTACATTCGTGGAGCAAAATCCTACTGTTTGCTGTTTGCGGCGTTTGGCGTGATTTTTGTTTTGAATCTCAAATGCCTGTTACAGCTTGCAAAAGTTTTTGTTCCCGAAAGGTTTTTGAAAAAAATACCTATAATAAATAAACTTATCTGATTTTTGAAAGGAAATGATTTTATGGCAGAACTTAAATTTGAAATTGTGGAAACTCTGGGTATTCTCAGCGAAAACTCAAAAGGCTGGACTAAGGAACTTAACAAAGTCAGCTGGAACGAAAGAGAGCCGAAGTACGACCTGAGAGAGTGGAACCCTGACCACACACGCATGGGCAAAGGCGTTACGCTCACCGACGACGAAGTGGAAATGCTTAGAAAAATCTTAAACGGCGAAGAAATTGAGGACGACATTGACGAAAGCATGATTCTTTAATTGAAATCTCTCGCACTTGCAAATCGCTTCAATTTATGGTAAAATGTACTTGATATGATTTTGTCGTACATTTTAAGGAGGAAAAATTTATGAATTTCAAAAAAATTCTCAGTCTTACTTGCGCTGTTGTCTTGGGCTGTTCGTGTCTGAGTGCGTGTGGCGACAAGGACAAGGACGACAAGAAAGGACAAGAAGAAATGGGACCGATTGTACTTAATAACGAAAACGTCAAACTGGTAGGCAGAACCCACCTTATTGACGACACACTTTGGCTTGGTTTTTCAGGCACAGGCGCAAAATTCAGCTATGAGGGCAAAAAGCTTGACATCACATTTGTGGGCGACGGCGCAGCTTTTGGCGGCGAAGAAAACATGGCTAGAGTTGCCGTTTACGTTGACGGCGAACGTGTTGTTGACGAGCTTATCAACGAAAAAGAAAAGACCGTGACGGCTTTTGAAAACACAGAAAGCAAAACCGTAAACGTTCAGATTATCAAACTTTCGGAAACGGCTATGTCAACGGTAGGCGTTAAGCCTATCACATTGGCAGAGGGCGAAAAAATCACTCCTGCCGAAGAAAAAACACATATAATCGAATTTATCGGTGACTCGATTACCTGCGGTTACGGTGTTGACGACGAGGACAAAGACCACCATTTCGTAACAGGTACAGAGGACGTAACAAAGGCATATGCGTACAAGACGGCACAAAAGCTTGACGCAGATTACAGCATGGTTTCAATTTCGGGCTACGGAATTATTTCGGGCTACACAGGAAACGGACAAAAAGTTTCGACGCAGACAATTCCGCAGTATTATGACAAAATGGGATTTTCATACCAGAGTTTTGACGAAACAACCACTCCACAGTCGGTTGAATGGGATTTTTCAAACTATACTCCCGACGTTGTTGTAATTAACCTCGGAACAAACGACAACAGCTATGTTTCGGGAAAAGCCGACAGAAAACAGGAATATTTTGACGGTTATACGGCTTTTCTTAAAACAGTCAGAGAAAAGAATCCCGACGCCGAAATTTTCTGCGTGCTTGGTCTTATGGGTAGCGACCTTTACCCGACAATTGAGGACGTAGTTTACGAATACTCAAAAGAAACAGGCGACGCAAAAGTTCATGCGTTCAAGCTTCCGACGCAAAACGCAAGCCTCGGATATGCTGCGGACTGGCACCCTGTAGAGGCTAACCACGAAATTGCGGCTGAAGCTATGGCGGAAGAAATCAAAACAGTTATGGGTTGGTAAAAATTAAAGGGGCAAAGCTTTTTCAGGCTTTGCCTTTTTTGTAAATATGGGAAATTTTATTGCCCAAATCCGCTATTTTCAAAGTGAGATTTTCATTAACTTTTGTCAATTTCACCATTGTAAAATTTATTAAAAAATGTTATACTGAAATTGTATTAAAAATCGTTTGTTTATTCTATTTTTCAGAAAGGAATCGCTCTATGAAAAAGCTTTTTAACAAGCTTACATCAACCTTAAAATTCATATTTTCCCGAAAAGCCGTTATTTTTATACTTATGGCTGTTCAGCTTGCAATTTTGATAAGTTCGTTTACATGGCTTGCGGAAGTGTACAGATGGGTGTACTGGATTTTTACCATAATCGGGTTTATTATCGTGGTTTATATCGTAAACCGTGACGAAAACCCTGCGTACAAAATTGCCTGGATTGTGCCAATGCTTCTTGCACCTGTTCTTATGTCGGCATTGTACATTTTCTTTATGGCACAGCGTTCGTCACAGATTTTCAGAAAGGTTCACCAAAAGAAAATCGAGGACACCAAACCACTTTTAAAAGCTCCCGACGAACTTATTGAGGAAATTCGCCAAACCGAGCCTGAACTGTACAAAATACAAAACTATATGTACGATTTCGGGCATTACAGCGTATACAAAAACACCACGGTGAAATATTTTTCTTCGGGTGAGGAAAAATTTCAGGCTTTAAAAGAGGAGCTTAAAAAAGCAAAGAGATTTATTTTTCTGGAATACTTTATCATTGCCGAGGGCAAAATGTGGGGCGAAATTCTTGACATTTTGGAGCAGAAAGTTAAAGAGGGCGTAGACGTTCGTGTTTTGTACGACGGGTTCGGCAGTCAGATGAAGCTTCCCGACAGATACGAGCGTGTGGTTCGCAAAAAAGGTATCAAGTGCAAGATTTTCAACAAGTTTGTGCCGTTTCTTTCTACTGCGCAAAACAACCGTGACCACCGAAAAATCGTGGTAATCGACGGTGTTGTGGCGTTTAACGGTGGCGTAAATTTAGCCGACGAATACATTAACGAAATTGAGCGTTTCGGGCATTGGAAGGACACAGCCGTAATGCTGACGGGCGAAGCGGTGTGGAGCTTTACCATAATGTTTTTGCAAATGTGGGAGCTTGACGAAAAGGCTTGCGACGATTACCGTACCCTTTCGCCAATTAAAAACGCACCTGCGGGAACGGTTTTTGAAAGCGACGGATATGTTATTCCATACGGGGATTCGCCGATTGACGACGAACCTGTGGGCGAACTTGTATATCTAAGTATGATTAACAACGCAAAAGATTATTTATACATCACAACCCCGTACCTGATTATGAACAACGAGCTTATAACGGCGCTTGAATATGCCGCAAAATCGGGGGTTGACGTGCGAATTATCACACCGGGCATTCCTGACAAGTGGTACGTTTACGTCATCGGACAGTCCTATTACAAAGACCTTTTGAAAATGGGCGTGAAAATTTACGAGTACAAGGACGGATTTATTCACAGCAAAAATTTTGTTTCAGACGACACGACAGCTGTTGTCGGCACGATAAACCTTGACTATCGAAGTCTTTATCTCCACTTTGAATGTGCCACATATATGTACAAAACCTCCTGCGTAAACGACATCAGAGATGACTTTTTGAAAACTCTGGAAAAATGTACCCAGGTAGATTACGAATTTTGCAAAAAGCGACCGTTCTTTAATAAAATCGCAGGAAGCATTTTAAAACTTTTCGCACCGCTTCTATAAAATTATAACAGCAAAAACAAAAACGAACCCACCCGAAAGTGAGTTCGTTTTTTTGCAATAAATCGAATTAGAAAGCAGTTTTGTAAAGTTCCAGAATAGATTCAACTGTGCAAGGACGTGGGTTTCCGCCTGTGCAAACGTCGTCAAATGCCGACTGTGCAAGTGCAGGCAAATCTTCTTCCTTAACGCCTATTTCGTGGAGCTTTTCAGGAATACCGATGTCCTTTGAAAGCTTTTTAACTGCGTCTACGGCTGCCTTTCTGTAAGCCTTTTCGTCCATTCCTGTTGTGTCAACACCCATAGCCTGAGCAATGTATTTAAACTTGTCGCCTGTGAAGTCTGCGTTATATTCCATAACGTAAGGCAAAATTACGGCATTTGCAATTCCGTGTGGTGTGTCGTAAAATGCACCGAGCGGGTGAGCCATTCCGTGAACTACGCCAAGACCTACGTTTGAAAAGCCCATTCCGGCAACGTACTGTCCCAAAGCCATATCCTCACGTCCCTTAGGGTCGTTTTCAACGGCACTTCTAAGCGAACGTGCGATAATTTCGATAGCCTTGAGGTGCAATGTGTCGGTAAGCTCCCAAGCTCCCAAGGTTGTGTAACCCTCGATAGCGTGGGTCAAAGCGTCCATACCTGTTGAAGCTGTCAAACCCTTTGGCATTGACGACATCATATCGCTGTCAACAACGGCTACCACAGGAATATCGTGTGGGTCAACGCACACGAATTTTCTCTTTTTCTCTTCGTCTGTAATTACATAGTTAATCGTAACCTCTGCGGCTGTGCCTGCTGTTGTCGGAACTGCAATAATCGGAACGCAAGGCTTTTTTGTAGGTGCAACACCCTCGAGAGATGTTACGTCTGCGTATTCAGGGTTGTTGATGATAATTCCGATAGCCTTTGCTGTGTCGATTGGCGAACCGCCACCGATTGCGATAAGGTAATCAGCACCGCTGTTTTTAAATACCTCAACGCCCTTTTTAACAATAGCAACAGTCGGATTAGCCTTTACCTCGTCATAAATCTGATAATTAAGTCCGTTTCCGTCCAAAAGGTCGGTAACCTTTTTTGCAACGTTAAATTTAACAAGGTCCTTGTCCGTTACAACCAAAGCTTTTGAAAATCCTCTGGTCTTAACCTCGTTTACGATTTCGCTAATGCAACCTGCACCGAAATAAGATGTTTCGTTTAAAATCATTCTTGCCATATGTATTTCTCCTTTTTTGTATAAATTTAAAAGCTGTCGCCTTTGAACTCATTGTACAACATTTTTAAACAAATTGCAAGGGGTTTTATATAATTTTTCTAAAATTATCACAAAAAAGCTCGGGAAACTTTCCCCGAGCCTTAAAAATATCAATTGCACAATTCAAATTCGGACGTGTTAATTTCACCCTCTACAACATAGCTTTCGCCGTTGTCGTCAGATTCGGAATAGGGTTTGGCTTCAATCGGCAGATTTTCGGAAATCACTTCGTCTTTAACCGCATTTTGGTTTTGCCAAAAACCGCCGACGTTAAAATTTTCGTCTTTTGGTGTGTTTCCGCCAAATGAAATCACCGCAACGGTTACAGCTAAAACAAGCGTTGCTACAGTTAAAACAACAGTTGATTTTTTTGTCATAATAAATCACGCCCTTTCTTGATTTCGTAATTATTATACAACTTTTCCGAACAATTTGCAAGGGGTTTTATAAGTTTTCACAATTTTTACACAAACAAGAGAAAGAATTATTCCAAATTTCTGTTGATTGCCGAAACCAGAGCGTTTACCGACGATACGATAATGTCGTTGTCCGTGCCTGCACCCCAGAACTTTTTGCCGTCTTTGACGATAGAAACATAGGAGCAAGCCACCGAATACGAACCTTTTTCCAAAGCGTGTTCGTCGTAGCTGTCCAAATCGTAGCTTATGCCCAAAGCGTTCTTCAAAGCGTTTGACACGGCGTCCAAACGTCCGTTGCCCTCGGCGGTTGTGATAATGACTTTGCCGCCGCTGACGATTGTCACGTCTGCCGAAATCATACCGCCCTTTTTCTGGGTGTAGTGGGCTTCGTCAACACGGAATTTTGCAAAATTGTTGAGGTAGGTTGATTTGAAAATGTCGTAAACTTCTTCCTTGCTAAGCTCCTTATGCTGGTGGTCGGAAACACCCTTAACCACATAGCCGAAGTCCTCTCGCATTTTCGGTGGAAGATTGAAACCGTACTGCTGTTGCAAAAGATAACCGATTCCGCCTTTGCCCGACTGGGAATTGATACGGATAACGTCCCCCTCGTAAACTCTGCCCAAATCCTTTGGGTCGATTGGCAGGTACGGAACCGTCCACTTGTCGCATTTTTTCTCTTCTCTCCAGTTCATGCCCTTTGCGATTGCGTCCTGATGAGAACCCGAAAACGCCGCAAAAACAAGCTGTCCCGAATACGGACTTCTCTCGTAAACTTTCATTCGTGTAACACGCTCGTAAACTTCGATAATTTCAGGAAGATTTTCAAAATTGAGCTGTGGGTCAACTCCGTGTGTAAACATATTAAGTGCAAGTGTGATAACGTCCACATTGCCCGTTCTTTCGCCGTTTCCGAAAAGAGTACCCTCAATTCTGTCTGCACCAGCAAGAAGTCCCATTTCGCTGTCTGCAACTCCACAGCCTCTGTCGTTGTGTGGGTGAAGTGACACGATGACATTTTCACGGCTGTTAAGATTGTCGCACATATATTCGACCTGACTTGCATAAACGTGTGGCATTGACATTTCCACGGTTACGGGAAGATTGATAATAACCTTGTTGTCCTCGGTCGGCTGCCAAATGTCAATAACCTTGTTGCAAATTTCCAAAGCAAATTCCATTTCCGTGCCTGTAAAACTTTCGGGAGAATATTCAAATCTGAAATTCCCCTCGGTGTTTTTCTTGTATTCGTTTAAAAGTTTTGCGCCTGTAACAGCTATGTCGATAATTTCTTCTTTTGATTTTCTGAAAACCTGTTCTCTCTGTGCAACGGACGTTGAATTGTACAAATGCACAATGGCGTTTTTGCAACCTTTCAAAGCCTCAAAGGTCTTTTTGATGATATGTTCTCTTGACTGCGTAAGCACCTGAACGGTCACGTCGTCGGGAATTAAATCTCTTTCGATTAACGCTCTGCAAAATTCGTATTCCGTTTCCGACGCAGCGGGAAAACCGATTTCGATTTCCTTAAACCCAACCTTAACAAGGGTCCGGAAAAATTCAAGCTTTTCCTCCAAACTCATTGGCACAATCAAAGCCTGATTGCCGTCACGCAAATCCACCGAACACCAAGTCGGTGCATGGTCGATGTACTCCTTTTTAGTCCACTTAAAGCACTCAACAGGTGGCATAAAGTATCCTCTTTCGTACTTTTCAACATTTTTCATAAAAATAACTCCTTTGATTTTTTTCTTGTGAAAAACTTGCAGAGTACGGATTTTTGCAATAAAAAAGCCCGTCTCTAATTAAAGAGACGAGCATTAAACTCGTGGTACCACTCTTTTTCGCCGACGATTCACACCGCCGACCTTAGCCACATCTATCAATGTGCTTCTCTGTAACGGGAGAATCCGACTTAGCCTACTTATTTCGGTCAAGCTGCTCAAGGACGAGTTATTACAGATTCCAAACGTTTGCTCACACCAACCGCAAACTCTCTTCGCAATAAAAATCTGCTTTTTTTCCTATCACTGCATTTGTTTTCATCAAGTATTATTAGTATAAAACAATTTTTTCGATTTGTCAAGTGCATTTTTGTTGTGATAATTTTAAATTTCAAAAGCAACGCAAGCTTATTTTTTGTGCATAATAACAGTTTTTCAAAAATCGTGTTGACAAACCGCAAAACATGATGTATAATAATAAAGCTGTCAGAAAAGACAGAGATTTTTAAAATATCATTTCGGGGCGTTTGTCTTGACGGTGTTTTTCACAAACTATAGAATTGAATATTTTTTCGGGGCGTAGCTCAGTTTGGTAGAGCGCTTGGTTTGGGACCAAGATGCCGCAGGTTCAAGTCCTGTCGCCCCGACCAGAAAATGGCAGATTCCATTAGGATTCTGCCATTTTCAACTAAGTGTGCCTTATGGCACACTTAACTTCACGTTGTGCAACGCACAACACTTCACTATGGCGCAAGCCATAATTTCACATCAGCGGAAGCGTTATTTCACTAAGAATAACTTTCAAATATCAATAAACAATTCCAAAATTAACGATTTCCCACTTCAACAACGCACCTATGCCACTTAGCAAAAGCTAGGTGCTTTTTTACAAAGTTTCCTTTCAAATTTTAAAAAATCTTACCGTAAAACTTTTTATTTTAGGCACACTTAAATTCACAGGAGAAATATTTCACTTATAAAAACGCATTACAAGCTGAGAATTACTAAGGTTTTTTTAATAAATAACTGTTAAAAGGAGAACGAATATGAAATTTCAGTTTGAAAATTATTATGCTAAGCTTTTAAATCAGCTTTCCATTGATTTTAACTGTACGACCACAGATTTACAGACCAAAGGAAACACTATCACAATATCGGCATTAAATGAGGGTAGAAGAAATTACGATATTGAAAAGCCTTTTTTGAAAATAGCTACCCTCGGTGAAAGTACGGTAATTATGGCTGATAAGTGTTTGCATGACTTTTTTAAAGACTTTTCGGAAAATGTTCAGGGACATAATGTTTTTAAATTTGAAAACCTTTTGAAAATTGATGAAGAATTAAAAAAATATGGGTATACGTTGACAAATTCCCATCATATGTTTTTGCCGTGTAATAATGCACAGGCTGAGGAATGTTGCGAAATAAAGTGGCTTTATGATAACGAAATTCTTCCGTTTTACGGCGATAATAGATTTCCGAACGCAATTGCCTATCCTGTGCCGTGTCCTGTACGTCCTGACAAAATAGCTGTTGTTGCTGTTGAGGGTGATAAAATAATGGGTATGGCAGGGTGTTCCGTGGACGCACCCGGTTGGCAACAAATCGGAATTGACGTTTTGGAAGAATATCGTTCAAGAAAAATCGCTACATATCTTGTGTCATTATTAAAAAACAAAATTATTGAAATGGGCGATGTTCCATTTTATGGAGTTGATGTTGCAAATATTCAATCCCGGAACGTTGCACTCAAAAGCGGTTTCAGACCGTCGTGGGTTGAAATTTCATCAAGAAAAATCTGACGTTGTTTTATCGTATACAAATCAATACCCCTACCTGCGTTGTAAAATTGCTACGCAAAGGTGGGGGATTTTCATATCACTTTGTACAAAACCAAAATTTCAAATTTTCACAAAAGTAATATACCACTCAAAAATAGCCCGGCTTAAAAATTACTCCCGTCGTGTAATGGTTACAACCTTTTTTAGTTTTGTGTTTACAATTTTACAAAAACATGCTATGATTACTTTTAAATAAAGTACAGGGCGTGAGTTTAGTTAAAATTATCGAAAATTCCCCCTAAAAACAAGCAATGCAACCCGAAGTTTACATTTAGAAACAGCAGATTGGTGGAAATTTTTCGCCGATTATTCTACAATTTAAGCAACGCAACGATAAAAATAATAAAGGAGCAATAATTATGACGCTTGGTGAAAAATTGCAAAACAAAGAAAAGAACTGAATTACACGCAAGAACAGCTTGCGGATATTCTTGGCGTTTCCCGTCAGTCCGTCAGCAAATGGGAAGCTAATATCGCCTATCCCGAAACCGACAAGCTGGTTAAAATGGGAAAAATGTTCGACTGTTCTATGGATTATCTCTTAAACGATGATGTTACCGAAAAACAAAGTGTTGCGCCAAAGAAAACAAAAAGTTTTTGGTCTGAATTTAAAAAACATTTTCACGAACGCAAGAGCAAAAAAACGGTGTTCGGTATGCCACTTTATCATATTGGGGCTAATGCTCACGGCTTTTTTGCTGTGGGATTTAAAGCAAAGGGCGTAATTTCCATAGGGCTTATGTCAAGGGGAATTGTATCCCTCGGTCTGTTGTCGCTCGGAATAATTTCAATCGGACTTCTTTCGCTTGGTTTAATTTCGGCAGGAACCCTCTCTCTGGGACTTCTCGCAGTAGGCTCTGTTGCGCTGGGTTTGTTTGCTGCGGGAGCAATCAGCGTGGGAATTGTTTCTTTCGGCGCACTTTCGGTTGGTTGTTTCTCGTCGGGCGCACTTGCTGTCGGAAAATACGTCGCTGTCGGCGACCACGCACACGCCATGATTGCCATAGGAAAATCCGTGGCAGAGGGAAACGTGTACCGGCATATCGGAACGTTGTCAACTGCAGATATGACTTTGGTTGTAGACTGGCTTGACGCAAACATACCGTCATGGCTCGGCTGGGCGAAAGAACTATTCAAGTTTTATATGCTTTAAAAAATTGGGGAAACGTGGCGTTTCATAGTTTGCCCACGCCGTGGTTTGGCGGTTGTATTTTAAAACCGAACTGCGAAGTACCGCCAAAATTCTCGCATAAAACCGCACTTTGGGGTGCGCTGAACTTTCTGCCAAACGCTTTTTCAAAGTTTGTTATAATCGCACTCTGATTGTTTTAGCTGTAACTCTGCCATGATTTTAAACTATCTCACATAGTTCGTCAGAAAAATAAAAGTTTTCGTCCACCTTTTTCAAAAGGTGGTAGGGGTTGAGGGGGCAACGC
>CAYZOV010000042.1:0-12683 GCA_964480525.1 uncultured Ruminococcus sp.
TGCAAGCAAAACTGCAAAACTCTGGTTTGTGCGTACAGACGGGTTTGTAATTGCTGAAATCTTGTCTAATGTCTCGATTTTGGGGGATTTTTTTAGTTTTCCTTCCCCAAATAAGGTTTCCCCCTTTGAAAAAGAATAGTCAAAAAGATTACAAACAAATCTAGGAGCGTAGCTCCTAATGACAAACTTTGGCTATCAACATAAAACTAGCTAAACCTTTAACCCCTTGCACATTTTCCCCCCTTGACTTTGTACGTCGTAAAATAGTCCACCGGACTATTTTACGAGGGGCGTTTGTTAATCCTTGCAAGTAGGGGGACTTTTTACTTGAAAAGTCCCCCATCGCAAAAACATAATGGCTTTACAAAGGGAGTTTTGTGGTTTTGCGAAGCAAAATTGCCGTCGGTGTTGACGGCAAAACAAAATCTCCAAAACAAAACGCTTTAGCGTTTTCGTTTATCCCCCCCGAAAAACGCTTATTGGTATTGGGGCGTTTCGCCGTCTGCGGACGGCGACCAAAGGGCTTCGCCCTTTGGAAACCTACAAGCTTTTTGAAAAAAGCTTGACCAAAAACTTCTATATCCTGACGAACGTTCAAAGTTTGTTGAGTTAAACGGCGGAGTTACAGCTACACACTACAAACCACGTTACGGTGTGAACCGATGAAAACGGTATGTTTTCAAAAAAACTTTTATATTCTGACAAAAGTTTAAAGTTAGCAAAAATCAAAAACTTTATACCATTTCAAACTATGCCAGCGAGCAAAACAAAGTCGAACACATAACAAAAGTGTTGCGAGCTGAATTGATGAAACGGTACGTTTCCAGTTAAAAATCGCTATCTGCAGATTGACAAATTGTTTACAAACAATTCACCCATTATTCTTGTAAACCTTTTCAAAGCGTGTTAGATTTAATATACAATATTAAAACGAAATGAGGTTTCCCCATGAGCATAAAAAAACTTTTCTGCGACGGCTGGGAGTTTTCCAAAAACCCTCTCGGCACGGATTTTAGCGAAAACCTGAACTGGAAAAGCGTGGATATTCCCCACGACTGGCTGATTTACGACACACATAATTTGTACGAAGATTCCACAGGCTGGTACAAAAAGGACTTTTTTCACGAAAAATCCGACGGAAAACGCACGGCGATTCGCTTCGACGGGGTGTACATGGACAGCAAAGTTTATGTCAACGGCGCTTTGGCAGGCGTGTGGAAATACGGCTATTCCGCATTTGAATTTGACATAACAGACCTTTTGATACAAGGCGAAAACGAAATTTGGGTGCGCGTTGACCACCAATCGCCTAACTCCAGATGGTACTCAGGTGCAGGAATTTTCAGGGACGTTTGGCTTTTGGAATACCCTCAGACCCACATTTCAAGCAACGGCGTGTACGTTTCTGCCGATATTGACGGGAATTTGACAACCACAGTCGAAGTTATGCGTCCAAAGGGGGAACAGGTGGCTGAATACTCTGTCAGAAACGTTGTTAAAAACGGTGAAATTGTGGAAAAACAATGGGAATTTCCGTGCGTTGCCGTTAGCGAAATTTCAATTCCCGAAGCTATAAGACAGGAAAATTTCAGCTACAGCGTGAACACCAATACGGTTAAAATTGACAATCCTGTTTTGTGGGACATTGAAAATCCTCACCTTTACACCCTTGAAACCTACCTTTTGAAAAATGGTGAAATTATAGACAGCGAAACTACAAAATTCGGTTTTAGAAAGGCTGAATTTACCTGTGACGAGGGATTTTTCCTTAACAATCGTCACGTTAAGCTCCACGGCTGTTGCGAACACCACGACTTGGGCGGTTTGGGTGCTGCGTTTAACGTAAACGCTATGAGAAGAAAACTTGTAAAACTGCGTGAAATGGGCGTAAATTCTATCAGAACAACCCACAATATGCCTGCAAAACAGCTTTTGGAGCTTGCAGACGAAATGGGATTTTTAATCCTCTGCGAGGGTTTTGATATGTGGGAAATGGCAAAGACCGAGTTTGACTATGCGAGATTTTTCAAGGACTGGGTGGCAAAGGACGTGGCTAGCTGGGTCAGACGTGACCGAAATCACCCGTGCCTTATCGGTTGGAGCTTGGGCAACGAAATTTACGACACCCACGCAAGCGAACACGGACAGGAAATTGCGTCCCGGCTCAAAACTCTCGTTCGTCAGCACGATTACAGAGAAAACGGCGTGGTAACAATCGGTTCAAACTTTATGCAATGGGAGGGCGCTCAAAAGTGTGCCGACATTGTAAAAATCGCAGGTTATAACTATGCCGAAAGACTTTACGACGAACACCACAAAAAATACCCTGACTGGTGCATTTACGGAAGTGAAACCTCGTCGGTTGTTCAGAGCCGTGGAATTTATCATTTCCCTCTTGAAACTGACATTTTGTGCGAGGACGACGAGCAATGCTCCGCACTTGGAAACAGCCACCCTAGCTGGTCGGCGAAAAGCTATGAGGATTGTATTTTGCCTGACCGTGACGCAAAATACTGTGCAGGGCAGTATATTTGGACGGGATTTGACTATATAGGCGAACCTACACCGTACTCTACAAAAAACAGCTACTTCGGACAGTACGATACGGCAGGTTTTCCAAAGGACAGCGTGTACGTTTTCCGTGCAATGTGGACGGATTATAAAAAGTGTCCTTTTGTGCATATCTTCCCTTATTGGGATTTTTACGAGGGGCAGAAAATTGACGTGCGTGTAGCGTCAAACGCTCCCGAAGTCGAACTGTTTTTAAACGGAAAATCGGTAGCGAGGGAAAAATTCAACCGAGAAACCGACCAAAAAATCACCCTTGACGCAAAACTAACCTACGAAAAGGGCGAACTTTTGGCTGTAGCATACGACGAAAACGGCGTGGAAATCGCAAGAGATGTTAAAAAGTCCTTTGGCGATACGGCGAAAATTCGTCTTTTGCCTGAAAATACCGAAGCTAAGGCAGACGGCAAGGATTTGATTTTTGTGGAAATTTCGGCATTTGACAAGGACGGAAACCACGTTTATAACGCAAACAACCGTGTTTTTGCAGAAGTAACGGGCGAGGGCAGACTTTTGGCGCTTGACAACGGCGATTCCACCGACTATGACCAGTACAAGGGTACGTCACGCAGACTTTTCTCTGGCAAGCTTTTGGCGATAATCGGCACAACGAAAAAAGCAGGCAAAATCACCTTAAAGGTTACATCTCCTGAAATAGAGGGCGATGAGGTTACGTTTGAAACAACTTCTTCTCAAATAGACAACGGTGTAAGCTGTGCGGAGTTTAATAAGCCTTGCGATGTTACGTCAAGAGAATGCGAAAAGGATATTCCAATCAGACGTATTGAACTTGTTTCCGACAAGTGGAAATTCACCCCTGAATGTGACACAATTACCTTTAAAACTAAAACTTATCCTGAAAACGCAACCTATAAATCCGAAATTGATTATCGTGTGACTACCTCAATCGGCATTGACACAAACCTTGCTGAAATTGTGGAAAAGGGCGACGACTTTGTTACTGTAAAATGCAAAGGCGACGGTGTGTTCTTTATTCGTGCCTTGTGCAAAAACGGCACGGACAAGTACCATATCTTAAACGCATTTGAGGTTTCGGGTGAGGGGCTTGGCTTTGCAAGCTTTGACCCATACGAGCTTGTCACGGGCGGTCTTTACACACGACATTTTGGCGAAATTACAAACGGCGTTGACCGTGGCGCAGGTTTTTCAAGAGAGAACAGCTGGATTGCGTTTGACGAGGTTGATTTTGGAAAAATCGGCTCTGATACGGTAACTGTGCCTATTTACGCAAACTGTACAACCCCTGTCGTAATCAGATTTTATGACGGAATACCTACCGAGGGCGGCGAACTGGTGGGCGAATTTACCTACCATGAGGAGCCTATTTGGTTGACGTACATTCCGAACACTTTCAAGCTTTCTAAGAAATTCAAGGGCGTACACACCTTTGTTATGGAATCCTCCGACGGTTTTGAGGTGGGTGGATTTACCTTTGAAAAGCCTGTTAAGGAAACCTCCGAGCTTTTTGCCGTGGACAGCGACAGCATTTACGGTGACAAATTCGAGGTGGGCGATGACGCAGTTTATTCAATCGGCAACAATGTAACCCTTAACTTTGGCGAATTTGATTTCACCGACAAAATGCCGACAAGCATTTGCGTTACGGGTAAATCACAGCTCCCACTGAACAGTATTCACGCTGTTTTTGAGGGCGACACCGAAAAGCGTGTGCTTTTGGAATTTGAAAAAGCCGATGACTTTACAACACGCAGATTTTCACTTGAGGGCATTAAGGGTAAATGCAAGGTTTCGTTTGTGTTCCTGCCGGGTAGCGATTTCGATTTTAAATCATTTAAATTCAATTTCTAAACATACAACAAAGAACCCCTTTGATTCTCTCAAAGGGGTTCTTCTTTTGTGAACGTATTTAAATTTTCAAGGAAGAAAATTATTCAAGTGTTGCAAGATATGCTTCAAGTTCAGCGTTGAAGATGTCAAGTTCGTTCTGAATTGTTCCCTTGTATTCGTTCTTCAACTGCGTCCAAGTGGTCTGTTCGTTTGTTTCATAGTCAAACTTAACAACTGAATTGTAAACCCAGTTTACGATAGCTTCCTTTGTATCGTTTGTTGCTGCGTCGTTGTTTGACAATGCGTCCGTCAAACCGTAACTTACGTCATAAACTCTGGTGAACTGGTCGCTGAGAAGTGTGTCGTGTGTAAAGTCGTAATCTTCTTCTGTCCAATAAGTGTTGTTTTCAAAGTATTTGTCCTTATTAACCTGCTTGTATTCGTCAAGAGTATTAACAATCTTTGCACATTCCATCCAAGTTTTCATAGCGTCTGATTTTGTTGAACCCTTAACCCACATATAAGCCTGCGGTCCGACTGCAATATAGTATTCGTCGGCATTAGGGTCTCTAGGCATTGGAACACGCTTCCATGTGTCGCCTTCCTTTGGTGTGTGGGTGTCGATTGAAGCCCATTCGCCCATTGCATAGAAAAGAATATTTTCCTTAAAACAGCTTTCGGCGTCGCCAATCCAACCGCCCTTATAAATTCCGTCCTTTGCAAGGGTCTGCATAAACGTTGCGGCTCTTTCTACGTCGGAATCTTCAATGTTTGAAACATAAAGACCTGTGTCCTCATCTCTTGAAATAAGAGTTTTACCCGTTGTGTAAATAAGGTGTGACTGAATCCAACCGTTTACACCGTAGTGAGGGTCGTCCTCTGTACCAAGACTAACCCATTCTCTCATAATGCTGTCGAACGTGTCCCAAGTCCAGTCGCCTTCAAGATAAAGTTCGTATGGGTCGTCAAGACCGTATGTTTCGATAATTTTCTGGTCGTATGTAATCATTGACTGCGCTTCAAACGAAACAGGTGCAACATAATGGTTGTCGCCCAATGTGAAAATGTCTGCGTAGTCCTTAACGTCACGCCACAATGCCGAATCAAAATCTACGATTGAATCAATCGGCTGGAACATATCCTTAATAACCGTGTTAGGGAAGTTGTTTTCAAACCAGAACATATCCGGAATATCGTTTGAAAGAATAAGTTCAGCAAGCTTTTCGTATTTTGTCAACGAAGTTGTTCTGACATATTCAATTGTACCGCCGTACTGTTCAAAAAGTGCAAGGTCGGCTCTCTTTTCCGCACTTCCCTTTGCAGGGTTAATGTCAAAGTACGAACACCATTTGATGTTGCTGTCTGCGCCCTCCGGGATAGGGGTTACGGACAATGCCTCCGGGTCGTCACCGTCGGACGGTGCAGGGGTTGTTACTTTGATGTTTTCTTTTCCCTCAAACTTTGTAGTTTCGGTGCTTTTGCCCTTAGCTTCGTCTTTACCGCAACCTACCACTGAAAAACAGCAAGCAACAGCCATAAGTCCGGCAACGATTCTCTTAGTTGTTTTCATTAAAATCCTCCTTTAAAGTGTTATGAAACTTTATTAAGTTCAAAATTTTCAGACCGAATCACAATTATTTGTGACTTTTCTATAATTACATTATAAATGATGAAACTTTTTGTGTAAATGTCACATAAAGCCAAATTAGGTGACATTTTGTGCAAAATTCAAAACTTATGCACGGCTCTTTACATTTTTTCGCCATAGGTGTATAATAAGATTAGATAAAAATATGTGCGAAAGGATATTCCATTATGAAAAAAGGTCTGGTTTTAGAGGGCGGCGGAATGAGAGGAATGTTTTCTATGGGCGTTTGCGACGTGCTTATGGAAAACGGCATAAATTTTGACGGTATGGTGGGCGTGTCCGCAGGTGCGGCGTTCGGGTGCAACGTCAAATCAGGTCAAAATGGCAGAGCTATTCGTTACAACATGAAATATTGTGCAGACAAACGATTTTGCAGTATGTGGTCGCTTTTGACCACAGGCGACGTTTTCGGTGCAGAATTTTGTTACAGAACTATCCCCGAAAAACTTGACTTGTTCGACGAAAAAGCCTTTTGCCAAAATCCTATGGAATTTTACGCCGTGTGTACAAACGTGGAAAACGGCAAACCTCTTTATTATAAATGTAAAAAAGGCGACAGGCTTGACGTCAAATTTATTCGTGCGTCGGCTTCTATGCCACTTGTTTCAAGGGTGGTTAAAATCGGGAAATACAGGCTTTTGGACGGCGGAATTTCCGATTCTGTTCCCCTGAAATTTATGGAGAAAAAAGGTTATAATAAAAATATTGTGGTGCTTACTCGACCGATTGACTATGTTAAAACACCTAATAAGGCAATGCCGTTGGTTAAGATTTTTCTGAAGAAATACCCTGAAGTGGTTAAAGCTATGGAAAACCGACATATTATGTACAACCAAACCATACAGTACATTTGCAAAAAAGAACAGGCAGGCGAAGTTTTTGTGATTCGTCCTGAACGTGAAGTGGGCATTGAACAGATTGAAAAAAGTCCGCAAAAACTTTGGGAAGTTTACCAAATGGGCAGAAACGAAGCCGAAAAAAATCTTGACAATCTGAAAAAATATTTGCAAATTTCATAAATTTAATTTAAAGGAGTGGTTACTATGAAAAAAAGATTAAGTATCATTTTGTGCATTTTTGCGGTGGTAATTTTAACCTTAATGTGCGGTTGCGATTCAGCCGAAAAAGATAGCAAAACCACCCCGAAAACCGACGAATCCACCATAACCGTTGAGGGTCTTTGTTTGGTTGAAAAAAACGGGAAAATTCTCATTTACAGCGAAAATCACGGAGTTATTGCCCTTTCAAACGGCACGCAAAACGGCGACATTTTCAATAACCTTTCAACAGGCGACAAAATAACCGTAGAATGCAGTCCTATCAAAGAAACATACCCTGCAAAAACCACAATTTCAAGCCTAGAGGTTATTTCGCAAGGGGAATATGATGACGTGCCACAGGACGTTTTGAAAAGCCTTGAAAACTTAAATTGGGAAATTGTTCGGTAGATATTGATTTTTTCGCCCAAAGGGTGTATAATTAAATAGACACAAAAGGCTGTGCAGTGCGTTTTGCTGTGCAGCCGTATTTTGATTTAAGGGGAAAAATTTATGAATTTATCAGAAATCTTAATGACGAAATTCCAAAAAAGCGTCAAAGATTGCTCTGACGAGGAAATTTACCTCGGACTTTTGGAGCTGACGCAAAAATTATCGCAGGAAAAGGTCAAGACAAACGGAAAGAAAAAAATTTACTATATCTCGGCAGAATTTCTCATCGGAAAGCTCTTGTCAAACAACCTTATTAACCTTGACATTTACGATGAGGTTAAAACACTTTTGGCTGAAAACGGCAAGGATATTTGCAAAATTGAGGAAATCGAGCCGGAGCCGTCTTTGGGTAACGGTGGATTGGGACGTTTGGCAGCGTGTTTCCTTGATTCTATGGCAACATTGGGTCTTGACGGCGACGGAATAGGTCTTAACTATCACTTCGGCTTGTTTAAACAGGTTTTCAAACACAATTTGCAAACCGCAACCCCTGACCCGTGGATTGAAGAACAGGGCTGGCTTATCAAAACCGACAAAACCTACACCGTGGATTTCAAAGGCAAAAGCGTTGTGTCCAGAATGTACGACATCAACGTTACGGGTTACGACAACAAAACCAACAAGCTACACCTTTTTGACGTGGAAAGCGTTGACGAAACCCTCGTTGAGGACGGAATTGATTTTGACAAGGAGCAGATTGAGAAAAACCTCACCCTGTTTTTGTACCCTGACGACAGCGACGAAAACGGCAGAATGCTTAGAATTTACCAGCAGTATTTTATGGTTTCAAACGCAGCAAGACTTATCCTTGACGAGGTTAAGGAGCGTGGCTGCAAACTTTACGATTTGGACAAATACGCTGTTATCCAAATTAACGACACCCACCCGACAATGGTTATTCCCGAACTTATCAGACTTCTTGTAGTTGAGGGTCTTGAAATGGACGAAGCAATCGAGGTTGTGTCAAAGGTGTGTGCGTACACAAACCACACAATTCTTGCAGAAGCTCTGGAAAAGTGGAACATTTCACAGCTTAAAAAGGCTGTGCCACAGCTTGTACCGATTATCGAGGTGCTTGACGACAAGGTTCGTCGCAAATTTGACGACCCACGACTTTACATAATCGACAAGGACGAACGTGTGCATATGGCACATATTGACATTCACTATTGCTTTAGTGTTAATGGTGTTGCGTCACTTCACACGGACATTTTAAAACAGACCGAGCTTAACCATTTTTACAACATCTACCCTGACAAGTTTAACAACAAAACAAACGGCATAACCTTTAGACGTTGGCTTTTGCACTCAAACCCACAGCTTACCCAGCTCATCACCTCACTTATCGGCGACGGGTTTAAGAAAAACGCTGACGAGCTTGTTAAGCTTAAAGAATTTAAGGACGACAAAAAGGTTCTTGACAAGCTTTTGGAAATTAAACAGGACAACAAGCTTGCACTAAAAAATTATCTCAAGGAAACTCAAAATATTGACATTGACGAAAACTCGATTTTTGATATTCAAATCAAGCGACTTCACGAATACAAACGTCAACAGCTCAACGCCTTATACATTATAAACAAGTACCTCGAAATCAAATCGGGCAAAAAGCCGTCACGTCCGATTACTTGTATTTTCGGTGCAAAGGCGGCACCTGCGTACATTATCGCACAGGATATAATTCACCTTATTTTGTGCTTGCAGGAAATTATCAACAACGACCCTGAAGTCAGCCCGTACCTGAAAGTCGTTATGGTGGAAAATTATAACGTAACAAAGGCTGAAAAGCTCATTCCTGCCTGCGATATTTCCGAACAAATTTCCCTTGCGTCAAAGGAAGCAAGTGGCACGGGAAATATGAAATTTATGCTTAACGGTGCTGTCACCCTCGGAACAGAGGACGGTGCAAACGTGGAAATTCACCAGCTTGTAGGCGACAAAAACATTTATATCTTTGGCGAAAAATCCGATGTGGTTGTTAAGCGTTACAAGGACGCAAGCTATGTGGCTAAGGATTATTACAAGAAAAACAAAAAACTCAAAGAAGCCGTGGACTTTATCACCTGCGAAAAAATGCTGAAAGTGGGTAGCCGTGAACACCTTGAACGCCTTAAAAACGAGCTTATAAACAAGGACTGGTTTATGACGTTCCCTGATTTTAAGGCATACGTCAAGGCAAAGGACAAGGCTCTGGAAGATTACGAACACCGTCACAAATGGGCTAAGAAAATGCTCATAAATATCGCAAATGCAGGATATTTCTCCTCCGACAGAACTATTGCCGAATACAACAAGGATATTTGGAAGCTTTAATAAAAAATCACACCTGTACAGTTTTTTTTAATTGTGCAGGTGTTTTTTTGCGAAAATTTATAGTTTGAAACTAAATTCCAAAATGCAAAATCAAGGATTTTTTGTTTCATATCTCAATAAATTTGTAAACAATATTGACCGTTTTTGAGTAAAAATATACTGCCATAATTTTTACAAGACTTTATAAATCCTCATTGCACGTTATTTTGCACAAAATTAAAAACAAATTTTAGTTAAATCAAACAAACATAAAAGTTAATTTTTCAAAACCTCTTGACAAAATATAATATAATATGTTAATATATAATTGCGAAAATAAAAAGTTTAATTTTATTTCAATCGTTAGAAAAATATTAAGGGGTGTATTAAAATGAAAAGTTCGTTAGGAAAATATGTTGTGTTTATTCTTGCAATTCTGCTTGGTTTTTTGGGTTACAGCGTGTTTGATTATATCGACACCAACGTTTACAACGGGATTTACCCAATTGGCAAATTTATTTGCATTACCGCAGGACTTTTACCGCTTATGGTGGCGGATATCGTCAAAACAAAAAAAGTCGCAAGCCTTATTTTTCCCGTAATAATCATTGGCGGCGTGGTCGCTTGGTTCGCCTTGACTTTGCCTGAAATTACATACGAGGACGGCGAAAATCAGGTCAGCAAGGATTACACAAACGTTTTGGTTTGTGCAAGAGCCTACGACGACGAAACAATCGCAAAGGAAAAAATTCCGGCGTATTACAAGGGTGCATACCTTTACGAGGGGACGAAAGACAGCAAGGACTATTTCATTTTGATTAACCCGAAAGACGGCAAAATTTACGAATACGAAGCCGAAAAAAATTCTTCCATGAGCGAATATTTTACAAAAGCTTAATAAAAAGAAAAAATTAAAGCCGAGAATCATTTCTCGGCTTTTTTGTGTTTATTACGCTATTACGTTATAAATCCCCGTTGTCTTTCATGATTTTGTCAAGGATTTCTTTGCATATGTCAAAATTTTTCTGAAGTTCTTCTTTGTCGCCGTAAAGGGGTTTTACAGGCGCACGCAACGACAAAATTATGTTGTCGGGCATATCGTTCCAACCCAAAAATTCCCCGAAAGCTTCCCCGTCAAGGTGATAACCCTTTGCGTCCACGCTGTCGTTATTCGGATAAACAGTCGTTAAGTCCTCGAAAACGTCCGCAAACATATACACGTCGTCGGTGTAATGCCCGTTTTCGTCAACTTCGCCTTTCAGGTTGTAATTTTCGTCGCTTGTCAGAAAAATTACGGTGGAATCCATTTGAAGCTGTGCTAAAATCTGGGTGTTATAGGTGTTTTGCATTTGATAATCCGAGGTGTCAGGACAGTTCAGAACTTGCACCTTGACTTCGCCGTCGCCGTTCAAATCAGGGCAAAACTGCTCGAAATAATCCGCAAGTTCGTCAGTTCTGAACTCCAGTCCGTTGTTGCAGGTGGAAACAATGGTTATGTCAGGCTTGACCCTTGTCACCGTGTCGTAAATCAAATACCCGACAACCACCGCCACGACCACGCACACAATTACAGGCACTTTATAATGATAAAAAAAGTTTGATATTTTTTCTTTTTTTGTTAAAACTTTCTCGACTTTTTCTTCCTCTTTCAGCGTTTCCGATTCCTCAATAACGCCGTTTCTAAGCTTCGCAAGTTCGATTCTGTCTAACTCCAACTGCTTTCTGCGTTCTTCCTCACGTTTTTTCGCCAGAGCCTTTTGCTGTTTTGCACGTTCTTCATATAATTGTTGCTTTTCTTTTTCTTTTTCGTAAATTTTTTTCTCAAATTCTTCGTCGTCTAACGGCAGAAAATCTTTATCTTCTTTCATAATAACTCCTTGTTTTTGTAATTTCGTTAATTATAACATATATTTATGAACATAAAATTAACATTTACCTACTGGAAATGCTAAAAGAGGTGTTGTATAATGATATTTATGTGATAATTTATTGAAAATTTCAAAGGAGAATCTTAACATGAAAGAAATTAAAATAGGCGCACAAACCACTTCAGAAAGCGTTGTTTCCGAAAAAGATTTGGCTGTAAACGTAGGCAGCGGCGACCTTCGGGTTTTTGCAACACCGATTATGACCGCACTTATGGAAAACGCAGCCGCTAAGTGCCTTGCACAGTTTTTGGACGAGGGCGAAACGTCGGTTGGGACGGCGCTGAATATTGTTCACACTTCTGCAACGCCAATAGGAATGAAAGTTTACGCAACAGCAAAAATAATTTCATTTAACGGCAGACAGGTTGAATTTGAGGTTACGGCAAACGACGAAGCAGGCGAAATCGGCAAAGGTACGCACACTAAGTTTGTTGTTTTTTCGGAAAAATTTCAAGCCAAAACTGACGGCAAAACCGCAAAATAGGCTAACTTTTTGCATTTTTTTAATCAAGTGGGGCAAATTATTTGCCCCTTTTTTTGTAATTTAGCAAATCTATGACTAAGTTTGAATGTTCGGGTGATTTTTTCAACATAAGCCGAAAATTGCCCACGACAGCACAAAAAATCACCCTCTTATGCGTAATACGGCATTTACATTTTCCGCAAAATGGGGTAAAATTAGAGTGGTAACATACCGCCCTGCGTTTTTAATCGGTTCACACCGTAACGTAGTTTGGCTTTTTGTAATTTAAAACCGAACCCAGTCGTATAGCTCAAATTCACCTGTAAAACCTCACTTTGAAGTAAACTGAACTTTCTGCCAAACGCATTTTCACGGTTCACGCCGCACCGTGGTTTGTAGTGTGTAACTGTAACATTTCTGTTAAATCCAACAAACTTTAAAACTTCGTCAGAAAATAAAGTTTTTGGTCAAGCTTTTTTCAAAAA
>CAYZOV010000043.1:0-12456 GCA_964480525.1 uncultured Ruminococcus sp.
GCTCTGTCGATGTTTTTTATTACTTGTAGTGTATATCTTTTTGCGTGGTGGGGGACCCGACGGCGAAGTGGGAGCAAGTTTGAGGTATTTAAACCAGAGATACACCGCACCGTGCCGTGAGGTTCAGGGCATTTTGTCGGACATCGGCACCGAAGAACTTGCGCATTTTGAAATGATTTCGGCGATACTTTACCAACTGACCCGAAACCTCACCCCAAAGGAAATTAAGGACAGCGGTTTTGACGCATATTTCGTTGACCACACCACGGGTATTTACCCGCAGGCGGCGTCGGGTGTGCCGTTCACAGCCCAGTATTTCCAGTCCTCCGGCGACGCAATAGCCGACCTTGTAGAGGATTTGGCAGCAGAGCAAAAGGCACGCAAAACCTACGACAACATTTTAAGGCTTGTTGACGACCCTGACGTGCGTGACCCGATTAAATTTTTACGCCAGCGTGAAATAGTACACTTCCAGCGTTTCGGTGAGGGTCTTAGAATGGTACAGGATAATTTAAATTCCAAAAACTTTTACGCTTTTAACCCAAGTTTTGATAATTAAATCCAAAAGTGGTATTGCAAATGTGCAGTACCACTTTTTGCATAATTACCATTTTTAATCAATTAACCGTATATTTCCATTTATTTGCCGAATTATTGTTGCGTTTAAGATTATTTTGTGATATTATGTAATTATTGAGTAATCAAAAAATATCAACAAAGGGGATTTTTGTATGTATTGTAAAAAATGTGGAAGCCAAATTGCTGATGATTCAGTTTTTTGTTCTGTTTGCGGAGCAAATCTCGGTGAATCATCACAAAAACCAAATAATGTGGCAGTTGTAAACAACAACGAAGTTGCAGTTTCGCAAAAAACATCACTTAATCCGGACAAGCTTGACGCAAAAGGAACAATGACATACCTTGAAAATGTTTGCAAGCTTGAAAATGACAAATTTGCCCTAAACCAAACAAAGGAATCATTGCAAAATAAAATCAGTCGTCTTGGTCACCCTCGAAATATTGATAAGCCAGATATAAAAAGCTTAGTTTATTTTGATGAGCTTTTCGCTTTTATATTTGGGGCGATTTTTCCAATTATGTTATTATTTGATTTTACTATAGGTCTGATTATTATTTGGTTTACTAGCTTTAAATTTATTATAGGATTAACATTAGGAGTTATGGCGATAGTAGCAGTTATAGATTCAACTATATCTGTCATAAAAAATTCTATTCACAACAACAAAGAGAAAAATAGATACGAATATGAATCATCAAAAGACAGGCATAGATTACATAAAGAAAACCAGCAGATTGACATTTATAAACAACACATTTCTAAAATCGACAGCCAAATCAGTGCGCTTAACAAAACTTTGGACAAACTTTACGATTACGATATTCTTTACAAAAAATACCGTGGAAATGTTGTCGCTGTAAACACAATTTACGACTATTTTAAAGCAGGACGCGTCACTTCCCTGTCGGCATACGGATTTGATATCGGTGCGTATAATTTATACGAAAACGAATTAAGACAAAATATTATTATAGACAAACTTGACGTAATAATCACAAAACTTGAAGAACTGAAAAACATAATGTATATGCTATATGACGCCGTAAAAGACGCTATGAACGTAATGGACAGAATTTCAAGCATGGCTGACAAAGTTTCCGAAATTTCGCAAAACACCGCTCTTACCGCTTATAATTCCAAAGTTATTGCCGATAATACAAGCGTACTTTCTTACATTGAATCCATGAACTATTTGCGTTCGTATAATTAAGCGCAATCTTCTAAAGGGGAAAACATATGGAGTTATTGCTGATTATTTCCTTGCTGACAGCGCTTGCATTGATGATAGGTCAAGGCGTTGGCGGAATATTTTTTATAAACATACATATAAGCTATGCGATAGGTTTGATTTTACTGAATATTCCGTACATTTTTTGCCTTATAAGGTTTTTTGTATTCTTGAACAAACCGAAAAAGCGTGAAAGTTCGTACACTTTGCCTATGATAATCACAGGAATTATTTGCAACAGCACCGTCAGTTGTTACACTTTAACATTATTTTTCGGAATAAGCAGTTGTATGTTGAGAATTGACATTTTAACTTTTATTCTCGGTGCTTTTGTATTCCCTCTCTGGATAATACTTTTAGGATTGGGTTTAATGGCTTGTTTGGCGTTCGACTTAATATTCTTTCAGATTACAATTCTGGATATTAACGGATTCTTTAAAGTCGTTTTGGCGGTTCTTTTATCAATAGCAATAATTTTTGTATGCTTGTTTCTAAGGCACAATTTATTAACAGGCGAAACGGAATATGTAATGAACGCTTTAAACTCACAATAAAATATCAAATAGTCACCTGCAAATCTTTTTGTAGGTGATTTTTTTGTGAAAAGTTACACAAATACTTGATTTAGGCGGAAAAAAGTGTTATAATTTTTAAGAAAACCAAGCTTTTATTCTTTGAGATTTTTATTATACGATAATTAAAAAGTTTTAAAAAACAGCGGTGAAGATAAAATTACAAAAGGCAGGCTTAGTATGAAACAAAAGAAAAAATTAAGTGCAAACAGAATATTTGCCCTTGCGTCAACGGGGATTTTATCTCTTTTGATTATCGGCGGTCTTTTCGGCGGATTCCTTTACTATGACGCATACCTCTCGGACGGTTGGCACGAAAAGGACGGCAAAGTTTATTACATTGACGAAAACACCGGCGAAAACGCCGTGGGTCTGTACAGCATTGACAACACCACATATTTATTTGACAAAAACGGTACAATGCTGACGGGTTGGCAAAAATATCAAGGCGACACATACTATTTTGACGCAAACGGCGTTATGCAAAAAGGCAAAATCGAAATCGACGGCACAGAATACAATTTATCCTCGGACACGGGAAAATTCTACACCGGTTTAATTGAAATCAACGGCAGTAAAACTTATTTTAACAAATACGGTTTTACGGACAGCGGTTTTATAACGGTTGACGGTGTAACACGTTTTTACAATTCAAGAGGTGAAATTGTCACAGGTTGGGCGAAGATTGACGACGACCAGTATTATTTTGACGAAAGCGGAGTTTTTCTGACAGGGTGGCAGGAAATCGACGGAGAAAGTTATCTGTTCGACGAAAACGGACTTTTGCAAAAGGGTTGGCAGACAAAAGACGACAAAAAAGTTTATATCACATCAAACGGCACAGTTGCAAAATACTGGCAATGGATTGGCGACGCATATTATTATTTTGAACCTGAAAACGGCGCAATGCTCACAGGTTGGCAGGAAATCGAGGGTGAAACGTACTATTTAGGCGACGACGGAAAAATGAAAGTCGGCGAATATATCGAGGACAAAAAGTATTATGTTTTTGACGGCGAAGGCAAACTTTTTACGGGTTGGCAGGATTTTGACGGTTATAAGTATTATTTCACCAAAGATAAAGGCGCATTAAAAGGTTGGCAGGAAATTGACGGCAAAAAGTATTATTTCACCAACAATTTTGAACTGCTGACAGGTTGGCAGACCATTGACGACAACGTTTATTATTTAGGAATAAGCGGAGCTATGACAACGGGTTACACCGAAGTTATGAACGGGTATTGCTATTTCGACGAGGACGGCGTGGCACAAAAAGGCTGGCAGGAAGTTGACGGCAAAAAGCTGTATTTTGATGACGATTATTTTCAGGCGGTAGGTTTTATCGACATTGACAAAAAGACCCACTATTTTGACGAGGACGGAAAAGAATACAAAAACGGATTCTACAAAATAGACGACGAAACATATTATTTTGACAAAAACGGCATTTTAAAAATCAACTGGCAGACGGTTGACGGCAAAACTTACTACATCAATCCAAAAACAAAGGCGGTTTGTCACGGTTTTACAATTATCGACGACAAAAAGTATTATTTTGACAAAGACGGCGCACAGAAAAAAGGTTGGCAGACGTACAAGGGTATAAATTACTACTTCGGCGGTGAAAAGAATTGTGCGTTGTCTATGGAATGGATTGAACTTGACGGAAATACGTTCTATTTCCACTACAGCGGTGCGGAAGCCAACGGATATGTAAATCTCTGGGGAGATTATTACTATTTTATTCACAAAAAAGGCTGTGTTAAAAACAAGTGGGTTAAGCTTGAGGACGGCATACGTTATTTTAACTGCGAAGGAAAAGCTGTCAAGGGCAAACAGGAAATTGACGGATATACGTTTTATTTTACGTCCGACCGTATTCTCAAAGAGGGTTGGGAGGACACGGACAAAGGCAAAAAATATTACCTAAGCGGTATTTTGCAAAAAGGTCCGTCAAAAATCGACGACAAAACCTATTTGTTTAACAAAGACGGAATACTTGTTAAAAAAGACTTTGCAACCGTTTCGGACAAAACTTATTACGCAAACGGCGACGGGATTTTGCAAACAGGTTGGGTTATTGTGGGAGATGATTATTACTACTTCAACAAGGACGGCGTAATGCAAAAAGACACGGAAATCGACGGTTTTACAATTGACGAAAACGGAAAATCCGACAAACCTATTGAATAAGGATTTTAAGGGAACACAGATTTTGAGTGTTCCCTTTTTTGCGGTTAAAAGTTGTACGTTTAATTGTGAACGAAAGGTAAAATGTGAAAGTTTTTGGTTAAAATCAACAAAAATCATTGACTTTTTATTTTTTTATAGTAAAATGAAGTCGTAACTGATTTTTTGTTAGGAGGAAAAATATGAAAAGAATCTTAGATTGGAATAAATACATAGAAAAAGCAGTTGAAACAGTTGCGGAGGGCGTTGTTATGCTTAAAAACGACAATGCTCTGCCTTTGAAAAAAGACGAAGAAATCGCTATGTTCGGCAGAATGATGTTTCATTATTTTAAAAGCGGAACAGGTTCGGGCGGTCTTGTAAATGTTGGGAAAACCGTAGGAATCCTTGACGGACTTAAAGAAATCGTGGTTAAGATTAACGAAGAAATTTTAAATGTTTATAAAGAATGGGAAGAACAAAACCCTGTGAAAAAGTCGGAGGGTTGGGGTTCGGAACCGTGGTCGCAACCTGAAATGCCACTTGACGAAAATCTTTTGCAAAAGGTCGGAAAAACGTGCAAAAAGGCAGTTGTGGTAATCGGCAGAACCGCAGGCGAAGAACAGGACAACAAGTTTGAAGAGGGTGCGTACCTTTTGTCGGCGCTTGAAAAAGAAATGCTTGCAAAAGTGCGTAAATATTTTGAAAAAGTTGTTGTTTTGCTTAACGTGGGAAATGTCATTGACATGGAATATTTTGAACAGGTTAAACCCGATTCGATTTTGTACGTTTGGCAGGGCGGTATGACAGGCGGAACAGGTGTTGCTAAGGTACTCACAGGCGAAGTCAGTCCGTGCGGAAAACTTCCCGACACCATTGCAAAAAATATTGCCGACATAGGGTCAAACGACTTTTTCGGCGACCCGAACAGGAATTATTACTGCGAAGATATTTATGTGGGTTACAGATATTTTGAAACTTTCGCCAAAGACAAGGTGCGTTATCCTTTCGGATTCGGTCTTAGTTATACCGAATTTGAAATTAACACAACTGACGCAAGTTTTGACGGAGATAACATAAATTTAACCGTTTGCGTTAAGAATACGGGAAATTTCAAAGGAAAAGAAGTTGTACAGATTTACATTGAAGCACCGCAAGGAAAACTCGGCAAACCGTTAAGACAACTTTGCGAATTTGAAAAAACAAAAGAACTTGCACCGCAAGAGGAAGAAATTATTGAATTTTCTATTCCGATTTCTAATTTTGCTTCGTATGACGACTGCAACGCAACAGGCAACAAAAACTGTTTTGTTCTGGAAGTCGGTGAATACAAGTTCTATGTGGGAAGCGACGTCAGAAGTGCTAAACTATCCTATTCTGTTGAACTTTCACAGCTTAGAATTGTGAAAAAATGCGCCGAAGCATTGTCCCCTGTTTTGGAATTTGAACGAATCAAACCTTTGTTTGACGGAGAAAAATATACTATTGTTAAAGAGAGTGTTCCTACAAGCGAAATTGACGAAGAAAAAAGACGTTTGGAAAATTTGCCTGCGGAAATCGAGTACACGGGCGACAAAGGAATTAAACTTTGTGATGTTAAAAACGGCAATGCGACTATGGAACAATTTGTGGCACAGCTTTCGGATTATGACCTTGCGTGTATTATTCGTGGTGAGGGTATGTGCAGTCCGAAAGTTACGCCGGGTACTGCGTCGGCTTTCGGTGGCGTAACCGATTCCCTTTCGGATTTCGGCATACCGTGCGGTTGTTGCTCGGACGGACCGTCGGGTATGCGACTTGACTGTGGCACAAAAGCGTTTAGTTTGCCAAACGGAACGCTTATTGCGTCAACATTTAACAAATCTCTTATCACCGAACTTTTTAACTTTATGGGGCTTGAAATGACGGCAAACAACGTGGATTGTTTGTTAGGTCCGGGAATGAACATTCACCGTCACCCACTTAACGGACGAAATTTTGAATACTTCAGCGAGGACCCGTTCTTGACGGGAAAAATCGCCAGCGCCGAACTTAAAGGACTTCATTCGGTAGGCGTTGAGGGAACAATTAAGCATTTCTGCGGAAACAATCAGGAAACAAACAGACACTTCCTTGACGGCGTTGTTTCGCAAAGAGCTTTGCGTGAAATTTATATGCGTGGCTTTGAAATCGCCGTAAAAGAAGGAAATGCAAAGTCGATTATGACAACATACTGCCCTCTTAACGGTTTGTGGACTGCGGGAAATTATGACCTTAACACCGAAATTTTGCGTAAAGACTGGGGTTATGACGGATTTACCATGACCGACTGGTGGGCAAACATAAACGTGCGTGGAAACGAACCGAACCACTCGGATTTAGCCGCAATGGCAAAAGCGCAAAACGACGTTTATATGTGCTGTGCCGAAAGCGGAAAAAACAACGACAACGTTCTTGAAAGCCTTGAAAACGGCACTCTCACCCGTGGCGAACTTCAGCGAAACGCAATGAACATATGCAGATTTTTGCTTAATACAAACGCTTTTAAACGTCTTTGCGGTGAAGAATACGAAGTGGAAATTATCAACCGTCCGTCGGAAGAAATGCCAAGCGACGAACCTGTGATTTTCTACGACATTGACAAAGAACTTACCATTGATTTGTCCGAAATTTCCACGGAAAAAGGTGAAAGCTTTACATTTGCACTTACAAACCAAAGTTTCGGCGAATTTAAAATTACAGTTACGGGCAGCAGTACGTCAAGCGAACTTGCACAGATTCCTGTTTCGGTATTCATTATGGGAACTCTTGCGGACACATTTACATTTAACGGCACAAAAGGACAGGACGTTTCGTTTGAAACAAAAACCCCTGTTTTCTCACGTTATACCGTTGTGCGACTTTACTTTGCACAGAGCGGTTTAAAAATGAAAAATATTAAATTTGAACTTACAAAGGAAAATCCTTTAGTATAACGAGGTAATTATGAAAGAATACTACAAAGTTAGAGAAGATAAAAAAATCCGTGTAATTATCGACACGGACGCTGCGTGCGAAGCCGACGACCAGTTTGCCATTGCACAGGCTCTTATGACGCAGAAATTTATCGTAAAGGGTATCGTTTCGGAGCATTGCGGTGTTTGGGAAAACGAGGACACCGAAAACATGAGTTATGAGGAAGTTAAAAAAGTTTTAAAACTTATGGGTCGTGAGGATATTCCTGTTTTTCACGGCAGTCGCTATCCTATTTTTGACGTTGAAAAACCACACACTTCCGAGGGGATTGAATTTATCATCAACGAAGCAAACGCTAAAAGTGATTATCCTCTTTATGTGCTGTGTCAGGGTGCGGTTACAAACGTTGGGTGTGCGTTGTTAAAATGTCCTGAAATTGCAAGCAAAATGACGGTTATTTCAATTCTGGGTGGCGGTTATCCTGACGGTGGCGGAGAATTTAATCTGCAAAACGACTTTAGGGCTGCAAACGTGCTGTTTTCGTCGGGCGTGGAACTTTGGCAGGTGCCGAATGTTGCATACGCACGAATGAGAACAAGTTATGCCGAATTGCAGGAAAAAGTCAGACCATACGGCAAAATCGGAAGATATTTGTTTGACAATATGCAGGAATACGGAAATTCCGAAAAAGCAGGCTGGACAATGGGTGAAAGCTGGTCTTTGGGAGATTCCCCTGCCGTAGGTTTGGCAATGGATTTTTGCTGCGGAAAATTTTCCTACAAAAATTCTCCGATAGCAAACCAAAACGGAAATTATGTAGGATTTAACGAAAACAAAATCAGGGTTTACGACGAAGTGGATTCAAGATTTATTTTAGAGGACTTTTTTGCAAAACTTAAATTTTTCTATAAAAGTGAGGAAAACTTATGACCGAAAAAGAAAAACGTGCCATAGGCGTATTATACAACGCAAATTACGACGAAGAAATAATTAACGAAATAAATTATTGCAACGATTTATGCCACGAATTTAACCGGATTAAGCCGTCAGACCGACAAGCACAGAGCGAAATTTTGAAAAAAATCTTTGGAAAAATGGGCGAAAACGTTACGGTAAATACCCCGTTTTGGTGCGATTACGGTTATAACACAACCGTGGGCGACTATTTCTTCGCAAACCACAATTGCCACATACTTGACGGAGCAAAGGTTACGTTCGGCGACCATGTTTTCATTGCACCAAATTGCACCTTTACCACAGCCGAACACGCAATTGACGCTAAGCAGCGCAACGCAGGACTTGAAGTGGCGTTTCCGATAACCGTAGGAAACAACGTATGGATAGGCGCAAATGTTACGGTTCTGGCAGGCGTAACCATAGGCGACAACGTTGTTATAGGCGCAGGAAGCGTGGTTACAAAAGACATTCCGTCCGACGTAATCGCCGTGGGTGTTCCGTGCAAAGTTTTGCGAAAAATTACGGAAGATGACAAGAATAAATACCCGTCTGTTTAACAAAAACGGGTGTTGACAAATTTCAGATTTAATGATAAAATATTCACATAGGGTGAGCACCTACCGACAGTCAGGCTATTGGCTGTCGGTTTTTGTTTTTAAGGAGAATTTTTATGGCTATTTATCTTCCGATTATAATAATCGTTTTGTCAAACACATTTTACAATATCTGCGCAAAATCCACCCCGAACAACGTAAACACTTTTGCTTCCCTTTCGGTAACATACATTATAGGAGCGATATGTTCGGTTATTTTATTTTACGCAACCTCAAAAGACGGCAGTTTGGTTTCGGAATTTCAAAAATTAAACTGGACAAGTTTTGTTTTGGGAATTGCCATAGTGGGGTTGGAAGCAGGCTTCGTAATGCTCTACCGTGCAGGTTGGAACATCAGCACAGGTCAGGTTATAACAAGCGTTTTGCTGGCGGTGGTGCTTATTTTCGTAGGATATTTTATCTACAAAGAACCGTTTGACTTAAAAAAAATCTTAGGAATAATTTTGTGTATGTGCGGTTTGTATTTAATTAACAAAAAATAAAAAAGAAAAGGTTGTGCTAAAAAAACACAACCTTTAAATTTTTCTAAGGATTATCCTTATGTTTAAATATAACAAATTAGTCAATTTCAACCATGATTTTCTGGTTGATTCTTGACGCACCCGCTCTCATAACGGTTCTGATTGCCTTTGCAATTCTGCCCTGTTTGCCGATAACTCTGCCCATATCGTCAGAAGCAACGTGCAAATGGTAAACTACGACGCCTTCTTCGTTTGGTTCGTCAACAGTTACTTCAACAGCGTCCTTGTTTTCAACAAGTTCAGAAACGATAACTTCAAGCAATTCTTTCATTAAAAATTACCTCACTATCTCCCGCCGGGATAATCAATAAGGCGTGAGTTGGGCGGGATAAGTACACCTTATTGATTGCTTTTTGATTAAAGAATGTTTTCCTTTTTGAGGATAGCCTTAACTGTGTCAGTTGGCTGCGCACCCTTTGCAATCCAAGCCTTAGCCTTGTCAGCGTCAATATTAACAACTGATGGTTCCTTTGTTGGGTCATAGTAGCCGATTTCTTCGATGAAACGTCCATCTCTTGGGTATCTTGAATCAGCAACTACCAAACGGTAGAAAGGAGCTTTCTTAGCACCCATTCTTCTAAGTCTGATTTTAACTGCCATTGTGAAATTCACCTCCATAATTATCTCTATATATCAAAGCTGTTAAGCTGTTGATAAGCTACATTGGGAAACCGCCGTTTTTCATATTTCTCATCATTGACATAGCGCTTCGCATATTTCCTTTGCGTTTGCCTTTGCCCGTGATTCCGAACTGCTTCATCATTTTTTGCATTTGTTCAAACTGTTTGAGAAGTCTGTTTACGTCCTCAACCCTTGTACCGCTACCTGCGGCAATTCTGCGTTTACGCTGTGGGTTAATGATTGACGGCTTTTCTCTTTCTTTTTTTGTCATCGACTGAATAATAGCTTCAGTCTGTTTGAGAGATTTCTCCCCCGCTTCTTCGTCAAAATTGTTCGCCGCATTATTCATTCCCGGAATCATACCGATAATGGATTTAAGCGAACCCATTTTGTTAATTTGTTTCATTTGGTCGAGCAAATCGTTAAGGTCAAAGCCTTTTTCCTTAACCTTGCTTGCAAGTTTTTTAGCCTCGTCCTCGTCAATAGTAGCCTGTGCCTTTTCAATAAGCGTCAGCACGTCGCCCATTCCCAAAATTCTCGAAGCCATACGCTCAGGGTGGAACATCTCGAACTCGTCAAGCTTCTCGCCCATACCAACAAATTTAATAGGTTTACCTGTCGCAGCCAAAACCGAAAGTGCCGCACCGCCTCTGGTGTCGGAATCAAGTTTTGTGAGCAAAACGCTGTCAATTCCCAAAGTTTTGTCAAAGCTTTCGGCAATATTTACTGCGTCCTGACCTGTCATTGCGTCAACAACAAGCATTATTTCGTGAGGTTCGGCAATTTTCTTAACATCGCTAAGCTCGTTCATAAGCTCTTCGTCAATGTGAAGTCGTCCTGCCGTGTCGAGGATTACCAAGTCATTTCCGTGGTCCTTTGCGTGTTTTAGCGCTTCTTTAACAATTTTTCGTGGGTCGACTTGTCCCATTTCAAAAACGGGAACTCCTGCTTTTTCACCGACGATTTTCAACTGGTCAATAGCAGCCGGACGGTAAACGTCACACGCAACCAACAGCGGTCGCTTGCTCTGTGTTTCCTTAAAATACTTCGCAAGTTTAGCCGAGTGGGTTGTTTTACCGCAACCCTGAAGTCCGCACATCATAATAACGCACGGCGGTTTGTTCGGGAAATTTATTTTTGCGTTAGCGTCCCCCATAAGGGAAATAAGTTCTTCGTTTACGATTTTAATAACCTGTTGTGCCGGCGTCAGGCTTTTTAAAACTTCTTCGCCCACACATCTTTCGGAAACTTTTGAAACAAACGACTTAACAACGCCATAACTTACGTCCGCTTCAAGAAGTGCCATTCGCACCTCACGCATAGCCGACTTAACGTCAGATTCGCTAAGTTTTCCTTTGCCTTTGAGACGCTTAAAAACGCCGTTTAATTTTTCTGAAAGACCTTCAAAAGCCATCTCATTTCCTCCTGTGTTTCTGTAAAGTTATCAGGCTTTACAGATATTTTATATGTAAAGCATTTGCACTTTACATTTGTTTTTGCTGTAAAGCTTTTCAACTTTACATTACGGGTTTTCTTTGATTTTATCGGTGTTTGATGAATTTTCTTTCAACAAAAACTCATTACTTTCGATAAATTTTATCAATTTGTCAGCCTTTACGGCAATACTGTTTGAATATGCAACAGCCTTGCATTGTTTCAAAATCATTTTTGCTTGCAAGTCTGCTTCAATAAGGAAATCATCGAATTTGTCAAACATTTTTTGAATCCCGAAAAGTTCTTCATACGCAAAAAGTGCTTCTTCGCCACGTTTGATGGAATCCCGAACGCCCTGTCTTGAAATGCCCAAATCCTCAGCAATTTCGGACAAAGACAAATCGTCATTATAATAAAGGTCAAGAACGTCACGCTGTTTTTCCGTCAGCGCTTTTCCGTAAATATCAAGGAGATTGGAAAAATTCAAGTCCTTTTCCATAATATTCGACTACCTTTCAAAATTTATATGTAAAGTAAACAGCCTTTACAGTTAGTATTATATAACATTTTGCTATTTTTGTCAAGGGTTAAGATGAATTTTTCAGTTACCAATTTCACAAACTTTTGTTAATCAAACAATCTATTTATGTTTATTTTATACAAATTATACGAAACAAACCGCCCTTGCACTAAGCATAAGGCGGTTTAAGTAATAGAGAGATTAGTTATTTGTCGTTGTTTAAGCTTTCTAAAAATATAAAAATATTAACTTACACACCCACGCTTGATTGAAGTTCAGATTTGTAGTTAAGTTTGATTTTGTCAG
>CAYZOV010000044.1:0-10973 GCA_964480525.1 uncultured Ruminococcus sp.
ATAAAAAACCGACCTCCCAATCGTTAGTTTTTTGGTCTAACTTTTGGGGGTCGGGACACTTTTTGGTTGTCGTTTTTTTACTTTGAATTTATTTCTGCCAGTAAATTATATAACCCGTCCTGCGACAAAACTCCACGCTTTACATCTTTCGGAATTTCTCCACGTTCGTCCGCTTCGTAATCCGCAAGCCATAAACCATTGTCAACATATTTGTTCAGTTCGCATATTTTTAACTTTGTCGTTTCGCTGTCTAGTTTGTTCTCCGCCAAAGCCACACTAACATCGTCGAAATATTCTTCCATTTGCCTAACCCTGCCAACCAAATCAGCCAAATAACCCCTGTATTCGTCACCCAACTTTTGTAAATCACTTATGCCGTCAACTTCCCAAACCAGCGTGTTTTTTAGCCACTCGCATGGAAAATCCTCGCAAATTCCGCAAAAACGCACCCCGTGTTCACCGCAACACCTGCAAATCCCACAGCCGTTTTGCCACATTTTAATGCACTTCCCACCGTTTGCGTTACAGCCCTCGCACTCGCTCTTAATGTAATAATCACACCCCGTGCAGTCGCCACCGCAAGCAGTTATATTTTTAAATTTATCCATACTTCCTCCAAATAACTAATGCGGTCTGTTGGCATAAAAACAAATAATATGCCTTTTATTTCCACTTTTTCGGTCGAATCCTTTTATGTCACAACCGTTACCGCTCATCAATTCGCACACCAAAGCGCCCTTTACGTCGCACCTGAACGCTTCGTGACCGTTAAGCATAACCACAATTTCGTCACCCGAAACCGAGATTCCGCCTTGTTTTCCGAGGTTAATTTCCTCCCCCGAAACCCGCTCCACAGCGTAAGAAATACGCTTTCCGTGAAACTTCAAAACATCTTTTAACGACGTTTCATCAGCACCTTTTTTCTTAACAAAAAATCCCATTTTCTAACTTCCTTTGTGTATTTCACACATAACGCATACTGCTCCGGCTCAAATTTCAAATCAACATTTGAAACAGTAACATCTTTGTAACTTCTAGCTAAACTTCGCCTTAAAGGTCATACAAACCGTAACGAATCTATACATTTTTTTACAAAAAATTTTCCACTCTGAGGTAAATTTCCGACACAGGAAAACCCACCACATTGAAAAAATCCCCTTGAATTTCCTGACACAAAATACTGCCAAACCCCTGAATACCGTATGCTCCAGCCTTGTCGCAATGCTCACCAATCCGCAAATATCTCTCAATCAGTTCGTCGGATAAGTTGTGAAACTTAACTTTCGTTTCAACAAAAAAACGTTCGCTTTTCCCATTGTAACAAATACATACTCCACTCACAACTTTGTGAACTTTCCCGGACAATAGCATTAACATTTCTTTGGCTTCTCCGTCGTTTTTCGGTTTTCCCAGAATTTTATCCCCGACGGCAACCACCGTGTCGCACCCGAAAACAACAGAATCAGGGTTTCGTTTCCCCACGTCCTCGGCTTTCAAAGTCGCAAGAAACATAGCCGTTTCGGTGGGTACATCAACGAATTTTTCCCTCACGCACTTTGGAATAACTTCCTCAATTTGCGACGGAACAACCCGAAATTCTTCGCACAAAAACCCCATAAGTTCTTTACGTCTGGGCGAATTTGAAGCCAAAACAACGTCTTTTTCCGCCAATTTTTCGCAAAAAGTCATCACGCCAAATCCTCCGGTCTGTAATTCGGCTTGATAACAATGTCAGGGTTTTCATCAATCTCCAAACGGTATTGTTCCTGCCATTCTTCGGGGGTGTAATCGCTCACCGACACCGAAACAACATCTTCGCTGCACCCTAAACTCTGACAAAGCGCCAACTTCAAATCAGTTGCCGCTTTTAGCTTTTGCTCCTCTGTTCGTCCTTTGAACATTTTAATAACAATATGTGGCATAAATAACTCCTTATTATAAATAAGCTTTAAACTAATCTCTGATTTCAGCAATTCTTATCTAACCCCTGCCCTGTTTATCAAATTTTCAATAAAATTTTAAGTTTTATATTTTAACACTATTTTGCTTTTTACTTCCTACTTCTCAAAAAAATCAGACTATTTTTAGCTAAAAATCACTATGTTCCCCGCCATTACTGACGAGGAACATTCGCAAACATTATCAAAAATCAAAGCTTATTACCGCACTCTGTACAGAACTTTGAACCCGACATTTCTTTGTGTCCGCAGTTTGTACAAAAAATTGGTTTCGGCGGTTGGTTTTCTTCCGTATTTTCCGTAATTTCCGCTGTTTCAGGTGCGTTTGCAGGTTCAATTATCGGCTGGATTTCCACTTGCTCCGCAACTTCTTCAACCACATTTTCAACCACTTCAACGGCTTCCTTTTCTTCGACAGCAGGCACTTCCTGTACAATATTTTGTACAGTTTCCTCCGCTTTTTCTTCCTGTACCGCAGAGCTTCCCGTCACGTTTTGCTTCGTTCCACAGTTTACGCAAAACAGCGTTCCCTCTGGTAAAATAGTTTTACATTTCGGACATTTATTTGTAATATTTTCCTGTTTTCCACCACAATGACCGCAAAAAACCGAAGCATTATCAATAAGCAAACCACAATGTTCGCACTTCTTCATGCCTTTTCCGTCCGCAATTTTGCTTTCCAAACTGTCAATTTCGTCCAAAATCAAAACTGCTTTTCCCTTTAGTTCTTTCAGCTTTTCATCATCATTTCCGTTCACAAAAAGTTTACCAATTTCCGTATAAACCACATTGAGTTCCTTTTTCTTCGAGGACAGTTCCATATTATCCTTTGTTGCTCCCGAAAATTCCTTAGTTTTGTTCGCAGTTGCGCTCACTCCGTTGGTGATTGCTCCGCCGATTTTCTCAAAAAATGCCATTTTTCGTTCCTCCCAATCTATGTTTCAATAATAAAATCCTGTGCATACGGCAGACTTTCAATCCACCCAATAAAGCTTTCCGACCACTCGCAAAGCTTATGATTCTTTCGCTGACGGTACATATTTATCGCATTTTCGTAATTTAACGTCACCGTTCTGGTTTGAAGCCAACTTTCAGGCAGCCACCTTATAAGCTCTTTCCACACCGCCTTGTCTTTGGTTTCCAAATATTTAACCCTCAGACTTTCCAGTTTTTCAATGATTTCTTTGGCAAAATCGCCCACTTCAAAACCGCCGCCGTCAACATCGCCCCTAAAATCGTCCACTTCAAAACATTCAAGCGTAATCGGCGTTGTCGCCAATTTGTGCATGGTGCTTGTCGAATTTGCCGTTGTGCCGACCTTGTATGTGTCAAACTCTTTCCACCAGTACAGCGGAGCGGTAATATCCACCGAAATCATCACCTGTCGCAAAAACTTCCTATGCTCCGTGCCACCCGAAATAAGCCTTTTAGCCAGCCCCAAATCGTTTTCGCCCAGAACATATTCCCCCTCAACGTACTTGCTGTCGGAACGTTCCCACGAATTTAACGGGTTTCTCATGCCCCTGATTGCGTGTTCAAAGCCCCAGACCTGTGTATTTTCAAATTTCATAAATTAACCTCTTTCGTTAAATTGTATACATATTTATTATAAAATATTTTTTCGCAATTTTCAAGTCCTAATAATCCATAACTTCTTTTTCTGCAATTTAAACAAATTTTCATCTTTCATTTTGTTAAATTTAACCATTTTTCAGTTTAAAAAACAACCCCCGCCTTAAAAAGGCAGGGGATTATGTCAAATGTATTTACGGTTTAAAGTATCTCTGACCGTCAATTTCAAAACAGAAAGTCAAACTTTCAAACCATCTTGCAGAACTTGCAGAGCAATATTTTACAGAATAGAAATAAATTGCGCCGTTGGTGTTATCTTCGCCGTTCAAAGCTCTGTTTACGCAGTCAATTGTGGACTGTGTTGGCGTTCTTCTTCTGTTGTAATAGTTGTTAATTGCGGAAAACTGGCTTTTTGCGGTCATTACGCCCTTTAATGTGTTTGAAAACTTCGGGCTTTTAACTCTGTTTATAATAACGTTCGCAACAGCGATTTTGCTTGCTTCCGAACAACCGCCCACTTCGCCCTCTACAACCCAATAGAACATTTCAAGTTCTTCTTCGGTATAGCTGACAACCGTGTTTTTGCCCAAATCGGAATCCGCTTTTTCCGTGTCCTTAACCTGTGCCGAATCGTTTTTAACAGCGGTTGTAGGCTTTTTTTCCGTCACATAATCGTCGGTAATATAACCCGTTTTGCCGTCTACTTCGACCTTATACCAACCGTTTGAAACCTGCGCAACAGCCTTAACTTCGGTGTTTTTGTTAAGCGTGCAAATAATTTTGTAAGACGTACCTGCGCCTTTTCTCAAATTTACGTTTGCGGTAAGATAAAGCGTCTTAGCTTCAATTTCGCTTTCTTCAATCTTAACTTCCGCCGTAGTCACCTTTGTGGTCGTAACCTTTTTCGTAGTTGTTTCAGGTGCTTTTGTGGTCGTAACTTTCGTGGTCGTTGTTTCTTCCGTGGTGGTTACTTCCGCCGTTGTCGTAGTTTGTGCCGTTGTCGTCACAACTTCTTCAACTTCTTCTTCGTCGTCAAAAACCAAATCAAACTCTTGTATACCGGCTTTCCACCAACTCATTGTTCCCACAAATTCAGAATCGGACTTTGCATAAGCGGTTGTTGTTACCGACGCCGAATTTTCAAAAGTTTTTTCTGTTTTAACTTCGCTGTGTCTAGCCGAAAGACCTGCTAAACCCATCACGCCTGCCGACAAAGTAAACATAGCGCACGCCGCCACAACAGCGTACAATTCCTTGCGATTATGTACTTTCTCAGCGATATTTTCTGTGTCGTTTGTTTTTGTGTCTGTTCCCTTTTCTACTTCCTCCGCTGGGATTTCTGCGTTCAAAACGCTCTCTTTTTCTTCTGAAATCTTCTCGGAATCTTTCTCCAAAGGATTGCTATCCTGAGGAGTTTCAAGCTCAACTAAACCAATCTCCCTCACCGAAATAGTGACAACAGATTCGTTGCTTGAAGCCTTTAACTTCTCATTCTCGCTCATATTTCACTAAACCTTTCTGCAAAACGTAAAAAGTGTTTTGCTATTCCAAAAAACTTTTGGAACATAAAATATATTAACGTTACCTCACGGCAATGTTTGCAAAAATCAATACCACCAACCGTCATAGACCTTTTTGTTTCCCTTTGCCTTAATCCAGTTTTTCGGGAAATACACACTGTCATTCTCTCTATAACTTTCCACCAGTGCGTCTATGTCGTCGGTTACTCTCACTCTTCTGGCGGTAATAACCCACCTGAGCTTGCTCTGTCCTGCTTCGTTGGAGCAAGTTGAAAGAGTTATATAATCGTCGTCCTCAGTACATTCAATGTCGCTTGAATACCACGACCGCTTTTTAATTTCCGCCATAAAATCCTCAAAAGTATGTTCTTCGTCGAAATTACGGTATCTCCAATAGTCAAACAACTTTCCGTCGTCCTGACTTTCTTCGATATTGGAAATATAGCACCCTACAATAATGTACTGCTGATTTCTCGTATAAAGCGTATCAAACGAAATAATCGGATTTTGTTTTAAAAATTCCACACCTGATTTGTACTCTGCAAGTCTTGTAAACATATTGCCCAGACGTTTCATGTGATGACCGTAAATAACCAGATTATCCGAACGGTCTGTTGCGGAATTAACATAACACCTGTCGTCAATGTACAGCGTTCCCGATTCTGTCCAATGTCGGTCGAAATTGTGGTGAAGATAAAAATCCTCCGATTCTCCCCCCGACAACTCGTACATTTCGTGAGTGTACATAACAGGATAATTTATATACTGTTCTCCGTTTTCGTCAATATAGGTCGGAATCCTTATCCAACCCATTGTATCGGGGTTTTCCTCCAACAAGGCGTTCCATTTTGAACTTATCGAACCCGAATTTGCGCCCGAATTTCCGTTTGGCGTTGTTCCCTGAAAATTATCGCCCACAGGTTCACCCGAAATAAAATTTTCTCCGTTAGCTTTCTCATCATCTGAAAAATCCGGAGCAAGATTTGCGATTTCCTGACCCCTTTGCACTTCTTCCTTGTCAACCTCGTAATAATCAATCACCTGATTTATTGACAACCCGAACAGGCAAATCGCCCCAAGAAACACAATTTTTCTAAAAACTTCGGCAAAATCGTCGCCTTTGTACGGAAAAAGGTATTTCACAACTCTTATAAAAAAGTTTTCCTTTTTCTTTCCTCTTTCAACTCCGCCGAGTTCGTTTAGCATTGACATTTTCGCAAGTTCCTTTCACTAGTCCTCACAAATACTCTTAACCATTTCAAGCGCTTTCAAAACCGTCAGCTTCCTGGCCGTATCTCTGTCAAGATTCTCAACTTCTTCGTAAAGTTTTAAATCCCTCACAACCACTTTCAAATCGTCCCCGATTTTCCGAGCCACGCAAACAAAAACAGTTCCCACAGGTTTTTCAGCCGAACCGCCCGTAGGTCCCGCTATGCCGGTAATACCTACGCCTATATCCGCTCCGGATTTTTTCAAAACTCCCGTTGCCATAAGCTGTGCTGTCTGCTGCGAAACTGCGCCGTATTTGTCCAACACATCTTGCGAAACGTCCAACAGCGCCGTTTTGATTCTGTTAGAGTACGAAACTACCCCCATCTCAAAAACTTCCGACGCTCCCGATACAGATGTAATCATTTCACTCAACATTCCACCTGTACAACTTTCGGCAGTGGATATACTCAATCCCCTCTGCCTTAATAATTTTACTACAAAAGCGGTTACAAAGTCAATACTTTTTGTAACCAAATTGTCATTTTTGTTTGTTTGCAACGAAAACGCCCCCTGTTTTTTAAGCACTTTTATCACAAAATCACGAACTTTTGTGACTGTTTTTTTAATTCATATCTTAAATTTAACCTTTGTTTTGCCGAAAATTATTGCAAAACATTTACTTTGCGTCGATAAAATGCACCGTGGTTTCCTCAACCGCTTTCTGAATCAGTTCCTCAAAATCGAACGCACTTTGCGCCTTGATTACGTCCTCCAAAACAGGCTTAGTTCTAGGGTGCTTCGGCGTAAACACCGTACAACAATCCTCGTATGGTTCAATAGACGTGTCGTATGTGTCAATTTTTCGTGAAATTTCCACAATTTCACGCTTGTCCATGCCGATTACGGGACGGAAAACAGGAATCCTGCACACAGCGTCCGTGCAAACCATTGCGTACATTGTCTGACTGGCAACCTGCCCTATGCTTTCTCCCGTTACAAGCGCCTGAATACCCTTTTTTTCGCAAATTCTCTGGGCAACTTCCATCATAATTCTTCGCATAATTATGGTAAAATATTCCTCGTCGCAGTTGTTTTTGATTTCTTCCTGAATTTTCGTAAACGGAACGCAGAAAAAGTTAATTCTACCGCAATAATTCGCCATTATCGAAGCAAGTTTTTCAACTTTCATTCTGGCTCTTTCAGATGTGTAAGGCGGCGATTCAAAGTGAATTGCGCTGATTTCAACGCCCCTTTTCGCCATCATATAACCCGCCACAGGGCTGTCGATTCCCCCCGACAGCAAAAGCATAGCTTTTCCGCTGCTTCCCACAGGAATCCCCCCTGCGCCGTCAATGTTCACAGCATGAACAAACGCCTTTTCCTCACGGATTTCCACCGTCACCGTTACGTCGGGATTGTTCACGTCAACGGACAAATGGTCGAACCTTTCTAAAATCGCACCGCCCATTTCACGGCAGATTTCAGGGGATTTCATGTAAAATTTCTTGTCCGACCTTTTCGCCACAACTTTAAAAGTGTTGGCGTTTTCCAACGCTTCGGCAACATAATCTACCCCCTCCGTGGTGATTACGCCAAAATCCTTTTCAAAACCTTTGCAGCGACAAAGTTTTGCAATTCCGAAAACTTTTCCCAAAGCGTCCATAACCCCGTCAATGTCGCAATCGTCACTTTTCGGCGTAATGTACAAGGTTGACTGGGCTTTTTTGTAATCGAATTTCCCAAATTTAGAAATTCTTCGCCTGATGTTGCCTACCATTTTGTCCTCAAAGGTGTTTTTGTTTAACCCTTTAAGTGCGATTTCACCGTATTTTGCAAGAATAATTTCACTCATTTTATTAAATTCCTTTCACAGATTACTTGATTTTGCAAAGTTGGGCTTGCGCCGACTTGATTCCCTCAACCAAAGCGTCAATGTCGCTTTCGTCGGTTTCGGCGGAAAAACTAACCCTTATCGTGCTGTCAAGACGATTTTCGGGAATGTTAAACGCCTTTAAAACCGAAGATTTTTTCCCTTTTGAACACGCCGAACCGCTGGAAACGTAAATTTCACGACTTTCAAGATAATGTAATAGGGTTTCGGACTTTATGTTCAGCACAGCTATACTATTTATATAAGGGAGGCAGTTTTCACCGCTGTTAAGTTCTACGCCTTTACAACTTTCTAAGGATTTTATAAGATAATTTCTTAACTCAACCGCCCTCTGAAAACGCTCTGAAATCGTCAAGGCTTGCGCCTTTACAGCACTTCCAAACCCCGCAATCAACGGCACACTTTCAGTTCCGCTTCGCATACCTTTTTCCTGACCGCCACCCACAAGATATGGCGGAATTTTCACGCCTTTTTTTATGTACATTACCCCGATTCCTTTCGGCGCATGAACTTTGTGACCGCTTATGGATATGCAATCCGCAAAAAGCTTGTTTACTTTTATTTCCGTTTTTAGAAATCCTTGTACAGCGTCGCAATGGGTTATGCACTCCGGAAATTTTCTCTTAATTCTCCGAAACACCCTTTCTACGGGCAAAACATAGCCTGTTTCGTTGTTCACAAGCATACAGCTTACCAAAAAAGTGTTGTCGTCAACCGCACCGAAAATCATGTCGTCGGTGATTTTGCCCTCAGCGTCGGGAAATATACGCACTACTTCAAAACCGCTTTTTTCCAGCTTGTCAAACGCAACCGCCACCGACGGGTGTTCCACCGCCGTGGTCACGACCCTCTTTTTTCGCCGCCCGAACTTTTCAGCACACCCGAAAATAATGGCGTTTGAACTTTCGGTTGCGCAAGAGGTGAAGTAAAGCTCTTCGCCTTTACACCCCAGAACTTCGCCCAAAATTTCTCTGGTGTTGCTCACAATTTTTTCGGCACATATTCCAAGCCCGTAAAGGCTTGACGGGTTTCCGAAATCATCTTTCAAAGCGCCCAAAACCGCTTCGCAAACGCAGTCCAAAGGCTTCGTTGTCGCCGAATTGTCAAGATAATGCATAAAATTCATTCCTTTGTATTATGTATTTATTGTAAATTTTCTGTATTTTTTCTAAAACCAAACTGCCCCTGTGAATCCCACTTTTCCGTGTAACTCCGACTTTCAAAGTAACGCACTTTCTGCCAACCACTATTTCAAACTTTGTGACCGCCGTGGTTTGACTTTTGTAGCTGTAACATTGCCGTGAAACCTCACTATCTCACATAGTTCGTCAGAACATTAAAGTTTCCGTTTTTCACTAACTTTAGAACTTCGTCAGAATATAAAAGTTTTCGTCCACCTTTTTGAAAACGTGCCGTTTTCATCGATTCAGCTCGCAACACTTTTGTTATGTGTCCTACTTTGTTTTGCTCGCTGGCGAAGTTTGAAATGGTTTAAAGTTTTAGTTTTTCGCTAACTTTGAAATTTCGTCAGAACATAAAAGTTTCGGTCAAGCCTTTTCAAAGGCTTGCAGGGGGTTAAGTGGGGACAGCGTCCCCCTTATCGCCGTCCGCAGACGGCGAAATACCCCAATCCCATAAAGCGTTTTTCGGGGAAGTCAAAACTAGAGCCATCTAGTTTTGACGTGGGGTGCTTTTCAAGTAAAAAGCACCCCTACCGACAAGGTTTAACAATCTCCCCTCGCAAAATAGTCCGGTGGACTATTTTGCGATAAACAAAGTGGGGTAGGAAAATGTGCAAGGGTTTTAGGTTTTGGCTAGTTTTGTGCTGATAGCCAAAGTTTGCTATTAGGAGCTACGCTCCTAGATTGGTTTGTAACCTTTTTGACTATTCTTTTTCAAAGGGGGAAACCTTCTTTGGGGAAGGAAAACTAAAAAAATCCCCCAAAATCGGGGGCATTTCCCTTTTCCTTTAGGTTTTCCCCCCTTGACCCCCTTTTCCTTAGCACCTTTTCCCCCTGTCTCGATTTTTTTATCAGGAGGTCGCTTACGTTCGCAATGTCGGTTCAAACTTTCGTTTAAACTTTTAATTTGTTGTTAAACTATCACTTTGACAAAGCCACTACGTTGGGAATCAACTCTGTAAAAGCAAATGGTTTTCTTTCTGTAAATCCCACTTTTGTAAAAAACAATTAACTATCGTGTTGATAGTCCGTTTGAATTAACATGGGTTGAAAACTCCAACAAATTCCTAACCCCTAAAAAGCTCTAGCCTAAGCGGTTTCCTATCTTCCCCACCTTTCAAAGTACACGCTCTAAACCGCAAACTGTTTTGGCAACAAGATGATTAGTAAAGGCACGCTCGCAGTCGTTGCTTTTTAAAAATCGGGGCATTGGGTTGGGGTTGGCGGGAAGAGGGTTTCAAAGGGGGAAACCGTGCCGGGGAAGGGAAATGCCCCGATTTTGGGGGATTTTTTTAGTTTCACTTCCCCAAAGAAGGTTTCCCCCTTTGAGAAAAAAGTGTTTGCTAACGCAAAACCAATCTAGGAACGAAGTTCCTACGGACAGACTTTAGTTGCTAACAAGAAAGTTTGCCTTGCTTTTTAAAGCTGTCAAACTTTGTACGTCGCAAAATAGTCCACAGGACTATTTTGCGAGGGAAGTTCGTTAAACCTTTTAGGTAGGGGACTTTTTACTTGAAAAGTCCCCCATCGCAAAAACATAATGGCTTATGTTTTTGCTCCCCCCGAAAAACGCTTAATGGTATTGGGGTATTTCGCCGTCTGCGGACGGCGACCAAAGGACTTCGTCCTTTGGAAACCT
>CAYZOV010000045.1:0-9847 GCA_964480525.1 uncultured Ruminococcus sp.
TAGGACTGCCCTACGACCCCCTAACGGGTATATTTTTTTTCGATTTGCTCCCCCAAGTTGGCTAATTATAATTTTTGCATAGGCGGGGTTTGAATTTTTAATGTTGACAGGGTACTGCAACTTTTTCTCATAATTCCACATCAGCTGTCGCTCCTTTCCCACGGCCACGGGGTGGTGTTCCACGCCCATTTTCCGTCCATAACAGCACCGCTTTCGCCAATAGGCGCAAAACGTTTTTCATAATCTGCCACGGCTTCGTTGTATGCTTCCAAATTTCGTTGATAATAATTAACAGCTTCCTGACAATCGGGGTGACTGTCCAGAAAAAGCCGTGCTTCGTCAATGGCAAACGAATACATCTGGATTTTGTCCATAGCCTTTCTTTTTTCGCTAGTCAAACAAAACACCCCTTTCGCCTGTAAATGGTTTGTCAAGCTGTTGAAAAATCGTTCCTCGCTCTAAACCCGTCTGTTCGTCGTAAATTTCACGCCATTCCTGCATTGGGACATAACACATTCCGATAGGCGTTTGCGTCGGGAATCTGCCGACAGGCTGTGAACAGTTTTCGCTGTTTTCACTTTTTTCTCTTTTTTTGTCGTTTTTAATAATTTTCTCAATAATTTCACTATCTAAAATTTCCATAATCTTCATTCCTTTCGTGCTGATAATCGCAATTTCACTTGCGTATTTTATTTTATGACATTTTTCGAGAAAATGTTAAACATGAAATAATTGTAAACTTTTTTTGCAAAACAGTTTTTTAAATTGACATATTTTACAAGGCGTGGTAAAATTAAATTATCAAAGTATTTAAGGAGGGTCTTATGTCTAAAGGAAAAAAGATTGCACTTGGTGTTGGCGTTATTATAGTAGTCATTGCTGTGATTGTTGCAATTGTTTTGATTAACAAAGAACGAGATATTATAGTTGGTCCTGACGCACATTTGTGGTATGTAACAGGAAAAATTACGGAAATCACCTCCGACGATACAGTTGTAATTGAAGTTACAAAGGAAAAAACAGGGGAATTAAAGCTAGGCGACAAGGTTACTGTTAAGTATGATAGCTTAAAGGCTGAACTTATTGAAAACGAAAACGCTGACCCAACGAACATTACCGAGGAATTTGAAATTCAGGTGGGCGACGAGGTACACCTTTCGTATATGAACGGCACGCTTAAACGAAACGGCGACGACCTAAGCGTTAAAAATGCCACCATAGAATTTTACCTTTCGGATTTGGAAAACAGAACTTTCTATGAACGTGCTTACTAAAGTATTTCAAGGTAACAAAAAATAATGAGGTGATTTTATGACTAAAACAAAAAAGATTGCGTTATTTTCGGGCTTAGGTGTGGTTTTGGTTGCTGTTATTATAGTGTTGGTTGTTATGCTGACGAGAGATAATTATTTAGACGGACCTGACCAACATTTGTGGTATGTAACAGGAAAAATTGCGGAAATCACCTCCGACGATACAGTTGTAATTGAAGTTACAAAGGAAAAAACAGGGGAATTAAAGCTAGGCGACAAGGTTACTGTTAAGTATGATAGCTTAAAGGCTGAACTTATTGAAAACGAAAACGCTGACCCAACGAACATTACCGAGGAATTTGAAATTCAGGTGGGCGACGAGGTACACCTTTCGTATATGAACGGCACGCTTAAACGAAACGGCGACGACCTAAGCGTTAAAAATGCCACCATTGAATTTTACCTTTCGGATTTGGAAAACAGAGTTTTCGCCTGATTTTTTGTTATTTATATAGTATTAACTTAAACTAAGCTTGTCGCTTTTGAATAATTGCGACAGGCTTTTTTGATAAAATGTTAAATTTAGGGCGGTGTGAAATCCTTTACATAAAATTCATAATTTAAATCGTTTGAAAATGTAAAAATTTTAAGCTACCCCCTTGTAAAGATTTAAAATGTATGTTAAAATAAAACAGACGCTAAAGTGGTATGACGTTGCCAGCTTTAAAAAATTTGCGTAAGTCTGTTGGTACCTTCGGGGAAGAGCAGTCAAATAATTTTTATAAAGGAGCATGAAAAATGCAGTACGGTTATTTTGATTTAAAAAACAAAGAGTACGTCATTACAAGACCTGATACTCCGGCACCCTGGGCAAACTATCTCGGTTCACCTGAATACGGAGCTATCATCTCAAACAACGCAGGAGGTTACAGCTTTGTAAAGAGTGGTGCAAACGGCAGACACGTCCGTTATCGCTTTAACACCAATATCGCTGTTCCTGGACGTTATATCTACATCAGAGATAACGACACAGCTGATTACTGGTCAGCTTCTTGGCAGCCTGTTGGCAAACCGCTTGACAAGTATAAGTCCGAGTGCCACCACGGTACAGCTTATACAACAATGAAGGCAGATTATTCAGACATTCATTCAGAGGTTACATACTACGTTCCGCTTAACAAGACATACGAGGTTTGGAGAACAAAGGTTACAAACAATTCTGATAATTACAGAAACCTCTCGCTCTATGGCTTTGTTGAATTTACAAACGAAAATAACTACGAGCAGGACCAGGTAAACCTTCAGTACACATTGTTCATTACAAGAACATCGTTTGAAGGAAACAAGATTGTTCAGCACATCAACGAAAACAGCGGTAAAGACGCAAACGGCTCTAACTGGAGAGAAAGATTTTTCGGCGTGGTTGGCGCTCCTGTTTCTTCGTATAACGGAAATCTCGACAGCTTTATCGGTTCGTACAGAAACTACGGCAACCCAATCGCTGTTGAAAGAGGTTTCTGCGACAACAAGCTCAATTATAACTCAAACGCTTGCGGTGCTTTGCAGTCAGAGGTAATGGTTGCACCTGGTGAAACTGTTGAAGTTATCTATGTTCTCGGACAGAAAAATCCATCACAGGCTAACGAAATTCTCGAAAGCTATAAGACAAAGGGTAAAGTTGACGCTGAAATTAAGGAACTTGTTGACTACTGGCACGGACAGCTCAACAACTTCCAGATTGAAACACCATCTGAAGAATTTAACAATATGGTAAACGTATGGAATGCTTACCAGTGCTTTATTACATTTATCTGGTCAAGAGCAGCTTCATTTATTTACTGCGGTCTTAGAAACGGCTACGGTTACAGAGATACAGTACAGGATATTCAGGGTATTATCCACATCAACCCGGAGCTTGCTGCTGAAAAGATTAGATTTATGATTTCCGCACAGGTTGATAACGGTGGTGGATTGCCACTCGTTAAGTTTGACCACAACGCAGGTCACGAAACTTGTCCTGACGAAAACGACGAAAACTCAATTTACGCTAAGGAAACAGGTCACCCATCATACCGTGCTGACGACGCTTTGTGGTTGTTCCCAACAATCGTTAAGTACATCGGTGAAAGCGGTAACAAGGCATTCCTTGATGAGGTTATCGTTTATGCAAATGGTGGAGAGGACACAGTTTACGACCACTTGAAGAACGCTATCAGATTTTCTATGGAACGTCTTGGCGCTCACAAAATGCCTGCAGGACTTCACGCTGACTGGAACGACTGCTTGAGAATGGGTAAAAAGGGCGAATCTACATTCGTTGCATTCCAGCTTTACTACGCTATGTCGGTTATCAAGGGCTATGCTCAGGACAGAAACGACACAGATTATGTTGCATACATTGAAAAGGTTCAGGCAGAGCTTGGCGAAAGCCTTGAAGCTTGCTGGGACGAGGATAGATTTATCCGTGGTATCCGTGAGGACGGCGTAGTTGTAGGTGCTAAGAACGACCCAGAGGCTAATATGTGGCTCAACCCACAGTCTTGGGCAGTTATTTCGGGCTTTGCTTCTGCTGAACAGGCTGAAAAGTCTATGGAATCTGTTCACGAAATCCTTAACACACCATACGGTGTTAAGCTCCTCGAACCACCATACGTTGACAACTACTTTGACGGTGCTTTAATGCACATCTTTAACCCGGATACAAAGGAAAACGGTGGTATCTTCTCGCAGACACAGGGTTGGGCAATTCTTGCTGAATCACTTCTCGGTCACGGCGACAGAGCATTCGAGTACTTTATGGAAAGCTCACCTGCTTCTATGAACGACAAGGCTGAAATCAGAATCCTTGAACCATACGTTCACGGACAGTTTACAGAATCAACACGTTCACCATACGCAGGACGTTCACACGTTCATTGGCTTACAGGTACAGGCTCAACTGTTATGGTAGGTTGTGTTGAGGGTATTTGCGGTATGCGTCCAAACGCAGACGGACTTGTTATCGACCCTGCAATTCCACACGACTGGGACGGCTTCAAGATTGAAAAGAACTTCAGAGGAAAGCACCTTTCAATCGATATCCAGAACCCTGACCACGTTCAGAGTGGCGTTAAGTCAATGACAGTAAACGGCGAAAAGGTTGACGGAAACTTCGTTTGCCAGTGCAAGATGACCGACGAGACCGAAATCGTTGTTGTTCTTGGCTAATAGATAATTTTTAGAAAAATACAGTACAAAACCGCTCGGACAAAAAAGTTCGGGCGGTTTTTGCTTAAACTGTAGAATTTTTTACTTTTTTATGATATACTTTAATCAGCAAAAAAGCGAGATAATTAGAATTTAATAACCTGACAAAACTTCGCAAACTTGGAAATGCAATTGAATTAAATTTTCGGTATAATAGGTTTCAACAGGAGGGATAAAGTATGGAGTGGATAGCGGCAATGCAACAGGCAATTACTTATATGGAAGAACATCTTATGGAGGAAATTAACTATGAAGATGTAGCAAAATATATACACACTTCTAACTATGAGTTTCACAGAGCGTTTAGTTTTCTTACGGGTATGACTGCTAATACATATATTCGCAACCGTAGGTTGTCTTTAGCAGGCAGAGAAATTGTAGAAACTGACGCCAAAATAACAGACGTTGCGTTGAAGTACGGCTATGAAACTTCGGAGAGTTTTACAAAGGCATTTACAAGGTTTCATGGAACTGCGCCTAAATTTGCCAGAGAAGAATCGGCAAAACTCTTGCTTTTTAATCCGCTTGTTATTAAAATAACTGTCGAAGGTGGTAAAAGTATGGACTACAGAATTGTACAAACAAAAGAGCAAAAATTTATTGCATTGGTAAGAAGTTTTCGTAATGAAATCATCAATGATGAGGAAAATCACGATGTTCCCGACTTTTGGGACGAATGTAACGAAAAGAATCTGTTAGGAAAGATTTATAATTTGCGACCGTCAGGAAAACGTGATTTGTATGGATTGTGTACCCCGACAAAAGAGGGCAAAGACACTTTTGAATATGGAATCGGAGTGTTGATTGATGAACAAACGGCGGATTTTGATATGGTTGAAATGGAAAAAGCAGGTTTCTGTATCTGGGACGTGAAACCGGGAACATATGTGGTATTTGACTGTATTGGCGAAAACGGGGATTGTATCGGTGAAACTTGGGGAAAATTCTATAAAGAATTTTTGCCACAAATGGGATATGAAGCCGAATCGGAAACAGACTATGAGGTTTACTACGAAAAAGGAAGAAAAGGTTTGATGTGCGAACTTTGGATTCCTATAAGAAAAATCGGATAAATTTGCTATGCTGAAATACTTAATATTTTAAGCATGATAAAGCAACAAATCCCAATTTTTAAACTGAATACTGAAAAACTTGACCGCCCACTGGTTGCAATGTGCAAAAAGCCGGCGGTCTAATTTTAAAAAGAATATCAAACAAAATGGCAAAAAAGCGTCGTGAAAATTGCTAAACCGACGTTTAACTGCTTTTGTTGCAAAAAATAAAGGTGATGTTAAAAACACCACCTTAAATATTTTAATTTTCCGATTTAATTTGTTTTAAAAGTGATGAAAACTGGTTTGACAGCATATTTGAAATTTCATCATCTGAAAATCTGCACATACCCGTTGCGATAAGCGTTGCAAGTCCGTATGTGTAAATCCAAACCTGTTTAAACAATTCTTTTGCCTGTATGTCGCTTAAACCGTAGTCTTTTTCGATAAATTCAATGCACAGCGGAGCAATATCTCCCAAATGTGCGAAAACATCATCAAATGTTTTTGAATCCGGGCTGTCGCTCATAAAAACAACACGGTAAAGCTTCGGATAATCTTTTGCAAACGAAATCATCTGCATACCTACGCCTTTGAAAACAGGCGTCATTTCCTTTGCTTTTTCGGCATATTGTGAAAAACGTTCAAGCGCCGATACTTTTACTTCGTCGCAAACTTCTTCCATGCTGTTGAAAACAGTAAAAATCGGTCTGGTGGAACTTCCCAGCGCTTTGCCCAGACTTCTGGCGGTCAAGCCCTCAATACCGTATTCTGTTGCGACGTCAAGTGCTTTGCTGACAATTTCTTCTTTTGTAAATTTTGCTTTTGGTGGCATAATCTTCCTCTCCGTTTTTAATAAATTTTTTAATTTATATGTGATTGATTCTCACATATTAAAACTTTTGTTTTATTATAGCAGATATTTTTAATTTTGTCAACTGTTATTGGTAAACATTTTTCTAAAAGCTTGAAAAAAATGTATTTATGTGTTATAATAAACCTAAAGCCGTTGGCTTTAGGTTTGGGTATTTTGTTTTGCCGTCAACGGCGACGGCAATTTCGCTAAAGCGAAACCACAAAAGTACCCGGTTTGTGAAAAAATATAAGTTAGTAAACTTAAATCATTTTAAAGTATCGCCTTATGGCTTTTTATAATTTCAGACAACAAATAATATCATGACGGGGGGATAAGAGTATGAATATCTTGCACATGAAATACGCAGTTGAGGTTGCAAAAGCAGGTTCACTTAGCAAGGCTTCCGAAGTTTTGCTTATTGCCGTGCCGAACATCAGTCGTTCAATTAAAGAACTGGAAGCAGACCTGGGTATTACCATTTTCGACCGAACAACAAAAGGTATGTGCCTGACCCTAGAGGGCGAAACGTTTATAAATTACGCAAAAGGTATTCTGAATCAGATTGAACAGGTGGAAATGCTTTATAAACAGGGCGTCCCGAAAAAGCAAAAATTTTCTATTTCCGTGCCTAGAGCAAGCTATATTTCCGAAGCGTTTGTTGAGTTTTCAAAAACTTTATCCGACGAACCAGCCGAAGTTTTTTATAAAGAAACTAATTCTCAGCGTACTATAAATAATTTATTAACCCACGATTATAAATTGGGAATTATTCGTTATGCCGAAAATTTTGACAAGTATTTTAAGGCTATGCTTGAAGAAAAAGGACTGGCGTATGAAATGGTTACTGAATTTAGCTATGTTCTTTTAATGAGCGCCCAAAGTCCTCTTGCGAAAAAAGAAACAATAAAGTTTGACGACCTCACCGACTATATCGAAGTGGCGCACGCCGACCCTTTTGTACCGTCGTTGCCTTTTGCAAAGGTTGTAAAATCCGAGCTTCCCGACAATATCGACAGGCGAATTTTCATCTTTGAACGTGCCAGCCAAAACGATTTGCTGTCACGAAATCCTCAAACATTTATGTGGGTTTCGCCTTGTCCGAAAGAAATGCTTGAAAAATACAACCTTGTTCAGCGAAAATGCGAGGAAAACAAAAAGGTTTACAAAGATATGCTTATTTACAAAAAAGGGTACAAGCTTTCAAATCTTGATAAAAAATTCATCACGCTTTTGTGTGAATCAAAAAGAAAACATATGTGATTTTTCCAAGTCCGAAGTATTGACTGAAAAGCTTCGGACTTTTTTGTTATCATTTTTCGTAAACCCTTTATCATTTTTGAGTAATACGTTTAAAACGATTAAACGGATTGGCTTGTATAAATAATAAAAAACACCGTAAAACCGACATTATTTAACTTGTATTCAATCGTTCAAGGGGTTATCGATAAAGATAACACCGATTTAACAATTTAAGAATTGTCAAAGTAAAAATAGTGTGTTAAAATATTAACGAAGTCAGGAAAAGGAGGTTAAGAGATGGAAAGGATTTCTGTTCCGAAGGCTACTTTGGGCAGATTACCACGCTATTTGCAATACTTGAAAAACTTGTCTTGCGACGACGTTGCAAACATATCCGCCACAACGGTTGCAAAAGATTTGTTACTGGGCGAAGTTCAGGTTAGAAAAGACCTTGCTTCGGTTAGCGGCGCAGGGAAGCCGAAAGTCGGGTATAATATACAAGATTTGATAAAAAGTATTGAAAAAGTGCTGGGGTGCGACAATATGACATCTGCCGTTTTGGTGGGTGCGGGAAAACTCGGAAAAGCGCTTCTGGAATTTGACGAATTTGAAACTTATGGCGTTAAAATTAAGGCGGGATTTGACAACAACGAAAATGTTATCCGCTTAGGCACGTCAAAAGAAATTTTGCCAATGAACACATTTGACGAGTTTTGCAAAAATGAAAAAATACAGATTGGAATAATTACCGTGGGCGAAGGCTCGGCACAGTCTGTGTGCGACAGAATGGTTCAAAACGGCATAACCGCAATCTGGAATTTTGCCCCTTGTAAACTTAATGTTCCTGAGGGAATACTATTACAACAGGAAAACTTAGCGTTATCTCTTGCTCACTTGAACAATCAATTATGTAATTTATTTTAGGAGGATAAAAATGGAAAACAAGACTTATGAAATCGTAGACAGCGTTGAAAAGCTTGAAGAAGCTATCGAACGCACAAGAAAAGCACAGAAAATTTTCGCTACCTACACACAGGAACAGGTAGACAAGATTTTCCTTGCGGCTGCTTCTGCTGCAAACAAAGCAAGAATCCCACTTGCAAAAATGGCAGTTGAAGAAACAGGAATGGGTGTTGTAGAGGACAAGGTTATCAAGAATAACTATGCTGCAGAATACATCTACAACGCTTATAAGGACACAAAAACTTGTGGCGTTATCGAAGAAGACAAGGCATACGGCATTAAGAAAATCGCTGAACCAATCGGCGTAATCGCTGCTGTAATTCCAACAACAAACCCAACTTCTACAGCTATCTTTAAGTGCCTTATCGCTCTTAAAACCCGTAACGCAATTATCATTTCTCCACACCCAAGAGCAAAGCTCTCAACAATCGCCGCTGCTAAGCTTGTTCTCGAAGCTGCTGTTGCCGCAGGCGCACCGGAAGGAATTATCGACTGGATTGACGTTCCGTCACTTGACATGACAAACCTCGTTATGAAAGAAGCTGACATTATCCTTGCAACAGGCGGTCCCGGAATGGTTAAGGCTGCATATTCAAGCGGAAAACCTGCTCTCGGTGTAGGTGCCGGAAACACACCTGCTATCATTGATGACACAGCAGACATTATCCTCGCAGTAAACTCAATTATTCACTCTAAGACATTTGACAACGGTATGATTTGCGCTTCTGAACAGTCTGTTATCGTTCTCGAAAGCATTTACGACGCAGTTAAGGAAGAATTTGCAACAAGAGGTTGTTACTTCCTCAATCCTGCTGAAACAGAAAAGGTTAGAAAGACTATCATTATCAACGGCGCTCTTAACGCTAAAATCGTAGGACAGTCAGCATACAGAATTGCAGAACTTTCAGGCGTAACTGTTCCTGTTGGAACAAAAATCCTTATCGGCGAAGTTGAAAGCGTTGAACTTTCTGAAGAATTTGCTCACGAAAAACTTTCACCTGTACTTGCTATGTACAAGGCTAAGGACTTCTCGGACGCTCTCGGTAAAGCTGAACACCTTATCGCTGACGGCGGTTACGGTCATACATCTTCACTTTATATTAACGAAATCACAGAAACCGAAAAGATGGCTGAATTTGCTTCAAGAATGAAAACTTGCAGAATACTTGTAAAGAAACCATCCTCACACGGCGGTATCGGTGTCCTTTATAACTTAAAGCTGGCTACGTCACTTAAAC
>CAYZOV010000046.1:0-8066 GCA_964480525.1 uncultured Ruminococcus sp.
CTTGCAAGGTTTAACAAACTCCCCTCGCAAAATAGTCCGGTGGACTATTTTGCGATAGACAAAGTAGGATAACTGTTTTACAAATTTGATAGCTTAAAATATTTCGCTATTTCAACAAATTTTCAACATAAAAAATTCTAGCCTAAGCCGTTTCCTATCTCCCCCACCTGTCAAAGTACACGCTCTAAACCGCAAACTGTTTTGGCAACAAGATGATTGGTAAAGGCACGCTCGCAGTCGTTGCTTTTTAAAAATCGGGGCATTGGGTTGGGGCTAGCGGGAAGAGGGTTCCAAAGGGGGAAACCGTGCTAGGGAAGGGAAATGCCCCGATTTTGGGGGATTTTTTAGTTTTCCTTCCCCAATGAAGGTTTCCCCCTTTGAAAAAAAGTGTTTACTAACGCAAAACCAATCTAGGAACGAAGTTCCTACGGACAGACTTTGACTACTTCACAAAAGTAACTGGGTGATTGACAACCAATTCTAAATCATTTCAAAGTCACTTAGGGGGCAACGCCCCATACTGGCGGACTTTAGTTACTGGCGTGAGTTTAGTCAAAACATAAATTCTAAAAGTTTGCCACGCATTTAAAACCCTTGCACTTTTCCCGACCCGTCTTTGTACGTCGCAAAATAGTCCACCGGACTATTTTGCGAGGGAAGTTTGTTAAACCTTGCAAGTAGGGGGACTTTTTACTTGAAAAGTCCCCCATCGCAAAAACATAATGGCTTTACAAAGGGAGTTTTGTGGTTTTGCGAAGCAAAATTGCCGTCGCCGTTGACGGCAAAACAAAATCTCCAAAACAAAACGCTTTAGCGTTTTCGTTTACTCCCCCGAAAAACGCTTTAGGGGATTGGGGTATTTCGCCGTCTGCGGACGGCGATAAGGGGGACGCTGTCCCCACTTAACCCCCTGCAAGCCTTTGAAAAGGCTTGAACGAAACTTTTATGTTATGACGAACTATGTGAGATAGTCTAAAATCATGGAAAAGTTACAGTTACAAATAACAAACTACAGCGGTCACAAACCATAAAGCAAAATACCCAAACGTAAACCAATAGGTTTACGCTTATTATAACACTTTAAAGCAAAAAAATCAACAAGCGGGAAAAAAATTTTCAAAAAGCTATTGACAAACTAAAAAAATGGGTGTATAGTTAAGTTGTTGCAACAAAGTTTTATGAAAGGATTTAAAAAGTTATGCCTGCTGTAATTTCATTCGTAGTCTTTACATACTTTTTTAGCTTGAGCTTTTATGGTTTCAAGTTTTTTTGGCGTGGAGAAAAAGATTGCGAAAAAATTTCAGGTTAGGAACAGCTTTTAAATAACTTTAAGAAATTTATCCGTAACTTTTTCTCATTAGGAAAAGGTTGCGGATTTTTTATTTTCAAAATCGGAGGAAAAATTATGATTATCGTACTTAATAACAACGCAAAGGAAAATGAAATCGAAGAACTTGTCAGCTGGGTGTCCACGCAGGGCGTACACGCAAACCTTGTTGAGGGCGTACATAAGAGAATTATCGGTCTTGTAGGCGATACAACGAGGGTTGACGTAGACGCAATTAAAGCGAGAGAAATTGTTGACGACGTAAAGCGTGTTCAGGAGCCGTACAAAAATGCTAACAGACAGTTCCACCCTGACGACACGGTTATTGAAGTTCGTGGCAGAAAAATCGGTGGCGGTAACCTTAACGTTATTGCAGGTCCTTGTTCAGTTGAAACCGAAGAACAGATTATTGCCACGGCTCTGGCGGTTAAAGAAGCAGGTGCAACAATGCTCCGAGGTGGTGCGTTCAAGCCCAGAACTTCGCCTTACGCATTTCAGGGACTTGGCAAAGAGGGTATCGACCTTTTAATTAAAGCAAGAGAAATTACGGGACTTCCGATTGTTACCGAAATTATGGATATTTCCGACCTTGATTTGTTCGCAGACGTTGACGTGGTTCAGGTAGGGGCTAGAAATATGCAGAATTTCACACTTTTAAAAGAACTTGGTAAGTCGCAAAAGCCTGTTCTTCTTAAAAGAGGACTTTCAAGCACCTTGCAGGAGCTTTTGATGTCGGCTGAATACATTATGGCAGGGGGAAACCAGAACGTTATCCTTTGTGAAAGAGGTATCAGAACTTTTGAACCGAAAACCAGAAACACCCTCGATTTGTCGGCTGTTCCGCTTTTGAAACACCACTCACATTTGCCTGTTGTTATTGACCCTAGCCACGCAACGGGCATTGCAAAACTTGTTGAACCTATGTCCCTTAGTGCTATTGCGTGTGGTTGTGACGCTTTGGAAATCGAAGTTCACCCAGACCCTAAGCACGCTTGGAGTGACGGCGCACAGTCGTTGACTCCTGAACAGTTCAAGGAAACAATGGTTAAAATCAAGGCTATGGCTGAATTTTGTGGCAAACCCCTTGACATTTAAACAAAATTTTTGCCACCTTTTTCGGGTGGCTTTAATTTTAGTTGACATTAGAATTAAAGAGTGGTATAATTAAACTAATTTAAAGCGATAAAGTGATTTGTAAACTGTGGCAGAGGTGGTATTTGTGAAATTTAATTGCGAGCTAAAAAAAGTTGTGGACGACAGCTATGAAATTGAGATAGGGCATAGCCTTTGGGATAATCTTTTAAGCGACCTTGAAAATGGTCTTGTTGGGAATATCAGAAAATTCGCCGTAATTACGGACAGTACCGTGTACGAACTTTACGGGGAAAATTTTCTTGAAAGCTTACGAAACAGGGGTTTTGAGGGTGAAATTTTCGTGTTTCCAAGTGGTGAAAAATCAAAAACCCGACAGACAAAGGAATTTGTCGAGGACAGTATGCTGAAAATGGGCTTTAGGCGTGACTGTTGCGTGATTGCACTAGGTGGTGGAGTTGTCACCGATTTGGCAGGATTTTTGGCGGGAACATACGGACGTGGCGTACCTTTTATAAATTATGCCACAACGCTCCTTTCGGCGGCTGACGCTTCGGTGGGTGGAAAAACTGCCGTAGATACGCCACTTGCGACGAATTTAATAGGACTGTTTAACCAGCCGAAAAAGGTGTACATAGACATTGATACTTGGAAAACTCTGCCGAGGCGACAGCTTTCAAGCGGTCTATGCGAAACCATAAAACACGCTTGTCTTGGGGACGTTGAACTTTTTGAATTTTTGGAAAAGCATATTGAGAAAATTTTCGAGGGCGATGTTGAGGCTTGCGAGTATATCGCAAAGAAAAATTGCGAAATAAAGTACAAAGTGGTTATGCAGGACGAAAAAGAAAGCGGACTTAGGGAAATTCTGAATTTGGGTCACACGGTAGGACGTGCCATTGAAACGGTTAGCGATTATAGGCTATTGCACGGTGAAGCTTTGAGTATCGGCATGATTGCACAGGTTAATCTGGGTGCGGAGCTTGGTTTTATTTCAAAGGAAAATGCAAACAGAGTTGAAAATTTGCTAAAACGTGCAGGTTTGCCAACGGAAATCCCCGAATATATTTCAAAGGAAGATTTAGTGAAAAAGCTTTATACCGACAAAAAGGTGCGAAACGGCAAACTAAGGTTTGTGTTCCAGCGTGAAATCGGCGACGTGATGTGCTTTGGCGAAAATATTTTTGCAAAGGAAATTTCGGAGGACGAAATTTCAAAAATTCTTCAGAAAATGTAAAGGCTGTGAGTTAAATGGACATTAAAATTACACCTAAAAAATTAAACGGCAGGGTGACTGTTCCACCGTCAAAAAGCGTAGCGCATAGGCTTTTGATTTGTGCAAGCTTTTGCGAGGGGAAAAGCATTTTGGAAAATATTTATCCCTCAAAGGACATTATCGCCACGGCAAAGGCGATGAAAAGCTTTGGGGCAAATATAACCCTTTGCGAAAACAAGGCTTTCGTGGAGGGAATAGGAAAAATTCCTCAAAACGCTGTGGTTGACTGTAACGAATCGGGGTCAACGTTGAGATTTTTAATTCCCGTGGCAGGGGCGCTGGGGATTGAAACGGTTTTTACGGGAAATTTAAAAAGCAAGCTCCCTACACGTCCGATTACGCCGTATTTGGAGGAGCTTCCACTTCACGGGGTGAAATTTGAGTATAGTGGCACAATGCCTTTTACAATTAAGGGAAAACTTTCTTCGGGGGTTTACAAAATTGACGGAGGTATTTCGTCGCAATTTATCACGGGGTTGATTTTTGCACTTTCGCTACTTGAAAATGACAGCGAGATTGTTTTAACGTCAAAATTACAGTCAAAACCTTATGTGGACATTACTATTTCCTCAATGAAAGAATTTGGGGTCGAGGTTTTGGAAACTCAAAACGGATACTATATAAAAGGAGGGCAAAAATACATCGCCAAAAACGTCAGGTGCGAGGGGGATTTTTCTCAGGCAGGATTTTTTTATGTGGCAAATTCCTTGGGCAGCAGCATAGATATTTTGGGGCTTTGTGAAAATAGTAGTCAAGGCGACAAAAAAATTGTTGAAATTTGCGAGAAAATAGTGTATAATAAAAATGATAGCTTGAATGCCTTTAGGCTTGATTGTTCGGATATTCCCGATTTAGTGCCTGTTTTGACGGTTTTGGCTTGCTTTTGCAACGGAAAAAGCGTTATCGAAAACGTAGCACGTCTTAAAATTAAGGAGTGCGACAGGCTGGAGGTTACGGCAGAGGTGCTTAACAAAATCGGTGCAAGGGTCAAGGCTTTTGAGGACAGATTGGAAATTAAGGGGGTAAAAACCCTTTTGGGTGGCGAAATTGACGCTCACAACGACCACAGAATTGCAATGGCAATGGCGATTGCGTCCACAAGGTGCGAAAATCCTCTTGTAATCAGAGGGGCAGAGTGCGTAGAAAAATCCTATCCGAATTTCTGGGAGGATTTTAAAAAACTCGGCGGGGATTTTTGCGAGGTTTAGTATACTATATATAAAGGGACAAAAGATATACTATATATAAAAGGAAAACTATGGAAGATTTTTTTGAATTTTTGCTTGAACTTTTTCTGGAATTTATTCAAGAGGGTTGCGACAGCAAGTCAAAACCCGTGAGAATTGTGTGCAGGCTTGTTATGGCTTTGTTTGTGATAGTTGTTGTAGGATTTCTTTTGTATGTAACAATTTTTGTTTACAAAAGCTCTAGGACAATAGGATTTATACTTACGGCGATTTATCTGGCAATTATATTAAGCATAATTATTTACAAGATTAAAAAACGTTAAACATAGATTTTCAAAATTGACCACAATAGTACAGTTTTGCATAGATTTTATTGCAATATTGAAAAGAAAACGGACCGAGATATAAGAATTTGAATTGAGAGGTAAAGGTAATGAATAACGTTGAAAGACGAGATAAGGAAATGGCTTATATTGCTGATGAGAGCGTTTTTGAAGAGATGAAAAAATGTCGTTCAATTCTTCAAAAACTTAATACCTCCGATTGGACTGATTTTGAGAGAATAGCAGATATTGTAAAGGAATTGCTCGGTAAATCGGAAAATGCTTTTATCAGTCCGCCTTTCTTCTGTGATTATGGTTCTCATATCGAAACGGGGAAAAATTTTTCTGCAAATTACAACTGTACAATTTTGGATGTGGCAAAGGTAACATTTGGTGATAATTGTATGCTCGGACCTAATGTTGCTATTTACACGGCAGGACATCCGGTATATCCTGCAACAAGAAATTCGGCATATGAATATGGTAAGGAAATTACTATCGGAGATAATGTGTGGATTGGCGGAAGTTCCGTTGTATGTCCGGGAGTACATATTGGAAGCAATGTGGTTATTGGAGCAGGAAGTGTTGTTACCAAAAACATTCCGGATTGGTGTATAGCGGCAGGAAATCCTTGTAAGGTAATACGAACAATTACGGAAGACGATAGAGATAAATTATTTAAAAATGAAAAAATAGATGAAGAGGCTTGGCAAATTATAGTAGAACGAGGGTTTGCAAAATAGATAATAAAAATCCAATTTGTCAAACTGAATATTACTGCATAACCGTTTGTGAATAAACCTCACAGACAGCAATTCTAATTCAAGGCATATTGTACTTACGGCGATTTATCTGGCAATTATATTAAGCATAATTATTTACAAGATTAAAAAACGTTAAACATAGATTTTCAAAATTGGAGGAAATATAATGTCATCAGTATTTAACCACAACATAAGCGTGCAGATTTTCGGCGAAAGCCACGGCCCTGCCATTGGCGTAGTAATGGATAATATTCCTGCAGGGGAATATATTGATATGGAAAAGCTTATGGCTTTTATGTCAAGACGTGCGCCTAAGCAGAACAAAACCTCTACACAGCGTAGAGAAAGCGATTTGCCACAGATTATGTCGGGATTTTTAAACGGAAAAACCACGGGTACGCCACTTTGTGCGTTTATCACAAACACCGACACACATTCGCAGGATTATAAAAATATCCAAAGGCTTGCACGCCCGGGTCACGCAGATTATACAGGCGCATTGAGATACAGCGGTTTTAACGACGTGCGTGGCGGAGGACATTTTTCGGGCAGATTGACGGCTCCACTTTGCTTTGCGGGAGCTGTGGCAGGTCAAATTTTGGAAAAACGTGGAATTTATACAGGCGCGCATATTTTGGAAGTTCACGGGGTTAAAGATGATTCCATAGATTCAATTTCGTTTAAACGTGAAGATATTGTTAAAATGCGAAATGCCGAGTTTCCTGTTATAAATAAGGAAAAAGGCGAAAAAATGATTGAAGAAATCGAAAAAGCAGGTTCGTTCGGCGACAGCGTGGGCGGAATTGTGGAATGTATCGCCGTGAATGTTCCCGCAGGAATCGGAAGTCCGATTTTTGACGGACTTGAAAACACCATTGCACAGCTTATTTTCGGTATTCCTGCCGTAAAAGGATTGGAATTTGGCGTTGGATTTAACAGCGCAAAAATGTTGGGCAGCGAAAACAACGACGAATTTTATGTAAACGAAGCAGGTCACGTTGTAACTCGCACAAACAACCACGGCGGTATTTTGGGTGGAATTTCGTCGGGTATGCCGATTACGTTAAGGGTGGCTTTCAAGCCTACGCCGTCAATTTCAAAACCGCAACACACGGTGGATTTGGGAAATATGACAAACGAAACCATTGAAATCAAGGGCAGACACGACCCGTGCGTAGTTCCGAGAGCTGTGCCTGTGGTCGAAGCAGCCGTAAATTTGGCGATTTTGTCGCATATGATTGATTACCCTAATTTTTAAGTAAAGGACGATTTTGTGAAAACTTATAATTTTGATTTTTCGGATATGAACAACATCAACGATATTTATGCGGTAAAAATTTTGATTTGCTATTTTCTGAAAAAAGTTGACAGACCTGTTGCGCCTAATCAACTGTTGGAAATTTGCACGACTTCAAATATAGTTAATTATTTTTCCTATAACCATGCGGTTGCGTCAATGTTGGAAAACGGTTTGATTGAAGAAATCGAATCGGACGGGGAAAATGTTTACCGTTTGACTGAAAAAGGGTCGGCAGGTGCGGAAGAATTTAAAACTATGGCGCCAAAATCCGCAAGAGAAAAAATTTTGGCGGAGGGGTTGCGACTTTTTGCAAGGGTTAAGAACGAAAATACGGTTAAGTTTGAAATTTCGGAAACGGAAAAAGGGTGCGAACTGAAATGCGTTTGCGTGGATAACGATTTGAAATTGATGGAACTTTCGCTTTTTGCCCCTGACAAAGAGCAGGCGGAGGTTATACGAAACAAAATTCGCATGAATCCGCAAGGATTTTACGGAAAAATTATGGACTATGTTCTGGATAACGAGGAATATGTTCCGGATTTTTCCGATTAAGAAGAAATTTAAACCTGTCCGATTACGGACGGGTTTTTCTTTTTTTGAGAAAATTTGCTGTCTTTTGTGGCTAATTTTTTACCAAAAAAGCGGACGTTTTCGCCGTTATGGTAATTTTTAATAGTAAAATGTTTCTAATTTGTGGTGGTTTGTGACTTTCGACAAAATGAGATTTTTTTCGATTTTTTGCTTGACAAACCCCCATAAATGTGATAAACTAAATAAGTCGCCTGAGGGACAGACAA
>CAYZOV010000047.1:0-8065 GCA_964480525.1 uncultured Ruminococcus sp.
CGACGGCAATTTCGCCATGCGAAACCGCAAAAGTACCCGATTTGCAGAAATTTTAAGGCATAATAAACGTAAAGCTTTCGCTTTACGTTTGGGTGTTTTGTGGAAGTTTTAAGGCATAATAAAAATGCGTTTTGTATGTTAAATTTGGTTGTTGCACATATTTTGAAAGGAATGTTATAAATTGTCAAAAAAAGATAGATTGAAAAAAGAAAAAGAAAAACAAATTCTGGCACAGAAAAAACAGGAAATGTCAGACATTGAGGAAAAAGAAAATTTTAAAGAAAGCAAGGCTTTAAAAAAGTATAAAAAAACCGTGACCGAACCTAAATTTTACATTGTGGCAAAACTTTTGATGTTGGTGCCTTTCGGGTGGTCGGCTTTTTACGGTCTTGTTTTGTCGGGCGCTATTTTAATGAACCTTGCAAACAAGTACGATTTTACCGAATTTTCCACAAAAACCGCCGTTTTTATTTTGGGCGGAATTTTGGTGACGGCTTTTTCTCTGGTTTTGCATTTTTGCAAAAAATATATCGGCGGTTTTGCTTTTTCACTTGCGGGAACCCTTTTGTACATAAAAGGCGCAAACGAATTTATTTTGCCGATTGATAATTATTTGGAAACCAATATTGTGGAAAACATGGACAAATATGTGCGTTTGTGGAAAATAAGATGTTACCCTATGTGGGCGGTGGTCGGCGTTTCGGCGGTGATTTTAACCGTAACCCTTGTCAGAAAGCACATTGCAAAGAAAAAGCAACGGGAAAAATTTGACAACACGCCTGTTAAGAGTATTGTCAGCGACTAAGGGGTTTGTTAAAACTGTACAAAAATACCCCCTGTTGGTGCGCTGTTTTTCTCTTGTCGAATAGTGTCGTATTTTGTTGACTATGGGGCAAATAGGTTATATAATAATATTTAGACATAAAGAAAAAATCGTAAATTTTCGACGATAATATAATTGTCGGGAACAACAAAATGTAGATTAAAAAGGAGATACCGAAGTGGTTTTTGCGGATTTGTTTTTTCTGTACGGATTTTTGCCTGTGTGCTTGATTCTGTACTTTATTTCTAAAAATATAACATACAGAAATATTGTTTTGGTGGCGTTTTCGCTGGTGTTTTACGCATGGGGTGAACCTTTGTGCGTATTTTTGCTGATTTTCAGTGCTTTTCTCGATTACATAAACGGTCTTGTAATTGACAAATATAGGGACAAACTAGGGGCAAAAATTGCTCTTGCGGTGTCGCTTGTTGTGAATTTGGGACTGTTGGGATTCTTTAAATACAGCGGTTTTTTGGTTGACAACATAAACGCTCTGTTTAACACGAATTTCGCCCACCCTACAAACAAATTGCCGATTGGTATTAGTTTTTACACGTTCCAGACGATTTCGTATACAATCGACTGTTATTGGGGCAAAGTTAAAACACAGAAAAACTTCGGCAAATATCTTATGTATCTTTCACTTTTTCCACAGCTTGTGGCAGGACCTGTCGTCAGATATTCCGTAATCGAAAACAGTATCGACAACAGAAAAACCACTTTGGAAGATTTCAGCGTGGGTTGTTCCAGAATAATTTTGGGACTTGCGAAAAAAGTTATTATCGCAAACAACCTTTCGACGGTTGTTGAAACTCTTTGCGGAAATTCCGACGTGGGTTACGGCGTGCTTACACACCAGTCGGTGGCAGGAACTTGGCTCGGTGCAATTACAATTGCACTTTGGTATTATTTCGACTTTTCGGGATATTCCGATATTGCCATAGGTTTGGGCAGAATTTTCGGGTTTAAGTTTGACGAAAACTTTAAGTATCCGTTAGTGTGCAAAAATATCACGGAATTTTGGCAAAGATGGCATATTTCTCTGGGTTCGTTTTTCAGAGATTATCTTCTTTATCTGCCGATTTTCGGAAAACGCCGTCCGTATTTTAACCTGTTTTTGGTGTGGTTTTCCACGGGTCTTTGGCACGGTGCAAGCTGGAACTTTATATTCTGGGGACTTTATTACGGATTGTTTATTTTTATCGAACAAAAAATCGGCAAAAAACGTATGAAAAAAATCCCTGTTGTTTTGACGCATATTTACTCTAAGGTTGTTATTGCGTTGGGATTCGGAATTTTCCACTATGAAAGTTTTTCGGCGTTGGGAAATTACTTCAAGGCGCTTGTGGGCGCAAACGGCGGCGGTCTTATCGACAGCGTGACAAAGGTTACGTTTATGAACAACTGTTGGCTTTATGCGGCGGCTGTGCTGTTTTCAATGCCTGTTGTGGGCAAAGTTAAACAGCTTATGTCAAAAACAAAAGCTACGGCGGTTTTGTCAAATTCCGTGGGCGTTTTGCTTAACGCAGGACTTTTGGTTTTGTGCAGTTTGCTACTTGTTGACACAACAAACAACGTGTTCCTTTACTTTAATTTCTAAAAAGATATACGGAGATAGCAATGAAAGATATGAACGAAAAAAATATCTCAAAAGATGTTGAGATTAAATCAATAAAGATTATTCCGCAGGAAGATACCGCCCCGAAAAAAGTTAAGGTTAAACGGGTGGAACTTGACGGAAAACAAAAAATGGAAATAAGTCTGAAACTTTCTCAAGAAAGCCTTGACCAGATAGAAGCGGAAAAAAAGCTTGAAGAAGCAAAGAAAAAACGTGAAAAGAAAGAGCTTAACAAAAAAATCATAGAAAAGAAAAAAGCGTCCGAAACAACCGAAATGCCTGAATTTATGCTTATTAACGTGGGCGTTGTGCTGATTGTTTCAGTTGCGATTATGTTGTGTTTGTACCTTTTTGAACGTACAACCGGCGTCAGCGATTATGAAAAAAGAGAACTTGCGACTTTTCCGACTTTTTCCGTCGAAAGTTATTTTGACGGTTCGTTTACGCAAGGAATAACCACTTATTTTACGGATACGGTTCCTAACCGTGAAAATTTAAAAAGCCTTTGCAATAAATTCAAAGGACTTTTGGGTGTTTCGCAGGACGGTCAGTCTATTATAAACAGCGGCGGAAGTAACATTAAACACGAAGAATTTAAAGGCGAAGTGACTACAACAAGCCATACTATTTATATTCCGAACGTTTCTACGGACGAAACGTCGTCAACGTCGCAGACCACCACCACCGCAACGCCAACCCAGACAACCCCCGAAGAATCCACAACAACCACCAAAAAAGACGAAAACAACGGCAACAACGGTGGCGAATCTTTGGAAAACGGTATTCTGGTTATTAACAAGGGTACTAAAAACGTTATGGCTATGGAACTTTACGGCGGAGGTTTTAAAGCAGGTGAAGATTATGCAAATATTTTGAATAGCTATAAAAAGGACTTGGCAGAGCGTCTTGACGGCAAAGTAAACGTGTACTCTATGTGTATTCCTATGGCGGTGGCGTTCTATCTCCCTGACAATTTTAAGAGCAGTTCCGCAAGTATTCCGGACAATATTCTTAATATCAATTCTCATCTTGACGGCGTAATCAGCATTGACGCATACAACGCCCTGAAATCTCACACCGACGAGTATATTTATTCCCGTACAGACCACCATTGGCAACCAATCGGCGCATATTATGCCGCACAGGTATTTGCCGAAACCGCAATGGTTGACTTCCCTGATATTTCCCAGTATGAACAAAAAACAAAAACGGACTTTGTGGGAACTCTTTACGGATTCAGCGGTGAAAGCGAACTTTTGGATTATCCGGATACGTTCACCTATTATGTTCCGCAGAATAATTATACCACATATAATTATAATTCCGACCTTTCAGGCAAAACAAACGGTTATTTGTTGCACGAATACGCAAGCGGAACAAACACATATTCTATGTTCTTGGGCGACGACAAGCACGTTGTGCAGGTTGACACCGACGTTAAAAACAGCAGAACGCTGGTTGTGTTTAAGGACAGCTTCGGAAATGCTCTGATTCCGTTCTTGACAAGCAGTTTTGAGCATATTTATGTGGTGGATTATAGATACTGCGACTTTAACGCCGTTGATTTCTGCGTTGACGTAGGTGCAACAGACGTGTTGTTTGCAACGTCAATGTTTACAAACACTTCGTCGGCAAAGGTTCCGACCTTTGAAGAAAACAGAACTAAGTAATTAAACTTAAATATTCCGTAGAAACCCTTTTGAAATTCTACGGAATATTTTTAAATCACAATGCGTATAAGGAGAAAAAATGAAAGAATTAACTTATCCTTTTGACAGCAAGTTTTTGCTGAAAAAACGAAAAATGTTAAAAAGAACGCTTTTGGAGGACAAAAGCGTTCGCATAAAGAAAAAAATCGCCGTGCTAGGCGGTTCGACGACTTCGGATATTGTGTCAATGCTTGATATTTTTCTTTTGGAACAGGGCATTGAGGCGACCTTTTACGAATCTGAATATAACCAATTTTGGAACGACGGAGTTTTTTCAAACGACGAACTTAATAATTTTAAACCCGACCTTGTTTATATTCATACTTCGTTTAGAAATTTAACCCAAAAGGTGAATCCCACAATGTCCGTTGAACAGTGCAAGGACGCATTGAATAAGGAGTTTGACCGTTTTAAAACTTTGTGGGAAAACATTGATAAACGTTTCGGTTGTCCGATTATTCAGAATAATTTTGAACTGCCTAACTTTAGACTTATGGGGAACCGTGACGCCTACGACTGCCACGGTATGGTAAATTTTGTAACAAAGCTAAACGTTATGTTTTACGATTATGCCCAAAGTCGTGAAAATTTTTATATAAACGACATAAATTATATATCCGCTTGCTATGGTCTTGACAAATGGACGGCGCTTGATTATTGGTATATGTACAAATACGCTATGACTTTGGACGCCGTGCCGGAATTTGCTTTTAATCTTTGCAATATCATCAAGTCGATTTTCGGCAGAAATAAAAAGGCTATCGCTCTTGATTTGGACAACACCCTCTGGGGCGGAGTTGTGGGCGACGACGGTGTGGACGGAATCGAACTGGGAGAAGAAACCCCTACGGGGCAGGCTTACCGTGAATTTCAGAGTTATATTAAACAGTTTAAAAATATCGGCGTAATGCTCACCGTTTGCTCAAAAAATGACGAAGAAAACGCCATAGCAGGTCTTAACCACCCCGACAGTATGCTTAAACCTGACGATTTTACGGTGATTAAGGCAAATTGGGAAAATAAGGATATGAATATTGTCAACACGGCAAACGAAATGAGTATTTTCCCTGACGCATTTGTATTTTTGGACGACAACCCTGCCGAGCGAGCTATCGTAAGCCACCAAATTTCGGGGATTGCTGTGCCTGAAATGAACGGTGTGGAAAATTATATCAAAACAGTTGACAGAAACGGATATTTTGAAGTAACGTCATTTTCGCAGGACGATTTGAAACGTAACGAAATGTACGCTCAAAATGCCAAAAGACAGCAGGCTATGAATAGTTTTGAAAACTATGAAGAATACCTTTTGTCGCTGGATATGAAAGCTGAAATTTGCGATTTTAAACCGATGTATGTGGCACGAATTACACAGCTTACAAATAAATCCAACCAGTTTAACCTGACCACAAAACGTTATACCCAAGCCGAAATGGAAACCACTCTCGCAGACCCTCAGAAAATCCGACTTTACGGCAGACTTGAGGACAGATTTGGCGATAATGGCGTTGTGTCAGTTGTTATCGGAAATATTGACGGCGACACGGTGGATATTGAACTGTGGCTGATGAGTTGCCGTGTGCTTAAACGTGATATGGAATTTGCTATGCTTGACAGACTTTGCGAAGAAGCTGTTTTGCGTGGTGTCAAAAGGCTTAGGGGATACTATTATAAAACTGCGAAAAACAAAATGGTTCAAAAGCTTTACGAAACATTTGGGTTTACGCTTGTTTCACAAAATGGAGAAGATACCGTTTGGGAAATGGAGCTTGAGGGCTATAAAAATAAAAACAACGTAATTGAAATTAAAAAACAGTAGGAGGAAATTTTATGACAAAAAGTGAAATTTACGAAAGATTAACCGAGGTTTTCAGAGATGTTTTCGATGACGATACTATCGAAATTGACGACGAAACAACGGCTGACGACATTGAGGATTGGGACAGTATCGAACATATTACCCTTGTCGGCGCAGTCGAAAGCGAATTTGGTGTTCGCTTTAAAATGGGCGAAGTTTCGGGTATGAAAAACGTCGGCGAAATGGTAAAAATAATTATGGAACGTGGCTAAAAAAGCAAATATCCCACAACTTTTCAGTTGTGGGATATTTTTATGATAGAGGTAATTGTTACAATATGTTTCCTCACCTACGGGGGAGGAAACTTTGAGGTTTTACATATATTAAACCATTAGCTCACATACGAGATTTGAAAACTCTGTCGGGTTTTCTATGGTCATGCCCTCAATCAGCAACGCCTGTGAATACAAAAGTTTTGCGTATTTTTCAAGCTTTTCGTTGTCTTTGCCGTAAAGATTTTTCAATGTGCTAAATACAGGGTGGTTAGGGTTAATTTCCAAAGATTTTTCAGCCGTAACCTTGTTTTCGTTGTTTTGTGGCATAGCGTTTAGAACTTTTTCCATTTCGATAGAAACAGCGCCGTCGCTTGACAAGCATACAGGGTGGCTCTTTAATCTGTGCGAAAGTTTAACTTCCTTGATTTTTCCGCCTAAAGCCTTTGCCATAAATTCAAACATTTCCTTTGAATCCTCGGCTTGCTTTTTGGATTCTTCCTTTTCTTCCGGGGTTTCAAGGTCAAGGTCCTTGTCGGACACGGACTTGAACTGCTTGTCTTTGTAATTAAGCAAAACTTTCAAAACAAATTCGTCCACGTTGTCCGTGCAGTACAAAATTTCGTAGCCCTTGTCACGAACAAGCTCCGTTTGCGGGAGCATTTCAATCTTCGGAATACTTTCACCGCAAGCGTAATAAATATATTTCTGGTCGTCTTTCATTCTGGAAACGTATTCGTCAAGAGTAACCTTTTTGCCCTCAAATGACGAAGAGAACAACAGCAAATCCTGTAATACGTCCTTAGCGCCACCGTATGACTGGTAAATGCCGAATTTAAGCTGTAAGCCGAATACAGAGAAGAATTTTTCATAATCTTCACGTCTGTTTTTAAGCATTTTCGCAAGTTCGTTTTTAACCGATTTTTCAATGTTTTTCGCAATAACTTTAAGCTGTCTGTCGTGCTGGAGCATTTCTCTTGAAATGTTCAAAGACAAGTCCTCGGAATCAACCAAACCTTTTACAAAACTGAAGTAATCAGGCAAAAGGTCGGCACATTTTTCCATAATTAACACACCGCTGGAGTAAAGTTGCAACCCCTTTTCGTAATCAGGTGCGTAATAGTCAAACGGAGCCTTTGCAGGGATAAACAACAACGAATCAAATGTTGCTAAGCCCTCTGTTTTCGAGTGAATGTATGTGATAGGATTTTCGTAGTCGTTAAACTTTTCAATGTAAAAATTGTTGTAATCGTCAGCCGTCAGCTCGTTTTTGTTCTTTTTCCAAATCGGAACCATGCTGTTGAGGGTTTCATTTTCAACGTGAATTTCAGGTTCTTCGTTTTCGTCGTGATAATGGGTGTGTTCAACGTCCATTTTAATCGGGAAACGAATGTAATCGGAATATTTCTTAACAAGGGACTGAATCTGCCATTGTTCAAGATATTTTGAATACTTTTCGTCCTCTGTGTCGTCTTTGAGAGTGAGAATAATCTCCGTACCAACGTCCGCCTTGTCACAGGTGTCGATTGTGTAACCGTCAACGCCCTCACTTTGCCACTTGTACGCTACGTCCGAACCGTATGCCTTTGTGTAAACCGTAACAAGTTTTGCCACCATAAATGCCGAATAAAATCCCACGCCGAACTGTCCGATAATGTCCACGTCGTCGCCCAAATCGTTGTCCTTTTTAAACGCCAAAGAACCGCTGTTTGCGATTGTACCCAAATTCGCTTCAAGTTCGTCCTTTGTCATACCGATACCGTTGTCGCTTATGGTAATCGTTCTGTTTTCCTTGTCAAGCTTTAAGTTAATCGCAAAATCATCTCTGTTAAGACCCATACTTGT
>CAYZOV010000048.1:0-7624 GCA_964480525.1 uncultured Ruminococcus sp.
GGCTTTCGGCAACCTCTCTCAAAGCGTTAAGTCGGCTTAACATTTTTTCGTCAAGTTGCGAACCTATCCATGTGTTTCCTTTGCCGATTCGGGAACTTTCAGGAACGCCGTTTTTGTACCTGTCCGTTAAAAATCCCTGATAAAGTGGCGAAAATACCGCCAGACCTATGCCGTTTTCTGCCGAAAATTCGTCCAGTCCGTCCTCTTCAATCCAACGATTTAACATGGAATACGACGGTTGGTTTACTATAAACGGGGTTCTCAATTCCTTAAAAATTTCCATAATTTCCGCAGTTTGACGCTTGTTGTAATTTGAAATTCCCACATATAGCGCTTTTCCCTGCTTTACGGCGTTGTCAAGCGCAAGTGCGGTTTCCTCAATCGGCGTTTCGGGGTCAAAAACATGGTGATAAAAAATATCAACGTATTCAATCCCAATTCTTTTCAAGCTCTGGTCAAGTGAAGCGGTCAGGTATTTTCGAGAGCCGTTTCGGTCGCCGTAAGGACCCTGCCACATTTCGTACCCTGCCTTTGTGGAAATGCACATTTCGTCACGCAAACCGCCCATGCCCTTTAAAATTCTGCCGAAATTTTCTTCGGCGCTTCCGTTGTAAGGGTGTCCGTAGTTGTTTGCAAGGTCAAAATGCGTTATTCCCAAACCAAACGCAGTATGCACCATTTTTTCCATGTTTGAAAAATCACTTTGACTGCCGAAATTCTGCCATAACCCCAGCGACACGGCGGATAGCTTCAAGCCACTTTTTCCGCAACGGTTGTAAATCATTTTTTCGTACCTGTTTTCGTTTGGAACGTACATAAAAATCCTCCTTTTTAAATAACGACGTTGTTTGAATTTTTTTAATTTTAATTTTGGATTAACGAAATTTGGAAACACTCTGCCAAACTTTGTCATAACCGCACTTTGACTTTTGTAACTGGAAACGTACCGTTTCATCGATTCACCTCACCACGCTTTTGTGGGGTAATAAAGTTTGTTTTGTTCGGTGGCATATGCGAAGCTAAAGCTTCGCATGGGAATTTTGCTCACCTCGTTACACTCGGTGTTTCGCTGTGCGAAACCGCAAAAGTTCCCGGTTTGATGAAAGTTTTAAGTTTTCGTTTTTCGCTAACTTTAAAACTTCGTCAGAAAATAAAAGTTTTCGTCCACCTTTTTGAAAACGTGCCGTTTCATCAATTCACACCGCACCGTGGTTTGCCTTTTGTAACTGTAACTTTGCCGTGAAACCGCACTATCTTCCAAAGTCTGCCAGAGAATAAAAGTTTTCGTCCACCTTTTTGAAAACGTACCGTTTTCATCGATTCAGCTCGCAACACTTTTGTTATGTGTCCTACTTTGTTTTGCTCGCTGGCAAAATTTGAAATAGTTTAAAGTTTTAGTTTTTTGCAAACTTTAAAACTTCGTCAGAAAAATAAAGTTTCGGTCAAGCCTTTTCAAAGGCTTGCAGGGGGTTAAGTGGGGACAGCGTCCCCCTTATCGCCGTCCGCAGACGGCGAAACGCCCCAATCCCCTAAAGCGTTTTTCGGGGAAGTCAAAACTAGAGCCATCTAGTTTTGACGTGGGGGACTTTTCAAGTAAAAAGTCCCCCTACCGACAAGGTTTTGCAAACTTCCCTCGCAAAATAGTCCGGTGGACTATTTTGCGACGTACAAAGTTTGACCGCTTTAAAAAGCTAGGAAAACTGTTCTTACAAACTTTATAAAACCGCCAGAACATAAAAGTTTTTGGAAAACGTGCCGTTTTCATCGGTTCGATTCCAGTTAGCAGCTCCAAAAAGGATAGATTCCAAGTGCCTATCTTTGGGAGTTAAATATTTACAAGATTCTGAAATAACACTTGCCAAAACCCACTTCGCCATTCATCACTTTTTACTGATATTAAACAAAAAACACTTTTAAAGTGTTAAAGTGTTTTTTGTGGGTATATGAAATTTTAATAACTAATTAAAATAAGGAACTATGTTATACAACAACTGCACATCGCCATTTTTTATGTCCTCTAAATCGCCTTTGGATAAATCATAGCAATCTGATGTAAATCTTTCTCTCCACTCAAATGTTTGGTTCTTAACAAACGTTTCGTGAGCAAATTCATTAAATCGGTGCCATGCAATTTCGTTGCCTTTTGAATCGCAAAGGGTATCTCCCTCAAACATTATTCCCCATAATTCACCATCGTAACCACTTGTAATTAAATAATCTATGTACAATGTATTTTCATATTCAAAAATGTCTATAATTTGAATATTCATTTCGTTTTCAATCATTATAGGTTCAGGCTTAACATCTGCTTTATACAAAATCTTTGATTTCGGATTATCAACAGAAATTTCATCATCAGAAACTGTACCTTCATCGTCCTCATGGGAACTATCGTCATTATTAGAAGTATTATCCTCGTTGGAACTATCGTCCTGCTGTGAACTGCTATCACTAACGCTTGAGGTAATATTCTCTTTGTCATTATTGTCATTCTTTTGTTTTTCATTGCACGAAACTAGCGAGAATACAGCAATTGAAACAATAAATAGAGTTAGCAATCTTTTCATTTTTTCTCCTCCAAAATAAAGAATTTACAAATCCAAGTAAAAATATCAAGTAAAATCCCCCGATTTACTGCTCAAATCAATTTTAACATACTATTGTTTTTTTGTCAAGATAATGTGACCTACTGTCATTCTATCGTTTTTTACTTAAACACAATGCGACTTTCAGTCAAGCTTTTTTATGAAATTCCATTTACCACACCCAACCCACGTTGACAAGCTTTTTGCAAAAATTCTCCCTTTTTTTCAAAAACCCCTTGACAAAACACCGCATAATGCTTATAATATATATCTGTGTCCGATTTCGGACTAATCTTCTAGGGGGGTGACTTATGCAAATTAGAGAAATTATCGAACTTATCGACCAACAGCAAAAGGAACAGGACGCAATTTACCACAATGTGGCGGTGCGTTTCGGATTGTCAGACACCGCAATGTGGGTGCTTTATCTTGTTTCGTGCGACGACAAAATCCACACCCAACAAGAACTTTGTCAGACCTGCTTTTTCCCAAAACAAACCATAAACACCGCAATAACCAAACTGGTGCAAAAAGGCTACGCAACCCTTAAACCTTTGCCCAACACCAAAAACAAAAAACAAATTCTCCTAACCCAACAGGGTGCGGAATTGGTTGAACAAACCGTCAACAAGCTTGTTGAAGCGGAAACCGCCGCTTATGAACAAATCAGCACGGAGGAGCTTTTGGCGTATCTTGAACTTTCAAAACGCATTAACGCAAATCTTCGGGAACAAACCGACAAAATTTTTAATATCAAGGAGGACAATCATGGCTAAGCAACCAATCCAACTTTCAGACCATTTTAATTTCAGACGACTTTTCAGATTCACTATTCCCTCAATCGCCGGAATGATTTTTACGTCAATTTACGGCGTTGTGGACGGATTTTTCGTGTCAAACTATGTAGGCAAAATCCCGTTCACGGGGCTTAACATCATCATGCCGTTTATTATGATGTTGGGTGCCGTGGGCAACATGGTGGGTCTTGGCGGTTCGGCTCTTATCGGCAAAACTCTGGGTGAGGGCAAAACAAAAAAAGCCAACAGCCTGTTTTCGTTTTTCGTGTACTTTATGGCTGTGGCAGGCGTAGTTTTAGCAATTTTAGGAAACATCTTTCTTCCGACAATTGCAAAACTTTTGGGTGCAGAGGGCGAAGTTTTGGAAAACGCTATACTTTACGGTCGAATTTGCCTTATAGGCGTAATTTTCCTGTCGCTCCAATACACGTTTCAAGGCTTTTTAATAACCGCCGAAAAACCTCAAATCGGCTTTTGGGTAACAATCATGTCGGGCGTAACAAACATCATTTTGGACGCATTGTTTATCGTAGTGTTTAAATGGGGTCTTGCAGGTGCGGCAATCGCAACTGTAATCGGTCAGTGCATTGGTGCGGTTGCGCCGATAATCATGTTTTCTTTGCCTAAAAACAAATGGATTCTCAAACTGGGCAAAGCCGAATTTGACGGGCGTTCTCTTGTCAAAGCCTGTGCAAACGGTTCGTCGGAATTTCTTTCAAACGTTTCAATGTCCCTTGTAGGTATGCTCTATAACGCCCAACTTTTGAAATACGCTGGCAACGACGGCGTTGCGGCATACGGCGTAATAATGTACGTCAATATGATTTTTATTGCCGTGTTCTTCGGATTTACGACGGGGGTTTCGCCGATTTTCAGCTATAACTACGGTTCGGGAAACACAGACGAGCTTAAAAGCCTTTTCAAAAAGAGCGTTACAATAATAAGCTCTTTCGCAATTTTTATGCTTCTTTCAGCCGAAATTCTGGCAAAACCTCTTGCTTTAATTTTCACCAGCTACGACAAGGCGCTTTTGGAAATGACAACCCACGCTTTTGTAATTTATTCTATATCGTTCTTGTTCTGCGGGTTCGGAATTTTCGGTTCGGCGCTTTTTACGGCAATGAACAACGGTCTTATTTCCGCAATTCTTTCAGTTGTCAGAACGGTTGTGTTGCAGGTGGCTTTTGTAGTAATTTTGCCAATGCTTATGGGCATTGACGGCATATGGTGGTCGGTGGTTTTCGCCGAGGGAATTTCCGCATTGCTGTGCGTAATTTTCACAATCGCCTACCGCAAAGTTTACAAATATATGTAATTTAAAATTAAAACAGAGCAAAAAAGACTTGAGAAAAAATCTCAAGTCTTTTGTTTTTGCCAAATTTATTCAGTTCTTAGTGCCACAACAGGGTCTTTCTTAGCCGCACTCTTTGACGGGATAAGTCCCGAAATAAGGGTCAAAGCCATACTTATAAGCACCAATATAATTGCCGCCGGAATCGGCAAAACTGCGTCAAGGTTTGCAATACCCGTAAGGTGGTTAATAATAATGTTAATCGGGATACAAAGCAGGTACGTTACAAGTACGCCCAAAAGTCCTGCGCAGAAACCTATGATAATTGTTTCAGCCGTAAACATACTTGACACGTTTTTCTTTGACGCACCGATAGCACGCAAAATACCGATTTCCTTTGTTCGTTCCTGAACGGAAATAAGGGTGATTACGCCAATCATAATCGACGAAACAATAAGGGAAATTGCAACAAACGCAATCAAAACGTAGGTAATAGCGTTGATAATCGTTGTAACAGACGACATCATAATTCCGATATAGTCTGTGTACTTGATTTTTGAAACTTCGTCTTTGCCCTTGTTGTATTCGGCGATTTTATCTTCAATCAAATCCTTGTTTTCAAAGGTCGAAGCGTAAATGTTAATGGTTGACGGGTCGTCAAGTTCTACATAACCGAGTTCTAAAATATTTGAATCATAATCCGATTCGGAAAATTCAAGAACTTCGTCGTAAAATACCGCACATTGCTCCATTGTGTACACCTGCATTTCAGCGCCAAGCCCTGCTACAAGGTCAGCCACCGTCATTTGCGACATCTGTTCCGCAACCTGCTGTGCGTACACGCCCTTTTGCTGTTCAATCATAATCTGCTTGAACATTTCCGTAAGTTCGTCGTCGGACATATTTCCGATATACGCCATAATTTCATCGGCACTAACGCCCATTTGCTCCCCAAGTCCCTGCGCCATTGTGGCTTCAATATCTTCTCTTGTCATCTGCGAAAGATACTGGGAAACTTGTTCTTCAAGCATTGCTTCGTCGGGAATACTCTTTATTTTAATGTAAACCTGTGCTTTTTCTGCGTCTGAAAGGGACGAAACGTAATTTTTAAATTCTTCCGCCTTAAATTCGTCGGTTAAATCTCCGCTTGCTTCTTTAAACGGCAAACCTGTAATAACGTCCGTCCCCTTGTTTTCCATCTGCGCCTTAATTGCTTCGGATTTCTGCGACTGTTCAACAACATATTCCGTAAGAGCCTTTGTGTAACCGATTGAGCCTGTAAGCATTGTGGTTGTTGCGTCCTCGTTAGGCTTGATAATACCCGTTACTTTAAGCTTAATTCCGTTGTCGTAAAGATAACGAATACCTGCGTCTGATTCTCTCAAATCAGTATAAAGTCCCGTCTTTTCGTCATAGCTGTAACAAGACGAGTTGAGTACAAGGTGGTATTCGAGATTGCAGATTTCTTCATAGCTCCAGCTCTTCATCTCTGCGTCAAGCTGTGTTCCGTCCATTGCCGCCGACATAATGTTGTCAATTTGTTCTTCGGAAATAAGACCCAAAGCGTAAAGAGTAATGTCGTTAATTTCGTTAAACTGGTCAACTACAAGTACAATTTCGTCATAGCTGTTTGGCCAAGAACCGTAAATTACGTCGTACTGGTTTTTCAAAACATCGTTAATCGGGTCGCCGTTTTTGCCCGAAAGCATTTCCTGCCAAATGTTCATCATTGCGCTGTTCATAGGGCTAAAGGACATCATCGTACCCATCACACCCGACGAACTTTCGCCTGTTTCCATAAGTGACGACATATCCATGCCCATGTATTCGCTGATAACGCCCATCATCAGATTTCTTGCGTCCGATTGAATAATCTGTCCGTCAACGTTCTTTGTGTAAATCATCAACGGCAAATCATACGAATACTGTACGCCGTTTACTGCGTCCTCTTTGATAAGCTTTTCTTCAACGTATTCCTTGAACGACTTCAAATCGTTGTCCTGACTTTCAAGACTGTTAAAGGAGTTCATCATGTCGTAAATTGCGGATTTTTGATAAACTGCGTCATTTTTATGCTCGGACTTTTCACTTTCCATATTCATAAAAATGTTCATAAGTTCCGTCATATCCACCGTGGATTTTTCAATCGTAAGCGGGTACGACGAAAGGGCTTCTTCCTGAACCGTGTCAATGTAAAGGGTCATGCCCTGTGAAATTGCCAAGATTAACGCAATACCGATTATTCCGATACTTCCCGCAAACGCCGTCAAAGTCGTTCTGCCCTTTTTGGTGAAAAGGTTTTTCAGCGACAGCATAAACGCCGTTGCAAATGACATGGACGGCTTCTTTTGTTTTTTAACGTCTTTTTTGCTTTCTTCGGCTTCCTGCACCAAAGCCTTGTTTTCTTCGTCGGTAAAAGGAACGCTGTCGTCCGTGATTTCGCCGTCAAGCATACGAATAATTCTCGTAGAATATTTTTCCGCAAGGTCAGGGTTGTGGGTTACCATAACGATAAGTCTGTCCTTTGAAATTTCTTTGAGAATTTCCATAACCTGAACGCTGGTTTCGGTGTCCAATGCGCCTGTTGGCTCGTCTGCGAGAATAATGTCAGGGTCGTTTACCAACGCTCTGGCGATTGCAACCCTCTGCATTTGTCCGCCCGACATTTCCGTCGGCTTTTTGTTAAGCTGGTTGCCCAAACCTACGTCCTCTAAGGCTTTCTTGGCTCTCTTTTTGCGTTCGCTTTTTGAAACGCCCGACAAAGTAAGAGCAAGTTCTACGTTTTGCAAAACCGTCTGATGAGGAATAAGGTTATAACTCTGGAACACAAATCCGATTGAGTGGTTTCTGTAGGTATCCCAATCTCTGTCTTTGAAGTCTTTTGTGGAACGTCCGTTGATAACAAGGTCGCCCGAAGTGTACTGGTCAAGACCGCCGATAATGTTAAGCAT
>CAYZOV010000049.1:0-6432 GCA_964480525.1 uncultured Ruminococcus sp.
GGGGCGTTGCCCCCTCAACCCCCACCACCTTTTGAAAAAGGTGGACGAAAACTTTATTTTTCTGACGAACTATCAAAGTTTGTGGGGATTCACAGCAGAGTTACAGTTACAAAAGCCAAACTACAGCGGTCACAAACCGTAAAAAAATCGGTCAAGCCCCATTGGGTCTGACCGATTTATTGCGCTGTCTTATTTAAAAAAGTTTACAAAAAGTTTACTTTTGCCGTTTCTAAATGTTTCTCTTAATTACTTCAAGACACATTCTGCCGTTGTGGTACGGGCATTTCCACGGTCCTACCTCTTCTTTCCAATCGTGCGGAGTGCCGTTTTTTGCAACCTCGGAATACCATTCGCCACCCTGTCGTTTGTCGATAATTTCCGCCTTGATGTATTCCCAGACGCCCTTTGCCGTGTTAAGGAAACTTTCGTCGCCACTGTGCTGGTATGCGTTAATAAAGCCTACAACAGCCTCTGCCTGAACCCACCAAACACGCTTAGTGTCGATTTTTTCGTTTTCACGTTCGTTGTTCATAGCTCCCATTTCATCAATGGCAATGCTCTGAATATTTTTAGAAATTTTCAAATTCATCTCGCAAAACTTCTTCTTTAACTCCTCGTCGCCCAAAACGTCGCAAGCCAAATCCATAAGCCACGTTGCCTCAATATCGTGACCGTAGGAATGAATATCCCCGATAAGTTCCAGTTTTGTATTGAAGAACACCTTTAATGCGTTTGTTTCAGGGGTGTACACAATATCCGACATTTGCGACAGCAAGAATTTAAGTCTTTGTGCCACTTTCGGGTCGTGATTTGCCTTATAAAGTTCGGTATAACCCTCGATAAGGTGCAAAATTGCGTTCATTGTCTTATCTGCGTGAAGTCCGTTTTCGCTCAAAGCGTCGTTGTCCGCAAGCTCCCAATTTCTTGTAAAAGCCTCTCTGTAACCGTACTCGTCCAGAGTTTTTTCCTCAACGTCGTTAAAAAGTTTCTCCGCCAAACGCAAAGCTTCTTCGTTTTTGCAAGCGTTATAATAAGCCGACAAAGCGTAAATCGCAAACGCAATATTATATGTATGCTTCATGTCGTCCTTGACGTCGCCCTTGTAGTCCATAAGCCAATAAACGCCGCCCAGTTCATAATCTATACAATGATTTTTAATAAATTCAAAAGCGTGGGTTGCGTTTTCCAAAAGCTTTTCGTCTTTCAAAACGCTATAACAGCTTGAGTAAAACCACAAAATTCTGGAATGTAAAATCACGCCCTTGTCGGCTTTTTTGTCAAGGTTCAGATTATAGTCCACAAAGCCGTAAAAACCGCCGTTTTCCTCGTCTTTAAGGTTATTCCAAAAGGGGATAATGTGGTTTGTCAGTTCGTTTTTAATTTCGTTTTTATACATTTAAACTACCTCTTTTCGGTTTTTTAGCCCGTAATTTTTCTTGCTTCTACATAATATCTCTTGTCCCATGCGTGGCCCATTGAAAAAGTCTTTCTCGGCAAAGCGCCGTCTTGGGAAACCGTCGGGAAAAGCTCGCTCTTTGCCATATCCTCAAGCACAAACCCCACGGAATTATTTTCCATAGAAAGCTTTTTAACCACCTCTATGCCGTGGATATAGTCGATTTTTCCGCCGATTTTCGGCAAAACTTCGTCCAAAACTATTTGCAACGACCCCACCGAAAGTTTTGAAAGGGGATTGTGAATATACTTTGTCACACTTTCGCCCTTGATTATAATTTCAAATTGTTGGTCTGCTACCTCGTCTGAAAGGCAAAGTTTTTCCGTCAAAATTTCCAACAGCTTTTCCACGTCCACGTCGTTTACAATTCGGTGAATTGCTTCAAATTCCAAAGCTTCGCTGTGCAAATTCACAATTTCCACCAAAGCATATCTTGCAGGGTGTTCAGACAAATCCTTGTCGGGGTTGTTTTTCTTTAATTCCTCGTAAAATTCCTTAGCCGTCGCAAGGGAGTGGTTTCCGTCGCCCATTGCGTACACAAAATCCGTTTGGGCGGACATTTTTTCAAGTTTAGCCAAAACCTCGTCGCACGCCTTGTCGCAAAGCTTAAAACCTCTGATTTTTCCGCCTTTTTGCATTAAATCAAAGTCGTAAACAAGTTCCTTATCTTCCGATTTTCCGGCATTTTCAACAATTTCTCTTTTCTCGTCGTCAATCAAAATCATAATGTGAGGAAGTTCAAGACACGCCCCACGTCTGACAGCCATACGGGGCGGAATACGTTCCACAACCGTGGCTTCGGTGGCTCTCACCTGCGAAGTAGAACCTTTGTGATAATCGTACATTTCAAGGTCGATTTTTCCCACAATACCCGCTCTGACTTTGCCGTCGTCCTGTATCCTCTCAACGTAAAAAAGCGTATCTTTATACTCGTCAAAGGCGTTTTCGTTAAGATATTTTTTCATATTTTCGTGGATTTTTTCGATTTTTTTATCCACTTCAGGCTTTTCAAGAAAAATTTCAGGCAAAATAAGTCTTAGTGCGGACTTTTCATCACCCACGATTTTTTCGGTTTCCTGCCAATATTCAGGCTGGCTGGTGTACTGGTCGCACGCCACAACCGCCCATTTTGACATATCAATATTTTTCGGAATAAGAATATCCGCTTTTTTAAATGCAGTCGCCATAAAATCACCTTTCTCACCGATAATTTTCAAAAACACGTCGGTAAAACCGACTGTCTAAGTCAAAACAGGACGGCAATTTTGTTTTCAAAAACACCGTCCCGATTTTTTTAAAGTTTCTCAAAAATTTGCCGTCAGATTATCTTCCGCAGCAATTTTTATATTTTTTACCGCTTCCGCATGGGCATGGGTCGTTTCTGCCGATTTTTTTCACGGTTCTGCCACCGCTTTTAAGGGACGTGTCCGCCTTAATCGGGTCAGCTTTCAAAACCTGTTCACGCTGTGGAGCTTCGTTTTTTTGAACCTTGATTGTGAACATCATTCTCACGGTGTCCTCACAAATTGACGCAACCATAGCGTCAAACATATCAAAGCCCTCGATTCGGTACTCAACGACAGGGTTTTTCTGTCCGAACGAACGCAACGAAATACCCTTTTTCAATTCGTCCATGTCGTCGATATGAGCCATCCATTTCTGGTCAACGACTTTCAAAAGAACAACTCTTTCGACTTCTCTCAAAACTTCGCTGCCAAGTTCTTCTTCACGTTTTGCGTACATTTCGTCGGCTCTCTTTTGGAGCATATCCTTAATGTCGCTCTTTGAAATATCGTTAAGTTCGTCAACAGAATATTTGAAGTCGTCGTCCGTTGTGAAAAGTCCTCTATAAGCGTCACGAAGTCCGTCCAAATTCCAGTTGTCGTGGATTTCGTCGTCCAAAAGGTACGAATCCACCGTCTGGTCGATATTATCCTTAATCATCTTAACGATATATCCGTGAACGTCCTCACCGTCGATAACCTGATTTCTCTGTCCGTAAATAATTTCACGCTGGGTGTTCATTACGTCGTCATAATTAAGAACGTTCTTTCTGATATTAAAGTTTCTGCCCTCAAGTTTTTTCTGGGACTGTTCGATAATTTTCGTCAGAAGTTTTGCCTGAATCGGCATATTTTCGTCAGCCTTAATAGCGTTCATCATCGAAGTAACTCTGTCGCCGCCGAAAAGACGCATAAGGTCATCTTCCAAAGAAAGGTAGAACTGGCTTTCGCCCGGGTCACCCTGACGTCCCGAACGTCCTCTTAACTGGTTGTCGATACGACGTGATTCGTGTCTTTCTGTACCGATAATGAAAAGACCGCCCGCTTCTTTAACCGCCACAGCTTTTTCATTTACTTCGGCGTTATATTTTGCAAGAAGCTGTTTATAAACTTCTCTTGCTTGCAAAATTTCCTCGTTGTCTGTTTCCGCATAACCTGTTGCTTCCACAATAATATCTTCGGGGATTTCCTGTTTTCTCATTTGTGCAGTCGCCATAAATTCAGCGTTACCGCCGAGCATAATGTCCGTTCCACGACCTGCCATGTTCGTAGCAATAGTAACAGCTCCGAACTGTCCTGCCTGCGCAACAATTTCAGCTTCACGTTCGTGCTGTTTTGCGTTGAGGACGTTGTGCTTGATTCCTTTAAGTTTCAAAAGTTTTGACAAGACTTCGGATTTTTCAATGGAAACCGTACCTACAAGTACAGGCTGTCCTTTTTTGTGACATTCGATAATCTGGTCAATTACGGCGTTGTACTTAACTTTTTCCGTCTTGTAAACCACGTCGGAATGGTCGACTCTGATAACAGGCTTGTTCGTCGGAATTTCGATAACGTCAAGCTTGTAAATCTCTCTGAATTCGTCCTCTTCGGTCATTGCCGTACCCGTCATACCCGAAAGTTTGTTATAAAGTCTGAAATAATTCTGGTATGTGATGGTTGCAACGGTTTTTGATTCTCTTGCAACCTTAACGCCCTCTTTGGCTTCGATAGCCTGATGAAGTCCGTCGTTAAAACGTCTGCCTATCATTGTACGACCTGTAAATTCGTCAACAATCAAAACTTCGCCGTCTTTAACGATATAATCGATATTTGCTTTCATTACGCCGTTTGCTTTAATTGCCTGATTGATGTGGTGCAAAAGCGTCATATTTGCGGCATCCATAAGGTTTTCAACGTTAAACATTTTTTCAGCCTTAGCAACGCCTGATTTTGTAAGAGTTGCAGTTTTCGCCTTTTCGTCAATGATATAATCTCCGTCCACAGCGTCATTGTCCGCCTTGTCGTCCATTTCAACAACTACATAAGGCTTTAAAGTTTTTGCAAATCTGTCTGCATATTGGTAAAGCTCTGTTGACTTTTCGCCCGGACCCGAAATAATAAGCGGAGTTCTCGCTTCGTCAATCAAAATCGAGTCAACCTCGTCCACGATTGCGAAAGAGTGACCTCTCTGAACACGGTCTTTTTTATAGTTGACCATATTATCTCTCAAATAGTCAAATCCAAATTCGTTATTTGTACCATAGGTAATATCGGCATTATACGCCTTACGCTTTTCTTCCTTGTCCATTCCCGACAAAACAACACCGATAGTAAGTCCCAAAAATCTGAAAACTTTGCCCATTTCTTCCGACTGGAATTTTGCCAAATAGTCGTTTACGGTAACAACGTGAACGCCTTTGCCGTCCAAAGCGTTTGCATACGAAGCAAGGCACGCAACCAAAGTTTTACCCTCACCTGTTCTCATTTCGGCAATTCTGCCTTGATGTAAAACAATAGCGCCGATAATCTGTACAGGGTACGGCTTTTTGCCCAAAACTCTGTACGCAGCCTCACGGCAAACAGCCAAAGCTTCAGGCAAAATTGTGTCCAAAGTGTCCATTTCTTCAAGTCTGTCCTTGAAAAGCTGGGTTTGGTTTCGCAGTTCGGCGTCGCTCATTGCCTGATATGTCGGCTCAAGGTCAAGAACCTTTTGTTTAATAGGTTCGATTCTGGCAAGTTCTTTTTGAGAATAGTTGCCAAAAATTTTATCCATAAGTCCCATTTATTCAAACCACCTTTGTATATTTTAATGAATGTATCTAAAATCTTCAAATAAATACAACAATACATCATATATTGTAACACATTATGAAAACAAAGTCAAGGAAAAAGGGGAAATAAAGGACAATTTTTTTAAAACCCGACTATTTGAGAAAGTTGTAATTTGATAAAAGCCAAAATTTGAGATGAATCGTACTTCCTGCCAAACGTTCTGCCACGGTTTGTGACCGCTGTAGTTTGTAGTCTTTAATTGTAACATCGTCGTTAAATTCAACAACCTTTGAAATTCCGTCAGGATATAAAAGTTTTCGTCCACCTTTTTCAAAAGGTGGTGGGGGTTGAGGGGGCATATGCGAAACTGCGGTTTCGTTATGCAAACTAAAGTTTGCATGGGAATTTTGCTTATCGGTCTATGACCGATATTTGCTACGCAAACCGCAAAAGTACCCAGTTTGTTAAAATTTTTAAAGCTGTGCCGTCCGCAGACGGCGAAATACTCCAATACACTAAAGCGTTTTTCGGGGAAGTCAAAACTAGAGCCATCTAGTTTTGACGAGGGGGACTTTTCAAGTAAAAAGTCCCCCTACCGACAAGGTTTTGCAAACTCCCCTCGCAAAATAGTCCGGTGGACTGTTTTGCGATAAACAAAGTGGGGTTGGAAAACGTGCAAGGGTTTAAAGGCGTGGCAAAACTTATGCCAGTAACCAAAGTCCGCCAGTAGGTGGCGTCGCCCCCTAAAACCGTTTGTTTAGGCTAAAAGATTGCAATACCCCCAGTTACTTTTGTAAAGTAGTCAAAGTCTGTCCGTAGGAACTTCGTTCCTAGATTGGTTTGTAATCTTTTTGACTATTCTTTTTCAAAGGGGGAAACCTTCATTGGGGAAGGAAAACTAAAAAAATCCCCCAAAATCGGGGCATTAGACAAGATTTC
>CAYZOV010000050.1:0-6361 GCA_964480525.1 uncultured Ruminococcus sp.
GACAAAGCCACTACGTTGGGAATCAACTTTGTAAAAGCAAATGGTTTTCTTTCTGAAGCTCAATGTATGTTAAAAGGATTAACTATCGCATTAGAGATTGGTTTATTCACAGCAGTCTTTCTCATGAGGCGTGACTGTGGCTCTTGTCAGTTCCAATTATATAATTCGCCTAAGAGGTCAGAGCGGAAGCAAGTTTGTAAAGTGGGTAACGGTTTTACAAATTTGATAATTTAAAATATTTCGCTATTTCAACATATCTTCAACCCCTAAAAAGCTCTAGCCTAAGCTGTTTCCTATCTTCCCCATATGTCAAGGTACACGCTCTAAACCGCAAACTGTTTTGGCAACAAGATGATTAGTAAAGGCACGCTCACAGTCGTTGCTTGGTAAAATCGGGGGTAATGGGAAAAGGTGTTAAGGAAAAGGGGGTCAAGGGGGAATATGCGAAGCGAAGCTTCGCATGCGAGTTTTTCGTTTTGCAAGCAAAACTGCAAAACTCTGGTTTGTGCGTACAGACGGGTTTGTAATTGCTGAAATCTTGTCTAATGCCCCGATTTTGGGGGATTTTTTTAGTTTTCCTTCCCCAAAGAAAGTTTCCCCCTTTGAAAAAGAATAGTCAAAAAGATTACAAACAAATCTAGGAACGAAGTTCCTACGGACGAACTTTGGTTACTTTACAAAAGTAACTGGGGGTTATCACAAACCATTTGCCAAAACTAAAGGTTTTAGGGGGCAACGTCCCATACTGACAAACTTTGGCTATCAACATAAAACTAGCTAAAATTTTAAACCCTTGCACATTTTCCCCCTTGACTTTGTACGTCGCAAAACAGTCCACCGGACTATTTTGCGAGGGAAGTTCGTTAAACCTTGCAAGTAGGGGGACTTTTTACTTGAAAAGTCCCCCTCGTCAAAACTAGATGGCTCTAGTTTTGACTACCCCGAAAAACGCTTTAGGGGATTGGGGTGTTTCGCCGTCTGCGGACGGCACAGCCTTAAAAGTTTTAGCAAACTGGGTACTTTTGCGGTTTGCGTAGCAAATATCGGTCATAGACCGATAAGCAAAATACCCATGCAAACTTTAGTTTGCATACGAAGCATTTAGCTTCGCATATGCCCCCCTCAACCCCACCACCTTTTGAAAAAGGTGGACGAAAACTTTTATATCCTGACGAAGTTTTAAAGTTTGTGCGAACTGTTTACTTTGTTTTTTAAGCTCCACCCTGACTTTGCACGTCGCAAAACAGTCCACAGGACTATTTTGCGAGGGGAGTTTGTTAAACTTTGTCGGTAGGGGGACTTTTTACTTGAAAAGTCCCCCTCGTCAAAACTAGATGGCTCTAGTTTTGACTTCCCCGAAAAACGCTTTAGGGTATAGGAGAATTTCGCCGTCTGCGGACGGCGACCAAGGGCTTCGCCCTTTGGAAACCTACAAGCTTTTTGAAAAAAGCTTGACCAAAAACTTTATTTTCTGACGAAGTTTTAAAGTTAGCGAAAAAACGAAAACTTTAAACTATTTCAAACTTCGCCAGCGAGCAAAACAAAGTAGGACACATAACAAAAGTATTGCGAGCTGAATTGATGAAAACGGTACGTTTTCCGAAAACTTTTATTTTCTGACGAGGTTTTAAAGTTTGTGCGGATTCACGGCAAAGTTACAGCTACACACTACAAACCACGGTGCGGGCAAAGTTTGACATAACAAGGATAGTTTCAAAAGCGATAAATATTAACAAGATATTTCGCATATATTAACCCGACCATAGCTTTATTATACCAATTATTATTAAAAAGGAGATTCAACCATGATTTTCAGAACAGACTTAGCTTCCGAAAAAGAACAACGTGCCGTTGTTGGCAAAAATCACATTGACGGTGTGGAAAAACACGAATATTTCAAAGGAAACATTAAAATTACCCACATCAAAATCACCGACGAATCAGGGGCAAAAGTCTTAGAAAAACCCGTAGGAAACTACGTCACACTTTCGGTGAAAGGCGGTTTTGACAACACCCACGAAGCCATAACCCTCACGGCAGGTGTTTTATGCGACGAACTCAAAAAAGTTTGCAAAAAGTTTACATCTGTTCTTATCGTAGGTCTGGGAAACGCAAAAATCACCCCCGACAACTTAGGCGTGTCGGTTGCGGAAAAAATCTTTGCCACACGCCACATAAAACTTTTTGCGCCTGAATTTTTCAGCGAAAACATGGCGGAAGTGTCGGTTATACGCACGGGTGTTTCGGCTGCGACGGGGATTGAATCCGCCGAAATTGTCAAGGCGGTTTGCGAAAAAATCCGCCCACAATTGGTAATCGTCATAGACGCATTAGCTTGCGGAGAAATTTCAAATCTTGGGCGCACAATTCAGATTACGGACACGGGAATTTCCCCCGGAAGCGGTGTGGGGAACGCCCGAAAAGAGCTTTCGCAACGCACTCTGAACGTTCCCGTGGTTGCTGTTGGCGTACCTACGGTTATCGACTTGGAAACCGCCGTTTTTCAGCTTTCCGACGCACAAAATTCCGACAAGGATTTTTCCCAAATGATGGTCACGCCACGAAACATTGACGCACTTATGAAAGTATGTTGTCAAATCATTCAAACAGCATTAAACAAACTGGTTCACCCCGACCTTTCGCCTGCGGAAATTTCATCTTTGGTGGACTAGGTGAAATTTGCAAACATATGTGTTTTGCGGTGTAAAAAAGCCTTGTAAAATTTGTGCAAATTATACAAATTGGGGTGGGGGTTATTTATACTAAATACCGATTTTAATAGTTTGACTAAAAAATTCTTTGACAATTGCAAATAATGTGGTAAAATAAAAGTATGTAACATTAAAAATTTGGTATATTCTTCCCATGTGTTATTTCGGGTGGATTTAAGTAATGAAATCTTGTTGCTAAATATATATTTGTTAAGCCGTTTTGTCGGCGGGAAAGGAATGAATGATTATGTCTAAAATTATTGCTGTTACTTCAGGTAAAGGCGGCACGGGTAAATCTTCTATCAGTGCTTGTTTGGGTTATGCACTTGCAAAGCAGGGCAACCGTACTCTTATCATTGAACTTGACTTCGGTTTGAGATGTATGGATATTATGCTTGGTATGCAGGGAAATATCCCTTATGATTTGGGTGACGTTATCGACGGTTCTTGCGACGTTTACAAGGCTACGACCACCGTAAAACTTGCAAACAACCTTAGCGTTTTGTGCGCTCCGAGCGACCCTTTTGTACAGCTTAAAGCCGAAGATATTCAGAAAATCACAACCGAAATGAGAAAATATTTTGAGTACATAATTATCGACACCTCCGCAGGTATCAACGGAAGCGTATTTGATATTGTTACAAATTCGGACCTTATTTTAATTGTAACAACTCCTGACCCGGTTTGCGTTCGTGACGCAAGAATGATGTCGGACGAATTTTACAAGAGAGGAAACCAGAAACAGCGTCTTGTTATCAACAAGGCTAACAAGAGAATTTTTGAATACGAAGAAATGGACGATTTGGACGCTATTATCGACACAGTAGGCGTACAGCTTTTGGGCGTAATCCCTGAAGATTCGGCTATTCCGCTTGCTACGGGCAAAGGCGCACCGCTTTCGTCAAGTTCAATGGGATTTTTGGCGTTCTCCGCAATTTCAAGAAGAATCAAAGGCGAACACATTCCGCTTTCTCTTAAATAATTTCGTTATGCAACAACAATTTTCACTTTAACATCAGGGGGTATCTTAAATGAACATCGCACTTATTGCGCACGACAAGAAAAAAGAGCTTATGGTACAATTTTGCATTGCTTATTGCGGAATACTTGCTAAACACAATCTTTGCGCAACAGGTACTACCGGAAAACTGGTTAAGGAAGCGACAGGTCTTGACATTCAGTGCTTTTTAAGTGGCGCACAGGGGGGCGACCAGCAAATTTCCGCCAGAATCGCCTGCGACGAAATCGACCTGCTCCTTTTCTTCAGGGACCCGATTACGCCGAAACCTCACGAACCGAACGAAAGCGACCTTTTAAGACTTTGTGACGTTCACAACATTCCTATGGCGACAAATATTGCCACAGCCGAAGCCCTTATCCATGCCCTTGAACGTGGCGACCTCGACTGGAGAGCAATCGTTAATCCGTCAACAAAATAATTAAAAAATTTGCGGGAACACTTTATTTACGGTGTTCCCTTTTTATTTGCCCAAAGGGTTGAATTTTGTCGAAAAATGTGATAACATAATATTTGAAATTAAAATCGCAGAGGTAATTTTATTATGAAAATTTTTAAAAAAATTCTGATTTTTGCTATTTGTTTAAACGCTGTCGCTTGTACAGGGTGTGGCAAAAAAGACAAAAAAATTGTATACACAACTACCACAGCCGCCACAACAACGACGGTTGTAACTACCACAACGCCGTCGCCGACAACCACGCCGACTGCCACCACCGCCGAACCCGAAGAAGAACCCCAACCACAGGGGAAATACAACAACCTCACAGGCGAATATACCCTTTCGGACGAAGCAGAGGGCAAACGCCCTATGGCGGTTATGGTAAACAACCTCACGGCGTCGCTTCCACAGTACGGAGTTTACGACGCAGACATTATGTACGAATGCCTTGTTGAGGGCGGAATAACCCGTCTTATGGCGGTTTACGGCGATTATACCAAAGTTCCTGACGTATGCTCTATCCGAAGCTGTCGTTACTATTATCCAATGCTTGCAATGGGTCACGACGCTGTTTACTTCCACTATGGACTTGACAAAACCGTGGCAAAAGAAACTTTGGAAAAACTTGACACCGACCATTTCGACGGGGGTTATTACGGCGAAGCGTTCAAACGTGACCAAAACCGTGTAAATTCCTACGCAACAGAGCATACTATTTATTTGAAAGGCTCTGAAATTCCAAATCTTTTGAAAAATTACGGCAAACGCACCGACCTTTTGGATAGCTATAACAAATCCGCTTTTAATTTTAAAGACGAAAACGGCAAAGTTTCCGATAAATCATGCACTACGGCAACAATTAACTTTTCACGTTCGTATTACAGCACTTTCAAATACGACGAAAAATCGAAAACCTACAAAAAACAGCACAACGGCAAAGCCCACATGGATTCAAAAGCCGACAAACAACTTGAATACACCAACGTGTTTTATTTGGAAACCACAACGAAGATTATAAATGAGAAAAATCTCCTTATTTCAATGGATTTAACAGGTGGAAAAGGTTATTATATCTCAAACGGCACGATTAAAGAAATTAAATGGTACAAAGATTCGGACACTTCACCTCTTGTTTTCACCGACGCCGACGGAAACGAACTTGAAGTGAACTGCGGAAAAACTTATATAGGCTTTTCCCCGAAAAACACGCTGGAATATAAATAATGCGGTACGAAAATATTTGCGAGGGACGTTTTGCGTCACGTCCTAACAGATTTGTGGCGCAGGTGGAAATCGACGGCGAAATTCACACCGTTCACGTTAAAAACACGGGCAGGTGCAAGGAACTTTTGGTGGAAAACACCACCGTTTTTCTGGAAAAATCCCAAAACCCTAACCGAAAAACCCAATTTGACCTTGTTGCGGTGGAAAAAAACGGACGGCTTATCAATATGGATTCCCAAGCGCCTAACAAGGCTGTTGCGGAATTTTTACAAAGCGGTAAACTTTTTGAGGACTTGAAGTTTGTCAAACCCGAAACCGTTTATAAAAATTCACGATTCGATTTTTACGGTGTTCACGGCGAAACGGAGTTTTTTGCGGAGGTTAAGGGCGTTACTTTGGAGGAAAACGGCGTTGTTATGTTCCCCGACGCTCCGACTTTGCGAGGGGTAAAACATCTGGAAGAACTTTCAAACGCCGTAAAATCGGGATTTGAGGGTTATATTATCTTTATTGTGCAAATGAAAGACGTAAAATATTTCACACCAAACACCGCCACCCACCCCGAATTTGCCACGGCTCTGAAAAACGCTCAAAAAGAGGGCGTGAAAATTCTTTGCTATGACTGCGACGTAACCCCCGACAGCATGGAATTAAGGCGTGCTGTGGAAATAAAGTTGTAATTTTTGTTGAAATTTAACATTTTTACTACGTTCACAAAAGAGTTTGCCGTCATTTGTTACAAAGTTGAAAAATCAGGCAAAAAAGTGTTGACAAATCGGGAAATGTGATGTATAATAAACTAGTCGCGTGGGAGCATAGCTCAGCTGGGAGAGCATCTGCCTTACAAGCAGAGGGTCATAGGTTCGAGCCCTATTGTTCCCACCATTATTTTCTGGGAAACCGGAAAATAATTGGCCTGGTAGTTCAGCTGGTTAGAACGCTAGCCTGTCACGCTAGAGGTCGTGG
>CAYZOV010000051.1:0-6223 GCA_964480525.1 uncultured Ruminococcus sp.
TATGGAATATACTATTTTAGATTTTTCAGAAAGGATTTGATTTGTTATGACTGAAATTAAAAAATACAGAGGTCATATCCGAAACTGGCGTGAGCTTTGTGACGAGCTTTTGATTGACAAGAGCCTAAGCAGAGCCGAAAGGGAACAGGAAATTTTGAAAAAGTCTTACGAAAAATGGGGCGAAAATATGCCTGACCATTTATACGGTATGTTTGCTTTTGCCATTTACGACAGCGAAAAAGACGAGGTTTTCTGTGTGCGTGACCACTTCGGAACAAAGCCTTTTTACTATTATTTAACGAAAGACGGCAGACTTTTATACGGCACGAATATCAGCGAAATTATTTCGCAGAGTGGATTTGTCAAAGAGCTTAACGAAAAGCTTTTGCAAATTTATATGAGCCTTACTTATGTTGGTGGTGAGGAAACATTTTTCAAGGGTTTAATGAAGCTTATGCCGGGGCATTATTTGAAGTTTAAGGGTGGCAAAGTGGAAATTGCACGCTACTTTAACCCGACAGACGCATTTAAGCCTGACGAAAGCAAGAGCCTAGAGGACTGGGCAGAGGAAATTCACGAAACCTTTAAGGAAATTATTCCACAGGTTAAGGACGATGACGAGGTTGCGATGTCGTTTTTGTCGGGTGGCGTGGATTCATCGTATGTGCTGGCTATGACGGACGTTGAGGTGACGGGCTCGTGTGGTTATGACGATGAAAGATTTGACGAAAGTGGTCTTGCAAAACAGACGGCTGACATTTTAGGCAGAAAAAACAACAGGTGTTTGGTAACGCCTGAAGATTATTTTTCCATTGTTCCGTTTGTAATGAAAAATATGGAACAGCCGTTGGGTGACGCTTCGGCGATTGCGTTTGCGATTGGTTGTCGTGAAACTGCGAAAAACACGAAGTTATGTTATTCGGGTGAGGGAGCAGACGAATTTTTCGGCGGGTACAATATGTACAGAAATGCAGAAAGGTACGGCGAAAACCTGCCGACGTTCTATGTGGGAAACACGAACATTATGAAAGAGGACGAGAAAAAGCGTCTTTTGAAAAATTACGACTCGTCGTTTTTGCCGATTGACATAGCAAAGGAAATTTACGAGGAAAACGCACACCTTGACCCGTTGTCGAAAATGTCGGACGTGGACATTCAGATTTGGCTTGAGGGGGATATTTACCTTAACGTAGACAAAATGAGCGAGGCTGTGGGGCTTGAGGTTCGTATGCCGTTGACGGACAGACGAATTTTTGACATTGCAGGTCGTATGCCGTCACGCTTTAAGGTGAACGCAGAGCAGAACAAGGTAGCTTTCAGAACGGCTGCGGCAAAGGTTTTGCCTGAAGAAATTGCGTTCAGGAAAAAGCTCGGATTTATCGTGCCTATAAGAATTTGGCTTGCTGATGAGAGGTACAACGGTGATGTAAACGCAACACTTCACAGCGAAAATGCTAAGAAATTCTTCAATCCTGACGTGGTGGAAGAAATTTGGCAGGATTATCTGGGTGGAAACAGCGACAACTGGAGAAAAATCTGGACGATTTACACGTTCCTTGTATGGTACAGAGAATATTTTGATTAAACAGAAAAAGCTCACCTAGTTGGGTGAAATGATAAAAAGATGGTAGACAAAAAATGTCTGCCATCTTTTTTGTAGTAACTAAAGAACTATACTTAAAACAAAACTGACTTCACAGCAAAAATGCTAAGAAATTCTTTAACCCTGACGTGGTGGAAGAAATTTGGCAGGATTATCTGGGTGGAAACAGCGACAACTGGAGAAAAATCTGGACAATTTACACATTCCTCGTATGGTACAGAGAATATTTTGACTGATATAGAAGCTCACCTAGTTGGGTGAAATGATAAAAAGATGGTAGACAAAAATGTCTGCCATCATTTTTTTGTAGTAACAAAAAAAGCCAATCCCGTGGGATTGGCGATTTGTTAAAGGTTAATTTTTTTGTCGGCTTTTACAATTAAACCTGCGTTAAATTGTGAGCCGTTTTCGATATTATAATCAAGGGTTTTTGAAACACGAAGATTTGTGCTTTCGGGTGAAAAATCGGCGTTCCACGAATTAACAATTTCAAATTGATAATTAAGGTTTATCGTCACGTCAAAGGTGTTAATCGGCGAACCGGTATTATTTGTAATAAAAATGTCGATTTGGGTACAAACTTTGCCGTTTTCTTCCCACGAATTTGAAGCGGAAGCCACAATATCAAGTTTTCCGTCGGCAGGTTTTTGCGAAACCGTGGCGGTGATGGTAGTTTGAGTTGTAGCCGTGGTGGTGGTTGCGTTATTTTCCGCCGTGGTAGTAGTTGCGGAAGTTGTATTCTCCGTGTTTGTTGTAGTAGTTGCGGAAGTTGTATTCTCCGTGTTTGGCGTGGTTGTCGGGGCGGTAGTGGTTGTTTTTGGGGTTTTCGGGGAAGTTTCAACTGAATTTTCGGAATCTCTGCCCAAAACAAAAGCCGTAAAAATCATAGCCACAGCCAACGCCGTCAGCGACAAAACACCGCAAACTTTTTTGATTTTTAAAGTGTTCATAAATTATTCCTTTAGAGATAATTGTTCAAAAGACGGTTTAGTTCCTGTTTGCACATTTCCGCACACTTTTGCGGAGCGATAATTTTAATATCCGTGCCGTACTGGAAAAGCCAACCCCAGAACGTAGGGCTTATTTGAACGTCCGCCTTGAAAGTCACCTTGTTTTCGGATTCGGGCAAAACTACGATTTTGTCCCCGAATTTGTCAATCATCTGGTCAATAAGGCGTGGATTTATTTCAAACGTAACCCTTTCAAGTTCGCCCGAATACATATCAAAAGTGCTTCTAAGCTTTTTGATAAAATCTTTTTGGTCGCCGTCGGGTTCGATACGTTTTTCGTCCATAGCCGTAACTTTCACCATTTTGTCGGCTCTGAAATATACGATTTTGCCATGTCTTTCGGAATAACAAATAAGATAATAATTGTCGTTTTCCCAAACAAGTTTATACGGCGAAACAACATACCAGGCGCCGTCGTGTTTAAAGATTTTTTTCTTATTCGCTCCGTATGTATAATATTGGAACGTTAATTTTTTCTTGTTGATAATGCCCTCGTTAATTTGGCTTATGGTGTAATAAATGCTGTCGTTGTAGGTTTTTACACGGTCTTTAACGTCAATGTCACGAAGAAGCTCTTTTGCAAGGTGCTTTGAGGTGAGCGTTTGAAGTTTTTTAATAAGTTCGTCGGATTTTTTCTTTGTCAGAAATTTCGACGAAGCAACGGCGTCCGAAAGCACGAACAGTTCTTCGGTTTCAAAAAGACGTTGCGCAACATAGTAGGCGTTTGCGTGACCGATTTTTGTTACTTCGATAGAAAGTCCGCTTCCGATTAAGGTTGCGATGTCGTCGTATACGGTTTTGCGTTCTTCTTTGATACCGTTATCTGCCAAAATGTTGATAAGTTGGTTTACGGTGATAGGGTGTTCTTCGTCGGTGAGATTTAAAAGAATCTCTCTCATGAACAGCAATTTTTGTTTTTGTCTTGAAACTCCGTAATTTTCCCCGAGGTCAATGTTATTTTTACTCATAGCTTAGTTTTGTCGGTAAAACCGATTACCCCTCTTTCTTTAATTTTAGCTATTTCGTAAAGTTGTCTTAGTTCTTTTTTCTGTCTTTAACCGCAATTTTTGAGCCGTCCGGATTTACGATATAAGTGTTTTCAAGTTGGGCTTTGAGGTTGCCCACAACACTTTGTCTGTATTCGTTTCGCAAAATCGTCTGTTCTTCTTTCTCTTTTTCTGTCAGTCCGACGGTTTTGGATTTTCGTGCAAGCTCGGATATTCTGTCAAGTTTTTCCTGCGTCATAAAGTTTTCCCTTCAAGTGTTAAAATCTAAAAAAAGTATACCACAATCCCGATTTTTTTTCAAGGCTTTTTTCAAAAAACAGTCCAAAAATCTTCCTAGTTTGTTGCTTTGGCACAATTTTAAAGGGCAAAAATTATTCAACTTTTACACAAAAAAATCTTGACAAACAAACGTTCTATAAGTTATAATAATAGTAGAACATTCGTTCTGCGGGAATTTCGTTGAATTACTATGTTGCAGTTAAAACCGACAACATATAAAACCGTGGAATTTTTTGAAAATTAAATCCCCGTTTGATTTTAAAAAAACACAGTACGGTTTTAGTTAAAAAAGAATTAAGAAAGAAGTGAGGGTTTGTTATGACAAAAATGATTAAGGATTATAAAAGAGATTTGAAACAATTAAACAAGCGAATCGAAAACGTAAAACATTGCATAAAGCACGGCGACGACACGGACGCAACAGTTGACAGGCTTGAGCTTTTGAGAGAGGAACGAAACGACCTTGTATATGCCATTGAACTGATGAGCGATTATGTACAGGCGGTTGAAAAACGCAGAAATGGGGTGGTTTGATGATTAACAAACGCAAACGCAGGATTCCGCTTTATGAAGTGGGCGGTTTTATCGAACAGGGGTACGACTTGGGCGACAATGTTAATGTAAACGCAAAAAAAGCGGATTATACTTGGGTTTTGAACAGAAATTTGACAAATACGCAAAAAAGCTATATTATGTTATATTATAGCGAAAAGAAAACCATTGACGAAATTGCGAAAATTTACGGAGTGAACAAGTCCACGGTGTCAAGGACAATTCACCGTGGAAAAAGCAATTTGGAAAAGATTTTTACAGGGTTTGCAAGTTGAGTTTTAGGAGGAATTTTTGGTGAACACGCCGATTTATGATTTTGTGAAAAATTATGCCGAAAGCCAAACCGTTAGGTTTCATATGCCCGGACACAAAGGGGTTCGGGGGGTTCTTGGGATTGAGGACATGGACATTACGGAGATAAAGGGTGCGGATTATTTATTTGACGCTGACGGAATAATCGGCGAAAGCGAGATAAATTGTGCCGAACTTTTTAACACCCAAAAAACCCTGTATTCCACGGAGGGGTCAAGCCTTTGTATAAAAACTATGGTGGCGTTGCTGGCTATGGGGCGAAAAAACAAAGAAAAAAGAGGGGAAATTATCGCCCCGAGGAATTGTCATAAAGCGTTTTTGAACGGCTGTATTTTAGCTGATGTGGACGTGGTGTGGGTTTATCCGAAAGAAAAATCACGGTCGATTTGCCAGTCGCTTTTTACGCCCGACGAAATAAGAGAGGGGATTAAAAAGGCGAAAAATCCTTGCGGTGTGTATATTACGTCGCCTGATTATTTGGGAAATATCGTGGATATTCGGGAGATTAAAAAAGTTTGCGCAGAGTTTGACATTCTGCTGGTGGTGGACAACGCCCACGGAAGCTATTTGAAATTTTTGGAAAATGATATTCACCCTATGACGTTGGGGGCGGATATGTGTTGCGATTCGGCGCACAAAACTTTGCCCGTGCTGACGGGGGGAGCGTATTTGCACATTTCAAAGGGCGCTGGGAAGTTTTTTTGTGAAAACGCAAAGGCGGTTATGTCAATGTTTGCGTCAACCAGTCCGAGTTTTCTGATTTTGCAGTCGCTTGACCTTTGCAACAAGGTTTTGGCGGATAATTTCGGGGAAAAACTGGCGGAGTGCAGTCAAAAAGTGGCGGAGTTGTGCGAAAAGATTAACAAGTGCGGTTTTGAAGCGAAAGCGTGGGAGCCGTTGAAAATTTCGGTTTTCCCAAACGCCGTGGGGTATTCGGGAAACGCCCTTGCTGACGGCTTGCGAGAACACGGCGTTGAGGTTGAATACTCCGACGATAACGCAGTTGTGATGATGATTTCGCCCAACAATTCGGACGAAGATTTTGAAAAAGTCGGAGTAGCGTTTGAAAAACTGCACAAAAAGAGCGGTGAGTTTTTGTGTGATGTGATAAATTTTTCGCAGCTTGACAGAGCAATGACCATGCGTGCGGCTGTTTTTTCGGAGAAAGAGCGTGTCAAAGTAGACGAAGCGACGGGTAGGGTGTGCGGTTTGACGGTGACAACCTGCCAGCCGTCGGTTCCCGTTGCGGTGAGCGGAGAAATAATTGACGAAAAAATTATTAAAATTTTGAAAAGGTATAGCATTTTTTCTGTAGATGTGGTAAAATGAAGAAAACGTGGCGTTTTCTTCGGTTCACACCGCAACGTGGTTTGGCGGTTTTAACTGTAACTTTGGCGTGAATCCAACAAACTTTAAAACTTCGTCAGAAAACTAAAAGTTTCGGTCAAGCCTTTTCAAAG
>CAYZOV010000052.1:0-4504 GCA_964480525.1 uncultured Ruminococcus sp.
CGCAGTTTCGCATACGCCACCGAACAAAACAAACTTTACTACCCCACAAAAGCGTGGTGAGGTGAATCGATGAAAACGGCACGTTTTCCTCTTTTTATTACTCTATTCCTCTGACTTTTGCGTGGATTCAATCCTGTTTTTGATTACTTCCATTCTATAATCAAGGCTGGCGCTTATGGACGCACATTCCTTTAACTCAAACGCCAATTCTTCCAAAAGTTCCTCCGAAAGTTCCTTTTTATACCTCAACTGGTGTTCTAAACTAGCCCAAAAATCCATAGCAATCGTCCTCAATTGCACCTCAACTTTCATCGGCTTTTTCTCGTTTTGCAAGAAAATCGGCACCTCTACTATCAAATGCAGGCTTCTGTAACCGTTCGGTTTCGGGTTTTCGATATAGTCCTTTTTTCGCACCAGCTTTATGTCGTCCTGTTGCAAAAGGCACTCGCACAGCATATAAATGTCGTCCACAAACGGGCAAATCACCCTCACCCCTGCCACGTCAAACAAATTTTTCTCAATGGCTTCCACGGAAAAATCCAGATTTTTCCGCCTTAATTTTTCCATAATGCTTTCAGGCGATTTAAGCCTTGTCTTAATGGTTTCGATAGGGTTTCGGTCGTGCTGGAGCGAAAACTGTTCGTTTAGCACCTTAAATTTGGTTTCAACTTCCATAATCGCACACCTATATTGCGCCATAAGGGTTTGCATATTTTCCATGCCCGTTCTGACCGTCTTGATTAAATGTTCCGAAACAACTATGTTTGTCTGCTGTGAATTTCTTATCACCAATTCTTCCAATTTAAAATTTCCCTCCTTTTTTTAAATTTTATCAAACAGATTTTACCACTCTTTTGTGATAATTTCAAGAAATTTTCGCAAAAAAAGAGCAGGACGTTAATCCTACTCTTTTAAATGTTGTGCGTAAAAAAATTACATCTTTTCGTCAGCAAAACCGCTTTCAACAAGGTCAACAAGACCGTTTACAGCAGCCTGTTCGTCTGCACCGTCAGCAATAATTCTGATTTCAGTACCGCCAACAATACCAAGTGAAAGAATACCGAGAAGGCTCTTTGCATTAACTCTTCTGTCTTCCTTTTCAATCCAGATTGACGATTTAAATTCGTTAGCTTTCTGAATAAAGAAAGTTGCCGGACGTGCGTGAAGTCCTACCTGATTCTGAACAACTACATCTCTTACGAACATTGTTAATCTCTCCATTTCAATTTCATTTCAAAATAACTTTAGCTCTCCGCCGAAAGGCAGACAGTCATTTCTTCAAAAAATAACTTATATCAATATTATACTAGTTAAGCTTCACATAGTCAACGATAAAATATGCACAAAACGGCTCTTTTGTCAAATTTTCTGCTTTTTGATTATCTATTTCAAAAAACAAAGGGCAAATTTTGTACAATTTCACCAATGCTTTTGAAAAGTTTAAAACATATTATCCAAAAACTTTTAACATCTGAACAACGTCGCCGATTTTGTCCGCAAAAATATTTGTTGAAAATTGTCTGTATTGATTTATTTTAAAATATGTGGTAAAATATAACTTGAAGCTTTAAAAATTTGAAAAAACGGAGATTTAATATGAAAAATTATCTTGAAATCGGAAAAATTGTGTCGATTTTCGGCATAAAAGGCGAAGTCAAAGTCCAGCCGTGGTGCGATACGCCCGACTTTTTGTGCGAGTTTGACCGACTTTTCAGAAAAAGCGGCGACATTGTGGAAATTGAACATTCCAGAGTTCAGAAAAACATTGTAATTATGAAAATCAAGGGCGTTGACACTGTTGAGGACGCACAAAAAATGCGAAACCATGTTCTGTACATCAGCCGTGACGACGTGGAGCTTGACGAGGGGTGCTATTTTATCCAAGACCTAATCGGTTTGACCGTTGAAAACGCCGAAACGGGGGAAGTTTACGGCGAAATTTCGGACGTTTCCCAGACGGGTGCAAACGACGTTTACCACATCAAAACCGCCGACAGCAAAGAACTTTTGGTGCCTGCGATTCCCGAAGTTGTAGTTGAAACCGACCTTGAAAACGGCAAAATGTTAATTAAGCCACTTGACGGGTTGTTTGACTAAGGGGTGGGGTATGAGAATTGACATTGCGACGCTTTTTCCCGAAATGTGCGAGAATTATTTTTCTCAAAGTGTTGTGGGCAGAGCGAGAAAAAAGGGAATTTTCACCGTAAACTGCCACAATATTCGTGACTATACCCTTGACAAGCACAACAGGGTTGACGACACGCCGTACAGCGAGCGACAGGGAATGTTAATGCAGGCGGAACCGATTTTTCGCACGTTTGAGGCGGTAACTAAGGACTGCGACGAAAAACCCCACGTTATTTTTATGTCGCCGCAGGGAAAAGTTTTGACACAGCAAAAATGCGTGGAACTTTCTAAAAAACAACGTCTTTTCATACTTTGCGGACATTACGAGGGGGTTGACCAACGTGTGCTTGACGAGATAGTGGACGAGGAAATTTCCATAGGCGATTATGTTTTGACGGGTGGCGAACTGGGGGCAATGGTGCTTGTAGACGGCGTTGTGCGTATGCTTGACGGGGTGCTGTCAAACGCCGACTGTTACGAGGACGAAAGCCATTACAGCGGACTTTTGGAATACCCGCAGTACACCCGACCGGAAGTGTGGCACGACAAAAAAGTACCCGACGTTTTGCTGTCGGGACACCACGCCAACATTTTAAAGTGGCGACGTGAACAAAGTCTTTTAGTAACCCAAAAAAAACGCCCCGACATGATAAATTGGGATAACCTCACCGAAAAAGAGCGTGAATTTCTCCGCAGTTTTCAAAACGAAAAAACCCCGCAGGACTAAACCCACGGGATTTTTCAGGTTAAAGATTATTGTAAAAATCCAAAACATTTTTAAAATCGTCTGCGTTCGGGTGTCCTTTGGCGATTCCGCCAACCAGCTTGAACGGGCCGAACGTGTTAAACCCGAAACAACCAAATTCACCCAGAATTTTCACGTCTTTTCCCATGGCTTCACGAATTGCCTTTGTGTAACCCTCTTTCTTAGCGCCGTAGGTGTAGACAAAGAACGTTTCTTTGTTTGCCAAATTACTGTTTTGTGCGAATTTCAACAGATTTTTGTTGAATTTTGAATAATAAATTCCCGACGCAAAACCCACACGGTCAAATGCGGTAAGGTCAATTTCCGACGTTTTAGTAATATCAAACAAAGTTACGTCGTTATTTTCGGCAATTTTATCCAACAACTTTTTGGTATTGCCGTGGTGTTTGGAATAATAAACAATTGCGGTTTTCATAGAAATACTCCTTTTATAATTTTTTGTAAACATTTTTTTGAAAGCGGATTCTATTTAAAGTATACTATTATAAAAGGGAAATTTCAAGTACGCAATTAAAAACTACTTAGTACGAAATTTTGTACCGACTTCAAAGGAGAAATGAATTTGAAAAAAGACATCACACCCGAAGAATACCTTAACCGAGTGCTTACAACCGAGGTTAGCGACAACTGCCCTATGCGCAGAACTTTGGAAATTCTTAGCGGAAAATGGCGCACCCACGTTATTTATCAACTTTGCAAAAACGAAAGCTGTCGTTTTGGTGAGCTGAAAAAAGCCATTTCGCCCATAACCAACACCATGCTTACAAACACGTTGAGAGATTTGGAAGATTTAGGAATCGTTCACCGTGAACAATTTAACGAAATTCCGCCTCATGTGGAATATTCTCTCACCCAAAAGGGCAGAGAACTTCTTCCTGTTTTCACCGAACTTGCAAAATGGGGAGAAAACAACCTTTAATTTAATAATTTTTTCGCAAAAATTGACAGAAAGGATTTAACAAAATGAACAAAAAAGAAGTTTCCGAAATTAAAAAACACTTCAGCGACGACGACAATTTTTTCACAGTTGGCAAAGTTCTCACCGCTTTTATCGACGCTGAAAAAAACATAAAATGCAAAACCATAAGCGGTTTTAACATTATCGACGAGGACAAGGCGGCGCTTACCCTAAGCGTTTTGAAAAAGGTTTTCAGCGGAAAAGTTTCAAAAAATCTGCTGGAATACTCATTTCCCAACAGCGCCTACGCTGACGGACAAACCCAAAATATCCTCTACACCGCTTCACGTTCAAAACTTGAGGACGAAGCTTTTACAGACAGGCTTTTGAATCACATTGTTAAAAACATGGATTATTTGTCTACATATGCGGTTTTTATCGCAAGTTGTTCATATTCTGTTTTTAAAAAGAACAAAGACGAATCACAATACGACGATTCCGACAGCAATTACAACTTTATCGTAACCGCAATTTGCCCTGTTGACATCAGAGCCGACGGACTTATTTACGACGAAAACCTAAACGAAATTGTCAAAAAACCAAACAACGACCGTGTTGTGGCTGACGTACCGACGGACGGATTTATTTTCCCAACGTTCAGCGAGGGCGGGGCAGACGTAAACCACGTTATGTACTACACCAAAAAGCCGAAA